>CAWFGR010000007.1:0-44061 GCA_963815405.1 uncultured Actinomycetes bacterium
TTTCGTTCCCGTCGCCCCCAGGCTCGTCGAGCCCGGGTGACGACCCGTCCCCGGGCATGGCGCTCCCGGAACCGGACACAGACCTCGCCAGTCTCGCACGCAGAGCCTCGACATCCTGTACGAGCACTCGCGCGTGCAACGCCCGCCCAAGGGCTCCTCGACGGCCGGCCGTCTCGAGGCACTCGAACAGGCGATCACCACACAGCCAGGCGCCCCGACCGGATCCCGGACCTGGCACCAGGTCGCCGTCGGACCGCCGAGTGATCCGGACGAGCTGGGTCACTTCGCGGACTCGACGACAGCCGACGCAGGTTCGCCGGCGCTCCGTGCAGGATAGTGGCGGACCGCCGCGCGTCAGTCGGACGTGTCCTCGGCCGCCTGCAACGCAGGCTCGGCGGCGCCGTCGGCACCATGCACGGAAGCGTCGGCCGGCGCAGCGTCGGCCGGGGACACGGCACCGTCGGTCGCGGGAGCGCTGTCCTCGGTCGCCGGGGCGGTCTCGCCGTCGGCGGGCGGCGCGGCCGGCACCTCGGGCGGCGCCTCGGGGGGCCGAGGCTCAGCCGGAGCCTCGGGAGCGTCCGGCGCCGCATACCCGGCCTCCGCCGCCGAGATGGTCTCGCCGCCGCCCGCCGGCTGCCAGACGAGCTCGCCGCTCTCGCTCGTGACCCACTCGCCCTCGGCGTACTCGACGCCGCCGCCGGACTCTTCCTCCGCGAGCTGCGCCTCGCTCTTGATGTCGACGCGCCATCCGGTGAGGCGCGCGGCCAGCCGCGCGTTCTGGCCTTCCTTGCCGATCGCGAGCGAGAGCTGGAAGTCGGGGACGATCACTTCGGCGGTGCCGGTGTCCGGGTGGATGCGAACCTCGCGGACGCGCGCGGGTGCGAGCGCCTTCATCACGAACTCCGCGGGGTCCTCGCTGTAGGGGACGATGTCGACCTTCTCGCCGCGCAGCTCGTTGACGACCATGCGGACAGCGCGATCCGCGCGCGCCGACACACGCGCCGACGGGGTCGACGTTGTGGTCGTTCGACGAGACCGCGAGCTTCGTGCGATGCCCCGGCTCGCGTGCGATGGCCTTGAGCTCCACGACGCCGTCGACGATCTCGGGGACCTCGAGCTCGAACAGGCGCTTCACCAGACCGGGGTGCGTGCGCGACACGACGATCTGCGGGCCCTTCGCAGTCTTGCGCACCTCGACGATGTAGGCCTTGAGGCGGCTGCCGTGGTCATAGTGCTCGTTCTGCACCTGCTCAGCCTGCGGCAGGAGCGCCTCGACCTTGCCGAGGTCGAGCAGCGTGTAACGCGGCGTCGGTCTGCTGGATGATGCCGGTGACGATGTCGCCTTCGCGGCCCGCGTACTCCTCGTACTTCATCTCCCGCTCGGCTTCGCGAATGCGCTGGAAGATGACCTGCTTGGCGGTCTGCGCGGCGATGCGACCGAAGTCGGACGGCGTGTCGTCCCACTCGCGGGTGACGTTGCCCTCTTCGTCGAGCTCCTCCGCGATCACCTTGATCGCGCCGGTCTCCATGTCGATCTCGACGAGGGCCTCCTCGGCCGAGTTCGGCATGCGCTTGTACGCGGTGAGCAGCGCGTTGGCGAGCGCCTCGAGCATGATCTCGACCGAGATGCCCTTCTCGCGCTCGATGTTCTCGAGCGCCTCCATCATGTCGGAGTTCATCGCACGACCACTTCCTTCGCGCCGGTACGGGGCGCGCCTTGCCCGGCTTCGGCGCCGGGCCCCACTCGAAGATCGTCTTGGCCGACAACACGTCGGTGTACGCGAGCCGCAGGCCGCACCCTCGACGTCGAGGTCGACGCCGTCGTCGTCGGCGGCGACGACGACCCCGCGGGAGCGACGCGCCGAGCCGTCGGGCTCGCGGTACTTCACGGAGATGGTCTCGCCGACGGTGCGCCGAAAGTGCGCCGGGAGGCGCAGGGGCCGCTCGAGCCCGGGGCTGCTCACCTCGAGCGAATAGCCGTCGGGGAGGCGCGCGGACGCCCCGGAGCGATCGAGGGCGGGCGAGATCTGCTGGGTGGCCGCGCTCACGGCATCGAGGTCGACGCCTCCCTCACGGTCGACGAGGACCCGCAGGACGGAGGTGCGGCCGGCGCCGGTGAGCTCGACGTCGTAGAGCTCGAGGCCCAACGGCTGGAGCACTTCCTGCAACTCCTCGGCGATCGCGCTGCGATCCACCACTGCCGTCACCTCCTCGCTCCCGCTTCGTCGTCTTCTCGGACCGGTGGCTCCCGTCCGTTCTGGCCATGCTTGTCCGGCCGAATTCTCGGCCGACATTCTCGGCCGAATTCGGCCGTTCCATGAAAAAACGTGGGCTTGCGCCCACGTGGTGCACGCCCGGCGCGGCAAACCGCACCGGCCGTACTCCCGGAGTATACCCGACGTTGGCCTGTTGGTCGCCTGGCGCATTCCGGACAGACCGGACGCCGCACCGGGCCGGCGCGGCCGCCGATGGGCGCGCTCAGCGAGCGAAGAGGTCGTGCAGGAGGGCGGGAACGGGCACGTCGAGTTGCGCGTACGTGCACGACGAGGGCTCGCGATCGGGCCGCCAGCGTGCGAACCGCGCCGTGTGCCGGAAGCGGTCACCTTGGAGGTGCTCGTACGCGACCTCGGCGACGCGCTCGATGCGCAACGGCTCCCAGCTGAGGTTCTTGCCCGCGTTCCAGCGGCTCTGCGCGCCGGGCATACGTGTGGACTCGGCGTCGGCTCCGGCCCAGTCCCTCCAGGGGTGATCGTCGAGCGCACGGTCGCGGAGCGGCTGCAGCTCGGCGAGCAGGGAACGACGCGTCGGGTGCAGCGAAGCTGCTGGCGACACCGACGTGGTGCAGCCGGCCGGCGGCGTCATAGAGCCCGAGGAGCAACGATCCGACGCCACCGCCCTTGTGGTCGCGGTACCCGGCGACGACGCAGTCCGCCGTGCGCTGGTGCTTGACCTTGGCCCAGCCGCGGTCACCTTCGCGGTAGGTGCTGGCGAGCGGCTTCGCGATCACGCCGTCGAGCCCGGCGCCCTCGAAGCGATGGAACCAGTCCCGGGCGAGCTCGGCGTCGGTGGTGACCGGCGTGAGCATCACGCGCTCGTTCGATGTGGGGAGCGCCTGGTCGAGCAGCTCGCGACGATCGGCGAATGGCCGACCGCGGAGATCATCGTCGCCCAGTGCGAGCAGGTCGAACGCGACGAACGAGGCGGGTGTCTGCCCGGCGAGCAGATTGATGCGTGATGCCGCAGGATGGATACGCAGCGAGAGCAGGTCGAACTCGAGGCCGTGCTCCGTCGCGATCACCACTTCGCCGTCGAGGACGCAGCGCTTCGGCAGCGCCGTACACAGCGGCTCGACGAGCTCGGGGAAATACCGGGTCAGTGGGCGTTCGTTGCGGCTGCCGATCTCGAGATCGTCGCCGTCGCGGAAGACGATGGCACGGAAACCGTCCCACTTCGGCTCGTACAGCCAGCCCTCCCCCGTCGGCAGCTCGCGGGTCAGCTTCGCGAGCATCGGCGAGACCGGCGGCGGGACTGGAAGTGCCATGCGGCCGTCGGTCAGTAGGAACGCCCGACGACCGCAACGAGGTCGGGCTCGTCGGCACGCTCGGGGAGCGAGTCGTCCGGTCGTACGAGGCACCGGACGCTCACGGCGCTGGCGGCGAGCTCGGCCTCACCGTCGGGCCCCAACGCGCTCCAGCGCATGCGCGCCCATCCCGTCGTGGCGGCGTCGATGGCCTCGGCGATGCTCGTGACGTCGACGGTGCTCGCGCGCCGTCGTTCGGTCGCCTCGCGGAGCAGTGCGACCTGCTGCTCGTCGAGCGCGGCGCGGACCGCGGCGACCGCGGCGGAGAGCGGAACGGGCTGCTTTTGGCCCGTGATCCGCCGGACCAGCGTGACCGTGCCATCGGCGAGGTCTCGCGGACCGAGCTCCAGCCGCACGGGCACGCCCTTCAATTCCCACGCGGTCGCCCGCCGACCCAGGGAGACGTCGGTGCGTACGTCGAGCTGGGCGCGCACGGCTGCCGCAGCGAGCTCGTCGGCGAGGGCTCGGCAGCGCGCGATCACCTCGGGGTCGTCACGCACGGCGAGAACGAGGGCCTGGATCGGCGCAAGCCGTGGCGGCACACGCAATCCGCAGTCGTCGCCGTGCGCCATGATCAGCCCGCCGACCATGCGCGTCGACACACCCCATGACGTCGTCCACGCGGTCTGCTGCGCGCCGGTGTCGTCGAGGTACTGGATACCGAACGCACGCGCGAAGTTCTGGCCGAGCTCGTGACTCGTGCCCATCTGGAGCGCCTTGCCGTCGCCGGTCATCGCCTCGCAGGTCATGGTGTTGGTCGCTCCGGCGAAGCGCTCACGCGCGGTCTTCATGCCCATGAGGATCGGGATGCCGAGGATCTCGACCATGAAGTTCTCGTAGACCTCGCGGAGGATGCGCACGGCGTACGCACGCGCGTCCTCCTCGGTGGCATGCGCGGTGTGCCCCTCCTGCCAGAGGAACTCGCTCGTGCGCAGGAAGGTGCGCGGCCGCAGCTCCCAACGCACGACGTTCGCCCACTGGTTGAGCAGGAGCGGTAGGTCGCGGTAGCTCTGGATCCACTTGGCCATGAACTCGCCGATGACCGTCTCGCTCGTGGGGCGCACGACGACGGGCTCCTCGAGCTCCTTGCCTCCGGCGATGGTGACGACCGCCAGCTCGGGGCTGAAGCCTTCGACGTGCTCGGCCTCGCGCTGCAGGTAGGACTGCGGGATGAAGAGCGGGAAGTACGCATTCTCCGCGCCGCAGCGCTTGATCCGGGCGTCGACCTCGGCCTGCATGCGCTCCCAGATCGCGTACGCATACGGCCGGATGACCATCGTGCCGCGGACCGGCCCGTTCTCCGCGAGCTCTGCCTTGTTCAGCAGCTCCTGGTACCAGCGCGGAAAGTCGACCGCTCGAGGAGTGAGCACGGGCGCCGCGGGCATGCAGGCGAGGCTAGCGATCAGACGCTGCGACGACCGTGAAGGTTCCCGGCGACGAGAACCGTCTTCCTGCTCGCGATGGTCGTGCCCCGGGGCAAGATTCCCGACTTCGGCGCTGGTATTTCGGGGCAAAATCCGATAACGTTGTCGGATATGGCGATCGATGTGCGAGACCTGCGCGCCCAGCCGCTGGACCCCGCAGTGGAGGCCGAGATCGGCGTCTTCGAGGACGGCGTCCGCCGGTACCTCGCAGGCGAGATCGACGAGGACGTGTTCCGCGTCTTCCGGCTGAACCAGGGCATCTACGGCCAGCGCCAGGGCGGCCACCACCAGATGGTGCGGGTGAAGGTCCCCTACGGGAAGGTCGAGCCCGACCAGCTCGAGATGCTCGCCTACATCAGCGAGACGTACTCGCGCGGCTGGGGTCACCTCACCACCCGCCAGAACGTGCAGTTCCACTTCGTACAGCTCGATCAGACCCCCGAGGTGCTGCGACTCCTCGCGTCGGTCGGGCTCACGAGCCGCGAGGCATGCGGCGACACGGTGCGCAACGTCACCGGTTGCCATCTCGCCGGCGCGTGCCCCTACGAGGTGCTCGACATCTCGCCATGGGCCGAAGCGACCTACCAGCACTTCCTCCGCAACCCGCTCGCGCAGCGGCTCCCCCGCAAGTTCAAGATCAACTTCTCCGGCTGCGCGACCGACTGCGGCCAGGCCATGTTCAACGACGTCGGCGTGATCGCGGTCAACCAGCCGCGGCCCGACGGCACGGTCGAAGCCGGCTTCCGCATCTTCATGGCCGGAGGCCTCGGCGCGAACCCCCACCCGGCGCTCGCGCTCGAGGAGTTCACCTCGCGCGAGGACCTGCTCCCCACGATCGAGGCGATGCTGCGGGTGCAGGACCACTACGGCAACCGCGACAACAAGCTGCGCGCCCGCATGAAATGGCTCGTCGACACCATGGGAATCGACGAGCTGCGCGAGCGGATCTTCAAGGAGCGCAAGTTCCTCCCCGCGTCGGCCACCTACCCCCGCGGCATCCCGACGGTCGTCGCAGAAGCGGGCGATGCCCCGGCCGGCATCGGCACCTCGGTCGCGGCCGACGGCGGGCTCAACCGGTTCCAGACCAACCCGGTCGACTTCGTCGGGCTGAGCCCGTTCCAGAAGTGGGACACCGCGAACGTCGTGCGGGGTCGCGCCAACGGAACCGTCAGCGCGTACGCCTACTGCCGGCTGGGTGACATCACCAAGCAGCAGTTCCTCGACCTCGCGCAGCTCCAGCGCGACTTCGGCGTCGAGATCCGCATCACGAACCGGCAGAACTTCGTGCTGCGCGGCCTCACCGAGGAGCAGCTGCCCGAGCTCCACCAACGTCTCGCCGACATCGGCATGGCCGAAGCCGGTGCCGAGCTCGCCCGCGACGTCGTGTCGTGCCCCGGTGCCGACACCTGCAACCTCGCGGTCACGCAGTCGCGCGGCCTCGCCGCCGACATCGGCGAGGCACTCGAGAAGGCCGGCCTCGCAGAGGTCGGTGGCGTGCGCGTCAACATCTCGGGCTGCACCAACTCCTGCGGCCAGCACCACATCGCCGACATCGGGTTCATGGGCCTCGAGCGCCGCGCCCACGGACGCGCCGCCCCCGGCTACCAGATGCTGCTCGGCGGGCGCGTGGGCGACACCGAGATCGACTTCGGCGAACGTGCGCTCAAGCTGCCCGCCAAGCGCGCCTCGGAGGCTGTCGTCCGCGTCGTCGGCCGTTTCGCCGGCGAGCGCACCGCGGGCGAGACGTTCGGGATGTGGCTCGCCCGGTCCGGTGGTGCAGCCGCGGTCGGCGCCACGCTGAAGGAGCTCGACGAGTTCCCCGAGCCCGCGGTCGCGCCCGACCTCTACATCGACTTCGACGAGACCGGCCCCTACGAAGCGCAGGTCGGCGACAGCGAGTGCGCCACGTGACCCAGGCCCTCCGCGCCGTTCCCCCCTCGCAGCACGACCTCGACATCCCCTCCCTGGAGGAGCTCGTCGAGGTCGCGGCCCGGTTGGAGCACGCCCCGGCGTCGTCGATCGTGCGCTGGGCCTGGGAGCGCTTCGGCGACACCTGCGTGCTCGCCGCGTCGTTCCAGGACTGCGTGCTCATCGACGTCGCGATGCAGGTCGCGCCCGACATCGAGGTCGTGTTCCTCGACACGCAGTACCACTTCGCCGAGACGTTGTGGTACGTCGAGCAGGTCAGGGAGCGCTACGACCTCAACCTGCGCGTGATCGAGCCGCTCGTGCCGAAGGACGACCTGTGGCAGGTCGACACCGACTCGTGCTGCGAGATGCGCAAGGTCGAGCCGCTCGCGCGTGCGCTCGACGGCAAGGCCGCCTGGTTGACCGGCCTGCGTCGTGACGAAGCATCGACGCGGAAGAACGCTCCGGTCGTCGGGCTCGACATCGGCCGCGGCATCGTGAAGGTGAACCCGCTGGCGATCTGGAACCACGACGAGATCGACGACTACGTACGCGATCGCGGGCTCCCTCTGCACCCCTTGCGTGACCGCGGCTACCCGTCGATCGGCTGCTGGCCGTGCACGAAGCCCGTCGCCGAGGGCGGGGACCCGCGCTCCGGACGCTGGGCCGGCACGGGCAAGCTCGAGTGCGGCCTCCACGGCTGGACCCCTACGCCGCTCTCCTAGCCACACCTGCTGCGAGGCGTCCGCCGCGGTCGCCGTCGAGCGAGCGGAACCGGTCGAAGCAGAACACACCGAGCAGGGCATACGCGAGCAACACGGCACCCCCAGCCAGCACCGTCGTGCGCAACCCGATGACCTCCGAGGTTGTCGCCGCGAGCATCGTGCCGAGTGGGATGCCGGCATTGATCCCGATGATCAGCAGACCCATGACACGGCCGCGGTAGTCGGGATCCACAATCGCCTGCACCGAGGTCGTGAGTGACGTGGTGATCACCACGGAGCCCACGCCCATGAGGCCCAGGGCCGTGAGGCCGAGCGCGTAGCCGGGGGCAGCACCGAAGAGTGCCTGCGCCGCGAGGAAGATCGCGAGGCCGATGAGGGTGAGCACCGATCGTCGCACCCGGTCGCCGATCAGGAGCACGACGATCGCCGAGCAGAAGGCGCCCGCACCCCCGACCGCGACCATCACGCCGTACGCGCCGGCGCCGACGTGGAACACGTGGCGGGCGAACGGCTCGGCGAGCTGCATCATGGCTCCACCGAAGAGCGAGTAGAAGACGATCGAGACGATCGCGAGGATGAGGGCGCGACGCCGCCACGCGTACGCGAGCGTGTCGCGGAACGCCCCCTTCGCCGCGGCCCTAGCTGCGGGGCCTACCGGCTTCGCGGCCACCGTGAACAGCGCCACGATCACGACCACGAACGAGAGCGCATTGGTGAGGAACGCCGCGCCGGCACCCCAACCCGCCAGCACCGCACCCGCGATCGCGGGGCCGACGGCACGCGACGCGTAGACCTGCGCCAGGCTGAGACGCACCGCGTTCAACATGTGCTCGGAGGGCACGAGCTCGGGAACGAACGAGTTCCACGCCGGTGAGACGACCCCGTTGCCGAAGCCGGTGACCGCGACGCACGCGATGACAACACCGGGCGTCGCGGCGCCGGTGATCCAGACGAGCCAGAGCGCGGTCGCGCCGATCATCATCACGCCTTGCGACCACAACAACACGTTGCGGCGGGGGTGGCGATCGGCGAGCGATCCGCCCAGCGGGCCGATCAGCACCACGGGAAAGAAGGAGGCGAAGATCCCGAGCCCCACCCACAGCGTCGAGCCCGTCAAGTGGTCGAGCACGAACGGGACGGTGGCGAGCTGCATGTAGGTGCCGATGTTGGAGACGAGCTGGGCACCCCACATGCGCGCGTACTCCGGATGCCGCAACGACACCCAAGCGCCGGCAGGACGTTCGAGCGGCCGGCCAATCGCCTCCTCGGGACTCGTCGACTCCCCCGCCACCGAGTCCGTCTCCGCCACGAGTCGACGTTATCGAGCGAGTGCCGTCTGCCCGGACCAGAGTCGGATCGAGGAAATCTTCTCGACCGACGACCGCGTGGTCGTTCGCTGACCGCGGGGGGATCACCCGCGCGCCGGAGTCAGCGCTCGAGGCTGCGGATGCGCTCGATGCGTTCTGACGCGTGGTTGACGTCGACGCCTTGGATCTCGACAAGCTCTCGCGTGCGCGGCCGACGCCTCCGCCTCGGCGGAGGCGTCGGCCGCGGCGAGCCGAGCGTCGATGCCTTCGGCGACGATGCGCTCGGCCTCGGCAACGAGGGCTTCGACCATCTGGTCCTCCGGCACAACGCGCACGACCTTGCCGCGCACGAAGAGATGGCCTTTGCCGCGCCCGGCGGCGATCCCGAGGTCCGCCTCGCGCGCCTCGCCCGGACCGTTGACGACACAACCCATCACGGCAACCTGCAACGGAATCTTGCGGTCCTCGAGCGCCTCCTGCGCCTCACGGGCGACGCGGATCACGTCGACCTCGGCCCGCCCACACACGGGCACGCGATGAGATCGAGGCCCTTGCGGTCTCGGAGGCCCAACGCTTCGAGCAGCTGACGGCCCGCCTTCGCCTCCTCGACGGGGTCGGCCGTCAGCGAGAAGCGGATCGTGTCGCCGATCCCCTCCGCGAGCAGCGTGCCGATCCCTGCGGTCGACTTCACGAGCCCTCCGGGCGGCGGCCCCGCCTCGGTGACGCCGAGGTGCAACGGAGAGTCGACGGTGTCGGCGAGCTGCCGGTAGGCCTCGATCATGGTGGGCACGCTCGATGACTTCACCGAGATCTTGACGTCCTCGAAGCCCACCTCCGCGAAGTACGCGAGCTCACGCTGCCGCGGACGCCACGAGCGCTTCGGGCGTGGGCCCGCCGTAGCGCTCGGCGATGTCGGGATCGAGGCTGCCGGCGTTGACGCCGATGCGGATCGGCAGGCCTCGGTCCTTCGCCTCCGACGCGACGAGCTTGATGTGGTCCGGCTTGCGGATGTTGCCCGGGTTCAGACGCAGCGCCTGCACGCCCGCTTCGATGGCTGCCAGCGCGAGCGTGTACTGGAAGTGGATGTCGGCAACGATCGGCACCGGCGATCGCGGCACGATCTGTGCGAGCCCCGGCCGCGGCTTCCTCGTTGCACGTGCAGCGCACGATGTCGCAGCCCGCGGCGGCGAGCGCGTAGATCTGCGCGAGCGTGGCGTCGACGTCTGCGGTCTTCGTCGTCGTCATCGACTGCACCGAGATCGGCGTGCCACCACCGATGGGGACAGGCCCGACGTCGACCGACGCGTGGGATCCGAGCGCTCGAGGTCAGTGCCCACGCCGCGACAGGGTAGGCGACCGCTACTGGCCGAGCGCCTGCCGGACGTCGAGGAACATCGCGCGAGAGCCCGAGGGTCGGAGGAGCCCCAGCACCACCACCACGACGGGCTGCATCTTCGGTAGTCGACACGCACCTCGCGGGCCGTAGCCGTGAGGCGACCGACTCGTAGACGACGATCGCCGCATGACCGCCGTCGAAGGGCAGCAGCGGGATCACGTTGAACAGCGCGAGCACGAGGCTGATGGCGCCGAGCAAGCCCATCAGCGCCCACACGTCGCCGCGAAGAGCTGGCTGCCCTGGTCGACGATTCCCGACCAAGGACCGGGGACGTTCGAGATCCGCGGGCGAACCCGCCTTCGGCGCGTCGGACGAGAAGTTCTTGCTGTATTGCTCGACTCCCGACGGCGTGAACAGCCGGCCGATTCCCTTCGCCGTGCCGACACTCATGTCGCCGACAAGACGGAACGCCTCCGGCACCGCCGTCGTCAGCCCGATGGACCGAAACGCCGTCGACGGCGAGACGCCGAGGAAGCCCTGGCCGGCGCGCGTTTCCGGCGTCGCGGTGAGCGTCTCCCGCTGGCCGTGTCGCTCGACGGTGATCTGGGTCTCGACGCCCGCGCGGCGCTCGATCGCGTGCTTGAGCTCGGTCCATCCCGAGATGCGATTGCCGTCGATCGCGACGATGTGATCGCCGGGCCGGAGGCCGGCCGCGACTGCGGCGCTCTGCGGTGTCGAGCGCGGCGACCGTCGTGGTGACGCCGTCGGCGATCCGGCCCCGCCCCGCCACCATGACGGAGAGCAAGAGGAACGCGAGGAGGATGTTGACCGTCACTCCCGCGAGCACGACGATCAGCCGGCTGCGGGCGACGCTGTCGACGATAGGTACGGGGCTCGTCGGACGGATCGACCTGCTCGCGGTTGTGCATGCCGACGATCCGGACGTAGCCGCCGAGCGGCAGCGCCTTCACGCCGTACTCCGTCTCGCCGCGACGGAACGACCAGATTCGCGGCCCGAAGCCGAGGAAGAACTCGCTGACCTTCATGCCCGTGCGCCGGGCGGCGATGTAGTGACCGGCCTCGTGGAGCATGACCATCGCGATGATCCCCACGATCAGCACGATCGGCGTCCGCGCGCCCGAATCGAAGATCGCCAGCAGCACGACGCCAACGACACCCGCGAGCAACAGCCGTGCGGCGACGGCTCGGCCGATCTCGGCCGTGTGTTGCTCGAAGGGATCCTGCATCAGGACATCACAACCCGTCTGTCGTCAGGCGGCACGCTGGTCGATCGCGCCATGGGCGCGCTCACGCGCAACCCGATCGGCTTCGAGAACGTCGTCGACGTCGCGAACGTTCCCGGTTCCCTGGTGAAGCACGGCCCCGACGACGTCGGCGATCGCCGTCCACGGGATCCGACCTTGGAGGAACGACTCCACCGCGACCTCATTGGCCCCACTCAACACCGCCGGCGCGCCCGCCGGCGCGGCCCGCGGCGTAGGCGAGGCCGAGGCACGGGAATGCATCGGCATCCGGCGTCTCGAAGCTGAGCGACGACAGGGTCGTCCAGTCGATCGCGCCGAACGCCTCGTCGAGGCGGTCGGGCGCGCCGAGCGCGAGGCCGATCGGGAGTCGCATGTCGGGCATGGAGAGCTGGGCGATGGTCGCGCCGTCGGTGAACTCGACCATGCCGTGCACGACCGACTGCGGGTGGACCACGACGTCGATACGGTCGAAGCCGACGCCGAACAGCTCGTGGGCCTCGATCACCTCCAGCCCCTTGTTCATGAGCGTGGACGAGTCGATCGTGATCTTGGCGCCCATCTGCCAGGTGGGGTGCTTCAACGCATCGGCGATGGTGACGAGCGCGAGCTCGGCACGCGTCATGCCCCGAAACGGTCCACCGCTCGCGGTGAGGATCAAGCGGCGTACCTCGCGCATCGCACCAGAGCGCAATGCCTGGAACAGCGCAGAGTGCTCGCTGTCGACGGGCACGATCTCGCCGCCGCCTCGAGCTCGCGCCGCAGCAACGACGGGACCACCCGCGATCAGACTCTCCTTGTTGGCGAGCGCGAGGCGCTTCCCCTGCTCGAGCGAAGCGAGGGTCGCCGGCAACCCGGCGAAGCCGACGACGGCGTTGAGCACCACGTCCACGTCGGGATGCGCGGCGAGCTCGGCGAGGCGTTCGGGTGCCCCGTCACACGTGACCGCCAAGTCGGGGTCGACGCCGAACTCCGCGGCCTGCTCGGCGAGCAGCGCAGCGTTACGCCCGGCCGCGAGCGCGACCACCTCGTACTCGCTCCGGTGCCCCCGCACTACTTCGAGCGCCTGCGTGCCGACGGAGCCCGTCGACCCGAGGATGATCACGCGGCGCGGCATCAGACGATGTTGAGCGCCAGCGCGAGGTAGTAGACCGCGGGCAGGCAGAAGAGGAACGCGTCGAAGCGATCGAGCGCTCCCCCGTGCCCGGGCAACAGCTGACCGAAGTCCTTGAGGTTGAGGTCGCGCTTGACCAACGACCGCAGAGGTCGCCGAGGGGCGCGAACACCGCGACGACGACACCGAGCAGCAGGCCGTCGCCGGCGTCGGTCCACGGGTGCAGCCCGATGACCTTCGAGACGACGAGACCCATCACGATCGACGCGACGGTCCCACCCACGAGACCCTCGACGGTCTTGTTCGGCGACACGTCGGGGGCCAGTGGTCGGTGGCCCATGCTCGCACCCACGAAGTAACCGGCGACGTCGTACGCCACGACGCAGAGCACCAGCCCGATCATGAGGCCAACTCCGTTGGGCGCGGCGAGCAACAGTCCCGCGAACCCTCCGAGCACACCGATCCAGCTGTACCCCAACAGCGTGATGCCGATGTTCACCACCGGCCGCGCCGGGACCACCCGGACCAGGAACCACACGAAGGTGAACACAACGACGAGCGCGCTCACGAGGGGGAACGCCCGCTCGCCGTGGTTGTACGCGATGCCGATCAGCGACACCGAGCCGAGCAGGCCGAGCAGGGTCGCGGGATGAAAGCCTGAGCGGCGCAGGCTCTCGTAGAGCTCGAAGGAGCACAGCGCGACGACGACCGATGCGAGCACGGCCGTTGCCGCAGGACCGAGCGCGAACCGAGGAACGCGATCGCGGCCACGACCGCCCCCGTCACTGCACGCGTACGCGAGGGTGTCGGACGCGACAGGCAGCGCCGCCCACCACCGTCGCCGGCGGTGGGGCGCGGTCGCGCGGGCGCTTGCGGCCGCTCGACGCGGCAGGCTGGTGACGGCGCGGCGAGCGTCGGGCGGCGACGGCTGCTGCGAACGCTTCGTCCTCGGGAACGTGCTCCGCCTCGACCAGCGCGCCGATCGAGGTGCGGTCGTCCTTGAAGTCGTCCTCGAAGCCGGTGTCACTCCAGGACCCGGCGTCGGAGCGGAACCGGGGCTGGCTCCCCGTCATCGACATCCACGCGGGCTCCGGCTCGGAGCCCAAGCCCTCATCGTCGGCGATGCGCGGCACCTCGCCCGTGGGCGGCTCGGTCCAGTGCGGGAGCGGCATGGGTTCGACGGGTTGCGGGCGCCACTGCCGCACCGGTTCCTCGTCGAGCGGTCGGGCCATCGGAGGCTCCGGGGACGGGTTCGCCCGCGAGGCGGGAAGCGGGAAGCGCGCCGCGGGGGCCTCCACCGGCTCCTCCGGCGTGGGGCGCCGCCGCGAGCGACGCGGGGGCTCCGCATCGCGCGGGTCCTGGGTCCAGCCTGCCGCTACGTCCGCTTGTTGCGCCCCCAGGATCCGCACGCCCTCGGTCGGGGTGTGCTCTTCGGGGAACTCGCGGTCATCGTCGAGCCGATCGGGCACGGGTTACCTCCGGAGGTCGGCCTCACCAGGCTAGACCGGTCGAGCCCCGCGAGGCGGGGCGCACGGGGATCCGAGCAGGCAGCTCAGATCTCGAGGAGCTCCTGCTCCTTGTGGTGGAGCATGGTGTCGATCTCGGCGACGACGTCGTGGGTCTGGCGCTCGAGGTCCTTCTCGATGCGCTCAAGGTCGTCCTTGGAGAGCTCGCCGTCGCGCTCGAGGCCCTCGAGGTCGTGGCGGGCCTGGCGGCGAACGTTCCGGACCGCGACGCGACCCTCCTCGGCGCGGTGCTTGCACACCTTGACGAGGTCCCTGCGCCGCTCCTCGGTGAGCTCGGGGAACACGAGCCGGATCAGCTGGCCGTCGTTCGAGGGGTTGATGCCGAGGTCGCTCCCCTGGATCGCCTTCTCGATCGCCTTCAGCGCGCCCTTGTCGTACGGCGAGATCACCAACACCCGCGGGTCCGGCACGGAGATGCCGCCCAGCTGCTGCAACGGCACCTCACTGCCGTAGTAGTCGACGCGCAACTTCTCGACCAGCGCCGGAACCGCACGACCCGTGCGCACCGACGCGAACTCCGACTGCAGGTGGGTGACGGCCTTGCGCATCTTGTCGTGCGCGTCCTCGATCACCATCTTCTGCATCGAGTCGTCGTCACTCACCGGAGCCTCCACTGATCATCCGCGTCACTGGTCATGCTCGCGCTCCGGGGCTGACGAGTGTGCCAATGGGCTCGCCGATCAGCGCACGCCTGATGTTGCCGGGCTTCGTGACGTCGAAGACGATGATCGGCAGCTCGTTGTCCATGCAGAACGTGATCGCCGTCGAGTCCATGATCTTCAGGCCGCGGTTGAGGACCTCGAAGTGGCTCACCTCGAGCAGCTTCACCGCCGCCGGATCCAGCCGGGGATCGGCGCTGTAGACCCCGTCGACCCCCGAGTGCGTGCCCTTCAAGATGGCCTCGGCGCCGATCTCCGCCGCCCGCAACGCCGCAGTCGTGTCGGTCGTGAAGTACGGGTTACCCGTCCCCGCGGCAAAGACCACGACCCGACCCTTCTCGAGGTGGCGGGTCGCCCGTCGGGGGATGAAGGGCTCCGCGACCTGCGCCATCGCGATGGCGGTCTGCACGCGGGTCGGTTGGTCGACGGACTCGAGCGCGTCCTGCAGCACGAGCCGCGTTGATCACGGTCGCGAGCATGCCCATGTAGTCGGCCCGGGCACGGTCCATGCCACGCGTCGCGCCGGACATGCCGCGCCAGATGTTCCCGCCACCGACGACGACGGCGATCTCGACGCCGAGCTCGCCCCGAGCCTGGGCGACTTCCTCGGCGATGCGTTGCACCACCGAGGCGTCGATCCCGTACCCCGTCGCGGGATCGGCGAACGCCTCCCCCGACAGCTTGAGCACGACTCGCCGGAAGCGGCTGCCGGTCACACCGTCTCCTTGCTGCTGCAGCCTGGGCTGCTGCAATCTGGGCTGCCGCAATCTGGGCTGCTGGACGCTATCTCGGGCTCGCTCGACGCTATTCGCCGCCCACCTTGACGCGGGCGAACCGCCGGACCGTCGCTCCCGAGCCCAGCCCCTCGACGAGCTTCGCGATCGTGACCTTCGGGTCCTTCGTGGTCGGCTGCTCCAGCAGCACGACCTCCTTGAAGAACGCGTTCAGCCGGCCCTGCACCGCGCCCTGGAGCTTCGCTTCGGGAATGCCCTCGCTGCGGCTCTTCTCCTCCATCACGGCGCGCTCGCGCTCGACGACGTCGGCCGGCACCTCGTCGCGGTGCAGGTACGTGGGCGCGGTCCACGACCGCGTGGAGCGCGATCTCGTGCGCGACCTCGCGCGCCTGCTCGTTCGCCGGGTCGACCCCGCCGAGCTCGACCAGCACGCCGATCACCCCGCGCCCCGTCTGGAGGTGCTTGTAGCCATCGAGGAGACCGTCGGGGGACTCGAGACGCACGACCCGGCCCAGCCCGACGTTCTCACCGAGCTTCGCGGCCATCTGGGTCAGCGTCTCGGCGACAGTCGAGCCCCGGAACGGGAGGTCGGCGAGCTGGGCGGTGCCCGACGTGACGGCCAGTCGCGCCAACTCGGCGACGGTGCTCGTGAACTCGTCGCCCTTCGCGACGAAGTCGGTGTTGCAGGTGAGCTCGACGATCACGCCGACACCACCCTCGACGACGACGTCGACCGCTCCCTCGTTCGCCTCGCGCTCAGCGAGGTTGCCCGCCTTGCCAAGGCCCTTGACGCGTAGCCAGTCCATCGCCGCTTCGAGGTCGCCTTCGCAGGCCTCGAGCGCCTTCTTGCAGTCCATCATCCCCGCGCCGGTGGCCCGGCGCAGCGACGCGACGTCCTTCGCTGCGATCTCAGCCATTGGCCGCGCCTCGCTCCGTTTCCTCCGTGAGCTCTGGCGCGTCGGCCACGGGCGCGGCCTCCTCGGTGGCGGTGGCTCCGGCGGCCTTGGCGGCGGCGGCGCGCTGCTCACGCTCAACCTGCGCGGCCGCGGCCGCGTTGCGGGCCCGCTGCTGCTCTTCGGCCCGCCGTGCCTGCTCCTCGGGGTCGACGGTGCGGGGCGCGCTCGTCGGCTCGGGCTTGGCGTCCTCGGCCCGCGTGCCCGGACGCGCGTTCTTCCGCTGGTTGAGCCAGCGGCCCTCGAGGACGGCGTCGGCGATGATCCGGCACATCAGATTGGCCGAGCGGATCGCGTCGTCGTTGCCGGGGATCACGTAGTCGATCACGTCGGGGTCGCAGTTGGTGTCGACCACGGCGATCACCGGGATGCCGAGGCGGTTGGCCTCGGTGACCGCGATGTGCTCCTTCTTGGTGTCGATCACGAAGATGGCATCGGGCGCGTGCTCGAGCGTGCGGATCCCACCGAGGTTGCGATCGAGCTTCTCGACCTCGCGCTTGACCTTGAGGCCTTCCTTCTTGATCATCTGCTCGGTCTCGCCCGACTTCACCTGGTGCTCGAGCTCGCGCAGCTTCGCGACGCGGCGAGTGGACCGTCTGGAAGTTGGTGAGCATGCCGCCGAGCCACCGGTAGTTCACGTAGGGCATGTTCGCCCGCTCGGCCTGCTTCTGGACCGGCTCCTGCGCCTGCTTCTTGGTGCCCACGAAGAGCACCGTGCCGCCACGCTCGACCGTGCCGCGCACGAACTTGTAGGCGGTGTCAATCCGCTCCAGCGACTGCTGGAGATCGATGATGTAGATCCCGTTGCGCTCACCGAAGATGAAGCGCTTCATCTTCGGGTTCCAGCGCCGGGTCTGGTGGCCGAAATGCACTCCGGCCTCTAGCAGCTGCTTCATGGTGACGACGGCTTCGGGCACGATGCGTCCTTCCGCTCGTGCGCCGTCGAGCCCGATGCCACGCGGGCACCGGCCGGGACGGCGGCTCCTCGGTTGGTCCTCCGCCCGCTGGCGTCGCGGCGTGCCGTGACGACCTCGGAATGCGGGCGTGCGTGATCCCGTTCCAGAGAACGAGTCGGGGTCGAGTGTAGCGGTCGACCTCCGGGGACCTCCCGGCCACGATCCCCCACTCCGCTCAGCGCTGGCGGCGCGCCTCGATGCGGGGTGGGTCGGTGCGGCGCAGCACGACGACGATCCCGGACGGGCGGGTCGCGCCGAGCGGCGCGATCGCGAGCGGCACGCCGCCGGGCCCGCCCGGCTGGACCGCGGACCGGACCCGGCCCGTGTGCCGATCGATGGTCACGAGGTCGCGGGCCCACGTGGTGAGGACCACGGCCTGGTCGGTGATGAGGATGCGGGTCCAGAGCACGGGACGATCCAGCGGCGTCTGCCAGCCCATCCGACCACTGGCCAGGTCGAGCAGCGTGACCATGCCGAAGTGGTCGACGACCACGACGTCGGAACCGCTCACGCCCGGCGTAACCCCCGACTCGAACGACGCGTCGACGGCGCTGGCCCAGAGCTGGGTCCCCGAGCCGGCGTCGAGGGCGCGGACCTGCGCGTGGTAGTCACCATCGCCTTCGGCGATCACGACCGTACGGCCCGCGACCGCCGGCGCCGCGCTGTACGGACCGGTCGGCGTCTCCCATCGCAGCGCCCCGGTGGCGCGATCGAGGCTGCGGACCGTCGGGGTGTCGCTGAGGTGCCACGTGGCGACGACGTTGCCCCCCGCGTCGGCAACCGGCGGAGCAATGACGGCGCCGTCGTAGCGCACCGACCAGCGGACCGCGCCGCTCGTGGGGTCGAGCGCCAGCAACCGACCATCGTCGCTGCTCGCCAACACCGCGCCGCCGGCGAAGGCAACGCGACGCAACGGGATGCCGAGCACCGCGGCCCAGAACCGCCGGCCGCTCGTCCGATCGAACGCGACGATCGCGGCCTCCGTAGCGACGAAGACGTGCTGCACATCGAGCGCGGGATCGCCGCCGACGATGTGATCGACCTTGGTGGACCACAGCGGCCGGCCGGCGGGGGTGAACGCCTCGACGTCGCCGAGGTCGCTCGTCGCGACCACGACGGTGTCGTCGGTCGCGAGGCCCCACGGTTCCGCACGCAACGGTGCCGACCACATCACCGCGCGCGACGCCCGTGCCCGCGGCCCGCGGCGCGCGCCCGCCGGGCCCGCTTCCACGACCAGGAGCACCATGACCAGTGAAAGCGCGGTGAGACGCGCGGCGCGGCGACCACTCCTCGAGCGCATCACCGGCGCGCCCCCGTCAGGACCTTCGACGCCGCGATGCCCAGGTTCTCGGTCGCCCGCGTGATGACGACCGGCGCCACGGACGAGCGCAGTGCGGTGACCAGCCCTACACAGGGAGGTGCGTTCCCTTCCAACGCGGCGCGGACCGCGCGGAGTGCATCGGGGTCGGTGAGGATCGCGGTGTGGGGTGATGGTGACTCGACGCCGACGACCGTTTCCTGCGCGCCAGGCACCGAGATGCGGTTGGCGGGGACGACGTAGTCCTCCGACGTGCCGATGGTCGTGAAGTCGACGTGCTCCGGAAGGTGACGCTCCCAGAGGTGGTCCATGAGTGGGGAGCCTTCGGCGAGCTGGCGCACGGCGGGGCTCGACACCGGCGGCACCAGCGGGAGGTGGAGCGAGTCGAGATCGTCGGTGAGCACGTGCCCGATGGGAGCGGAGTGCACCCGTACCGCGGCCGCCGCGGCCGGGTCGCCCTGATGGGGCGACGACAGGGTGACCACGGTTCCGAGCGGTGGGTACGAGCGCTCGGCAGCCTCGTAGATCTGCGTCAGGAAGAGGTCGACGACGACGCCCCCCTGGGAGTGCGCAATGAGGTCGACCTCGCGGCCGGGCTCGTCGCGCTGCATGTCGCGCAGCTGCTCGCCGAGCCGTTGGGCGACAGCCATGAGGTCTCCGTAGGTCTGCTGCGCGCCGTAGCGCCCGCCGTCGGCCGCGTACGAGAAATACCGCACCTCGCCGGTGCGCTCGTAGCCCAGCGCCTGGACGTCGAGGCGATTGGTCGGCCCCTTGTCGCCGGCGGCGCCGCTGCTGTTGATTCCGGCGACGACCATCACGCGGTGCGCGGAGCCGCCCGAGCCGTCGGCCGGTGGTGCGTCGTGGGTGCACTCCGCGTTGCGGGTGGCGACGAAGCGCTCCCCCATCTCGACGAAGTCCTGCACGAGCTGACCGAGGGGCGTCTCGAGCATCGAGCGCGCGATCCGGGGACCCACGGCCCGGACGAGGTCGACGGCGTGGCCGGCGAGCGCGCGCAGCTGTTGCGAAAGGTGCGCGTCGATGCCGGTCAGCTGGTGGAGCTGGTCACCGGCTGCGTCGAGCGCGACGCCCGCCTCGTGGGCACCCGCCGAGGTCACGGTGCAGACCGCGTCGACCGCTCCACCGATGACCGGGATCCCGCCGGAGCAGCCGTGCGCGTCGTCGTCGGGCGCTGGCACCGCAAGGTTGCCGGGCTCGGGGAGCGAAAGGGATTGGACGAGCGCCCGGCGCTCGCTCGCCGGAGACCAGGACCCCTCGGGCACCGGATCGACGGGAACGAGGCGGACGACGGCGGCCAGGTCGAGCGGCTCGAGCAGCAGCATCGGATCGACATGGCGATCGCCGACGCGGACGCCGAAGTGCAGCACCGAGCCGTCGTGCCCGCTGTCGGCATCGACGCCTCCCGCCGCGCCGAGCACGTCACCGCGGTGCACCTGCGCCCCGGCCACCACGCTCACGCTGCTCAGGAACGAGTACGAGGTGCGGATCCCGTTCGCGTGGAGGACGACGACATGCAGCCTCCCCGCGACCTGTCCGGCAAAGGTGACTGCACCGTCGTTCGCAGCGTGGACCGCGGTGCCCGTGGCCGCGGCGAGATCGACGCCGCGATGGCCCGGCCCGTACGGGCCCGCCGGCTCGACAAACGGCCGGACGACCGCGCCTTCGACGGGGAACATCCACGGGCTGCGCCCGTTCTCCGCCGCGGTCGCGGTGCCGGCACGAGCGACGATCGCGGCGGTGGTGAGCAGCACGAGCGGCCACGAGCACCAACGACCGCGCGCGGGGGCCGAGGAACCTGGACCAAGCAACATCGCGTCCTCCCGACGGGCACGAGAGCCTCAGGGGAAGAGCGGTGCGAACCGCCGTCGAGCCCAGCAGCCGCGAACACGCGTGCACGACGCGACGGGGAGAAGCGTGGACTGTAGCGGAGCAATCGCCGCGCGAACAGGGTGCGTCGCGCGGCGGGTGCCTCAGTACCGGACGGGACCGGGCTCGCGCTCGGGCTCGGCCAGGCGGGAGCGCAGCTGGAGGATGGCCTTCGTGTGGATCTGGCAGACGCGGCTCTCGGTGACACCGAGGACGTCGCCGATCTCGGCGAGTGTCAAGCCTTCGTAGTAGTAGAGCGTGAGCACGAGCCGTTCGCGATCCGGCATGCGATTGATCGCGTCGGCGAGCAGATGCTTCATCTCGTCGACCTCGAACGCTTCGACCGGGTCGTACGCGCGATCGGCGATCGTGTCGCCCACGGTGGCGGACCCGCTGCGATCGGACGACCCTGCAGCCAGCAGGTCGTCGAGCGCGACGAGACCGGTGAACGAGATCTGCGACAGCACCTGCGCGAGCTCGGGCTCGCTGAAGCCGAGCTCCGCCGCGACCTCGCTGTCGCCCGGACTACGGCGCAACTCGTTCTCGAGCTTCGAGTACGCGCGCTCGATCGCGCGTGCTTTGGCGCGCACGGAGCGCGGCACCCAGTCGATCGAACGCAGCTCGTCGATGATCGCGCCCTTGATGCGCGAGATCGCGTACGTCTCGAACTTGAAGCCGCGCTCGGGATCGAACTTGTCGATCGCGTCGATCAGCCCGAAGATCCCGTAGCTGACGAGGTCGGCCTGCTCGATGCTGTGAGGCAGACCGGCGGCAACACGGCCGGCGACGAACTTCACCAGCGGCGAGTAGTGCAGGATCAGCCGCTCACGCGCGTCGCGCGTGCCGGTCGTCTTGTACTCGGACCACAAAGGGTCGACCGCAGTTGTCGTGGTGTCTTCAGGCACGGGGGTGGCTCGCGTCGTACACCGACCGCAAGCGGTCGCGGGTGACATGGGTGTAGATCTGGGTCGTAGCGAGGTCGGCGTGCCCGAGCAGCTCTTGGACCGCACGTAGATCGGCCCCGCCCTCGAGCAGGTGCGTAGCGTAGGCGTGGCGAAGCGCATGGGGGTGGAGCGGGCGAAGATCGGGCCCGCAGAGCCGGGCGACGATGCGCCGGGCGTCCCGGGTGGAGAGCGGACGACCCCGCCGGTTCAAGAACACCGCTTCGGTCGGCTCCCCCACTGCCGCAAGCACCGACCGCCCATCGCGCAGCCACTCCGAGACCGCTTCGCGCGCCGGTTCACCGAGCGGGACCCGCCGGATCTTCGCCCCCTTGCCGAGCACCGTGACGAGACCACGGCGCACATCGACGTCGCCGCGACGCAAGCCGCAACACTCCGCGACACGGAGGCCGGCGCCGTAGAGCACCTCGACCACGGCGCGATCGCGCTGGGCGAGCGCCCACGCCATCACGCCGGCGTCGTCGTCCGGAACCGCCATGCCTTCGATGACCGTCTCCGCCTCGGACGACCGCAGCACGCGCGGGAGCTTGGAGGCGCCTTTCGGCGTACGGAGCGTGCGGCCCAGATCATCGGTGAGGATTCCCCCACGGCGGAGGAAGCGGAGGTAGGCCCGCAGCGCGGCGACCTTGCGCGCGATCGTCGCATGGGCGAAGCCGCGCGTTTCGAGATACGCGAGATATCGGCGGAGGACCCGCCGATCGAGTGAGGCCGGATCGGGGCACGCTCCGCGAGTGACCCAGGTGACGAAGTCGTCGACGTCGCGGATGTACACGGCACGCGTGTGCTCACTGCGCCCTACGAGGGACGCGGCGAAGGCGTCGGCCCGCCACTCCGCGACATCCATCCTCGGCCCTTTCCGGAGGTCACGCGACGTTACCCGCCAGGCAACCAGGCCCCGAACCGCGCCGTCAGCTCCGACGTGCGGACACCTCAGTGCAGGCTGTGCTCGAAGCAACCGCGGTGCTCCGCCACCAGGCCTTGCGGTGCTCGTAGAACTCAGCACCCCCACCCTCGCTCCACAACTGCACGAACCCGGGTTCAGCGGCCTCCGCGTGCCGGCGAACGAACTCGCCGGAGGTCGCCATGTCGTGCTCGACGATCTCGAAGAGCGCGGCGCGTCGTAGGGCGTCGGGTCCGTACGTGCCGGCGATGAGGCGCAGACGGTCGGGTCGGTCGGCCGGCTCCCAGCCGAGGCGCGCACCGTTCCGGTCATCCTCGAGCGGCACACACATCTTCGCGAGCTGCGCGAGGTCGTGCTCCGGACGTCCTGGAGCCGCGAAGTCGAAGTCGATCAACCCGATCGCAACCCCGTCCCGAAAGATCACGTTCTCGAGACACACATCGTTGTGGCACACGAGCGCGCCTCCCTCAGGATCGGCGAGCTCCTCGTTCCAGGCGAAAGGACTGGGATCGAACTGGCGCGCTGCCTCGTGGAACGCGCGCATGAGTCGCGTGATCGACACCGGCGCGTCGTCGGTCTGTGCCCATGCTGGACAGGGACCGAGCGCGAGGTCGCCCGGGAGTGTTTGTTCCAAGAGGGTCGTGTCAGCTCTCGGCGCGCCAGCGCTGACGGCCTGATGCCTGCCCTTCGTCATGAGACACGGCATGCCCGACCCTTCGCCCGCCGGAGTGTGGCAGATCAGGGGTGGCGTAGCTGTCACAGGGTTGGTGGATGCTGGCGGCGCGGTCGAGGACGCCGAATCGCCCTCCGTTCACCGAACCCCTCGGGTTCGCGAGCTGTGAGGTGCGGAGTGCTCGCTGCGGTCGAGAGCGCGACGTTGCTCGGCATGGCCGGTCAGGTCGTCCGGGTCGAGGTCCACGTGTCGAACGGACTGCCCGGCTACCACGTGGTGGGGCTGCCGGATGCTGCCATCCGTGAGTCGCGGGAACGCGTGCGTGCCGCGATGCTCTCGTCGGAGCTGACGTGGCCGATGCGCCGGATCACGGTGAACCTCGCGCCGGGCGGCCTTCGCAAGAGCGGTGCCGGGCTGGAGCTCGCCGTTGCACTCGCCCTCCTCGCCGCGGGCGACGACCTGCCCGCCGGCGCGATCGACGGCATCGCGGTGCTAGGCGAGTTGGGACTCGACGGTTCCGTTCGCCCGGTGCCCGGTGCGCTCGCGCTCGTCGACGCGCTGCGGAAGCATGGGGTCGGGACGGTCGTCGTGCCCATCGCGAACGGTGTCGAGGCCGGACTCGTGGACGGCATCGTCGTCCGGTGTGCGCAGACCTTGGGCGAGCTTCGAGCATGCCTCAAGGGTGAGGCCGAGTGGCCGGATCCTCCGCCGACCCAACACGAACCCGACGAAACACCCGACGACGACCTCGACCTGCGCGACGTGCGCGGCCTGCCGTTCGCTCGCGCCACGCTCGAGGTCGCGGCCGCGGGTGCGCATCACGCGCTGCTGTTCGGCCCGCCCGGCACGGGCAAGACGATGCTGGCGCGCCGCTTGGCGACGATCCTCCCTCCACTCGATTTCGCCGACGCGCTCGAAGCGACGCGAATCTGCTCCGTCGCCGGTCAGCCTGTTCAGGCCTTGGTCCGGCGCCGACCCTTCCGCGCGCCGCACCACACGATCTCCACTCCGGCGCTCGTCGGTGGTGGCAGCGGGCGCCCGCGACCGGGTGAGGTGACGTGGGCACATCGTGGCGTGCTCTTCCTCGACGAGCTCGGGGAGTTCGCTCCCAGCACGCTCGACGCGATGCGTCAGCCGCTCGAGGAGCGCGCGGTGCGGATCGCGCGGCAGGGCGCGAGCCTCACGTTCCCCGCCGCCTTCCAGCTGATCGCATGCTCGAACCCGTGCCCGTGCGGTCTGGGCCCGCCGGCATGTCGATGCAACGACCTCCAGATCGCGCGCTATCGGCGCCGCCTGAGCACGCCGCTCCTCGATCGCTTCGATCTGCGCATCCGGGTCACCGCGCCCGGGTCACACGACTCGCCCGGCGAGTGCAGCGCCGACGTCCGGGCCGGGGTCGAAGCGGCGTTCGAACGGCAGCGTGACCGGTATCGGAACTTCCCATGGGCGCAGAACGCCCACGTGCCCGCGAGCGCGCTCGCCGAGCTCGTGCCGCTCGATGGTGACGCCACGACCGTGTGGCACGACCTGGTCGACGGGTGTTCCCTCACCGGGCGTGGCGCGCATTGCATCCGCCGCGTCGCGCGCACCCTGGCCGATCTCGCCGACTCGGACCGTGTGCGCGTCGAGGACGTCGACACCGCCAACCTGCTTCGGGGGGATGTGCCGTGAAGCTCGGACATCAGCATGACACATCGACGATTCGTTACCATGATGACCATGTTTCAGGATGAAGGCAGGGATCCTGCGGACGGCGTCGCGGAGATGCTCGGTGAGCTCCTCGCGTCACCGCGGGGCGCGGAGGCCGCCGCCGCGGCGTTGGTTCGCTTGTTGGAGCGGGTCGAGCATCTGGAAGCCGCGGTCCACGCGCACTCCGATCTCTTCCAGTCGATCGGCGTGCTCGTGTCGGTGCTGGGCGTCAGCCCCGGCGACGCGGAGGCCGCTTCCGAGCCCGCAGCACCTCGTACACCGCCAGGACCGCCTCGCGCTGCTGCGGACTGAGCGTGGGGTCGGTGGCCAACGCCCGTGGGACGTCGAGCGCCGGGACAGCTTCGAGAGGCAGGTATCCGAGGAGGCGAGACAGGGTCCCGGGTTCGACGCGCAGCGCGCGCTCGATGCCGAACACGCGACTCGGGCTCGGCTCGTGGGTGCCACTGATCCATTGGCTCACCACGCTCTGCGAGCTGAGCCCCAAGGTCGTCGCCAGGTCGCGCTGGCTGACGCCGGCGTCGCTCAGCGTGCGCCGCAACGCCTCCCCGAACGTCACGCCCTTGGGCGCCCGGCTCCGGTGTCGCGTCGCGGTCGTGGGCATCGCGAGACCTTACCGGCCGTTCCCGCTTCCCCAGAGCTGAACCTCGCGACTCACAGGAGCACGATGCCATGAGCACGAGCAGGGAGACGACCGCTCCTTCGGAGATGCCGCGCCTCGCCGCCCAAGAGCACGCCGGCGCGGTGCTCGCGTGCTTGCCGCGGATGACGCCGTCGCGCCTCGACGCGCTCGTGACGTCGTTCGGCGGTGTGGAGCCGGCGCTCCGTGCGATCGGACACGGCGAGCTCGACGGAGCCGCGGGGGTGCCAGACGCGGTGCGGCCTCTCGCTCCACATGCGGCCGCGTGGCATCGGGCGGTTGTCGACCGTGGAATCGACCGCGTGCTCGCCCGGCGCCAGACGCTCGCGTATGTCCGCGGCACCGCCGCGTATCCGATCGCGGACGAGATCCCGGACCGTCCCACCGTCTTGCTCGCCGAAGGAACCGAAGACGGCGTATGGACTGCCCCGCGGGTCGCGGTCGTCGGAACCCGGGCCGCGAGCCCGCACGGACTCGCCGACGCGCGCGAGATCGGCGCGGTGCTGGCGCGCGCCGGCGTGACCGTCGTGAGTGGTCTCGCGATCGGCATCGACGGCGCCGCGCACGAGGGCGCGCTCGATGCCGGTGGGCGCGTGGTCGGCGTCGTGGCGACCGGGCTCGACATCGTCTACCCGCGACGCCACCAGACGCTCTATGCCCGGGTGCGACGCAGCGGGCTCCTCGTCGGCGAGCTCGGCTACGGCACCGGGCCACATCCCGGTCGCTTCCCGGTGCGGAACCGCATCATCGCCGGCCTCGCCGATGTCGTCGTGGTCGTCGAGGCCACCGAGCGCGGCGGCGCCCGCATCACGGCCGAACGGGCGCTGGACTACGGGCGTCCGGTGCTGGCAATGCCGGGATCACGACGCAACCCGGCCGCGGCCGGCACCAACGCGCTCCTCGCGGACGGGGCGCACCCGTTGCTGCGGCCCGACGACGTGCTGCTCGCGCTCGGACTCGCCGCGCGACCCGTGGCGCCGGTTGCCGAAGCGCACCGCGAGCAGTCGCTCTCCAGGGAGCAGCGAGCGGTCCTGCGAGCCTCCGCGGGCGACGCTGCCACCGCCGACGAGATCGCCGAACGAGGCGACCTGTCGCCTGCGGCGACGGCCCGGGCATTGCGTGAGCTGGAACGCGCACGCCTCATCCATCGCGCGCACGGCCTCTGGTGGCCGCAGCTCACGGGATGAGCCGCCTACGCCTCGCCCAGCGTCTTCATCATCTGTTCGGTCGTCACGACGTCGGCGAGCCAACCCGACACCAGGCTCTCCGTGGTCGCCTGCAGAGCCTCCGAGTACGTCGTGGTCGCGTCCGAGACGAGGTAGCCGTAGTACCCGAGGTCGAAGCCGGCCGTGAGCGTCAGCAGCACGCAGCCGTTCGTGATGATGCCGGAGTACAGGACGTGCTCGACGCCCATGTTGCGCAGATGGCTGTCGAGACCCGACGTGGTGAATCCGCCCGACCCGGTTTTCACGAGACTCACGTCACCCGGCTCGGGCGTGAGCTCATCGATGACCGCACAAGCGGGTGTGTCGGCCCGCGCGCCCGCCGCCGCGAACACGGCTTGGAACGGCCTGACGCCGTCGGAGTAGTCGGCCTGGTACGCGCCCACCCGCAGGAACACGATCCGCGCGCCGGCCACGCGGCACGCGGCGATCAACCGCTGGTGGTTCGGGATGACCGTGGTCTCGAGCTGGCGCACGAAATACGTGAAGTCGACCCCGCCGCGCTCCTCCGGGACGCGCGGCACCTGCCAGTTGATCATGTCGACGACGACGAGGGCCGTCTTCGTGGGATCGAGGGGTGGCCGCTCCAGGACGCTGACCGCCTCGTACATCTCGCCTTCGCCCCGGGCACAGATCGTCGGTTCTTCCATGGTCAACCTCCAGTGAAGTTGGGGTCGCGCTTCTCGAGGAACGCGGCGAACGCCTCGCGCGCGTCGTTGGTCGCGGTGTTGATCGTCTGCGCCACCGACTCCGCGTCGAGCGCCTCGGCCAGCGTGCGCGACAACGACCGGTTGAGGAGCTCCTTCGTGAGGCTCGTCGCGATCGGCGCCACGCGTTCGATGCGTGTCGCGAGATCCGCGACGGTGGCGTCGAGCTCCGCGGCCGGCACCACTCGGTTGACGAGTCCGATCCGCTCGGCCTCCGCGGCGTCGATGATGTCGCCGAGCAGCGCGAGCTCCTTCGCCCGGTGCATGCCGACGAGTCGCGGCAACGTCCACGAGCCACTCATGTCGATGCTGAGACCGCGGCGACCGAACAGGAGCGCGAAGCGCGCCCGGTCGGAGGCGACGACGAGATCACACGCGAGTGCGAGGCTGCACCCGCCGCCCGCGGCGACGCCGTTCACCGCGGCGATGGTGGGCTTGGGGAGCTCGGCAAGCGTGCGGCAGATCTCGCCGAGCTCACGCATGCTCTCCAGCACCGTGCCCAGCTCGAGATCGGCGCTGATCGAGCTCAGGTCCGCGCCCGAACAGAACCCGTCGCCGGCCCCCGTGAGGACGACGGAGCGGACGTCGCGGTCCGCGCGCACCTCGGCGAACGCCTCGGTCAGGTCGGACCGCATGCCGCGTGTCGAGGGCGTTCTTCTTCTCCGGCCGGTTCAGCGTGAGCCACGCAGCCGAACCGCGGCGTTCGAGGACGACGGTCTCCACCACACCTCCCCCGGCCACCCCGCCGACCCGAGCGTCACAGGCGGGGAACGCGGCCGTCGGTACTGTAGCGACGTGGGCTTCAACCCCTTCCGCCAGCAGGTGCACCGGCGCGGCGACGTGCTCATCGTCGCCGCCGCCTTCGTCGTGATCGCCGCGCTGGTGGCGTGGGCGATCTTCGGATGACGCGGGAGCACGAGTTTCCCTACGGCGACGACGGGATCGACGTTCGGCACGTGCAGCCATACCAGGCGGTGAAGACCTACCGCTGCCCCGGATGCGACCACGAGATCCCGCCCGGTGTGGGCCACGAGGTCGTCGTGCCGCGCGCCGATCCGGACGAGCGACGCCACTGGCACACGAGTTGCTGGTCGCGGGCGGATCGGATCAGAACGCGCCGGTGATCACGTCGACTTCGGGCGCGCGGCCGGGACGCTTGCGCACCGACGCAACGTCGAAACGCAACGATGCCGCGAATCCACCAGTGTGCGCGCCCAGCCACTGGGCGGCAAGCCCGCGCAATCGTCGTTGCTTCGTGACCGTGACCGCTTCGAACGGGGCGCCGAAGGCATCACCGGCGCGCGTCTTGACCTCGCAGAACACGAGCTCACCGGCGCGCTCCACGACGAGGTCGATCTCCCCCGCGCGACACCGCCAGTTCCGGTCGACCACCGAGTAGCCCCGGTCCTCGTACCACCGGGCGACGAACGCTTCGCCGGCAGCACCCAGGACGCGACGCCGGTCGCCCGGCATCAGACGCCCTTGGCGAGTTCCTCGACGTGGTCGTCCTTCGGCGTCAACTCTTCGACGTTGACGTCCTTGAACGTCATCACACGCACATTCGACACGAAGCGCGCGGGCCGGTACATGTCCCAGACCCAGGCGTCACGGAGCTCGAGCTCGAAGAACGTCTGGCCACGATCGGTCCGAACGTCGAGCTTGACGTTGTTCGTGAGGTAGAAGCGCCGTTCGGTCTCGACGACGTACGAGAACATAGGCAGGACGTCGCGATACTCCTTGTAGAGCTGGAGCTCGATCTCCGTCTCGTACCGCTCGAGATCCTCAGCGCTCACCGCACTCCCCTGGATCGCAGGCGTTCGGCGTCGTCAGACGCGCTTCTCCTTGACCTTCGCCGCTTTCCCGACGCGGTCGCGCAGGTAGTACAGCTTGGCCCGGCGCACGTCGCCCAGCGTCAGCACTTCGATGCGGGACACGATCGGCGAATGGACGGGGAACGTGCGCTCGACGCCCACGCCGAAGCTGACCTTGCGGACGGTGAAGGTCTCACGGATCCCGCTGCCCTTGCGGCGGATGACCACTCCCTGGAACACCTGCACACGCTCGCGGTTCCCCTCCACCACACGGACATGGACCTTGAGCGTGTCGCCCGGGCCGAAGCGGGGGATGTCGGCGCGCAGTTGGGCGCGATCGACGAGATCAGTTGCGTTCATGGCGAGCTCCCGGGTCGAGGGAACAAGCCTAGTTGGCGCCCTCATCGGCCGGGAACTCGGCCAGGCAGGCGCGATCGTCGTCGGTGAGGGGTCGCCCGACGAGGAGGTCGGGCCGCCGCTCCATCGTGCGGCGAAGCATCTGCGCCCGCCGCCAGCGGGCGACGCGACCATGGTCGCCCGACAACAGGACCTCCGGCACCGGCCAGCCCCGGAACTCGGCCGGGCGGGTGTACTGCGGGTACTCGAGCAGCCCCGCGGCGAACGACTCCTCGGTCGCCGATGCGTCGTTGCCCATCACGCCGGGGATCAATCGGGCGACGGCGTCGACCACCACGAGCGCGGCAGCCTCGCCGCCGGCGAGGACCGCGTCGCCAACGGCCAACTCGCCGTCGCACAGATGCGCGGCGACCCGCTCGTCGACGCCTTCATACCGGCCGCACACCAACGAGAAGCCGTCGCTCGCGGCGAGCGCGGCCGCCTGGGCCTGGTCGAAGCGCCGGCCGGCCGCGGACAGGAGCAGCAGCGGTCGCGGCGGATCGACGGCCTCGACCGCGGCGAACAGCGGTTCGGGCGTCATCACCATCCCGGCGCCCCCACCGAAGGGAGCGTCATCGACCGATCGGTGACGGTCCGTCGTCCACGCGCGGGGATCGTGCAGGCGGACGTCGACGATGCCTCGCGCGCGAGCCCGACCGAGCAGCGACGTCCCGAGTGGCGCTTCGAGGTACTCGGGGAAGATCGAGAAGATGTCGATGCGCACGACGCGTTCCCAGCTCAGAGATCGAAGAGCCCGTCGGGCACGTCGACCACGATCGGGTCTCCCACGGTCGTGCCGCCCGAGATGACGAACACGATCGGCACCAGGGCTCCGGTGTCGAGGACGAGCAGGTCGTCCGCGGGGTTGGCTTCGACGGCGCTGACCGTCCCAAGTCGTGCGCCGCTGCGATCGACGACGTCGCAGCCCACCATCTCGTGTACCCAGAGCTCGGACTCACCGGGCTCGAGCGGCTCGGCCGACAGCACCGCGCCCTGGAGTGCCTCCGCCGCGGTCCGATCGGCCACGCCGTCGAAGCGGAGGAGCCAGCGGTGCTGATGGGGGCGCGACCCGACGATGACGAGGCGGCGCTCACCGGCGAACAGCTCGGCGCCGACCACGGTCCGCTCCGCGGGTTCGTCGTGAACGTCACGGCAACCTCACCACGTAGTCCGTGCGCGCGGCCGATCCGGCCGACCTCGAGGCGCCCCGACGGCGCCATCGCTACTCGACGATGTCGACGCCGGCCTTCACGCCATCAGCTGCACCCGCGGCGCGGACCAGCTGGCGGAGGGCCTGGACGACGCGACCACGCTTGCCGATGAGGCGACCCATGTCATCAGGGTTGGCGTGCACGAGGAGCGTGACCTCACCGCGACGCTCCTCGACATCGATCTCGATCGAGTCGGGGTCACCGGCGAGGTTGCGGGTCACGTGCTCGGCGACCGCGAGCGGCCGGGCACCGACGATGCGGTTGCCTTCGCCACCGACCTCGTCGACGAACTCGTCGTCCTCGTAGTCGTCGAACTCGGTGTCGTCGGTCATTCGCCCGACCCCTCGCCAGGCGTGGGGGCCTCCTCGACGGCTTCGGCAACCGGCGCTTCGACCGCTTCCTCGGCCACCGGCGCTTCGGCAACAGCAGCTGCAGCCGCAGCCGCAGGCGCCTCTCCAGCCTCGCCTTCTTCTTCTTCGGTGCGGGGGGAGCCGCGTGGTGACGTGCGCGGCGAGCCAGCTTGGTGTCGACCTTCCCGCCGCGCTCGGTCTCAAACTGGGCCCACACGCCGGTGACGCTGAGCAGCTTCTGCACCTGCTCGGTCGGCTGGGCACCCTTGCGCAACCAGCCCAGCGCCGCCTCGCCGTCGATCTCGACGCGTGACGGATCTTCGCGCGCGGCGCGTACTGGCCGATGATCTCGATGAAGCGACCGTCGCGCGCCGACCGTCCGTCGGCGACGACCACGCGGTACGTGGGCTGCTTCTTCTTGCCGACGCGGATCAGGCGAATCTTCACGGCCACGGTGGAGCGATCCTCTCGTCTGCAGTCGCCGGTCGCTGATCTCACCGGAGACCAGCCGGACTTCCCGGCGTGCGGCCGGTCAGCGTACCCGACCGCCCTGGCGGCGACGAGTTGCGGTTCAGCGGCGCGGGAGCTCGGGGAAGCCGGGCAAGCCACCACCAGGGCCTCCCACACCGGGACCGCTGCCCGCCATCCCGGCAAGGGCGCCGAGCCCGCCGCCCTTGCCCTTCCCGGCCGAGCGCATCATCTGCTGCACCATCTTGAACTGCTTGAGCAGCGCGTTGACGTCCTGGGTGCGGGTGCCGCTGCCCACCGCGATGCGCTGTCGCCGAGAGCCGTTGATGATCGCCGGGTCTCGTCGCTCCTCGGGTGTCATCGCACAGATGATCGCTTCGATGCGGCCGAGCTCACCCTCGTCGATCTCCGCCTTGCGGAGCTCCTTCGGCATCCCCGGCAACATCCCGAGCACGCTCTGCAGCGGGCCCATCTTGCGCACCTGGCGCATCTGGTCCAAGAAGTCCTCCAGCGTGAGCTGGCCCTTGCGCAGCTTCGCCGCCGCCTTCTCCACCTGCTGCTGGTCGAAGGTGGCCTCGGCCCTCTCGATGAGCGTCAGCACGTCGCCCATGCCGAGGATCCGGCTCGCCATGCGGTCGGGATGGAACAGCTCGAAGTCCTCGAGCTTCTCGCCCGTACCCGCGAACAGGATCGGCTTGCCGACGACCTCCTTGACCGAGAGCGCGGCGCCTCCACGCGCGTCGCCGTCGATCTTCGTCAGGACGATCGCGGTCACGCCGATCGACTCGTGGAACTCGCTCGCGACGTTCACCGCTTCCTGACCGGTCATCGCGTCGACGACCAGGAGGGTGTCGTGCGGCTTCACCGCGTCGCGCACCTCGCGCAACTCGTCCATGAGGGTGGCGTCGATCTGGAGCCGCCCGGCGGTGTCGACGATGACGACGTCGCGACCGAGCCGCGCGGCTTCGTCGAAGCTTCGTCGCGCGACGTCGACCGGGTCGGTGGGCTCCGAGAACACCGGGACGCCCACCCGCTGACCGAGCACGCGCAGCTGCTCGACGGCGGCGGGCCGTTGGAGGTCGGCACCCACGAGCAACGGGCGCCGCCCCTGCCCGACGAGGTACTTCGCCAGCTTGCCGGCAGCTGTGGTCTTCCCCGACCCCTGGAGCCCCGCCATCATGATCACGGTCGGGGGTTTGGACGCGGTCGTGAGCTTGGCGGCTTCGCCGCCCAAGGTGGCCACGAGCTCCTCGTGGACGATCTTGATGACCTGCTGCGCGGGACTCAGGCTCTTCGCGACGTCGGCGCCGACCGCGCGTTGCTTGACCCGATCGATGAAGCTGCGGACGACGCGCAGGTTGACGTCGGCTTCGAGCAACGCGACGCGGAGCTCGCGCGCAACCTCGTCGAGGTCTCGGTCGGTGAGCTTGCCGCGGCTGCGGAGGCGACGGAAGATCCCGTCGAAGCGATCAGCGAGCGTGTCGAACACGACGCGAGGCTATTCGAGCAACGCTGACACGAACGCGTCGGGATCGAACTCCAACAGGTCGGCCGACGACTCGCCGACGCCGACGAGCTTCACGGGAATGCCCAGCTCCGCCTCGATCGCGAGGACGATCCCACCCTTGGCAGTTCCGTCGAGCTTCGTGAGCACGACACCGCTCACCGCGACCGACTCGGCGAACTGTCGAGCCTGCGCGAGGCCGTTCTGACCGGTCGTGGCGTCGAGGACGAGGAGCACCTCTTTGAGGGCACCCGGTGTGCGCTCCACGATGCGGCGCAGCTTCTCGAGCTCCGCCATCAAGTTCACCTTCGTGTGCAAGCGCCCCGCCGTGTCGACAAGTACCAGATCGGCGTGGCGGCTCGACGCGGCGCTCATCGCGTCGAAGACGATCGATCCCGGGTCGGCACCGTCCTGCCCGCGGACGATCGCCGCGCCGACCCGATCCGCCCAGTGCGCGAGCTGGTCGGCCGCGGCGGCCCGGAACGTGTCGGCCGCCGCGAGGACGACATGCCGCCCGTCGTCCACCTGACGTTGCGCGACCTTCGCGATCGTCGTCGTCTTCCCGACCCCGTTCACGCCCACGAACATCCACACGTTCGGCTCGTCCGAGACCCACTCGAGGTGCCGGTCGCGGCCATCGAAGACCACGCGCAGCTCCGCTTCGAGACCGACGAGGAGCTCGGCGCCGTCGGCGAGACGCTCGTCGCGGGCGCGAGCGCGCAGCCCGGCCAGGACGCGGTCGGTCGTGGGGACTCCGACGTCGGCCAGGATCAGCAGCTCCTCCAGCTCCTCCCACGTCGCGTCGTCGACGCGGCTGGCGGCCCGGAGCCCGAGCAGCGAGCGCCCGAACGCGGCGCGGGTCTTACCCAGCCGGTCCCGCAGGCGCGGGGGCTCCGCGACCACCCGGGCCTCGGGCTCCGCAACCTCCTCCGGCGTTTCGACGGGCGCGATCGGCCGGCGCGCGAGGGGCTGCTCACCCGACCGGCGCGCCCGGCGCGCCAGGCCGACGCCCACGAGCCCGAAGACGAGCCCTCCGAGGATCAGGACGATGAGCAGGGCTTCCACGGGCGACTTCCCACCAGGAGCGCGACGAACGACGGGTTCCGGATGCTACCGGGGGACCTTCGAGCGGGTGGTCAGAGGCTGCGGACCTCGATCCCCGCGGCGACCAGACGATCTCGCAGACCGGCGCGCAGCAGTCGCGCCACCCGGTCGTCCTCGATCGCGCGGGTCCGGGCGACCACGCGCAGGACCACCTGCTCGCGCTCGACGCGCTCGACGCCGACCACTTGCGGCTCCCCCACCACCAAGCCGCTCGCTTCTGGCGACGCCGCGAGCGCCGCGACCGCCTCCTCGAGGACGCGCGTCGCCTCCCTCACGTCGGTGCCGGAGGCCACACCGACGTCGACGACCGCGCGCGACCACTCCTGCGAGAAGTTGCCGACCCGGCGCACCTCGCCGTTGGGCACGTGCCACACCGTGCCGCTCGCGTCACGGAGGCGCGTGGTTCGCAAGCTCACGCCCTCGACCACACCGGTCGCGGCTCCCACATCAATGAGATCACCGACGCCGTATTGGTCCTCGAGCAGCATGAACAGTCCGGAGAGGAAGTCACGCACGAGGCTCTGCGCACCAAAGCCGAAGGCAAGACCCACGATGCCCGCGCCCGCGATGAGTGGTGCGAGATTCACTCCCAGGTCGTCGAGTGCCGTCAACAGCGCGATCGACCACACCACGACCGAGACGACGCTGCGCAACACGGCACCGATGGTCTCGGCACGCGCGGGCGCGACGTGACTCGGGGACGGGCGCAGTGTCGATCATCGACGGCCCGCGCCTCAGCTCGGAGATCCGCTCCTGCGCACTCGCGAGGTGACGTACGAAGCGAGCAACCAGACGCCGGGCGATGATCACGACAACGAGCGCAGCCGCCAAGACGAGCGCGATGCGCACCGGCTTGGCCAGCGTGTCGGCGACCTCGGCCGCGGATTCGCTCCCGGTCACCCGGAACACGGTCGAGCACAGCCATTCCTGGCTGCCCTTCGGGCCACACGCCTCGACCATGCGGGGATCCCCCGCGCCTCCCACCAAGAGGACGACTGCCGGCGCACTCAACATGAGCACCGCTCAGCTGGCGGCGTGATCAGCGACGCGCTGACTGACGACGCGGCTCGAGCCTCCGGGCGGCATCGACACGCCGTAGAGGCAGTCGCCCGCCTCCATCGTGCGCTTCTGATGCGACACGATCAGCAGCTGGGCCTCGTCGCGGAACTCGTGGACCAGATCGAGGAAGCGGTGGAGGTTCACGTCGTCGAGCGCGGCCTCGACCTCGTCGAGGAGATAGAACGGCGATGGCCGCGCGCGGAACACTGCGAAGAGGAACGCGAGCGCACTGAGCGACCGCTCACCGCCGGAGAGCAACGACAAGCGGCGCACGTTCTTGCCCGACGGCCGCGCTTCGAGCTCGATTCCCGTGTTCAACATGTCGTCGGGATCGGTGAGGAACAACCTGCCGCCGCCTCCCGGGAACAACGTCGCGAACAGCGCCTCGAAGTGGCGGCTGACGTCTGCGAATGCCTCGGTGAAGATGGTGACGATCTCGCGGTCGACGGCGCGGATCACCCGGGTGAGCTCGCGTCGTGACGCCTTGACGTCCTCGAGCTGCGCGCTCAGGAACTCGTGGCGTTCGAGGAGCGCGTCGTGCTCCTGCAAGGCGAGCGGGTTGATCGGACCCATGAGCCGCAGTTCGCGCTCGAGCTCGCGGGCACGACCGGCGAGCGTCGTGCCATCGGGCACGTCGGGAGCCGGCGCGTCGAGGGCGACCGCCGGTTCGACGTTGTGATCGGTGCGCACGCGTTCCACCGCCGCCTCGAGGCGCATCCTCGTCTCTGCCTCCTCGATGTCGCGACGCTGCCGATGCTCGCGAACCGCGACCAGCTCGCGCTCGGCTTCCACCCGCTGCCCGCGGAGCTCCTCGAGGCGACCGCCCGCCTCAGTCGGCGCGCTCGGACTCGACGCGACGCGCCTCGCGCACGCGGTCATGGAGGAGGCCGACCACCGCGTCGCAGCGCTCGAGCCGGGTAGCGACGCCGTCGTACGCCGCACCACGCGACACGAGTCCACGCGATGGCACTCGGCCTCGGCGCGCCGCTCGGGATCGCGAGCCAAGCGCGCGTCGACATCGTCAAGGCGGCGGGTCAACACGCCGCGACGCTCTTCGAGCTGCGCGACGCGGAGCTCGAGATCGTGACGACGCGCAGCGACCGAGGCCACCTGCGCCGCATGCTCACGGCGGCGTTCGGCACGGAGCGCACCCGTCGCCGCCAGCTCTGCCGCGACTCGTTCGAGCTCGGGCAGGCGCGACTCGAGCTGGGTGATACGTGCCATCTCGTCCGCGTACGCATCCTGGAGGACTGCTTCGTCGTGTGCGACGGCGTCGGCTTCGAGCTCACGCTCGGCACGCTCACGCTCGACGCGCGCCCGCGCCGCACCCGTTGCCTCGAGCGTCGCGACCAGCGCGCGCGAGGCATGGAGCGCCTCGGCCTCGGCGCCACGAGCAAGCTCGACGCTTGCCCGCCGCGCGCGGCGGACACCTCCGCCGCGTCACATGCCGCGATGGCGGTCTCCGCTCGCTCCTCCGCCTCTCTCAGTGACGCGCGGGTGACACCAGCCGCGTCGCTCCCCAGCCGCCACGGACCCGCTCCACCGAACCGGTCGCCGGCACGGGTCACAACCGTCACCTCGGGATGCGCGAGCGCGACGTCGAGTGCGGCCGTCCAGGTGCCCTCGACGAGCACCGTCCCGGCGAAGAGGCGTGCGAGGACGGGCCCGAGCCCGGGAACCCGCGTGTGCACGCATTCCGCGAGCACCGCGCGTTCCGGGCGGCGTGAACCATCCTTGCGTCGCGTCGCCCTGCAGACGGTCGACGACGAGCAGCAGCGCCTGGAGATCGTCGGTGGCGAGTCGCTCGAGCGCGGCGCGTGCCGGCGCACCCGCCTCCACCACCACGGCCGCCATCGCGTCGCCGAGCGCCGAGGCGACGGCGACCTCGAGGCCAGGGTCCACCTCGAGGTGGTCGACCAGGGAGCCGACGACCCCTGGGAGCTCGGCGAGTTCTGGTGCGCCGCTCCCGAGGGCGGCATCGAGGGCTTGGGCAAGCGCCTCTCCGCGGGCCCGCCAACGACCGGCATCCGCTTCGGCGCCGCGCCACTGCGCCTCGGCATCGCGCGCGTCCGCCTCGCTGCGCTCGCGCGCTGCGCACGCGTCGGTGGCGCGCTGCTCCAGGGCTGGTGCCGCCGCGAGCGCCCGCTCGATCTCCCCGTCGAGCGCGTCGCGCTCGGTGACCAGCACGGTCATCCGTCGGGAGGTCGCCGCGCTCCACGCGAGCACCCGTTCGAGATCCCCCGCCACGCGCGCAACCGCGTCGCGTCGGGTCGCGAGCTCGAGGCGCAGGACCGCAACATGGTCGACTGACGCGTCCGGTTCGCCGCCGGGCTCGAGATCCTCTCGTTCGGCCGCAACCTCTCGCTCGGCGGCTTCGATCTCGTCGCGCGCGGTCAGGAGCTCCGCAGTCGTCGCGGTGATCTCCACGAGTTGCTCCCGCAAGCCCGTCGCGTCGGCGACGAGCGTCTCGAAGACACCTTCGTCGGCGACGGCCGCGAGCTCCCGGACGAGGTTGCGGCGCTTCTCCGTCAGGAGCACGCTCATCCCACGCACACGCTCACGAAGCGATTCCACACGTCGCAGCGCGTCGGCGACGTCGCCGTGCCCGGCGACGGTCAGCGCGTGCTCGGCGTCGATCACCGCGACGTCGAGCTCGCGCAGCCGCAGGAGGATCGCCTGCTCCTGGGACGCGAGCTCCGTGCCACGATCGCGAAGGCGCTCCGACTTCGACTGGAGTCCGGCGATCTCGTGACCCACGAGGTGCAGGCGCAACGCGCGCAACTCCACCTCGAGACCACCGTGACGTCGGGCCGCGTCGGCTTGGCGTTGGAGCGGTGTCAGTTGCCGGCGTACCTCGCGCAGGAGGTCGTTGAGCCGCAGCAGGTTGCCCTCCGTGGCCTCCAGGCGACGCTCGGCCCGCTCGCGCCTCCGGCGGAACTTGAGGATCCCCGCCGCTTCCTCGACGACGGCCCGGCGGTCCTCCGGGCGCGAGTTGAGGACGGCGTCGAGCTGCCCTTGGCCGACGATCACGTGCTGCTGGCGCCCGATGCCGCTGTCGGACAGCAGCTCCTGCATGTCGAGGAGCCGGCACGGCACGCCGTTGATCTGGTACTCGGAGTCGCCCGCTCGGAAGAGCGTCCGGGTGAGTGTCACTTCCGAGAAGTCGATCGGCAACAGACCCGCCGAGTTGTCGATGGTCAGCGAGACCTCGGCCCGGCCGAGGGCCGGGCGATCGGGCGTGCCGGCGAAGATGACATCGTCCATCTTGGCGCCGCGCAGTGTCCGTGGCCCCTGCGCACCGAGCACCCAGGCGACCGCGTCGACCAGGTTCGACTTGCCCGAGCCGTTGGGCCCGACCACGACGGTCACCCCAGGCTCGAAGTCCAGCACCGTCTTGTCGGCGAAGGACTTGAATCCCCGCAGCGTCAACGACTTCAGGAACACCCGGGCGGCTCCCTCTCAGGCTCGGGCCGGCACTGCGCCGGATCGTAGCCAGGGCCTCCCCGAACCTCGGGGAGGCTCGGCCGAGCCCCGTCGGAGCAGCGAAAAAGCCTCAGCCCCGCCAGCTGCGCTGCCGATACACCAGGACACAGCACGAGGCTCGCGTCGCCGCGTCGACGCCGCGACGCACCGCGTGCATTCGGACGAGGCGAGAGGGGCGACATGGCCACGGGGCCGCGGGCATCACGAGATCACACCTCGGACAGCGCACGATGAGTCGTCTGGTCCTCGCAACCAGTGACGACGCGTTCGAGCAGCGCATCCGCGCCGCATTCGACCACGAGCTCAACGGCGAGCTGCGCCGGAGCACGGAAACCTCCACCGAAGGTGTCGAACGGTCCGTCGCCGAGCTCACGCGCGACGGCGCGGAGGTCGTCGCGCTCGGACCCGGTCTCGACCTCGACGAGGCACTCGCGCTGGCCCAGCACATCGACCAGGAGCGACCCGACGTCACCGTCGTCATGGTCGCCGAGCCTTCGACCGAGCTCCTCCGGTCCGCACTCCGCGCCGGCGCGCGCGACGTCATCGCCCCCGACGCCGACGTGGCCGACCTGCGCGCCGCACTCGAGCGCGCGCTCGACGCCACCAGCCGACGCCGCAACGCGCTGGATGCCGACGAGCACGCCACGCCGTCGCGGCACGTCATCACCGTGCTCTGCCCCAAGGGCGGCGTCGGCAAGACCACGCTCTCGAGCAACCTCGCCGTCGGGCTCGCGCAGGTGGCACCCGGCGAAGTCGTCGTCGTCGACTTGGACCTCCAGTTCGGCGACATCGCTTCGGCGTTGCGGCTCGAGCCCGAGCACACCATGGCGGACACGATCCGCGCCCGCGTCGCGGTCGACAGCGCGGCGCTCAAGGCATACCTCACGCCCCACCCCGGCAACCTCTTCGCGCTCTGCGCACCGAACGGCCCGACCGAGGCCGACGACCTGACGCCCGAGCACGTCCAGCACGTGCTGGGCCTCCTCGCAGAGTCGTTCCGCTACGTCGTGATCGACACGCCGTCGGGTCTCGACGAGTACACGTTGGGTGCGATCGAGCTCTCCACAGATCTCGTGCTGCTGTCCGCGACCGACGTCCCGAGCGTGCGGAGCACGCGCAAGGAGATCGACGCGCTGCGGGTCATCGGTACTCCGACGCAGCAGTGGCACTTCGTGCTCAACCGCGCCGACGCACGCACGGGCTTGCACACGCAGGCTATCGAAGCCAGCGTCGGCATCAGCGTCGATGTCGCGATCCCGAGCTCCGGCACGGTGCCGCTCTCGCTGAACCAGGGCACGCCGCTGATCGAGGCCGACCCCAAGTCGCCGGTGTCGCTCGCGATCAGCCAGCTCGTCCAGCGCCTGGCGCCGGTCGCCGCGGCCCCCGAGGAGACCAGCAAAGGCGGATTCTGGCGGAGGAAGAGCGCGTGAGACTCAGCGAGCGACTGAAGCAAGGTTCGGCGCAGGACGCGCGCGCCGCTGTCGCCAGCGGCGCTGCGGCGGTGATGGCCGGTCAGCGACCGGAAGCCGCGCCGTCGAACGACCCGCTCATCCAACTCAAGCTGCGCGCCCAGGAGGCACTGCTCGAGCGCCTCGGTGAGGGACTCTTCGACGAGTCGATGACGCTCCCGCAGCTGCACGCGCTCGTGATCCCCGAGCTCGACAAGATCTTGAAGCGCGAGACGATCCCGCTCTCGACCGATGAGCGCCAGGCACTCGCGGCCGCCGTGATGGACGACGTGCTCGGGTACGGACCACTCGAGGCGCTGCTCGCCGACGACGACGTCAGCGAGATCATGGTGAACACCTACGACACGATCTACGTCGAGCGCGACGGCCGACTCTTCGAATCCGGGTCGCGCTTCCTCTCCGATGCGCACCTCCGCAACGTCATCGACCGCATCGTGAGCGGAGTCGGGCGCCGCATCGACGAGTCGACTCCCATGGTCGACGCGCGCCTCCCCGACGGCTCACGTGTCAACGCCGTCGTCCCGCCCCTGGCGATCGACGGGCCGACGATGACGATCCGGAAGTTCGCCCACCGCGGCTACGGCATCGACGACCTGATCCGGCTCCGCACGATCACCGTCGAGCTCGCGGAGTTCCTCGCCGCGTCGGTCCGTGGGCGCGCCAACATCCTGGTGAGCGGTGGTACCGGCACCGGGAAGACGACGATGCTCAACGCACTCTCGGCGATGATCCCGGGTGACGAACGCATCATCACGATCGAGGATGCCGCCGAGCTCCAGCTGCAGCAGCGTCACGTCGTGCGCCTCGAGAGCCGTCCGCCGAACATCGAAGGTCGCGGCGAGGTCCGAGCCCGCGACCTGCTGCGGAACGCGCTGCGAATGCGTCCCGATCGCATCATCGTCGGTGAGGTCCGGGGCGGCGAAGCGCTCGACATGCTGCAGGCGATGAACACCGGGCATGACGGTGGCCTCTCCACGCTGCACGCCAACTCGCCCCGCGACGCGCTCGCCCGACTCGAGACCATGGTGCTGATGGCCGGGATCGAGCTGCCGGTCCGAGCCATCCGCGAGCAGGTGGCGTCCGCGCTCGAGCTGATCGTGCAGGTCACCCGCATGCGCGACGGCAGCCGCCGCGTCACCGCGTCTGCGAGGTCGAAGGCATGGAAGGTGACACGATCACCACCGCCGATCTCTTCGCTTTCGACTACGCCGCCGGCATCGACAGCAACGGCCACTTCTCGGGGACGATTCGTCCCACTGGTCTTCGACCCAAGTTCGGTGAGCGCTTGCACGATCTGGGCATCGACTTCCCGCCGGGCATCTTCGAGGGTGAGCGCGTCACCGCGGGGGCGAACGGTCCGTGATGCACCACGACGCACACCGGTGGGGTCTCGTCCGCATCGCGCGCGATCGAATCCGCTCGCGGCGCGACGGTGCAGAATGTCTCGTCGTCCTCGGGCTCGCGTTGCTCGCCGCCCTCACAACCGTCATCGCCACGCACTGACGCGATCGCCACGCGGACGGTTTGCGCCGTCCTTCCATTGGCAGTAGCAACGGTGTGATGCGCACCGAGCCCATCGACAACGTCGGAGCAGGGCCCGGCTCGACGTCCTTCGAGGCGCTGCGGAACCCGGAGTTCGCTTGGTTCTGGAGTGCGGCAGTCATCTCCAACACGGGCACGTGGATGCAGACCATCACCGTGCCCTTCGTGATCGACGAGCTCACGCACTCGACCGCGTGGGTCGGCGCGAGTGTCTTCCTCCAGTTCTTCCCGCTCCTCGTGCTGGGACCGCTCGCGGATCGCTCGCCGATCGTTGCTCGCGGCGCACGGTGTTGCTGTGGACCCAGGCGTTGATGATGGTGGCGGCGGTCGGCCTCTGGTTGGTGTGGGTCACGCACGTCGCGTCGCTGACGAACCTCCTGGTGCTGGTGCTCGTGTCGGGAATCGGGAACGGGCTGACGGTCGCCGCGTGGCAGGCGTTCGTCCCCCAGCTGGTTCCGCGGGAGCACATGCTCAACGCGATCCGGCTGAACTCGACGCAGTACACCGTGGCCCGCGTGTTCGGTCCGGCACTCGCCGGATTGGTGCTCGCGGGGTTCGGAGCCGGCCTCACCTTCCTCGTCAACGCGGTGTCCTTCGTCTGCGTGCTCGTCGCACTCGTGCGCATCCGGCCGCGGCCCGCCGTCGTCGTGGTCGAGCACGGCGGCATCCTCCACCACTTCCGGGAAGCACTCGCGTACGTCCGGCGACGCGCCGGGCTCTGGCAACCGCTGCTGAGCATCGGCGCCTACGCGCTGCTCGGTTCGGCGACCATGCAGCTCGCGGAAGCGATCAACCGCCGGCTCTTCCACACCGGTCCCGGCGCGTACGGCCTCCTGGTCGGCGCGTTCGGAGTCGGAGGACTGTTCGGGTCGGCGTTCGTGCTCAGCCGCGCGGATCAGTTCCGGAAGTCGTACCAGGCGCTCACGGGTTTGACGCTCTTCGCGGGCGCAGAGGCGCTGATGGGCGCCGCACCGGTGTATTGGGTCGGCGCGCTCGCGGCGACGCTGATGGGGGCGGCGCACACGTTGACCGTCGTCTCGCTCACGAGCTCCGTCCACACGATCGTCGACGAGGAGCACCGCGGCCGAGTCTCCAGCATGGGCGTACTCGCGGTAGGCGGCGGTGTGCCGATCGGCGCGCTCCTGCAAGGAATTGCGGCGGGATACGTCGGCCTGCGCGCGACCGTGATCACGTCCGCGGCCCTCCTCGGCCTGTACGTCGCGTACGTGGTCGTGCGGATGCACGCCCTGCGCTCGGCCGATGCCGGCACCTCCTGAGGGCCGCCGAGGCGGCCACTCAGCGGACCTGGAAGCCCTGCTCCCCTACCGGCGTCTCGACCCGGACCTCCACGCCGCCGACCCGAGCTGCGGACGGCCCGCGCACGCACCCACACGACGAGCCGTTCGACCGCCGCTGCCGGCCCTTCGAACACGCCTTCGACTCGCCCGTCCATCCGATTGCACACCCACCCCGCGACCCCGAGCGCCGCGTGCCTCGCGACGACAGGACTCGCGGAACCAGACGCCTTGGACCCGTCCCGACACGAGCACGACACGGCGCACGTTCACTGTTGGCATCGCGCGCACCAGAACGTCGACCGGCCTCCCCATCGCTCTCGGCGGATGGTGTCGCCGCACCGAACGCATTCGCGGCCGGCCCTCGCGTAGACGGCGTGTCGCTCCTGGAAGCGCCCCGGCGTCCCGTACACGTCGACGTACTGCCCGTCCCCAAGCGACGACCCACCGAGCTCGATCGCTTCCCGAAGGATCGCGTCCGTCGCCACGAAGAGCTGCTCGATCTCGTCGCCCGTGAGCGTGTTGCACGGGCGGTTCCAACGAATCCCGGCACGGAAGAGCACCTCGTCGCTGTAGATGTTGCCGAGACCGGCGATGACACGCTGGTGCATCAGCAGCGGCTTCGCAGCGCGCCGCGGCGGGCGGCCAGCAGCTGCACGAACTCGGTGTGGCCCACACCGAGCACGTCCGGCCCGAGCCCCGCCAGCGCGCCGACCCCGTCGGACGTGTCGTGCTTCGCGACGAACATCTCGCCGAACGTGCGCGGGTCCACGAAGCGCAGCACACGGCGCGGTTCGAGCGTGAACGTGACGTCCGCGTGCGGCGGCGGGGCCTGTGTCCCGTCCCGGTCGATCAGGAGCAGCAATACAT
>CAWFGR010000008.1:0-516922 GCA_963815405.1 uncultured Actinomycetes bacterium
GCTGCTCGTCGATGTCGATCCGCAGTTGCGTCCGTTGCTCGAACTCGCCTGCGTCGACGAAGTCCTGCTCGCCGACCCCGACGAATTCGAGGGCTTACCATGACGTCGGTGAGACCCGTGCCCCGGCTCTGTGGGTCGAGGAGCTCGACCGGCATCGCCGGGAGCTCACCGAGCACGTCCTCGACCTCGACGGCGATCCCGGTCAGGTAGCGGCCATGCGTGACACGATCCGTCTCACGTTCGTCGCCGCGCTCCAGCGGCTTCCTGCCCGCCAGCGCGCCGCGCTCATCTTGTGCGAGGTGCTGGCCTGGCCGGTGCGCGACGTCGCGGAACTGCTGGACTCGTCCACCGCGTCGGTCAACAGCGCATTGCAACGGGCCCGAGCCACCATGGCCTCGGCGTCGACGATGGCTGCTCCACGAGGACGCCGTTCAGACCATGCCTCCCTATGCCATGTGGCTCCAGGGCAGGGACGACCTGCTCACCTGGTACGCCGGTCCCGGGATCGGCTGCAAGGGGTCGCGGCTGCTGGCGGGCTGCGCCAACGGTTGTCCGGCCTTCGCGCAGTACCGGGTCGATCCCGACGGTGGCCACACCCCTTGGGCGCTGCAGGTGCTCGAGCTGCCGCGATGATCGGATCGCCGCCGTGCACTCGTTTCTCGATACTGACGAATGCTTCGGGCGCTTCGGGTTCCCCGCGCACCTGCCTCCACAACCCCGGTGACGCTGCGCCATCCTCGAGCTGACCGCTTCACCTTTCGGAGGTCGCCATGCCGCAGGTTCGTGTTCACAACTTCTCGATCTCCCTCGATGGATTCGGAACCGGCGACGGCATCACGCTCGACGCTCCGTTCGGTCACGCCGGGGAACGCCTCCACGAGTGGATGTTCGCCACGCGGTTCTGGCACTCGATCGTCGGAACCTCCGGTGGTTCGACCGGGGTCGATGACGCGTTTGCCGAACGCCACGCCGTGGGTATCGGGGCGGAGATCATGGGGAGGGGCAAGTTCGGCGTGCAGACCGGCCCATGGACCGACGTCGGCACGGACGACAGGTGGCGGGGCTGGTGGGGACCGAACCCACCGTTTCACACCCCGGTCTTCGTCCTGACCCACTACCCGCCCGCGGATCGAGATGGAGGGCGGCACGGTGCTCCACTTCGTCGATGCGGATCCGCACGAGGCACTCGAGCTGGCCCGCGAGGCAGCCGGCGACCTCGACGTGCGCATCGGCGGGGGTCCCAGCGTGATCCGCGACTTCCTCGGTGCGGGTCTGATCGACATGCTCCACGTGGTGCAGGTTCCGATCCTGCTCGGTCATGGGGTCCGCTTGTGGGACGACGTCGATGGGGTCGAGGAACGCTATGACATCGAGGCCGTCTCGTCACCGAGCGGCGTCACGCACCTGACCCTCAACCGTCGATAGACCGCCCCGGCTGCAGCTGTCGCTCGGCGTGCGCCTCACGAGCGTGTCGGCGACGCGGCCGCCTCGCCGGCGGAACGGTTCCCGACGATGACAGTCCGAGAACCTCGTCGAGCTGACCGGCGGGTCGGGTGATCGAGGAGCCGATCGAGGCGTCACCGTTGACCGCGGCCGCGTTCGGCCGGTCGAGGGATCTGCCGGCGGCGTACGGGATAGCGGAGATGGAGCGCCCTGACGCCTTCGACGACGACGGGATCCTCGAGCACGATGTGGCCGCCGACGAGCTCGCCGAAGTAGCGGATGCCGGTCCCGAACAGCACCGGCACCTGGCTGATGCAGACCTCGTCGACGAGACCGAGATCCAGCGCCTGCTGGATGATGTGGGCGCTGGCGATCGTGACGAACTTGTCGCCTGCGATCTGCTTTGCCGTCGCGATCGCCTGCTCGACGCTGCCGGCGAAGGTCGTCCGAGGGAACCGCTGCGCCGCCTCCTCGGGCGGCACCCGGTGCGTGACGACGACGACGGGCGCGCCGGCGGGGTGGTTGTCATCCCAGCCGTCGCTCTGGTCGAAGAGCCGCCGGCCGGCGACGATCGCGCCGCAGCCCGAAGTGAGCTCCTGCAGCATCGGGGCGCTTGCGGTGTCGACCGAGAAACTCATGGTTTCCTGCGCGCTCGGTACCACGACGTCGCCGCCCCAGTACCAGTCGAACAACTCCGCCGGGTCGTCGTCGGGTTGCGCGACGAACCCGTCCAGCGACATGCACATGTGAGTCAGAACCTTGGTCATGGTCCTTCCGACGGAGCTGTCGCTACGGAGTCATCGGTCGGCACCGAAATTCGGGGACTGACCGCACCAGTCGGGCGGAGGCGGACCTTCATCGGTGGGGCGTGAGCTCGAACACCGGATGTGGCCGTGAAGCGTCGCGGATCTGACGGCCGACGAAGAGCCGCGCGGGCGTGGACAGGTAGCGCCGCAGGACGGGTGCGGTCTCGTCGTCGCTCAGCTCGCGGACGCGATAGGCGGTGTGGTCGTCGCCGCGACTCAGCTCGACCTCGCCGGCGACGGCGCGTTGCGCGTCCAAGAGACGTCGCCGAACGGGGAGACGACCCACGTGTGCTCGGCGTCGCGGACGGGCACCACCGGTGTGGAGCGGATCGCGCCGCTGCGTCGGCCGCGGACGCTCAGCAGCCGCATGAAGCGCGGCCCGCGGCCCTTGCGCAGTGCCCGGGTGAGCATCGTGTTGGCCCAACGCTGCACCCGGGACGGCCGGTAGCCCGCGCGTGCCTGCCGCGGCCGTCATCGTGGGCCTCCGAGTGGCGGTCCGATGAAGCTGTACTGCATCCCGGCAATCCTCGATGTGTGGCCGTCGTCGGTGACGATGGTGAACGAGACCCGGGTGTCGAGGTGGTCGTGACGAAGGCCGCGCCGGGCCTGATCCCCGCTGCCACTGGTATCACCAGGACTCGCGGACGTCCGATGTCATGTTCGATTCCGTGCCCCATTCGTGCCCCAAGCAACCGGCAATCACGGTCACTGGGGTGTCGTGACGGTCACGGCGGGTTGACGCTGATCAGGGCTTTCGCGTGTCAGTGCTCGTCAGAGACTCGCGCGATTCACGTTCACAACGAAGTCAGGGGTTCAAGTCCCCTCACCTCCACAAAAGGCCTGATCAGCGGCCATGTGCATGGAGGTCGGGGCGCCCCCGCGAACGCTCGTTCGTGCCCCACGTGTTCGCGTCAGCACAGATCCATCGGTTGTCGCCGTGCCGTTCTCGGTGTGGTGCGTATCACGCACGTGTCGTCGCCGTCGAGATGAGGGGTGAATGCCCTCGAACCGTTTTGGTGAGCGAAGGCGAGGCCCGCGGCGGTTCGAGCGTTCGACGGCTTCGTCCGAACTGGAATGCGATCGTCACGCGATCACAATCGACTCACAAGTGTTCGGTCACTAGGGTCTGGGTACTCTCCGTAGCGCGCTGCGTTGCCCGACCTTCCCGAATGGCGGAAGCCCGAGCAGGGATCGCATGACGGGCCCCGAGTGACGCGCCCGGGTCGGCACGGAGCAGCGCACCCTCGTCGCATGGAATCGTCCTCCCCCTGCCCAGAGACTGCCACGCGCGGCAGATCCGCGCCCGTGGTCGATCTCCGCACCCCTTGTCGGACCGATGGCCTCCTGCTGTGGCGGCTGGCCGTCGAGGCCGGGGGCCTCGACGTGAACTCGCCGTACAGCTACCACCTGTGGTGCCGCGACTTCGCGGCCACGAGCGTGCTCGCACGGTGCGGCGGCGATCCCGCCGGCTTCGTCACGGGGTACCGGTGTCCGGATGCACCGGAGCGCCTGTTCGTGTGGCAGGTCGCGGTCCACCCGGCATCTCGGGGACGGGGACTCGGCGTCGCGATGCTCCACTACCTCGTCGCGGGGGACGATCCGCCGCGGTGGATGGAGGCAACCATCACCCCCTCGAACCGAGCGTCGCAACGGATGTTCGAACGTCTCGCGACCCAGTACCAGGCACCCGTCGTGCGGAAGCCCTTCCTCCACGCCGACGACTTCCCCGAACAGCACGAGGCCGAGATCCTGCTGGAGATCGGCCCCTTTCCCCAACGTTCAGCGGTCCTTACTCCCGAACATGGAAGGTGAGCAACGCGTGACCATCTTCGAAGAGATCGAGTCCGAAGTCCGGAGCTACTGCCGATCCTGGCCGGCGGTCTTCGACCGTGCGCACGGGAGCCACTTGTTCGACGTCGACGAGCAGCGTTACCTCGACTTCTTCGCGGGTGCGGGCGCACTGAACTACGGGCACAACGCCCCCGGGCTCATGGCCGCGCTCCTCTCCTACCTGCAGCGTGGCGGCGTCCTCCACAGCCTCGACATGTACACGCGGGCCAAGGAGGACTTCCTCACCATGTTGCGCGATCTGATCCTCGAGCCGCGGGGTCTGGAGTATCGCGTGATGTTCACCGGTCCGACCGGCACAAACGCTGTGGAAGCCGCGATCAAGACCGCACGGCTCGCCACCGGACGTCCCGATGTCGTCAGCTTCACCAACGTGTTCCACGGAATGACGCTCGGTTCGCTCGCGCTCACGGGGGACACGACCAAGCGCAGCGGTGCCGGTCTTCCGCTCCCGTCCTCGCCCGTGCTGCCGTACTGCAACTACGTCCCCGACACGTCGACCATCGCCCTCGTGGAGCGGATGCTCCTCGATGGATCGAGCGGTCTCGACGTGCCGGCGGCGGTCATCGTCGAGACCGTGCAGGGTGAGGGCGGAGTGAACGTGGCCAGCATCCAGTGGCTACGTGATCTCTCCCGGATGTGCCGCGACCACGGCATCCTCCTGATCGTCGACGACGTACAGATGGGCTGTGGTCGGACCGGACCGTTCTTCAGCTTCGAGGACGCCGGCATCACGCCGGACATCGTCACGCTCTCGAAGTCGCTGAGCGGCTCGGGACTGCCCCTCGCGATCACCCTGTTGCGACCCGACCTCGACCGGTGGGAGCCCGGACAGCACAACGGAACCTTCCGGGGGAACAATGCGGCCTTCGTCACGGCCACCGCCGCGCTCCGCGAGTACTGGTCCGACGACCAACTCACCCAACAGGTCACGGCTCACGGCACGTACGTGGGGTCGGAATTGCAGGCGATCGCGTCCGCGCACGATGCGATCGTCGACGTGCGCGGTCGCGGTCTCGCGTGGGGTCTCGAGTTCGCCGACGGCGAGACCGCACAGCGGGCCGCGCGCGCGGCGTTCGATCGTCACCTGCTCGTCGAGACCGCCGGGCCCGACGACCAGGTGATCAAGCTGCTCCCACCCCTGACCACGACACGCCACGATCTCGAGCTCGGCATCGCGCTCCTCGGTGAGGCGATCGCGGCGGTGACGTCGACTTCGCGGTTGGAGACGGCGGTGTACGGATGATCGTGCGGACGCTCGGCGAGCTCGAGGGCACCGAACGCGACGTGGTCGCCGACACGTGGCGCAGTCGTCGCTTCGTGCTGGCCGGTGACGGGGTGGGCTTCTCGCTCCACGACACCGTCGTCTACGCGGGGACCGAGACCCGGATGTGGTACCGCCATCACGTCGAAGCGGTGTACTGCGTGGAGGGCCACGGCGAGCTCGAGAATCTCGAGTCGGGCGCGCGCTTCGAGATTGCGCCCGGCACGATGTACCTCCTCGACGGGCACGAGCAGCACGTACTCCGGCCCCGAACCGACGTGCACGTCGTGTGCGTGTTCAACCCTCCCTGCACCGGCGATGAGGTCCACCAGCCCGACGGCAGCTATCCCATCCCCCAAGAGCAACGGTGATGTCGAAGACGACAGACCCGGTGGTGTACCGATCGCGGATCGACTCCACTCCGCGGCCGGTGCCGCGCCACGAACCCGTCGTGTGGGGCGCCGAGGGCCCGCTCAGCGGATCGGTGCTCGCCCGCTACGAGCGCGAGGGCTATCTCGCGTTCGACGCGCTGCTCACCGTCGACGAGGTGGCGGAGCTGAACGCCGAGGTCGACCGGCTCACGCTCGATCGCGGCGTGCTGGCGTCGGACGGCGCGATCCGCGAGCCGGTGGGCGAAGAAGTGCGATCCGTGTTCGCGGTGCACCGGGCGAGCGCGCGCTTCGCGGAGCTCTTCGCCGACGAGCGGCTGCTCGGCATGGCCCGTCAGATCCTCGGCTCCGATGTGTACGTGCACCAGAGCCGGGTCAACCGCAAATCGGGATTCCGGGGCCGCGACTTCTACTGGCACTCCGACTTCGAGACCTGGCACCTGGAGGACGGGATGCCGGCGATGCGCGCGCTGAGCATGTCGATCGCGCTCACCGCGAATCGGCCCGACAACGGCAGCTTGATGGTCATCCCCGGATCGCACTGCACGTTCGTCCCGTGCGTGGGCGAGACGCCGGCCGAGCACTTCCGCCAGTCGTTGCGGGCGCAAGAGTATGGCGTTCCCGACGACCATTCGCTTGCCGATCTGGTCGCGGCCGGAGGGATCGCCACGATCGCTGGACCACCCGGTTCGGTGGTGCTCTTCGACTGCAACACCATGCACGGTTCGAACAGCAACATCACGCCCTACGGCCGCTGCAACGTCTTCGTCGTGTTCAACAGCGTGGAGAATCGTCTCGTCGAACCGTTCGGCGGGCTTCCCCCTCGACCCGACTTCCTCGCCGAGCGCTAGGACGCGACCGGGAGTCAGATGCCACTCCGGGCGCCGCCGTCCACGCGCGCCACGTGATCGACGATCGCGGCCTCCAGCGCTGCGGGGGCGTCGAGACCGACGAAGTGCCCGGCTCCCTCGACGATCCGCAGCCCTGGTGCACGCTCAGTTCGTCCGTCAGCGGATCCACCTCCCCGTGATGAGCGAACCGTCGTCGCTTGTCGAACCGAGTGCGAGCCCTTGGAGCTCGGGATGGATCCGCATCGTGGAAGCGCCGTCGACGTGGTGACCGCTGCCAGGAGGCGCTCGATCCAGTCGTAGCTGGAGAAGCCGCCGCGGTGGTCGCCGATCTGGAGGATCCATGGCCAGACCGCTTCCGGTGCTGCATTGATCGTGATCGCGCGGGTGCTGTCGAAGCATCCCGACTCATTCCCCGCTCAGGCGGGCTGCGTGTTCGGCGGTCTCGCGCACGACGTCGAGGAGGCCGGTGACGAGGATCCGGGCGCCGGAGCCGACACCGAGGATCCAGTAGCGGCGGAACGATCGCCGTGCCCGTTCGTCGGTCGTCGCCGTGCGCATCGTTGCCTCCAACAGCGTGGACGCGTCGCTGAGTTCCCGCACGGTGAGCACGTAGACGGTCTTCGCGAAACCCGGTTCGTCGAACGTCGCGAACGTCCCAGGCGTCACCGACCGGTAGACGATGACGGGCCGCCAGAACTTCCCGACCAGGCCCAGCGCGATGCCTTCACCATCGTGTTTCGTGAGCAACACCCAACCGCCGAGCTCCGCGGGCATGCTCGCCGTGTCCTCCAGACGGAGATGGTCGGGTCGCGCCGGAAGCGGCTCGCGCCGCCACAGGCGGGCGATCAATTCCGGCACCGCACGCAAGGCGCCCAGCGCGCCAACCAGCGGCTTGCAATGTCCCACCTCGATCAGATCGACGGCCATCAACGCCCGCCACGTCTCATCCAACCCGGCGTCGACCACGGTCGCCACACTGTCCGACACGTCGTAGACCGCCAAGAAGTCCTCGGCGTGCATCACCCTCCGCTCGTCTCAGAGTGGGAAGCGCCACTCTCATCCCGGAGGTCTGTCTCGACGACCGAGATGCCCACTCCCGGTTCGCCCGGTGGGTGATCTGCGCCGCGACAACACGACCGGCGTCCCATCCCGGCGCACGACCACCGGCGGGTGGGTCCACAGCCGTGAGATCCACGCCGCAGCGCGTGAGCGTCCAGGAGATGATCGAATTCGAGTTCCACATCTCCCCCACGTCGAGCGCGTCACGTCCCCACACCGGTGTCGGTACCGATGGCAGGACCTCGAGGACGCGCTGTGCCGTCTCGTGATCGTTGGCGACGCGGACTGGGCTGGCCACCGCGTCGGCGATGTCGGGGATCTGTCCATCTCGCCAGCAGCGGATCTCGTAGCGGAACACCCGAAACCGTCCGGCCCAACGCACACCTACCGGGCCGCCCGCGACGGCACCGCGCGCTTCGCCGCGCCCGTCGGGGACCGGGGTCTGCTCGATCACGTAGCGCCCCTCGGGAACGCGGCACCTCCAGCGCGCTGTGGTAGAGGTCGCAGCGAGCCCGCCGGTGCACCAACGCCGACAGCGCCTCGAACAGCTTGCCGCTGAGACGGACCACGTGTTGGCCTGCACCCAGCGGGATCCAGAACAACTCGACGGCACTCGCCGGTTCGCGATGGTCGGGCTGTTCCGAAGCGAACCCGTCTGAACCCCGTGACATGAAGCACAGTTTGAACGGCCGGGCGGGAGGTCGCCAACACGCCGCGTAGCCGCGACTTGTTCGGCGCCAGCTGGTGCTTCGTGGCGCCATCGTGTGCGGAGTGCGCGCAACGTGGCGGTCGCTAATTCGCTGCCGACGAGGTCGCGAAGGTGCTGGTCGGCGGCCTGTTCTCCACGAGTGCTCCATGCCTGCCCCAACGAACGCAGATCGGGCTCCGTCGGGCCGCGCGACTTTCTAGGGGTGGTGCGTATCCCTCGAACGCCCTCGGGGGCATGTGCCCGAACGGGCGAACGAGGGCTCTCTCTGATCGGTTCCTCGGCCGTGCCGCCCTCATTCGTCGGCCAAGATCGTCGACGGACGATGTTGGCGCAGCAGGCGGGCGCTCGGCAGGGCGGCGACGTTCGCGAGCCGAGCATCCCGACGGAGGCAAGCGCGAACAGGGTGATCGGTACGGTGAGGGTGTCGAGCACGCCGAAGCCGCCCACGAAAGCGCGGTATGCGACCCGCCCTGCAATTACCCCGGCGGGGATGGACAAGGCGACGACCACGACGGTGAACAGCGATGCTTGCCAGTGCACAACGCCGTTGAGCCATCCGTTGTCGGCACCGAGGGCACGGAGCACCGCGAGGTCGCGGCGTCGCCGCCGCGTCGACACCAGCATCTGATGGACGATGTTGAGGATCGCCAGCGCTCCGAGGACCCCTGCGATCACGAACGGGATCGCACGGACCCGACCGGCGTTGATGATGACGCTCGGCGGGTCGAAGCCGGGTCCGACCTCCATCCCGATGTCGTGCGAGATTCGGTGCGGCGACCCCGGTCGAGACCCCGGGCCGCAGGCCCAGCCCAGCCGCTGTCGCCTCGGCCGACGGATCGATCCGGTGGAGGCCGGCGAAGGTCACGAGCCCCCCTTCGCCGATCCCGTCCGCTCCTTCGACTCCCGGGAGCACCCCGATTCCGGTGATGCGGAAGGTGCGGCGACCGGACGGACCGGTGACGGTGAGGTGGTCACCCGGATGGACGCCGAGCCGGCGAGCAACCACGTGCCCGATCACCATGTCGTTCGAACTGGTCGCGGATAGGCCTTCGAACAGGTGGATCGCCAGGGATCCGTGGACGGATCGCGCGCCCGTGACGTCGAATCCCTCGGATCCGGCGGTCGTCAGCACGGTGGCGAACAGGGTCACATTCGCCAGATCGGGTTCGTGCACGAGGCGGGAACGCACGTCGGCCGACAGGGCGTCGCCACCCTGGCCGACACCCAGGTCGAAGGAGGTGCCCCACCGGTCGGGCCGGTCGAGGAGCTGCTCGAGGCTCGCACCGAAGGTGAGGGCTCCGATCAGCATCGTGACCACGGCCGCCGCGCCGAGGATCACCGCCCTTGGACGAGCCGCCTCGCCGACCTGGCGAGTGAACGCGAAGCGGAACGCGGTCGCAACCTGGGACGGAACGCGTCGCGCCACCGTGTCCGCCCACGGTGTGCGACGGGGCGACCCGCCGCGTTCGGGGGCCAGGGTGGTTGCAAGCACCCAGGCGACGACAACGACCGCGAGGGCGGCGGCCCCGATGAGGAGTGGTGCCGAATCGAACCGGCGGCCGAGCACCGGTTCCACGTGCCGTACGAACCCGACCGGGAAGAGCGGGGACGCGAGGAAGGCCAGTCCCACCCCGAGCGCCACCCCCACGGCCACCGGGATCGACGCGGCGGAGCACGGGTTCGCCTGCGAGCTGCCGCTTGGTCATGCCGACCGAGCGCAACGCGGCCCGCTCCACCTCCGTGCCCCGAACGTGGCGGCTCAGCAGTTGGCCGAGGACGACGATGGTCGCGACGGCGGCGATCGCGGCCAGGATCGCGAGGCCGGTGCCCTGGGTGCTGACGGCGTTGCGTACTTCCTTCGGGACCCAGTCGGCCGGGTCGATCCCGAACTCGCTGCCGTTGGGCAGCCCGTCGAGCTGGGCGCGGAGGTCACCCAGCGTCGATCCCGGCGTGAGGGTCACACCGAAATGCGTCGAGGAGATGCCGACGTCGCCGGCGTCGAGCACGGACAAAGGGAACACGGCGGTCGGGTAGTCGTCCTGGAGCTCCGAGGGGCCGTCGATCACGCCGACCAGCGTGGCGCCCAGCAGGCGGACCGCCTGGTCGGCGGCGTCGTACCCCCGGGCCTGCGCCGGTGCTTGCGGAATCACCCAGAGGTCGAACGGGTCACCGAGGCGTGCCCTCGAGGCATCGACCAGCGAGCGGGTCGCGACGAACTCGCCCACGGTGTGCGCTCGGGGCTCCCGGCCCTCGACCAGGCGCCCACCCAATGCGGTCTCCGATCCCGCGAAGACGAGGCCGTCGAGCGTGCGTTCGATGCCCTTGCCCGCGGGGACGAGGGCGCCGAAGACGAACGTCGCCGGGCGTACGTCGGCGACCGCCGGCAGTGCCGCGAGCTCTGCCACTCGGGGTGGCCCGTGGACCTGTTCCACCGAGGCGGCGAACTGCGTGGCTTGCGCGGCGACGAACCGGTCCGGAGCGGTCAGCGTCCGGGCTGCCCCGGCGAAGAGGACCAGGACGACGGCACCCATGAAAGCGACCGCGAGCGCGAGCGCCGCGTATGCCTTCCAACGGGATCTCAGCTCGCGAGCCAACCGGTAGCGCATCGCCGCCACGGGAGCATTGAACCCCATCGGAGCGCCGCCGACGACGGTGGCACCATCCCCGTCTCGAGGGTACGGCTGCCCCACCACACCTCATGTGGTAGCCACCTTGTGGTTCCACTGGCACGGGCACATCCTGGCGACAGTGGAACGGATCACGGTCTTCCTCGCCGACGACAACGTCATCGTGCGCGAGGGCGTGCGGGCGCTCCTCGCGCGCGAGCCCGACCTCGAGATCGTCGGGACCGCGGGTGACTACGACGAGCTCCTGACCGGGGCCGACGTCACCGAGCCGCAGGTCCTTGTCACCGACATTCGAATGCCACCGTCGTTCCAACGCGAGGGAATCGACGCAGCCAAGGAGGTCCGCAAGCGCCACCCCGGCACGGGGATCGTGGTCCTCTCGCAGTACGACGACCCGGAGTACGCGGTGTCGCTCCTCGCCGACGGCGCCGCCGGCTACGCGTACTTGCTCAAGGACCGCGTTGCGGAGGGCGACCAGCTCGCGCGCGCCGTCCGCGAGGTCGCGACGGGCGGCTCGGTGCTGGATCCCAAGATCGTCGAAGCCCTCGTGCACCCGGTCGCCAATGCGGGAGGCCTCACCACTGACGAGGAGGCGCTGCTCCAGCACGTCGCCGAGGGCCGACCGATCAAGGCGATCGCCGCGCGAACAGCACACGACGCCGTCGTCGGTGGCCGACGCGGTGGAGGAGCTGTTCTTGAAGCTCTCCCGGGAAGCGAGCGCCGGCTCGGCCATGTCGCTGCGCCGGCTGCGCATGCTGCACCTCGCGATCGTCGACCGCGAAGAGCAGGGGGAGACACTCTCGCGCCTGCTCCCGACCGGCGTCGCCGACAAGGTCCGTCGGGAGGGTGGGCGGATCGGCGAGACCGAGGACCTCACCGTCACGGTGCTCATGTCGGACGTGCGGGGGTACTCGGGCATCGCCGAGCGTGCCGACCCGAGCGCCCTGGCCCACCAGTTGAACGAGCATCGAGCGGCGATGAACCACGTGATCCTCGGCGAGGGCGGCACGGTGATGCAGTTCGTGGGAGACGCCGTGATGGCCTGCTTCGGGGCACCGATCGCGAGCGAGGACCACGCCGAACGGGCGCTCGTGGCGGCAGTCGCGATGATCGAGGCCCAGGCCGAGCTCGACGGGCGATGGGCGCTTGCCGGTCTTCCCCCCTTCGGCCTCGGTATCGGCATCTCGACCGGACGTGTTGCCGCCGCGCTGCTCGGTTCGGAGGAGCGTCTCGAGTACACGCTCGTCGGCGACACCGTGAACCTGGCGCAACGCCTCCAAGACCTCGCTCGTCCCGCAGGCTCGGTCGTGCTCAGCGAGCCGACGCTGCAAGGACTGAAGGACCCGCCGGTGTGCGAATCTCTCGGTGAGCAGAGCGTCAAAGGCCGGGAGACGCCGGTGCGGGCATATCGCATCCAGGTGCTCCGAACCGACCCGGGTGACGTCACAGGGACCGCCGCCGGTCTCGTGTCGAACAGCTGAGGAGAGAGCAATGGCCGATTCCGACGGAGTGGTGGTCACCCGGGCACTCCGCAAGAGCTTCGAGTCCGAAGGCGCTCCTGTGCGCGCGCTTCGGGGTGTCGACCTCGCCATGCGGTCCGGCGAGTTCGTCGCGGTGATGGGACCCTCGGGTTGCGGCAAGTCCACGCTGCTGAACCTGATCGCCGGGCTCGATACGCCGACCGACGGCGAGATCTGGCTCGCGGGCGAGTCGCTGGTGGGCAAGTCCGAGGACGAGCTTGCGATCATGCGACGGCGCCACATCGGGATCGTGTTCCAGTTCTTCAACCTGCTCGAAGGAATGAGCGTCCTCGAGAACGTCACGCTGCCTGCCGTGATCGCGGGCGCCCCTCGTAAGCGGGCCGAGACCCGGGCCCGTGACCTGCTCGACCTGTTGGGCCTCGCCGACAAGGCGAAGGACGCGCCGGGCGTGCTCTCGGGTGGGCAGCGTCAGCGGCTCGCGATCGCGCGGGCGCTCGCCAACGAGCCCACGCTCGTGCTGGCCGACGAGCCCACCGGCGCGCTCGACTCCGAAGGAGGTCACGAGGTGCTCGAGCTGTTCCGGCGCCTGCACGCCGGAGGCCAGACGATCCTCATGGTGACCCACGACGACGACGTCGCGGCCGCGGGCGATCGCATCGTGCACATGCGCGACGGTCGGGTCGAGTGCGGCGACGACGCGACCGTTCCGACCGTGGCCTCGACCAACTGAGCGTCACCGACCGTACCTGTCTGACGGAGATCTCGCGGAGCGACTGATGGCAACCGAAGGGGCAATCCGGTGAGAACCCCGACCGTGCCGGCCGCCCCGGTCGAGATCGCCCGATTGCGCGACGGCGTGCCGAGGAGCCGCGCCTGGCGCCGGCTCGCGTGGAGCACCCGCCCTGCTCGCGGCGTGCGTGGTCGTGCTCGTCGCCGTTGCGCTCGTCTTCGCGGTCCGCGCGGATCATCGGTCGCTCGGTCCGGGTCGTTGGGTGGTCTTCGCGGTGATCTTCGCCTGGTCCGTCGTGTCCGTGGTCTGCGCGGCGAATCATTCCGACGAGCTCCTTGCCTGGGTCATGCTCGCTGGATGCGCGGCGGCGCCGCGGCGATGGCGGGTGCAGGGGAGCGCGCGCTCGCCGTCCGGCGGTGGGGCGGCACTGGCTCGCGCCTGGCGGTTCGGAGCGATGATTGCCGTGGGTCTGCATCTCGCGCTCGCGCTGCCCGACGGACGGTTGCGTTCAACGGCTCGACGAGGAGCCGCGGCCGCCGGATACATCGGTGCTGTTGTCGTAGCGAAGATCGTCTTCGGTGACCGCCCGTCGCTGCCGCAAACTCCCGTCTGGGCTTTCGCCGGTGGTCGCCACCGTCGCCGCGCTCGTCGGCTTCGTCGGTCGGTGTCGTGCGGCGAGGACCACCATGGAGCGCGCTCGTCTCCAATGGCCCGCGTGGGGTGCAGTCGTCGCAGCCGCTGTCGCCGGTGGGGCGGTGGTGTTGCACGCTGCTCGTCGCATGGCCCGGCTCGCTCGGTGCAGTGGCGGTCGGCGCGACGCGTGCTGATCCCACTCGGGCTCGCGCTCGGGATCGCGCCGCGGCTCGCGGTGCGCATCGATCGGTTGCTCGTGCACACGATCACGCTCGCGGGCCTCGCCGGGCTGGTCGGCACGTTACGTGCTCGTCGTGCTCGGCCTCGGCCGGTCGCCCACGGGAGACGAGCGAGCCGTGTTGGGTCTGTCGATGCTCGCCGCGGCTGTCGCCGCGCTGCTGTGGGTCCCGGCGCGCGAGCGCCTCGACGAGTCGCCAACCCGGCGGGTCTACGGCGAACGTCACGCGCCCGACGAGGTGCTGCGCACCTTCGGCAGCCGCCTGACCCGCGCGTTGCCCCTCGACGAGCTGCTGCTCCAGCTGGCCGAGTCGCTCAAGAAGACGCTCGCGCTCGACGTCGCCGAGGTGTGGACCCGCACGGCCGGGCGCTCGAGCGGGCAGTCGTCGGTTCCCGACCGGGGTCCGGCGACGCATCGCGCTCGGCGACCGAGGAGGAGCCGGTCGTCGCGCGCGCCGGCGTCTCGGGCCCGGCGTGGGCGCAGGTGTGGCTCCCGGCGCTGGTCTCGGCGGTCGCGACGATCCGGTGCTGAGCGTCGCGCCGATGACGAACTCGGGCGAGCTGCTCGGGTGCATCGTCGTGCGGCGACCCGACGGGCGCGATGGCGTTCGCCGAGGACGGACGACCAGGCGCTCACCGAGCTGGCCCGCCAGGTCGGCCTCGCCCTGCACAACGTGCAAGCTCGACTCCGCGCTCCAGGAGTCGCTCGACGAGGTGCGGCGCCAGGCCGACGAGCTGCGCGCATCTCGCGGCCGCGCATCGTCGAGGCGACCGACGCCGAGCGGCGCCGCATCGAGCGCGACCTGCACGACGGCGCGCAGCAGCACCTCGTCGCGCTCGCGGTGAGCGTGCGGCTCGCCCGCCAGCTCGCCGACTCCGACCCCGAGCAGGCCAAGGCGATGCTCGAGCAGATCGGCGCCGACCTCCAGGACGCGGTGCAGGAGCTGCGCAACCTCGCGCACGGCATCTACCCGCCGCTGCTCATGGACCGCGGGCTCGCCGAGGCGCTCGGCGCCGCGGCCGGCCGCGCCGCGCTGCCGACCGGCGTCGAGGCCGACGGTGTCGGCCGCTACCCGCAGGAGGTGGAGGCGGCCGTGTACTTCTGCTGCCTCGAGGCGCTGCAGAACGCGGGCAAGCACGCCGGCGAGGGGGCGACGGTGACGATCGCGCGTCGCGCGAGGACGAGGGCGCGCTGCTCTTCGACGTGGCCGACGACGGCGCCGGGCTTCGACATGGCACGGGGCGCCGCAGCGGGCCACGGCTTCGTGAACATGAGCGACCGGGTGGGGGCGTTCGGCGGGACGCGTCACCGTGGACTCGGCGCCGGGCGCGGGCACCCGCATCGCCGGCTCGGATCCCGCTCGGTGACGCTCGAGCTGATCGAGCCGGCTCGCCGTCGAGGCGCGCGCGTCCCACATGTCGCAGGACGATCGCCGGGCCGAACTCCTCCTTGTTCACGTAGGCCGCGGCGCCGCACGCATCGGTGCCGCTCGGAAGGTCGGACGCCTGATAGGTCGAGAGGAGCAGCACCTTGGCCTCGGGGTGCGCGGCGGTGATCCGGCGCGTCGCCTCGATCCCGTTGATGCCGGGAAGGTTGATGTCCATCAGCACCAGGCCGGGAGCGAGCGACTCGAAGAGCTCCACCGCATCCTCGCCCGACTCGGCCTCGCCCACCACCTCGAAACCGGCCATCGCGCCGATCACCATGCGCGCGGCGCGCCGGAAGGGCGCCTGGTCATCGACGATCATCACGCCGGCCGGACTCGGGCTCACCACGCCATTCTCCCCGTCGGAGGGAACGATGCCCAGGTTGCCCCTACGACGCCCGGAGGTGGGGCCAGCCTCCCCGAGTTCTGTGCCGCCTCTGCCGCCCGTGCCGCCGGTGTCATCCGTCCTGCGCGGACAGGTAGACGAGCACCGCCTTGACCCGGCGGTGGCCCTCGGTCTCCTCCGAGAGCCCGAGCTTCGAGAACAGCGAGTTGATGTGCTTCTCGACCGCTCGTTCCGAGAGGCCGAGCGCGCTCGCGATACCGGCGTTGTTCCGGCCCTGCGCCATCTCCGCCAACACCTCGTGCTCGCGCGGCGTGAGGCGCTCGAGCGGCGAGTCGCTGCGACGCGAGCGGGCGGTCACCAGGCCCTCGACGATCGCGCGGATCGATCACCGATCCTCCGGCCGCCACCTCGCGGATCGCGCGCAGGAGCTGGTCGACGTCGGAGACCCGCTCCTTGAGGAGATAGGCGCGTCCGGCCGAACCGTGTTCGAGCAGGGCCAGCGCGTACTCCGATTCCGACGTACTGGCTCAGCATCACGACGCCGATGTCGGGGTGGTGCTCGCGGAGGTCGTTGGCGGCGCGGATCCCTTCGTCGGTCCCGGTCGGGTGGCATGCGGATGTCGGTGAGCACGACGTGCGGCTGGAGATCGTCGACCATCGCCATCAACGCGTCGAGGTCCCCGCACGAGCCGACGACCTCGACCTCGTCCTGCGCCTCGAGCAGTCGGACGACCCCTCGCGGACGAGATAGTTGTCTTCGGCGATGACGACGCGGATGGACATGGGCGTCAAGTTACGCCCACGGCACGTGGGCGAGCGGGAACGCTCAGTTCCCGACGGCCTCGCCGGCCGCCGATCCCTCGAGCGGAGGACGTCTCCCTCGCGGGCCACGATCACGTGCATCCCGCCGGCGGCGGCATCACGGCCGATCGCCTCGACGTCGTCGTCGGTTCGGCCGGCGCGTGGTGGAACAGTGCGAGCGTGCGGGCGCCGGCTGCCTCGGCGAGCCGGAGCGTCTCTTCGATCGTCGCGTGGCCGTACTCGTCGGCAATGGCCCGCTCGTGCGCGAGGAACTGCGCGTCGTGCACGAGCAGGTCGACGCCCGACAGGAGCGCGGCGACCTCCGACGCTCGTCTCGCGATCGGGCAGATGATCGGGCACGTACGCCATCGAGCGCGTGCCGTCGGCGACCGGAAGCCGAACGTGCGGCCACCCTTGTGGGGCACGTCGGCCGCGGTCACCTCGAACCCTTCCATCTCGATGCGTGCCCGGCTTCGACGAGGCGAACGACCATCGCCGTGCAGCTCGTCGGGCTGATCGGGAAGTGTGGCGGGCTCATCCCGCGACGGAGCACGTCGAGCCGCTCGGACCCTCCTGGTCGGGGATGACGCACGTCGACGCGCGCGTCGTCGCGGTCGCCGGCCCCGAAGAAGGGCAGGCCCTGGACGATGGTCCCAATGAAGATGGGTGAGCAGCAAGGTGCCCGAGAATGCACGACCATCGAGGTGCTCGGTCGAGCGGCGGAATCCCGTTCCTGCGTCGAGCACCGAGCGACCACGGCCCGTCGTCAGGTGCCAACCGCGACGCATGCCGTGTTGCCACCGATGGCGCGAACTCGGGTCCGGGCGACGGTGTCGAACCGCGAACTCCGCAGAAGAGGACCTTCACGGCTCGCGTACTCGCGGCGGTGACCCCCGGCTGATCTCCTCGAGCACCGACCGGTCGAGTTGATCGCCCGGCGCGACGGCAACCCGGCACTGCGTGACCGCACGCAGCGTCGACGGTGCGGTTGCCGCCTTCGAGGACCGCCCGTTCGCCGAGGATCGCGCCGGGACCGAACTCGTTGAGCGGTTTGCCGTCGACGTCGACCGCGAGCACCCCGTCGAGCACGAGGTAGACCTCGTTCCCCGGCTTCCCCTGCTCGGTGAGCGTCGCCGGGCTTGAGCGTGCGGATCGTCGGCTTCGTCCCACCGCGCATGATGTGTCCGGCGAGCTCTCGTTCGAGCGCAGTCTCGACCGCGGTGACGAACGCGGCGCTGTTCGTCGACGCCCCACGGCGTGTCCGGCCGAACGAGTCGTCGGTACCACTGCTTGAAGTCGGCGAGTCCCGCCTTGGCGCCAGATTGCCGGAGTGGTCGTAGACCCAGTGCCGTGGGAAACGGCTCGCGCCCGACGAGCTCGAAGTTGCTGGTCCCGTCGGCGCGGATCGTGAGCGAGAGCGTGGTCCAGACGAGAGGCGCGCGGAACTGCACGAACGGAGGGCGCGGCACGCGTCGCGGTGCAGGGAGCGCGTGCGCCCACCGTACGTCTGCACGAACGGGCCCGGTCGCCGGTGACGACCGGGTCGTCGCGGAGCTCGGGCAGCTCGACCGCGGCGAACGTCACCCCTCGCGCCCGAGCCGAACCGTGGTCGGAGCCCCCATGATCCCGCCGCGGTCCGTAGCCGGCGGTCGACGATCCGCTGTCGCGCCGGTCTCGACCCAGCCGCTCAGCCGGTTCGCGAACCGGAACCGGTCGGTGTCGCGGCCAACGCATCGAGATCGTGGATCACATCGGGCGGCGGGTCGTCGTAGTGGGTGAAGCCCATCTCGAACGCCGCCTTGTTGACACCGCTCACAGCCTCCGACGGGATCCACGAGAATGACGTCACCGACGACGTGATTCGCATGGAGCACCTCGCTTCCTTCACCCCTGTCGTGTCGAACGTACGGGAACGATCGGCGATCGGACAGGGCGCTGACCGCGGGATCACCGGGTGCTGGCACGACCATCGGACAGGTACCCAGCCTCCTGGGCCCGCCACGGTCGAGCTGGCACACTCACACCCGATGGGGCGACGACCGTGACCGGCGATCATGACGCGGTCGTCGTCGGTTCAGGCCCGAACGGCCTCATCGCCGCCATCGTCTTGGCGCGAGCCGGCTGGAAGGTCACGGTCCTCGAAGCCGCCTCGACCGCAGGTGGGGGTCTGCGGTCCGAAGCGCTCACCCGGCCGGGCTACCTGCACGACGTATGCGCGGCGGTGCATGCGTTGGCCCCGGCATCACCCGCGTTCGGCGACCTGGCACTCGAGGAGCACGGCGCCCGTTGGCTCCGACCCGACGTCGCGTTCGCACATCCGCTCGACGGTCGTCGCGCCGCGCTCGTGCGCGGCGACGTGACCGAGACCGCCGCAGGCCTTGGTGCTGATCCGCGGGCGTACCGGCGACTGTTCCAACCGCTCGCCGCACACAGCGAGGAGATCGTCGACGGTGTGCTGTCACCGTTACGCATCCCGCGCTCGCCGCTCGTCATGGCGCGCTTCGGGTGTGTCGCGTGCCGCTCGGCGATCGGCCTGGCTCGCGCTCGGTACAGCGGCGAGGAGGCCGCGGCGCTGCTCATTGGTGCGGCTGCACATTCGATGCTCCCGCTCACTGCTCCCGCCACCGCCGGGTTCGGCGTGTTCCTGTCCTTGCTCGCACACCTCGACGGGTTCCCGATCGTCGAGGGGGGATCGCAGCGACTCGCCGACACGCTCGTCTCCATCCTCCGCGCGCATGGTGGTCAGATCGTGACCGACGCATCGGTGGGCTCGCTCGATGAGCTTCCTCCCACGCGTGCCGTGCTCCTTGACGTGACCCCGAGGCAGGTGCTCCGGATCTGCGGTGACCGCTTGCCACCCCGCTACGCTGCCGCACTCCGTCGTTTCCGGTACGGCCCCGGGGTGTTCAAGCTCGACTACGCGCTCAACGGGCCTGTCCCATGGGACGCACCCGAGGTCGCCCGATCCGCAACCGTGCACCTCGGGGGTACCGCGGCAGAGATCATGAGCGCCGAGGCCGAGGTTGCGGCGGGCCGGCATCCCGACCGGCCGTACGCGATTCTCGTGCAACCCACCGTCGTCGATCCGTCCCGCGCCCCGAGCGGTGGGCACCTGGCATGGGTGTACTGCCACGTGCCGAACGGATCCGACGTCGACATGACGAACGCGATCGAAGACCAGATCGAACGATTCGCGCCCGGGTTCAAGGACTGCATCGTCGAACGTCACACGATGGGCCCCGCGGCCATGCAAGCTCACGACGCGAACTACGTCGGCGGCGATATCAACGGTGGTGCAGCCGACCTCCGCCAGCTCTTCACGCGTCCGGTGGTCGCGCGCGTGCCGTGGGTGACTCCCCTGCCGGGGGTCTATCTCTGCTCCGCGTCCACGCCACCCGGGGGTGGAGTCCACGGCATGTGCGGCCGGCACGCAGCCCGGGCCGTGCTGAAGCGAACCCCCTCCTGACGTCCAGCCCCCGAACGCGGATCCACTCGCCAGATCTTTGGTCGGGGAAACGGCTCGGGTACCTGCAGATGACGGCGCGGATGGCTGCGCTCGACGTGGAGCTCGTGGCCCGCGCAGATCTCGAGCTCGCGCGTCGGACCTGCCCAGTCGTGCACGCACACGACCCGAATCGAGCTTCGCAGATGGATCGTTAGGCTCGGGCCGATGCTGGCAGTCGTAGAAGTCCTCGAGCTGACCAAGCGTTATGGCGCGGCACGGGGCGTGGAGGACCTCGACTTCGCGGTCGACTCCGGCGAGATCTTCGGTTTCCTCGGCCCCAACGGTGCCGGCAAATCCACCACGATCCGCACCATGCTCGACTTCCAACGCCCGACTCGGGGAACCGTGCGTCTCCTCGGACTCGACAGCCGGCACGACAGCGTGGCGATCCATCAGCGCACCGGGTACGTGCCCGGTGACCTGCAACTGTTTCCGAAGCTGACCGGACGCGCGCACGTCGATGCTTTCGCCCGCGTGCGCCGAAACGCGAACCCGTCAACCATGGACATGCTCGTCGAGCGGTTCGGTATCGAGCTCGACCGGCCGGTCCGCGAACTGTCGAAGGGCAACCGACAGAAGGTAGGTCTCCTTCTCGCATTCATGCACGATCCGGAGCTCCTCATCCTCGACGAACCAACCACCGGTCTCGACCCTCTCATGCAAGAGCAGTTTCAAGAGCTCCTGCGCGAGACCGTCGCCGCGGGCCGCACCGTCTTCCTCTCGTCACATTCACTCGACGAGGTCCAACGCGTCGCGACGTCCGTCGCGCTCATCCGTGACGGCCGCCTGATCGTCACCGATACCATCGCCAACCTCCAACTGCAGGCACCCATTCGAATCAGGTTCCAATTTGCGGGAGCGGTCGACGCGGAAGAGTTCCGCCATCTCCCCGGCGTGCGCGACGTGCACACGCGCGGCCCGCAGCTCGACTTGTCCGTCGTCGGTTCGGTCGACGCGGTCGTCAAACACGCCGCCCGCCACGACACCCGAACCATGCAGGCGCAGCCCGCCGACCTCGAAGAGCTCTTCCGTCGCTACTACACGACCGCAGAGCCGCCACCCACACAAGGTGTGAACGCGGATGGAGAGTGAGGTCGCCCGCGTCGACCTGCGGTCCCGCCGAAAGAGCCTCGTCGGCTACGCGGTCGGCCTCGGGCTGTACACGTTGGTGATCGTCGCGCTCTACCCGGCGTTCAAGGACTCTTCGAGCCTCGACAAGATCCTCAAGGAGTCGCCGAGTATCGCCGCGCTCTTTGGCATCAGCGGTTCGATCACCAGCCCCGACGGCTGGACCAACGCGAACCTCTACGCGAACTTCCTGCCGCTCATCGTGCTGCTCCTCACCATCGGATACGGCGCGTCGGCCATTGCCGGAGAGGAAGAAGCCGGCCGGCTGGATCTCATCGTCTCGTTGCCGCTCGGGCGGCGTCGGATCGTCGCTGAAAAGAGCGCCGTCATGCTGGTGCAGGCGGGAGTCGTGTGCGTCGTGACCTACGGGTGCATGCTCGTGGGACGTGCCTTCGATCTACGGCTCGATGCATGGAATCTCGCCACCACGACACTCGGCGTCCTGTTGCTCGGAGTCAGCTTCGGATGCGTGGCCCTCGCGATCGGTGCCGCGCGGCGAACGCGGACCCGCGCTCGGCATCACCACCGCGCTCGCATCAGCGGCGTATCTCGTCAGCTCGCTCGGTCCCGTCGTCTCCTGGCTGGACAGCTGGCGCGTGCTCTCCCCCTTCTATTGGGCCATCGGCAACGACCAACTCAATCGCGGTCTCGGATGGGACGGTCTGCTCGTACTCGTCGGGATCACTACTGCTGCCGTCACGGCGGCTCTCATCTCCTTCGAACGCCACGATCTCCGGGGCTGACGCCACGCCAGGAGACAGACAGGCCACCGGCGGTGTCATCCACGCTCGGCGGAGAGCTCACCAAGGGATCGAGCCGGCGTTCGGGCACGCTGAGAGCGAGTGCCCGCTTTGCCGGTGGCTCGGCTTCCCATGTGCATGCAGCGGGTCGGTTGGGCAACGATATGGGGATGCGCACGCGCACGCTCGGGTGTCTTCTGGTCATTGGGTTGGGGGTGGTGACGTCGAGCGCGGCGGTCGCGACCGTCGCCACCGACCCCAAGACCACCGCGACCGCGCCGCTGAGCCCGGTGGTCCCCACGTGGACTCAAGTGACTGATGACACGGGCCGCAACGTCGACGAGGTCGGCCTGGCGCGAACCGACGACGGTGTTGTGCACGTGTTGTGGCGCGAACGTCTCGGTCCGTTGCAGGAGCAGATCACCCACACGCCGATCAACGACGGCCAGCTCGGGGCTTCGTCGGTTGCCTCCGGGCCGTGGGCGTCGGCCGGCAATCCTGCCGTCGTGGTGACGGCGGACGGGGCCTTGAGGATCCTCTTCCCGGGGCTGACCGGTACCGACCACACACGAGACGGGATGCAGTCCGCGAGCTCCGATTCCACCGGCGCGCAATGGAGCACCGTTCCGACGCGGGTCTCGGCGACCGAGTCCGCGATCGGCGAAGGTGTCGGCGCGGCCGTTGCACCCGACGGCACACCCGTCTTCGCATTCGCGTACACGTTCGTGCTCGGTCTGCACTCCGGGTTGAACCCGGCTGACCCCGACGTCAACCTCCTGCCCGGTACCGCGTGCTGCGCGTACTGGCCTGGCGTGGTGTACGACTCGACCGGGAAGGGTTTCATCGGCTGGTACTCCAACGTCAAGGGTGACGAGGGCCTGTGGGTCCAAGAGATCGGTCCACCGCTCGGGCCGAAGATCCTGCTGCCCGGATCGGTCACCGATGGAAAGATCCTGGCGATCAGCCAACAGATGCCGATTGCGGTGCGGCCCCACCAACCCGGTGTCTGGGCCGCGTACTGCAGTGGGTACCCACGCTGCACCAAGGTCTGGCTCTGGAGGCAGGACACCGCGACCCCCATCACCGTGGCCGAGGGAACCGATGTCGAAGCTGTGAACATCGCTGCCGAGCCCGACGGCCGCCTCTGGGTGATGTGGGAAGACGCGCAGGACCGCACGCTGCACGCCGTCCGAACCAGTCCCGACGCGTCGGTCATCGGCGGGGAGGTGACCTTCGCGGCCCCCGTCGGGACCCGCACCGTGTGGAAGCTCAAGGGGATCGCCGGCGACGACGGTCTCGACGTGTTCACGTCGGTCGCCACGCCCGGCGCCGACGCGGCGACGTGGCACGCGGAGATCCTGCCTGGACTGACCGTCGAGAAGACAGGCAAGAAGAAGCAGGTCGTTCTCGAGGTCACCGACGCGGGCCGACCCGTGAAGGGAGCGGTGGTCCGTGTGGGAAGAAGGTCGCTCAAGACCAACAAGAAGGGCCGGACCAAAGCCGCGAGGCTCAAGGGCACAGCCGAAGTGACCAAGTCCGGGTACAGCCCCACCCACTTCGTCATCAGCTGATCACTCGACCCGGAGCACGAGCGTGGTGCTCGTCCCGCACGACGTGGAGGGCGCGTTATTCGCCGGGGATTGCGGCGATGGCGACGAAGAGCAGAGCTGCGGCGAGCGCGGTGCTGGCGACGGTGACGAGGAGGTAGCGCGGTGTGCGCAATCTCCACGCGGTGATCGCGGTGAGCAGGGCTTGACAGAGGTAGTAGACGGCGAACGCTCGGGAAGCGAAGCTGACGATGGAGAAGATGTTGGCGAACCAGGCGACGAGCCCGGCGCCGAGCGCGACTGCGGGATAGCCGACGTTGCCTCCTTGGTGGCGGGGACGGTCGGTGAGCATCTCGCTGCCGCCGGCGATGTCGGCGGTGGCGGCGGAGAGTTGGCTGGCGATCGCGGCGAGGATGAGCAGTGGCACGAGGACGGGGGACACGACCCGTGCGGCGTCGAGGATCGCGGTTTCTCGTGGGCCTGAGCCGAGATGCCCGAAGAAGGGGACGACCAGCGCGGCGAACGCGACGTAGATCGCGCCGCTGATGAGTTGCGCCGATCGCATGGTTCGTATCCGCAGGGCGCGGCTGTAGTAGTGGCCGACGTAACGCGACGTCTCGAAGCCTTGGACGACGAGCAACATTCCCGCGAGGCGCCGGGCGACGGTGACGCCGGTGAGGTCGATCGGGTGGCGCTGGTAGGCGGCGGTGGTCGCCGATCCGTGGAGCGCGTCGTAGGCGAGCATGCCGGCGAGGAGTCCGCCGATGACGACGAGCTTGAAGTCGACGGCGGGAATCTCGACGGCTTCGATGCCGTGCAGGCCGCGGAGCAATCCGAGTATTCCGATCGCGGCGAGGATCGCGGTGGTGACGAGCCGGCCGTTGAGCTCGGTGTCAGCGCCCAAGGCGTCGAGGACGAACGACGCGAGGAGGCGGAGGTAGAACGCGACGGAGATCGTGTACGCGAAGCCGAGCGCGACCCGTGACACGCGTTCGAGGTCCACGATCGGGCGGAAGGGCTCGGGGGCGGCGACTTCGGGTTCGACGTGGAGGATGTTGAAGCGCAGCGAGGCGCCGATCGCGTACGCGGCAAGCACGATCCCCAACATCGCGACCGGAGCCCACTCGCCGACCGTGCTCGCCAACAGCGGGGCCAGCACCAAGAACCCGCTGCCGATGATCGACGCCAACGGTGTCACCGTGGCCCGCCATGCGGACGACGAGCGCACTGCCGGTCGCGTGACGACGACCACACACGCAATGATTCCGACCACCACGGCTGCCGTCTCCACGGGCCGCGACCCTACGGCGGACACCTGGCCGGGACGCGCTCGGCTCCCAGGGGAGCGGTTGCGCGCATCGCGCTCTGGTCTGATTGCTCAGCCGCGTGCGCAGGTTGCGCCGACGACGCGATCTTGCGCGGTCCATCCGGGGGTGGTGTTGTCGGGCCAGTAATCGCCGGTGTGTTCGTCTTGGTGGTAGGTGACGGGTGGCGGTGTTCCGTTGGCGATGGTCGCGACTGCGGCGAGGAAGCGTTCGATGTCGGTTGCCGAGGTGGCGATCGTCGCGCTGGCGCGAACGGCGCCGGGCATCTGGCGTCGGTCTCCTCGGAGGACAGCGTCGCGGTAGTCGTGGACCTGTTCGTGGGTGAGGTGCAGGAGTCGCATGAGGTAGGGATGCGCGGAGAAACACCCGTGACGGACACCGATTCCGTGCTCGGCGCTGAGCCGGGCGGCGACGAGCGCGTGGTGGACGTGATCGATGGTGAAGGTCGCGATCGGCAGCGTGGGTCTGCTGGGGGCAGGGCCGAGCACGGTGACGCCCGGTATGTCGGCGAGCCCCGCCCGCAGCTGCCGGGCGAGCTGGTGGTCGTGATGTTCGATTGCCGGCCAGCCGACGCGGTGAAGCTCGTCGATGGCAGAGTGGAGCGCGAGTGCGCCGATGACGTTGGGGGAGCCGGCTTCTTCGCGTTCGGGGGGATCGGTCCATACGACTTCGTCGAGGTCGACGAGGTCGACGGCGCCGCCGCCGGCGAGGAATGGATCGCCGTCGTCGAAGGTGTGACGGGGACCGACGAGCGCGCCGGCGCCGAAGGGCGCGTACATCTTGTGGCCGCTCCATGCGATGTAATCGGCCGCGGCAGGGAGAGGCCGGTGCGGTGCGAGTTGGGCGGCATCGAGGAACACGGCCACGCCACGTTCACGGGCGGCCATGGCGATCTGGTCGATTGGGGGCATCCAGCCGGTGACGTTGGACGCGCCGGTGATCGCGAGGAGCTTGGGGCGGGGCCGGGTGTCGAGGGCGGCGGCGACGTCGTCGGTGGTGAAGGTCCCGTCGGGGCCGCAGTCGACGAAGCGCCGGTGGGCGACGCGCGCCCAAGGAAGCAGGTTGGCGTGGTGTTCGGCGACGGTGGTGAGGACGACGTCGTCGGGGTCGAGACGGAGCCGGTACGCGAGGTGGTTGATGGCTTCGGTGGTGTTGCGGCAGATGATCGCGACGTCGGTGTCGGATGTTCGTCGGGCAAATCGAAGGATCGCGGCGCGTGCGTGTTCGTAGGCGTCGGTGGCGGTCCGGGACTTGTAGCCGGCGCCACGGTGGACGCTCGAGTACCAGGGGACGAAGTCGTGCACCCGGGCGGCGACGGCGGGCAGCGCGTTGGTGGATGCTGCGCCGTCGAGGTTGAGATAACGACGGTCAGTTCCGTCGATGCAGGGGACGTCGAGGTCGTCGCCCACGAGCGGGAGGGGAAGACCTGCGGTCATGGTCGATCCTCAGGGGCTCGAGTTGCGCGCAGGAGCGCGTCGAGCGCCACCTCGGGGATCGCCAGCCGCGGTGTCAGGCGCCGCATCGTGGCACGACGCCGAGCCGGCGGACCAACAGCGACGCGGGGCAGTTGCCGACTGTGACGTAGAGCCACTGGTTGATGCCGACGAACGTGGTGAGCAGCAGGAACCACGGGTTCAGTGTGACTGCCAGGAGGACGCTGAGGAGGGTCATCGTGCCGGCGAGCGCGAACAGCACTCGTTCGAGCGGCCAGCGGGGTCGCGCTGGGGGGTGGGTTGGGGTTGCGGCCGGCATGGTCGTTCCTTTCAGTGGCCGATGTGGATGTGGGGGTGCGTCCGGTTGAGCCAGCGGGGGAGGTACCAGTTGCGGCTGCCGAAGAGGGCCCTGGTGGCGGGGCTGCACGCGCCCCGGATCTCCTCTCTCGTTCACGCCGTGTGTGCGGCGAGTTCGGCGTGCACCGCGTCCATGTCGAGTGCGCGTACCTGCGCGATCAGGTCGTCGAGCGCCGGCGCAGGAAGGGCACCCGGCTGGGAGAACACCAGCACGCCATCGCGGAACGCCATCAGCGTCGGGATCGACATGATCCCCGCGGCTCCGGCGAGTGCGCTCTCGAGCTCGGTGTCGACCTTGGCGAAGACGATGTCTGGATGCTTGACGGCGGCCGCGTCGAAGACGGGGGCGAACCGGCGGCACGGGCCGCACCACGACGCCCACCAGTCGACGAGCACGATGTCGTTCTCGGCGACGGTCGACTCGAACGTCACCGCGGACAGTGCAACGGTTCCCATGAGTCCTCCTCCGGGTCGGGTACCAGGAGCAATGAACCGATATACCCCCATGGGTATTCCGCGACCTGTCGCGCTCATCCGCAAGTCTGGACCGTTCCTCTCCGGGCGCGCGGCAGGTCCCAAGCCCATACGGTGCACCGGAGCGACGAACGACGTGAGGGGTTGGCATGGCCGAGGAAGCGACGTGGTCCGACGTGGCGGCGATCACCGAGCTGATCCTGCGCTATCGAGAGGGCTGCGACGATCAGGACGCCGAGGTCGTGATGTCGTGCTTCAGCGACGATGTTGTCTTCGAGCACGACGACGACCGGCAGCCAACGAAAGGCATCGAAGCGGCGCGGCGCAGCATCGAGGGCATCCCGACCCAGACGCTGCGCAGCACGGGCCTCAACGATGTCGTGCGCATCAGCAGCGTCATGGGGATCCCACGGGTCACCGTCGAGGGAGGTCGCGCGACGTCGCGCTCGCGGTGCACTGCGACCCTCATCGGGCGCAAGGACGGCGACTTGACCGCGTATCTCTCGGGGATCTGCTACGAGTTCGACTTCCGGCGTGATGCATCGCGGTGGTGGATCACGCGGCGATTCATCTCGCATGAGTGGGGCGTGACGCTGCCGGTTGCGGCGGGCATCGAGATCCACGCGAAGGCGCGCGCGTGCTGACCGACCTCGCCGCGGAGATGCTGGATGTCGCGGCACGACGAGCCCGGGCGCACGGCATGACCAATGTCGAGACGATGTTGCCGAGTGCGACGTCGACGTCGAGCTCGTGACCGAATCGCCCGCCATTGTGAAGGTGAGTGCGTTCGAGCAGGGGCGCCGCGGCGCTCGAGGGCTAGGAGGCGGGCTCGAATTCGACGGGAAGCTGCTTCGGTCGACGGAGGATGTAGAAGTACACCTTGTCGTACCCGTAGCCGTCGGCGATGTGCATGTCTGCGGTTGCGTCGAGCAGGGCCTCCAGAGCGATCCGTGTGCTCAGGCGCGCGAGATGCGCACCAGGGCAGTAGTGGATACCGAGCCCGAAGCCCAAGTGGTCCTTCGCAGGCGGTTCCGCGAAGCGGTCCGGGCGGAACTGGTCTGCGTCGTCCCCCCAGACAGCTTCGTCGCGGTTGCCCGAGGCGATGGACAGGACGACCACCTCCGCGTCATGGATCGGAGTCTTGGCGATCTCGGTGTCATTGCGGCATGCACGCGTGAGCACCTGCAAGGGCGCGTCCAATCGAGCGGATTCCTCGATGAGTGGCGGGATGAGCGTGCGATCGTTCCGAAGTCGCGCGAACAGACCGGGGGTCATGAGCACTCGGTACATGAGGTTGCTCATCAGGCTCGTCGTGGTCTCGTTCCCTGCAACGAGCAGGCTGTGGATGTGCACGCAGAGCTCGTCGTCGGTGAACGTCCGACCGCTCGGGGCGGCAAAGCTCATCATGCGCCGGATGCCATCGTCGAGGTCTGCCGCCCCGCGACGGCGGGCCTCGAGTTGATCGTGCAGATAGCCCATGAACCAGTCGTCGAGCTCCGTGCCGGTCCTCGGAGCGCTCCCGCTGGCTTCCGATTCGCTCAGTGCCGACTCGGTGAAGCGCGAGTCGACCCACTGGTGGATCATCTCGGCGTCGTGCTCGGGGAGGCCCAGCACGCTGGCGATCGCGATCGCCGGATACTGCGCCGCCCATTCGGCGACCAGGTCGGCATGGCCGCGCCCGGAGAAGCGGGATACCACCTCGTGACCGAGTGCTTCGAGTCGCGGGGAGACGCGCGTGATGATCGGCGGAGCCACCGCACTCAGCAAGAGACGGCGGACATCGGTGTGCTGCGGGGGATTCAGCTCGATGTGGATCCGCTTGTCCAACGGGACCTCCTCGGCTTCGCGAGCGTTCAGCGCGATGCCGATGCTGCCGAAGGAATGCCAGCCCCGGAGGATCTCGGCGATGTCGTCGTAGCGGGTGAACAGGATGGTCGGCGGATAGTCCCGGAAGCGTGGCTGCGAGATCGGACAGGTCTGTCGCAGCGACATGAGCGCGTCGAACGGGTCCCGGGCTTGGTCGGGATCCACGGGATGGAATGCCGTCGTCGGCAGCCGCGCATCGCCTGTCTGCAGCGCGTCCGATGCCATTCGCCGAACCCCCTGTGTACCCGACGCCTTGACCTTGTTCGCGTGTCGCGCGGATCGCCTTGTTGACGCGCCGTTTATTATCTTACGCATTGCCAAGAGAGCCTGTCACGCTGCTCGAGATGGGGGAATGGTGATGGCGAAGCTGATCCTGGTGTCGGGTGACGGACATGTGGGGCCCCCGCCGGAGGAGTACCGCCCCTATTTGGATCGCAAGGCGCTCGAGCACTTCGACGGGTTCTTGCAGGACCACGAGCGGTGGATTTGGTCGATGCGCGAGCTGGCACGTTTCTCGGATGACGTGTTGGACTGCATGGACGAGCGCGACGCGATCCGTTCGGGCGGCGAGACGGGTGCCTGGGACCTCGACCGCCGGCTGCAAGAGATGGACGCCGAGGGGATCACCGCGGAGGCGTTGATCACTAACCATCAGCTCCAGGGCCAGCCCTTCTACTCGCCGATGTGCTCGCGATGGAACACCGAGCTGCAGGCTGCCGGCGTCCGCGCCTTTCATCGCTGGGTCGCCGACCACATTGCCGGGGCCCCTCACCGTCTGATCGGGATGGCCGAAGCAGGTCCGTGCGTGGACATGGAAGAGACCGTGCGGGAGCTGCACTGGGTCGCCGATCACGGCTTCCGGATGGTCGAGGTGCCCGGTCTCGTGGTCAACCCAGGGATGCCGTCGTTGCTGAGCTCCCACTACGAGCCGTTCTGGGCGACGTGCGACGAGCGGGGTCTGGTGCTCGGCCTCCACGCGGGGTGGGGCCAGCCGCAGGACTACTGCATCCCGTTCTGGGAGGAGATGCTCGCGAACACCGGTGGCCACAGCTTCGCTCACGACAAGTTGGTGAGCCCTGAGGGCACCGCGCTGGCGGCGCCCCACGAAGCCGCTCCCGGCGGCGGGATGATGCAACCACAGGGGGGCGGTGATCAACCGGAGAACATGATGCGTCCGCAGGGAAAGGCGGAACCGTTCGGCTTGACGCTGGCGTACGGGCGTGCGATGTGGCAGTTGATGCTGGGCGGCGTCTTCGATCGCTACCCGGATCTGAATTTCGTCCTGACCGAGGTCCATGCGGACTGGGTGCCGGCAGTGTTGGAGGTGCTCGACCGCCGCTTCGACGCGGGCGACACGGCCATGTTGAGGAAGCCGAGCGAGTACTTCGAGAGCAACGTCTATCTCACGCCGTCATCTCCACGTCGCCATGAGATCGCGATGCGTCACGAGATCGGCGTGTCCAAGATCATGTTCGCTCGGGACTTTCCCCACCCTGAGTCCACGTGGCCGAACACGTGGAACTGGATCCGCGACGCGTTCGTAGGGGTGCCCGAAGACGAGGCGCGGCTCATCCTGGGCGAGAACGCGATCAGGTGCTTTGGCCTCGATCGCGCCAGGCTCGCCGAGATCGCGGATCGCATCGGTCCGGAACCGGCCGACCTCCTCGGCGAGTTCAAGGTCCCGGCGGATCTCGTCAACACCTTTGACCTGCGCTCGGGCTACCTCAAGCCCAAGAATTCCTTCGACGAGGGCGAGCTCCAATCCTCCTTCACCGAGGATCTGGCGGCCCGAGTCAACGCCTGAGGCAGCTCGCCTCGCCGATCGCCTCCCTTCGAGGGGCACTGCAGGGATTCGTTGTCACCGCGATTGACGTTTGACGGTACGTTCAGTATCTTACGCCACGACAGATAATTGTGGAGCTGAGCATGCCGCGGGGACCGCCCAGGTGTGCCCTCACCGCTGAGGGGGATGCGATGCGTTTGTCAGGAGTTCGAGTCGCGCTCGTCGCCGCGCTGGTTGCCGGGATCGCCGGCACCGTGACCGCGACCGCGAGCGCGGACACGAGTTCTCGAGCGCCGACGAAGTTCACGGGCTCGCCGTACACGATCGCGATGCTCACGGGAGACTCCCCGGCCGCGAAGTTCCCGGAGACCGAGGCTCTGATGGATCTCGGGATCAAGAAGATCAACAAGAAGGGCGGAATCGCGGGGCACCAGCTCCGCAAGACCGCGTGTGCGGCGGGCGCCGACGCGAACTCGGCCGCCGAGTGCGCGCGCAAGGCGGTGGCCGATCCCTCCGTAGTGGCGATGTGGTCGTACACGTCGTACTTCCCGGCGGTCGACCCGATCATCGAGTCGGCGAAGATCCCCACGATCAGCTTCGCGCCGAACTCGCCGCTCGAGCTCTCGTGTGCAATGTGCTTCCCGACCCAGGGCGGGTACGTTGCGACGGGCGGCTCGACTGCGCTCCTCGCGGCGCAGGTGCTGAAAGCCAAGAGCGCGAACTACGTCGTCCTCGACGTTCCCGCCGGCGTCGGGTTCCCGGTCTTTGCCCAGTCGTTCCTCGACGCCAACGGCCTGACCATGAAGAACAACGGCGTGACACCGATCCCGCTGACCGCGACCGACCTCACGGCGCAGGCGGTCAAGGCCGGCCAGGGTGCCGACGCCATCATCTTCACGTCCTTCCCTTCGCATCTCTCGGCCTTCCTGCAGACTGCGAAGCAGCAAGACGTGAAGACGCCGATCGTCTCGCTCATGTCGGCCTTGCCGTTGGCGACGGTCAAGCAGCTCGGCGCGGCCGCCGAGGGCGTATACCTCACGACGGCGTACGACTACGACAGCCACGGTGCGAAGAAGGCGCGCAAGGCGCTCAACAAGGCCGGCTTGCCCGAGTCCAACGAGGCGATGGCGGCGTACACCGCGCCCTTCCTCCTCGCTGCAGCAACGAAGGGCCAGACGTCCGTCACCGGTGCCAGCGTGGTTGCCGGGCTGCAGAAGCTCACCAACTTCGACGGGAACCAGGGGCTCTATCCGACGATCGACTACACGAAGCCCTTCACGGGTTACGGCGGGCAGCTGCCCAAGCTCTACGACCGGACGATCTACTACTACCGGGTCGTGCACGGGAAGTACAAGCTCATCAAGCCCAAGCAACGGCTCCTGCTCCCCGGCACCTGATCGAGGTCGGACCAGAGACGAATCCGGTCGGTGGCGCGTCCCCCCTGCGCCACCGACCGTTCGTCAGCGTTGTTGCTCCGAAGCGAGAGGCGTTCTTCTCGTGTCTGATTTCCTGACGTTCCTCGTCATCGGCCTCGGCGCGGGAGGCGCATACGCACTCGCGGGTCAAGGCATCGTGCTCGTGTACCGCGGGTCGGGCGTCATCAACTTCTCCCAGGGCGGCTCCGCGGTCGTGGCTGCCGGGATCTTCTTCGAGCTGCGGTCGAAGCAGGGATGGCCGGGATGGCTCGCCGCAGTGATCGCCCTCGGCGTGTGCGCCGTCGTGGGCCTCGCCATCCACTACCTGGTCATGCGTCCGTTGCGCCGCGCATCTCCGCTCACGCGCGTGATCGGGACGCTCGGCGTGCTCGTCGTGCTGCAGCAGATCGCCAACCTGCAGTGGAGCACCATCGGCCAGTTCGTCGCGCCGTTCCTTCCGACCGGCACGCTGCGATTCTCGGAGCACGTCGCCGTCGGCTGGGACCGCATGACCGTGTTCGGACTCGCGGCCGTGCTCACCGTCGTGCTCACGCTGCTCTACAAGCTCACGGACTTCGGACGCTCGACCACGGCGGTCGCCGAGAACGAGCTCACCGCGCTCAGCCTCGGCTATTCCGCCGACAAGATCGCGGCGATCAACTGGATGCTCGGGTCCGTCCTTGCCGGCGTGTCGGGGATCCTCTTGCTGCAGATCATCTCGCAGATGGCGCCCGTGTCGATCGTGCTCGCCATGATCCCAGGCCTGGCGGCAGCACTCGTCGGTCGGTTCTCGTCGTTCGGGCTCACGTTCCTCGGCGGCATCGTCATCGGGATCGCGGAGGCGGAGCTGCTTCGCTTCGTCCACGCACCCGGGTGGCCGACCGCCGCTCCGTTCCTCATCGTGATCGCAGTGCTGGTGGTGCGCGGGCGGGCATTGCCCTTGCGCGGTCACGTGCTCGAGCGCCTTCCGTCCGTCGGGCTCGGACTGCTGCGCCCAAGGCTGATCGGCACCGGCTGCGCGGTCGCGGGACTGTCGTTGCTCGTGCTGTCCAAGTCGTGGCAGGACGCAGTCGCCACTTCGATGATCGCGGCGATCGTCATCCTGTCGGTTGTCGTGGTCACCGGATACGCCGGACAGATCTCGCTCGCGCAGTACGCACTCGCTGGGTTCGGCGCGCTCATCGCGAGCAGGCTCGCCGACGCCGCGCACGTGCCCTTCCTCCTCGCCGCGGGCATCGGCGTGCTCGCCACGATCCCGCTCGGGCTGGCGGTCGCGTTGCCCGCGCTCCGGGTGCGCGGTGTCAACCTTGCCGTGGTCACCGTCGGGCTCGCCCTCGCGATCCAGAAGCTCGTGCTGTCCAACCCCGACTACACCGGTGGACCGATCCGAGGAACGCTCGTGCCCGAACCCAAGCTGTTCGGCTGGAGCATCTTCTCCGTCGAGCACCCTGGTCGCTACACGCTGGTCGTGCTCGCCGCGTTCGCGCTGCTCGCGGTGATGGTCGGCAACCTTCGCCGCGGTCCCGCCGGTCGACGACTCCTCGCGGTCCGCGCCAACGAGCGCGCCGCGGCGGCGCTTGGCATCAGCGTCATCGGCGCGAAGCTCTACGCGTTCGGCCTCGCCTCGGCGATCGCTGCCGTCGGCGGCATCTTCGTTGCCTTCCGATTCCCGGCGGTGCAGTTCGACGTGTTCGACGTGTTCGTCTCCATCTACGTCGTCCTCTGGGCGGTCATCGGCGGCGTCGGCTACCTCATGGGAGCCGTGCTCGGAGGGCTCAACGCGCCGGGCGGCATCGGCCAGTTCGTGTTGAGCCAGTTCTTCGCGGTGCAGGACTACGTCCTGCTGATCGGCGGGATCCTGCTGCTTTTGATCGTGATCTTCATGCCGAACGGGCAGGCCGCGCAGACCGTGAGCGACCTGCGCAAGCTGCTCGCTCGGCTGCGTCGCCCACTCCGCATGCCGCTGGCGGTCCCACTCCCTCATGTCGAGACGCACACCGTGACGCCGACCGTCCTCGAGGCGACCGGGCTCAGCGTCGCGTTCGGTGGTGTGGTGGCCCTCGACGGCGTCGACCTGCGTGTCGAGCCCGGCCAGGTGACCGGCTTGATCGGTCCGAACGGGGCGGGGAAGACGACCTTGATCGACGTGCTCGCCGGCAATACTCGGCCACGAACGGGACGGGTGACGTTGGATGGCGCGGTGATCGACCGGTGGTCGGTTGCCCGGCGTGCCGCGCGCCGGACTGGGTCGTTCCTTTCAATCACTCGAGCTCTTCGAGGACATGACCGTCGGCGAGAACCTGCGCGCAGCGGGCGACGGTCACGCGCCCGTCGTCTATGTGAGCAACCTCTTGCGTCCGGGGCGGCCCTCGTGGTCACCAACGGCGGTTGCGGCGATTCGCGAGCTCGGCCTCGAGGAGGATCTCGAGCGGATGCCATTGGAGCTGCCCTTCGGCCGGCGGCGCATGGTGGCGATCGCGCGGGCGCTGGCGGCGGCGCCCTCCGTGCTCCTGCTCGACGAGCCCGCCGCCGGACTCGACGAACAGGAGACCGAAGAGCTGGGCCGCGCCATCCGCATCCTGGCCGACGACTGGGGCGTCGCGGTGCTGCTCGTCGAGCACGACGTGGCACTGGTCACCTCGGTGTGCGATCGGATCCTCGTCTTGGACTTCGGGCGTCCCCTGGCCTGGGGGACGCCGGCGGACATCGTCGGCAACCCGGCGGTCATCGAGGCGTACCTGGGGACGCGGCGCACGGAGGAGCACGACGACACACGGCCCGAGGAAGACGAGCCGCTCGGCGCAGCCGGCGAAGATCGACTGCCCCAAGGGCGGTTGGGGTGACCGTCCTGCTTGCTGCCCGCGGGCTCTCCGGTGGGTATGCGGGGCTCGCCGCGGTGCGTGACCTCGACCTCGAGGTTCATCCGGGCGAGCTCGTTGCGCTGATCGGACCCAACGGTGCGGGGAAGACCACGACGCTGATGACGTTGGCCGGCGCGCTGCCGCCGATCGCCGGGACGGTCATCTGGAACGGCGCGCCGACGCGTGCGCCGCTCTTCCGACGGTCGCGCGACGGACTCGGCCTGATCCCCGAGACCCGTTCCGTCATCATGGGCCTGTCGGCAATGGACAATCTCCGGCTGGGTGGCGGATCTCCCGAACGGGCGCTCGAGCTCTTCCCGGAGCTCGAGCCGCATCTGCGACGCAAAGCCGGGCTGCTGTCGGGCGGCCAGCAGCAGATCCTCACGCTCGCGCGGGCGCTCTCGCGACGCCCGAAGTGCCTCCTGGCGGACGAGCTGTCACTCGGCCTCGCGCCTCTCGTCGTCGATCGACTGCTGGCCGCCGTGCGGCGAGCAGTCGACGACGGCGTCGGCGTCGTCATCGTCGAACAACACGCATCGAAAGCCCTCGAGATCGCTGATCGCGCCTACGTGCTCGGTCGCGGTCGTGTCCAGCTCGAGGGTCGTGCGGCAGAGCTCGCGAGCCGGGTGCACGAGCTCGAGCAGACCTACCTCGGAGGCCCAACGCTCGAGCGCTCGACCGGCGGCCTGACGTGACCGGCTCGCACACCGGCGGGAACCGATCACGGGGCGAGACGGGCGCGTATCGTTGCGTCCGAACGAGGCGCATCCCGGTGGAGTCGGCGCGTTCACGCACGACGAGCGAGAGAGACGAGGATCGGCCGTGACCAGTGAGGCCCATGACTGGCTGTCTCATCTGGCAGGGGACGAACGCCCGCCCGAGGATCCGCCTCGGCTCACGGTGCCTCTTCGCAAGCGCAAGAAGCAAGCGACGCGACGGAGGATCCTCGATGCTGCCCGCGACAGCTTCCTGGCGAACGGGTTCGTCGGGAGCTCCATCGAGGCGATCGTCGATGCAGCAGAAGTCAGTCGCCCGACCTTCTACCAGTACTTCAAGAACAAGACCGATGCGCTGAGTGCCCTCGTCCTCGAGCAGCGACCCTCGGTGCTCAGCCACATCGACACGCTCGGTCCTGCCCCGTCGCTGCAACAGCTCCGTGCCTGGATCGATGGCCTCCTCGAGCAGTTCGAGATGCACCACGCCACGATGAGCGCCTGGACGCAGGCAGAGAGCACGGAGCCCGAGTTCCAGAAGGTCGCCGATGCGATCATGAACAGCCTCATCGATGCCTATACGGACCACTTCGTCGGGTCCGCGGACGGTCCCGCGGCGGGCGTGGAGATCCGGACCCGGGTCATGCTCCTCGTGCTGCAACTCGAGCGCTACACGTACTTCGAATGCGTGCGCGGATGGGAGGCCGATCGCGAGGCGGTGGTGTCGGCGCTCGCCGACATCTGGTTGGCCGCGCTCGTCGCTCCGTCGGGAGCCCGCGCGCCCGGCGCGTGAGCTGACGCTTCCCCGATCAGCTCCGCAGCCGGCAGGCCGTGTCGACCGCCTGCATCGCGAAGACCATGGCGTTCGAGAGTCCGCCGGCGTATCCGACGCCATTGAGCCCGGCGCCGTCGGCTCCTGCGGCGAACAGTCCTGGAATCGGACGTTCGTGCCCGTCCAGGACCTGCGCGGCGGCGTTGATCCGCAGACCGGCGTACGTCGTCGTGATGGCGGGCTGCACTTCGACCGCGAAGTATGGCGGCTCGCTCAGCGCGCGTCGGTTGCGGGTTCGAGGCGGATCGTCATCGGTACCGTCCTCCATGGCGGCGTTGAACTGGTCGAGGCTCGCCCTACTGACCGCCGCGTCGTACCCCCACGCGCCCGCCTGGTCGGCGAGCTCGGCGAGGCTGTCGGCGAAGGCGACGTGGGCGCCTTCGCTCGCCGCTTCGCGTGGCAGGTCGATCGCCTCCATGCCCTCGGTTGGCGGTTGCGAGGCGTAGCGCGCGCGGATGTGGTCGTCGGCGACAAGAAGCGCGCGCCCGGTCCCCTGGCGCGCGACCTGCATCGCGCTCGATGAAGTAGCCGAGCGACTCGTCAGTGAAGCGGTGCCCAGCCTGGTCGAGCAGCACGCCGTAGCCGCTGTACATCGACTGCGCGAGGCGGAGGTAGTCGCCGGGCAGAAACTCCTTCGCGATGGGGTATGCCATCACGTGACCGTAGAAGGCGTGGGCTCCGTCAGTGAGGGCGCCACCAACGGAGCGTCCCAACCAGAGGCCGTCGCCGCAGCTGTAGCGATTCGAGCGCACCAGGATCCGGGCGACCGCGTCGCCGAGGTACTCCCTGACGAGCTCCGGGTTCGCCTGGAAGCCACCGGTTGCCAGGACGGTGAACGGTGCGTCGACATGCGTCACGCCGTCGCGATCGACGACGAGCCCGCCGATGACGGCGTTGCCATCGGACACCAGCGACTCGACCGTTGCTGAGGTGATGATCGCGCCGTCCTGGTCGAGGATCAGCCGGCGGCAGCGCTCGAGGTACCCAAGGATGTCGACGAGATGACCGGACATGTAGGGCATGGCATGCGGTGACATGCCCTGACCGACATGCACGCCCAGCGAGCCGATCCAGTCCAGGCCTTCCTGGTAGCGCTCCTGTTGCACCCGAGCCAGCGTCGCGTCACCCTCGGGGACGTGATCGAGGTACTCGCCGGCGCTGTTGATCTTCCAGATGAACCCACCGGAAAGCGCGGCGGACCCGCCGTGCTGCGGCGCGCGCTCCACGACAACGGCGCGGAGCCCGCGCTGCGCGGCGCGCGCGCCAGCAGTCATCCCGGCCATGCCGGCGCCGACCACCAGGAGATCGGCTTCGAAGCGCGCGGTCGGCTCGGCCTCCACAAGAACCCTCTGCGCTCGCAAGCTTACGGACCGTTTAGTATCTTACGGAGTGACAGAGCGCTTGGTCGGCGGACGCCGATCGAGCGAGACCATCGATGTACGTGGAGATCACGGTGATCACACAAGATGTGGCATTCGACGTCGAAGCGGTCAAGGCGGACCTGGAGCGTGACGGCTTCGCCGTGATCGAGCGCGTGCTCTCGAGCGACCAATGTGGCGAGCTTCGCGCGACGCTCGATCGCCTCGAGGCCGAGGACATCGCCAGCGGCCGGGGCTGGATCTATGACGACGGGTCCAACCAGCGCGTCTGGGCGCTGCTCAACCGCAGCGAGGAGTTCGTCCCGCTTGCCACGAATCCGTCGGTCCTCGAGGTCGTCGGCCACCTCCTCGAGAAGCCGTTCCTGCTCAGCTATCTCCACTCCAACACCACCGGACCCGGCGGCAAGCGCCAGGCGCTGCATCTCGACCAGAGCTACATGCACAACCCGCTCAACTACGCGGTGTCCGTGAACGCGGTGTGGGCGATCGACCCGTTCACGGAGGAGAACGGCGCGACCTGCTTCGTGCGAGGCAGTCACAAGCTCGAGCGCCACCCGATCAACGACGAACCCGAAGCCGAGCGGACGCCTGCGGTCGCGCCCGAGGGGAGCTTGCTCTTCATCGATGGTCGAGTGTGGCACCACGCGGGAGCCAATCGCTCGAGCGTGCGACGACGCGCCATCTTCGCGTACTACAGCCGCTACTGGGTGAGGACCGGCGAGAACTGGACGTCGACCCTGCCGGAGGCGGTCCGGGCCGCGCACCCCGAGCTCGAAGAGTTGTGCGGTTTCGTGTCGTACAACACGATGGGCTCGATGAATGGCCCACCGATGGAGCAGCTTCCTCCGACGGAGAGTCTCCCTGCGTGCACCAACGATTCGCTCATGGAGAACGTCGAGCGCACCGGATGGAATCTCGAGGCCGAGCGCTAGCGTCCCCGCGACGACCAGGGGGCCGGCCGCGATGAGCACACGTGATGAGGCCGGGCGGGGATCCGGGAATGGTGGCGCCACGGTCGGATTCGTCGGACTGGGTGACATCGGGATGCCGATGGCGCTGCACCTCGTTGACGAGGGCTTCGAGGTCCTCGCGTTCGCCGCGCCGCCCGGAGGTGATCGAGCGCGCTCGCGCCGCGGGAATGGACATCGCGGCCGATCTCGACGACCTCGCGGCACGGTCCTCCTTGGTATCGATCGTGGTGGTCGACGACGCGCAACTCACGGCGGTCGTGGATGCACTCCTGCGATCGCTCAAGCCGGGGTCGCTGATCCTGGTGCACAGCACAGTGCAGCCCGCGACGGTCCGTCTGCTCGGCGAGCGCGCCGCCGCTGTGGAAGTCGGTTTGGTCGATACGCCGGTGAGCGGCGGCAGCCAGATCGCACGCCGCGGTGAGCTCACGATGCTCGTCGGTGGCGACGACGAAGTTGTTGCGCGGGCCCGGCCGGTCCTCGACGCGCTCGGTGGTCACGTGTTCCACGTCGGGCCGCTTGGCGCTGGTCAGGTGGCCAAGCTCGTGAACAACGTGATCATGATCGGTACCAAGATCTGTGCCTACCAGGCCATGGAGCTCGCGCCGCGCCTACGAGATCGACGAGGAGGACGCACGAGCGATGGTCATGGTCAGCACGGGAGACTGCTGGAACATCCGGAACTGGGCCCACAACGACGCGCTCTTCACCGAGCACCCCAAGGGTGCCGACTTCGTCGAGATCTCGTCGAAGGATCTGATGAGCGCGGTCCTTGCGGGACGCGCCGCCGGGATCCATTTGCCCGTCGTCGGTCTGCTGGCGGAGATCGCGCCGACCGTGTATCACGCCCGCGCCGCCTGGCTCGCTTCACAACGGTCGGAGGGAAACGCATGACGGTGTTGTCCGCTGCCGGGGTACGTGCCAACTCGACCATCCGGTGATCGATGGTGACGCACATTGGCTCGAGCCGTTTCCCGTCTTCGCCGACTACCTGGCGAGCGTCGCTGGGCCGGCAATGGTCGACCGCTACCTCGACACCCGCGCCAATCGCCTGAGCTGGTACGAGCAGACACCCGCGCAGCGACTGCGGGACCGGTCGTTGCGCCCGGGCTTCTGGCAGTTCACGGCCAACACCCGCGACTACACGATGGCGAGTCTTCCGAGCTTGCTCTTCGAGCGCCTCGACGAGCTGGGCATCGACTTCGCGGTCGTGTATCCCTCGGTGGGGCTCTCGTACATGGCGTGGGGTGACGCGCAGGATGCGGAGCTCCGCCAGGCGTGCTGCCGTGCGTACAACGTCATGACCTCGGAGCTGTTCGCGGCCCACTCGAGCAGGCTGGCGCCGGTCGCGTGCATTCCGACGAACACTCCGGAGGAAGCGCTGGTCGAGCTCGAGTTTGCCGTGGCGGGTCTCGGGATGAAGGGCATCGCGATCAACGGCCACACGATTCGCAACGGCTCGAACGCCGATCCCACCCCGTGGCCCGACTTCTACGCCATGGACAGTCCGTACGACCACGACCCGGTCTGGCGTCGCTGCGTCGAGCTCGGCGTTGCCGTCACGGCGCACGGTACGGCGAATCGTTGGAGCAACCACCGGTCACCGACGAGCTATGTCTTCAATCACACGGGCTTCTTCATGACCGCGAACTACGCCTTCTGCAAGGCGGTGACGCTCGGCGGCGTGCCGAATCGGTTCCCCGAGCTGCGCTTCGGCTTCCTCGAAGGAGGCATCGCGTACGCGTGTTCGCTGTTCGGGGATTTGCGCGAGCAACACAAGCTGCGGAGCCTCGATGCGCTGGAGCGCACGCTCAAGCCCACCAATCTCGATGCAACGGAATTGCGCGAGCTCTGGAGCAAGCACGCCCATCCTCGGATGGCCGGCAGCTTCGAAGCGGTCTTGCAATCGATCAATCCGGGTCTTCCGCTGTACACCGCCGAGGAGCTCGTCGCGAAGGACGACAACTGGGACGATTTCGCCGCCGTGCCGAAGCGCGAGGACATCACCCGCTTCTTCACCGAGAACTACTTCTTCGGCGTGGAGGCACAGGACAAGACGATGACGTATGCGTTCGACGGTCGCATCGGTGCGCGGCTCAATCCGGTCCTCGGTTCTGACATCGGCCACTACGACGTGACCGATTGCACCGCGGTGCTTCCAGAGTGCTACGAGCTGGTCGAAGACGGTCTGCTCTCGGAGAGCGACTTCTACGATCTCACCTTTCGCAACCCGATACGCCTCCACACGGCGATGAACCCGGCGTTCTTCGACGGCACGATCGTGCAGAGCGCGGTGGTCAGCGCCAACTCAACGGCGAGCATCACGCACGCCGCGCGCCTGATCGGACGCGAGAGCGACGACGCGGATTCTCCGTATTCCCTTTCCGTTCACCTGCGCGCAGGGTCTCGTACACCGAGCTTGACTAGACACAGCGCTCATGCGCATCCAACGAATCCGAGTCCTCGCCACCCTGCTGACGCTCGGTGCCATGAGCGTCGTCCCCTTCGCGTTCGCCGCACCCGCCGGCGCCGCCGTTCGCCGGGCCAGATCGTCATCACCGAGTGGATGTACAACCCGGTCGGCGAGCGCGTCCGAGTTCGTCGAGGTGACCAACATCGGCGGCGACGCCGGTCAACATGGCCGAGCTACTCGTTCGACGACGACAGCCGCACCCCGGGCACGCTTCTCGCTCGCCGCCCTGGGCACGCTGGCCCCCGGTGAGTCGGGCCTGATCGTCGAGACGTCGGCCGCGGCGTTCCGCACCGAGTGGGGTCTCGCCGCCACGGTCAAGATCGCCGAGAACAACAGCGCCAACCTCGGCCGCGACGACGAGATCAACATCTTCAACGGCACCACGCTCGCGGACCGCCTCACCTACGGCGACCAGACCTTCGCAGGCTCGATCCGCACCCAGGGCACGTCGGGCGTCCCCACCACGTGTCTCGCGCTCGGCGCCAACAACGTCGGTCTCGTGGCAGTTCTCGCCGGTCGGTGACGGGCAGCGGCTCGTTGGCTTCGTGTGTCGGGCGACATCGGTTCGCCGGGCACCACCCCGCTCGGCGCCTGCGGGCCGGTGACGATCGTCGGCGGCAACGGCACCGGGAACCCGAACACCTTGCCCTGCCAACCCGAAGCGGCCTCGGGCACCGGCCCGGCCCCCGCCGGCGCGCAGACGTGGCCGGGCGGCGCGGCGGTCGCGGTGGCCGATCAGGCGTGTGCCTGGAAGACCACGACGGGGCCCGAGGGCCGCGACATGAGCGGCCTCGTCTTCGACCCCGCGAACCCGAGCGTGCTGTGGGCGGTGAAGAACAAGAGCTGGGTGTTCCGCCTCGTGAAGCAGGGCGACGTGTGGGTGCCCGACACCGCGAACGGGTGGGGCGCCGGCAAGCAGATCTTCTTCCCCGGAGGTGTCGGGCAGCCCGACTCCGAAGGCCTCACGGTCGGGCCCGACGGTGCGCTCTACATCACGACCGAGCGTGACAACGCCAACAACCCGTTCGCGCTGAACTCCGTCCTACGTTTCGACCCGACCGCGGCCGGCACCACGCTCACCCCCACGATCGCAGTGGGACCTCACGGCCGACTTCCCCGAGTTGATCGTTGCCGGCGGGAACAAGGACAAGGCCAACCTCGGCTTCGAGGGCGTTACGTTCGTGCCCGACACGTATCTCGTGCAGAACGGCTTCGTCGACCAGTCGACCGGCTCGGCCTACTACCCGAGCGACTACCCGGGTCACGGCTACGGCTTGTTCTTCGCCGCGCTGGAGAACGACGGCAAGCTGTACGCGTACGCCTTGAACGCCGACGGCACGGACCACCGCGTCGCCGTCGTCGACACGGGCATGGGCCACGTCATGGACGTCCAGTACGACGCCGACCTCCAGCGGATCTGGGCGCTGTGCGACAACACGTGCTCGGTGTCGTCGACGCTGCTCGAGGTCGACGCGACCGGCACGCTCGTCCCTGACGTCGTGTACGCGCGGCCGGCCGGTTCGGCCGGTCTGCTGAACGTCAACATCGAGGGCTTCGCCATCGCCCCCGACTCGACGTGCGTCGACGGACTCAAGGACACGGTCTGGTCCGACGACGGCATCTCTGCGGCGGGCCACGAGGGTCATGCCCTCTACAGCGGCACGTTCCCCTGCGGCCTCGAGCTCGGTGACCAGGGTGCGCCGACGGCCGTGGACCTCGGCGCCCGTGGTCCGGGCGACGTGAGCGTCCCGAAGAAGGGCGTGCTCGCGGTCCACGGCTCGGGCTTCGTGCCGGGCGAGACGGTGCGGATCGAGCTGCATGACAAGAAGAAGGTTGACGTCCGCGCCTCGGTCGTCGTCGACGACTTCGGCCTGGCCATCGCCAACGTGGAGATCCCCGCGGGCGTCCAGCCTGGCGCCAAAGAGATCTGGTTGGTCGCTCCGTCAGCCACGGTGACGGCCGGTGTCACGATCACCACGCCGGCCGCGCATCCGTGATCTGAACCAACCGCGCGCCTGAGCCGCGCATACCGTGGTGAGACCGAGACGCCTTTGGCGTGCTAGTACCAACTGTTGTAGTATGCAGCAGATGGCTCCCACGGTTGATCCCGCGCCGGTGGGACATGGCGGTCGCGGTGACGTCGGTGAGGTCGTCGATGCGGTCCTGGGCGCGTCGCGGGTGTTGGTGGCGGTCGCGGCGCGTTCGCTGGTGGGTGTCGACCAAGATGTCACGTTGCCGCAGTTCCGAGCGCTGGTAGTGCTCGCCTGCCGTGGGCCGCTGAACCCCAGCGCCTTGGCCGAGGCTCTGGGTGTGCATTCGTCGACGGGTACTCGAATGTGCGACCGTCTCGTCGCAAGAGGACTCATCACCCGCGAGGTTCCGCCGGCGAATCGCCGGGAGGTTGTGATTGGGCTGACCGATCGTGGCCAGCGAATCGTGGACGCGGTGACTCGCCGGCGACGCAGAGAGATCACCAAGATCGTCGGGAGCGTCCCCAAGTCGCAGCGTGCGTCGATGGTGCGCGCGCTGCGCGCGTTCGGTGAGGCGGCCGGCGAGCTCCCCGACGAGGGTTGGACACTCGGATGGGTCGAGGAATGATCGTTCCACCGGCGAGAACCGATTGATCCGGCGATGAGATTCTCGGACACCGGGAGAGTGAGCGTGCTGCGCCGCTGGTTGCAGCGAGGACGCGCGCAGGCACGAGCGCGGGTCGGTGTCGCGCGACCCGACGTTCGTGAGGTCTTGCTTCGTCTTCGGGTGGTACTCGGGCTGGCCGCACTCGTCGGAGTGTCCACCGGTGTGATCGTGGCTGCCTTCGACAAGGTCGTCCGCGACGGTGTGTTCGCCTGGGTGCTCCGACAGCCCGTGGCGTTGGCGGCCGCGATCCCAGCGGTGGGGCTCATCATTGCCGTCTTGGTGTCGCGGTTGCCGGGACATGCCGACACCGCGACCACCGACGCGTATGTAGGCACCTATCACGAACGCGGCGGCACGCTGCGCGTCGGTGACTTGTGGGCCAAGCTGATCGAGTGTGCCGCGACGCTCGGCGCGGGCGGCGCGCTCGGCTATGAGGGGCCTGCGCTGATCAGTGGCGCGACGGTCGGATCGTGGGCCCAGGGCCGCTTCATGCAGCGGTTCCGCCAAGACGACGCCAAGGTGCTGATGGTGGCGGGCGCGGCGGCCGGCATCGCGGCCGTGTTCCGAGCGCCACTCACAGGAATCGTCTTCGCGCTCGAGGTTCCCTACACCCAGGATCTTGCTCGGCGGGCGCTGCTTCCCGCGCTCATCGCCGCGAGTACTTCGTATGTGACGTTTGTGGCGCTGCTCGGTACGGGGCGGATCTTCGCGATACCGGGAGGCGCCGCATTCGATACGCGTGACCTCGTCGGCGGCTTTGCCGTCGGGCTGCTCTGTGGCGCGTTGGCGCGCGTCGGGGCATGGGCAATCGCACGCGCCAAACACCTTGCGTTGCCCGTCGGGGTCCGACTCGCCGCCGCAGGCGTTGCGCTCTTCGTCCTCGCCGTCGCGTCCAACGAGTGCTTCGACATGCCCCTCACCCTCGGATCCGGCTACGAGGCCATCAGTTGGGCACATCGGCACGAAACCGCGCTCGGTCTGCTCGTCGTGCTGTTCCTGGTGCGATTCGCCGCGACCTGGTTCACCGTCGCCGGCGGCGGCGTGGGCGGGCTCTTCATCCCCCTCGTGACTCAAGGGGCGATCACGGGTCAGATCGTCCAGGCGCTGGTGCACGCGCCGAACGCCGGGCTGTTCCCCACCGTCGGCATCGCCGCCTTCCTCGGCGCCGGATACCGGACCCCCTTGGCTGGCGTGTCCTTTGTCGCCGAAGCCACGGGCCGACCAGGATTCGTCGTTCCCGCGCTGCTCGCCGCGGCCGCCTCCCAGCTCGTCATGGGTCGTTGGTCGTTCAGCCCCCACCAACGCGACGAGCGACGTCCCAATCTGATTCCCCTCGACCAGCTCGCGGTCGAGACGCTGATGTCACCGAATCCCGACACCGTTGCCGCCGATCGCCCGCTCGACGAATGCCTCCTCGAGATGTCGCGCCAGAACCGGCGCTGGGTACCGGTCGTCGATGATGACCACTACGTCGGTCTGCTCGCCGTCACCGCGATCGCGGCGATCGCGCCCGACGAGTGGCCAGGCCTCCGAGCGCGCGATGTCGCCCGAACCGACGTGCCGGTTGCTCGGCGCTCCGATTCCGTGGCCCGCGCCGCCGAGATCATTCGCGAACACGATGCCGGAGCAGTGGCGATCATCGATGACGGCCGGGTGACGGGAGTCGTCACGATGCGCGACATCGCCAACGTCGAACGGCTCCTCGACCGGCTCGACCCCGAAGGCGGCCTGTAGCCGGCGGTCACGCGCGGGCGCGGAGCTGCGTGGTCCCAGTGGGAGTCGCGGGCGCGCCGCGGCGGTCCCGTGAAGCTCAATGGCGCTCGTCGTCGGCCGAGGCGATCGGGAGCGTGAGTGTGAAGGTCGACCCGCGGCCCGGACCGGGCGAGGACGCGCGCACGTCGCCGCGGTGTGCGTGAGCCAGCCCGCGCGCGATGGTCAAACCGATCCCGCTTCCCCCGGATGGCCTGGTCGGCCCGGGAACCCGGTAGAAGCGGTCGAAGACGAGCTCGAGGTCCTCCGCGGTGAGGCCGATGCCGGTGTCGGCCACCGCGACGCCAGCCATGGCACCGTCACGGCTCGCGGTGATGGTGACGCGACCGCCCTCCGGCGTGTAGGTGAGCGCGTTTCCGCAGAGGTTGGTCAGCACCTGCATGATCCGGTCCGGGTCGACTTCGACCGGCAGCGGCGGGGCCTCCCGGATCTCCAGCTCGACGTGCTTGTCGTCGAACTGCGGTCGGAGCCGGTCGGCACATGCCTCCGCAAGCTCGCTCAGATCGACCGGGCCGAGGTCGAGCACGATCGCACCCTCTTCCGCGCGCGACAACTCGGACAGGTCGGAGGCCAGCCGTTGGAGCCGCGTGGCCTCCTCGGCCAGCGAAGTCAACACCTCTTCGTCCGGCTCGAAGACCCCATCGAGCATGCCCTCGACGAGGCCCTCGATGGTGGTGAGCGGTGTGCGCATCTCGTGCGCGACCTCGCCGATCAGTCGGGCGCGGCGTCGTTCGGTGGTCTGGAGCTGTACCGCGAGCAGGTTCACGTCGCGCGCGAGCTCGGCGAGCTCCAGCTCTGCGGGCTCTGACACCGGCTCGTCGTAATGGCCGGCCGCGAGTCGGCGCGTCGCACTGCGCACCTGCCGCACCGGGCGGAGGATCTTGCGGGCCACGAGCACCGACACGATCGCGGCGGCACCAAAGCTTGCTGCGAGCGCGTACGGCAGCGATGACCGGAGGGCACTGACGAAGACGGCATGCCCCTCGGCCTCACGCTCGCTCCCCCCCTCGTGCGCGGTCGCGGTGGCCCGGAACTCATTGTCGAACTGGGCCGGCGCCACCAGGCTCACCGTGACCCAGAGCGCGCCGATCACGACCAACGCGACCAGCGCGTACGAGGCGAACAGACGCACGTCGAGGCGACGCCATGGACGTCTCACTGTCGCGAAGCCACGAACTTGTACCCCACGCCGCGCACCGTTCGGATGATCTCGGGCGCATCCGCGTTGTCGCCGAGGGCCTTACGGATGCTGCGGATGTGCACATCGACGACGCGCTCGTCGCCAAAGAAGTCGTAACCCCAGACCCGCTCGAGCAACTGGCGGCGTGTGAGCACAAGCCCGGGAGTGCGAGCGAGCGCGACCAGCAGATCGAACTCGAGCGCGCTCAGCTCGACGGGCTCACCGTTTCGCTCGACCTCGCGGGCGTCGACGTCGATCACGAGCTGCGCGAACCTGAGCCGCTGGGAGGTTTCGGACGCCGGCATCACACCACGGCGCAGCACCGTCTTCACCCGGGCAACAAGCTCGCGAGGGCTGAAAGGCTTCGTCACATAGTCATCGGCCCCGACCGACAGGCCCACCAGCTTGTCCACCTCCTCCGAGCGCGCGGTGAGGAGGATCACCGGCACCTCGGATCGGGTGCGGAGTCGACGGAGCACCTCGAGTCCGTCGACTCCCGGCATCATCACGTCGAGGACCACCAGATCGGGACGCCAATCCTGTTCGATCTGCAATGCGGCTTCGCCGTCGCTCGCCTCGGCCACCTCGAACCCGTCGTTCTCCAGGTAGCCGCGGACGAAGGAACGAATCCGACCTTCGTCGTCGACGACGAGCACGCGCTTGGGCATGGTCGAAGCGTAGGAGTGCGTGCCGCGCGAGGGACGAAGCTCGGGCGCCCGCCGGCGCTCAGCCTTCACAGGAGCTTCACGAGCGCCGCCCGGGGGCCTTCATCGGCACGGCGTTGTGTGTGTGCATGGGCAAACCGGCTCGACCGAGCCGCCCGCGAAGGGAGGAACGATGCAGCGACGAAGCGCAGTGGCCGCGGCATCCGCGATCTCGATGAGCCTGCTCTCGGGCGTGGTGCTCGTCGGCGCTCACCTGGGTGCCCTCGGGTTCGGGTCGTCCGCGGCCGCTCCCACTGCGACTCCCGCAGCCATGACCGCCCCGGCGGCGGCCCCGAACCAGCCGACTGCCACGGCGGACGGCGCCGGCGCCCAAGTCAAGACCAGAGAAGCCGATGATGCGGCGCACCCCGCTGTCCGGATCGTCTACGACCCCGACCGTCCGATCGAACACGCGAAGCGGAGCACACGATGACTGACCCCAACGACCTCGAACGCGTGGAGCGCATCCGCCGGCTGCAGGAGCGCCGCGCCGCGTCGGCGCAGGCGGCGAATGGAGCGGCCGCGACCACTGCGACCACAAATTCCGACTCGCGCTCGCCCGTGCGGACGGCTTCGACGTCCTCGCACGCTCCGATACGAGCTCGGCGCCGGCACCCGGCTGCCGCGACACGTTGGCTCCTCGGCGGGCTGAGTGTCGCGTCCTTCCTCGCGATCGGTGGAACGGTCGCGGTCGCGAACCAGGCCAACCTGAGCACCGCGGCCAACCCGGCCAATGTCTCCACCGTTCAGCCAGGCGGCACCGCCGCCACCGCGACACCCGCAGCGCAGACCGCGACACCGGCATCCTCGGCGGCCCAGAAGGCAACGACGGGTTCGACGACACCTCGGGTCGCGCACGCCACCACCCGCGGCAGCTGAATCGGGACCCGTAGGCTCGACCCACATGCATTCGCACACGTGGTGGTACATCGCTCGCGCTGGCGGGATCGTCTCCTGGGCACTTGCCACCCTTGCCGTCGTTGGCGGGCTGCAACTCTCGACCCGACTGTTGCGCAAGCCCGCACCCCCGTGGACTCTCGACGTCCACCGCTTCGTCGCAGGCCTGTCGGTCGTGTTCCTCGGCGTGCACCTCCTCGGCCTCGCGCTCGATGAGTTCATCGGCTTCGGGCCCGCCGACTTCCTCGTACCGTTCGTGTCGAGCTACAAGCCCGCGGCACTGGCACTCGGCGTCGTCGCGATGTACCTGCTGCTTGCCGTCGAGATCACGTCGCTGCTGATGCGGCGCATGGCGCGCCACCGATGGCACGCCGTGCACCTCACCAGCTACGTCGTCTTCGTCGTCGCAACCGTGCACGGGCTCACCGCCGGCACCGACCGTCACAACGCGCTCTTTCAGTGGACCTGCCTGATCAGTGCAGCCGTGGTCCTCACGATGACCCTCGTACGGGCGTGGTCGCCGCGCCGCACAGCCTGGGTCAACGCCGCCGACTCCGGCGGCGCCCCGCTGACTCCCGAAGGCGAATGATCGCACCGCAGCCCGCGCGAATGTGAGGCACCGCGCGCAGCCTGCGCGCTGGATCGGGTCGACATCGGGACGCGCCCCTTGCCGTCAGCGACGGCGGTCGCCTGAACCGGTCCGTGCCTTCGTTGGCCGAGACGCGATCAGTGATCGCGCGGTTGTGGCGGGGTCTTCTTCATCGAGCATGGAGAAGTACCCCTCGTCTTCCTGTGCGAAGTGGAGTCGGAGCACGGCGTAGAGCCCGTACAGCACGGTGTGGAGCTCCTGGACGTCGTCGCCGGCCAGTTCGTCGGGCGGCACGTCGTCGAGGATGCGACCGAGGCGGCGTGTGAGGTGGATGATCTCGGCGTGCCCACGGCTCATCGCGCCGGTGGGATCCTCACCGCCGAGCACTTGTGCGAGCACGGGGTAGAGCTCGAGGTCCTCGGCTTGCTCATGTGGGAGCAGCACGTCGACGACGAATGCGTGGACGGCTCGTACGCGCGCGATCGCTTCCGGGTCGGGGTCGACGCTGAGACGGTCAGCAGCGACGCGGATCCGCTCGAGCTCACCGCGGAGAAGCGTGTGTTCGGTGCTGAACCGGCGGCTGAGGTCGGCGTTCTCGCCTTCGAGCCGTGCGTGGGGCACGGTGCCTGTGGCGACGCGCAGGGCATTGAGGATCACCCCGACGTCGATCAGTTCCTGGAACACGGCACCGTACGCGGGACGGAGCATCCCGAGTGCCGCGGCTGCCATGGCGCCCATGGAGAGGCCCATGCCCACCAGGACGCTTTGCCGGGCGATCCCGAACGCGCGCTTGGCACCGACGAGGGCTTCGCCGAGGCGGTCGAGGCGGTCGACGGTGAGCACGACGTCGGCCGCCTCCGAGGACGCGGTCGACCCACGAGCACCGATGGAGACGCCGACGTCGGCGGCGGCGAGGGCCGGAGCGTCGTTGATACCGTCGCCGACCATGATGGTGGGCCCGTAGCGATGCTCGATGCCGACGATCTCGACCTTGTCGGCCGGTGCACGATCGGCGAACACCTCGTCGACACCGACCACCGCGCCGACGCTCTCCGCGATCTCACGTCGGTCGCCGGTGACCAGCACCGCGCGCTGCACGCCTGCCTGGCGCAGCGCCCGCAGCGTGCGCGCGGCGTCGTTGCGCACGGGGTCGTCCAGGAGGATCGCTCCTGTGGGCTCGTCGTCGACGGCAACGAACACCACCACCGACCCGTCGAGCTCGGCACGGCGCCGGGCTACGCGGACCCAGGCGGGCGGCGGCCCGGTACAGACCCATGACCATTTGCCCACACGGATGTTGCGCCCGGCGACGTCGCCCGCGGCACCCTGACCGGGGACCTCGACGAACTCCGTTGGCAGCACGAGCTCGCCCCCGGCCGTGCGCCGCGGACTGCACGATCGCGGACGCCAACAGGTGCGGCGACAGCTGGTCGAGGCTCGCCGCCAGCCGAAGGACCTCTTCCCGCTGGAGCGGCACCGTCGGCGCAACCGCGACACTCGCGACGGTCGGCACCCCCCGTGTGATCGTGCCGGTCTTGTCGAAGAGCAACACCCGGCCCTGCGCCAGTCGTTCCAGCGCTCCACCGTCCTTCACGATCACGCCTCGGCGCGCACACCGCGACATCCCGGAAACGATCGCAATCGGCGCCGCGAGCAACAGCGGGCAGGGCGTCGCGACCACGAGCACGGCGACCGCGCGCACCGCGTCGCCCGACAGTGCCCACACGACAAGGGCAGCGAGCACAGCGAGCGGGACGAACCACAGCGCGTATCGATCCGCGAGCCGCACGAACGGCGCCTGGTCGGCCCGGGCAACCTCGACCAGGCGCACCACGCCCGCATAGGTGCTCTCGTCGGCCGTGGTCGTCACCCGCAAGTCGATGGGGCCACCCACGTTCACGACCCCGCTGCGCACCGCATCGCCGACCGGCCGGACGATCGGGAGCGCTTCGCCCGTGAGCGCCGACTCGTCGAGCACCGCGTCCGCGCCCTCGATCCGACCATCGACCGGGACCACCTCACCCGGCTTCACCGCCAGGAGGTCGCCGGGCGTCACCGCGTCGAGCGACACCGAGACGAGCTCATCCAACTCATAGCGGTGCACCGTGCGCGGCGTGCGACCCAGCAACGCCCGCAGCTCACGCTCCGCCTGGCCGGCCACGCGTGTCTCGAGGACCCGACCGGACGCCAGCATGACCGCCACGATCGCCGCCGCGATGAACTCGCCGGCCGCGAGCGCGCCCGCCAACGCGAACACCGCAATCACGTCCACGCCGAGCCGGTGGCGGATCAGACTGGCGATGACCCACCCGAACGCGGCCACGAGCCCGACCGCGCCCGTGGCCGCCCACAACACGTCGGCAGCCGTCGAAGCCCCCGAGAGGCTCGCCGCAACGCCTGCGGCCATACCGACGCACGAGACCGCCAAGAAGACCGAAACCCGCTTCACCCCACGATGTTCCCCTGCCCAGGAAGCACCGGGAAGGGCACAACGGCCCAACGAGCCCCACGCCATCGCGGACACCTCGGAGCACTGGGACCGTCCGAGCGGTTCGGTCTGTCCGGGGGTACCGCTCGCGTAAGGTCTTTGTCACGACGCCGGAGGAGGTCGCCGACCTCGCGCACTTGCGCCGCGCCCTGCGGGGTCGCAGTGTGAGCATCGAGCAGGATCGGAGAAGCACGCAACGGCTCGGCCCTCGTAGGGTCGTGGTATGGCACTCACTGTTCCCGCAATGTTCATCCCGGTCCACGACCCGGACGCTGCGCTCGGCTTCTACCGCGACGCACTCGGCCTCGAGGTCCGCAACGACGTCGTGTCGCACGGATTCCGCTGGGTCACCGTCGGCGCTCCGGGACAGGACGTCGACATCGTCTTGTCCCAGCCCCACGGCGGGCGTTCGCAGGCTGAAGGCGACGCGCTCCTCGCGCTCGTGACCCAGGGATCCCTGCAGGCCGCGATCTTCCGCACGGACGATCTCGACGCGACCTTCGAGAAGGTTCGAGCATCGGGTGCCGAGGTGCTCCAGGAGCCGGCATCCCAGCCGTGGGGCGCGCGCGCGACTGCGCGTTCCGGGATCCCTCCGGCAACCTCGTCCGCATCACCCAGGCCTGACGTTCTACGCGGCAGGCTGCAGGGGCCGACGCCGGAAGGGTGCGGTGCTCTCAGCGCTTGGCTTCGAGGATGAGGTTGAGTGGTGTCTCGGCGGCTCGGCGGAAACGAGTGAAGCCCGCCTGCTCGAACACCTCGCGAAGCCGCGCTTCGCCTGCTTGCGCGCTCAGTCCGAGCCCCACCTCTTGCGACAACGAGTTGGGCGTGCAGATCGACGACGACACCGTGTAGAGCATCGCGGCGAACGGGTTGTTGGCGATGTTCTCGGCCCGGTCGTCGATCGCGAAGGGCTCGACGAGCAGGATCGCGCCTTCGTCGCTGAGGTGCTCACGCGCATGGCGCGCGATGCCAACGGGGTCGCCCATGTCGTGGAGGCAGTCGAAGAAGCAGATGAGGTCGTAGGTGCCGGGATAGCTCTTGCCCTCGGCGACCTCGAACGACACCCGGTCTCCGACGCCGGCCTCCTTCGCGCGCTGGCGGGCCGTCTCGACCGATGGCGGGTGGAAGTCGAAGCCGGTGATCCGCGCCGCCGGGAAGCGCTCGGCGAGAACGATTGCCGACGCGCCGTGCCCACAGCCGACGTCGGCGACACTGCCGCCGGCAGCCAAGACGTCGGCCACGCCGTCGAGCGCAGCGATCCAGTTAGGAAGCTCCGCGCGATAGCCGGTGCGGAAGAACCACTCGGTGCCGTTGAAGAGGCACTGGTGATGGTCACCCCAGCTGAGTGCGCCGTCGCCGCGGAACGCGTGGGCGATCTTGGGCATGTCGACGAACACGGACCCGATTGCGTTCATCGCCCGCGCGACGAACACCGGCGACGCATCGTCCGCGAGCGCCATGGCGGCTTCGGCCGTGATGCCGTAGCGATCGGTGTCGGCATCCCAGGTCGCGAGGCCTCCCGCGACCTGGCCGTCGAGCCACTCGCGCACGAGCCGGCGGTTGCAGCCGGCCACGTCGGCGATCTGGTCGGCGGTCGCTCCGCCGAGGTGGGTCAGGGTCTGGTAGAGCCCGAGCTCGTCGCCCAACCAGATGCCGAAGCAGAGGGCTGCTCCGGTCATGTGCCCGACCAGCTGGCCCATGAACTGCCCGAGCTTGGCTTCGTCGATCGTCTGTGTCATCGCGGTGATCCCTCCGGGTTCGGCGCGGACGTGGTCGCGATCACTGTGCGAGTGCCGTTGGAGGCGCTACATCGATCGCGCCGTGACGCGAGATCTTCCGCGAGACAATGGCTCGAGTCCCAGAGGGGGAGGCCCGATGCCGGAACCGACTGCGATCGCCCGATGACGCACCTCGACCCTCACGCGGAGGAGCTGTGCGAGCAGACGCGGTGGGATTTCTCGGATCTCCGGGCGCTGTTCGTGAACTGCACGTTGAAGCGCTCACCGGAGCTCTCGCACACGCAGGGCCTCGCGGAGATCTCGATCGAGATCATGCGTCGCCAAGGCGTGACCGTCGAGGTCGTGCGCGCGGTCGACCACGACATCGCGACCGGGGTGTGGCCCGACATGGCCGAGCACGGCTGGGAGCGCGACGCCTGGCCGCCGATCTTCGAGCAGGTGAAAGCCGCGCACATCCTCGTGCTCTGCACGCCGATCTGGCTCGGGGAGAAGTCGTCGATCTGCACCCAGGTGATCGAGCGGCTCTATGGCAACAGTCACCTGCTGAACGGCGACGGCCAGTACGCCTACTACGGACGCGTGGGCGGCTGCCTCGTGACGGGCAACGAGGACGGCGTGAAGCACTGCGCGATGAACATCCTCTATTCGTTGCAGCATCTCGGGTACGTCATTCCCCCGCAGGCCGACGCCGGTTGGATCGGCGAAGCCGGGCCCGGGCCTTCATACCTCGACCCCGGATCCGGTGGGCCCGAGAACGACTTCACGAACCGGAACACGACCTTCATGACTTGGAACCTGTTGCACCTCGCGCGGATGATCACGGACGCCGGGGGCATCCCCGCGCACGGCAACCAGCGTTCCGCATGGGACGCCGGCTGCCGCTTCGACTTCCCCAACCCGGAGCATCGCTGAGTCGGTTCAGCTTCGAGCGTGGTGCTCGGGATCTCGGACGAAGCGCTGACGACAGTGATCCGAGCAGAAGAAGTGGGTCCGGCCGCCCCACCAGGCGCTCGCCGGTGCGTTCGCGACCTGCACCTGCATGCCGCACACGGGGTCGAACGCGAGCCCGGCGCCGGCGCCCCATCTGGCCCGGTGGTGGTGCAACCACAGGAGGAGCGCCAACAGCCCCAGGAAGAGGATGTTGAGCACGGTGGTGTAGTTCCACCTGAAGTGCGTGGCGACGATCGTGTGCGGTCGGTCACTGGGGATCAGGCCGAGGACGGAGAAGATGCCCTCGACCGCGAGCCCGGCGACGGCCATGACCGCGTAGAACCAGACGAAGAGCCGGAACGCGAGCGTGCCGCCGTAGTACTTGCGGTGGATCAGCACGAGTGGCAACGCGATGAGGTCGGCGAAGATGAAGCTGATCACGCCGCCGAAGCTGATGCCGCCGTGCCAGAGCGCCGCGGCCATCGGGACGTTGCCGATCGAGCAGACGAAGCTCACGACCGCGATGAACGGCCCGACGACGACGTTCTCGAGGCTGGTCCAGAAGCCGTGACCGGTGAGGAACACGTTGTTCCAGGTGTGCATCGGCACGACGACGGCGAGGAAGCCCGCGACGAGGTAGCCGATGACGAGCTCTCGTCGCAGCATCGTGATGTCGGCCATCGTGTAGCTCGCCGCGTCGGCCCACGCGGCCTTCGACCGCAGCTTGCGCGCCCAGGGGGTGCGCTCGAGCTCCACCTGGCGCTCGTGGCTCACCCCGGACATCGCGTGGTGATCGTGGCCACCGACGGACCCCTCCCGCAGTCGCGTTCGTGCGCGCTCGGCGAGGCCGCGCTGGACGACGAAGCCTCCCGTGGCCGCCAGCAGCAGGATCATGATCGGGCCTCCGACGAACTCGGCGGCCATGAACTGCCAACCCATCAGCGCGACGAGGACGATTCCCAGCTCCACGACGAGGTTGGTCGACGCGAACATGAAGATCATCGCGGTGACGAAGTCTGCGCCCTTCTGGAACAACGACTTGGCCATCGCGGTGGCGGCGTAGGAGCAGCTCGACGAGACCATGCCGAAGCCCGACGCGCGGACGACAGCACCCGGACGATGATTGCCGAGGACCTTCTCCATGTCCTCGCGGGCGACGAAGGCCTGCACCGCGCCCGAGAGGGTGAAGCCGAGGATCAGGGCCCACAGCGTCTCCCAGAACATGAAGAACGCCTCGCGGACGCTGTGCCACCCGTTGTCGAGCACGGTCGCGGTCAGCATCAGGACTTCACCAGCCGCGCGATCGCGGCGGTCGCCTCGGCGAGCTTCTCGTCCGCGTCGACACCGGGACCGGCGAGCGCATCGCGGACGCAGTGGCTCAGGTGGTCGTCGAGCAGCTCGAGCGCGACGCCTCGGAGTGCCCGTGTGACCGCCGAGATCTGCGTGAGCACGTCGATGCAGTACGCGTCCTCGTCGACCATGCGCTCCAAGCCACGCACCTGGCCTTCGATGCGACGCAGCCGCGCGTGCACGGCGCCCTTCCGCTCTGCGTAGCCGGCCATGATGCCCCCTCGCGTCCGACGCTCAATACCCCCCTACGGTATACGCCGCGGCCAATCCGCGCGCGCTGGACCCTCGCCGCGTCGACCCCTAGGGTTCGGATCCGAAGTCGACGGGCCGAGCTCGAGAGGCCAAGTGTCGACGAGAAGGGGAGCAGCGTGCCCGAAGGGAACAGCAGGGTGGCTCCCGATCGGGACCGTGTCATCGTCCACTCCATCTTCGAGCGCGGCGCGCGTGTTCGTCCCGATCGCACGTGCGTGTCGTTCGACGACGGGCGACGTTGGACGTGGGTCGAGGCGTGTCGCCATGCGTACGGCAGTGCCCGCGCGCTCGAGGGCGCCGGCGTGCGACGCGGAGATCACGTCGTGATCGCGCGTCGAGAACGGCCCGCAGTTCCTCGCCGCCTGGTGGGGAACCGCGTTTCTTGGCGCCACCCTGGTGCCGACGAACCCCGCCCTCAAGGGCGAGATGCTCGAGCACGTGTGGCGCACCGTCGCCGCGACCGTCGCGGTCGCCGAGGCGCCGGCGGCGCAGCGGCTCGAGGCGATCGGTGCTTCCGTCGTAGCGCCCGACGCGCTCGACCGGCCGTCCCCGGATCTTCCGGTCCTCGACCCACCGCTCGAACCGTGGGACGTCCACACCGTCAACTTCACCTCGGGGACGACCGGCCCCGCGAAGGCGGTCCCCACCACCTATCTCCACTCCTACCGCGCGGCGGTGGACAACGACTGGCAACCGACGCCGGACGACGTGATGCTGGTCATGTCGCCGCTCTTCCACGCGTCAGGTCAGGGCAATGCGCTCGTCGCGTGGATCAACGGCGCGTCGGTCGCGCTCGCGACGCGGTTCACGCGGACGAGGTACTGGGACGTCGTGCGTCAGCGGGGTGCGACGATGACCAATCTCGTGGGGTCGATGTCACCGCGCTCGAGGAGATGCCGCCGAGTGCCGACGACGCCGACAACCCGCTCCGGATCCTCAAGACTGCACCGATGCCCCTGGACCCGCGCCGCTTCCTGCAACGCTTCGGGATCGCCGAGCTCGTCGGCGCGTTCGGTATGACCGAGGTCGGGAGCGTCCTGACCTGGCGGGGATCCGACGCCCCGAAACCAGGCCTGGCCGGTCACCCGCGTCGGGGTGTGGAGCTCCGCATCGTCGACGAGCACGACGTCCCCGTTGCCGTCGGATCCGTCGGCGAGCTCGTGCTGCGGTGCGACCGGCCGTGGGAGGTCTCCGTCGGCTACCTGGGGGACCCCGCGGCGACGGCGACGGCATGGCGCAACGGCTGGTTCCACACGGGCGACGCGTTCCGCGCCGATGCCGACGGCGACTACTTCTTCGTCGATCGACTGAAGGACTCGCTGCGGCGCCGAGGCGAGAACATCTCGAGCTTCGACGTCGAGCGGGAGGTGATGACGCACCCGTCGGTCGTCGACGCCGCGTGTGTGCCGTACCCGGGTGAGCTGGGCGACGACGAGGTCAAGGTGTTCGTCGTCGCCGGATCGGCCGGCCTCGATCCCGAGGAGCTCATCGGGTTCCTCGCCGAGCGAATGGCGTATTTCATGGTGCCGCGCTATCTCGAAGTGATCGCCGAGCTTCCGAAGACGCCTTCCGGGCGCACCGAGAAGCACGAGCTCCGGGCTCTGGGAAACTCCGCTGCCACGTGGGACCGTGAACAATCGCACGTGGTGGTGGGCCGCGACCGCTGACACGAGCCGCCTGCTGCTGAGGGGAGCAGGCACAGGGGGGAAGGGGAAAGACGATGAGCTCCCAGGACGTCGAGGACGTCTTCGACTACGTGATCGTGGGTGCGGGCTCTGCGGGCTGCGTGCTCGCCGACCGCTTGACCGAGAGCGGCGCGTCGGTGCTGCTGCTCGAAGCCGGCCCTGCGGATCACCACTACGCGATGCGCATCCCTGCCGCCGCGGTGCGACTCCCGCGCCACTACAACTGGCGGTACGCAGCCGAGCCTGACGAGTCGCGCAATGGGCTCGTCGACTACTGGGCCGGCGGCAAGGTCATTGGCGGCTCCAGCTCCATCAACGGCATGTTCTGGGTGCGCGGCAACCGGTGGGACTTCGACCAGTGGGCGTGGCACGGAGCGACGGGCTGGGACTACGAGTCGGTGCTGCCGTACTTCAAGGCGATCGAAGCCTTCCGCGGCGGCGGCGACCCAGCGTTTCGCGGCCGTTCGGGCCCGCAGCGCACCGACATCTGCCGCGTCGACCACGTCCTCAACGACGCGTTCATCGACGCGGCACAAGAGGCAGGTCACCCGCGCAACCCCGACTACAACGGCGAGCACCAGGACGGCGTAGGCCGAGCCGAGGTGAGCCAGCGTTGGGGACTGCGGTGGAGCGCGGCGAAGGGCTTCCTCGCCCGCGCCAAGCACCGCAAGAACCTCACGCTGCGTTCCGAAGCGTTCGTGCACCGTGTGGTGCTCGACGGGAAGCGTGCGACGGGCGTCGAGTACACGCGGCGGGGTCGCACCTCCGTCGCCGGCGCCCGTCGCGAGGTGATCCTCAGTGCGGGAGCGATCGCGTCGCCCAGGCTCCTGATGCTGTCGGGCATCGGGCCCGGCGAGCATCTGCGGAGCACCGGCGTGCCCATCGTGCACGACCTTCCTGGTGTGGGTACGAACCTCCAGGAACACTTGTACGCAACGATGCAGTACGCGACCACCGTGAAGACGCTGAACCGCTACATGACGCCCGGCCCGATGACCAAGGCGGCGATCGAGTTCCTCACGCGGCGCCGCGGGCCGATCACCGCGGTCTTCGCGAATGTCGTGCTGTTCGGCAGCGTCGACTCCGTCGACCACACGGATTACGAGATCACGTTCGCTCCGCTCGGGCTCACGTCCGAAGGCGGACCACCGCCGAAGGGCGTCGGGCCCCGCGCGGTGGCCGAGCAGCCGCGGCACGACATCCACGGCATGAAGCTCATGAAGATTCCCGCCTGCAACGTGCTGCCCTCGATCGTCCACCCGCAGGCGCGGGGCACCATCACCCTGCGATCCTCGAATCCGCACGACACACCCGTCATCGAGCACCAGCTGGTCGACAACGAAGCGGATGTGGCAGGGCTCGTCGCGTGCGCACGGGTGGTGCGCGAGGTCATGAACGCCCCCGCGATGAAGCAGTACGTCCGCTACGAGGTGCTGCCCGGAGACAAGGTGCAGACGGCCGACGAGTGGCTCGAGTTCCTCCGGACGTACTCGTTCCGCGGCGAGCATCCGGTCGGGACCTGCCGGATGGGGACGGACTCGCTCGCGGTCGTCGATCCGAGCCTGCGCGTGCACGGTATCGACGCGCTGCGCGTCATCGACGCGTCGGTGATGCCGGCGGTCACCAGCGGGAACACGAATGCACCGACGATGATGATCGCCGCCAGGGGCGCCGACCTCGTGTTGGGAAGGTGAAGCCATGACTCCGATCGATCTCGAAGGACGGGTAGCCGTCGTGACGGGCAGCGGCCGCGGTCTGGGGCGCCTCTATGCGCTCGAGCTCGCTCGCCGCGGGGCGCGCGTCGTGGTGAACAGCCGGCCCGCGAGCAACGGTGCGCGGCCGACGGGAGACCTGGTCGTCGACGAGGTCCGTGCCGCGGGAGGGACCGCGATCGCGTGCAACACCTCGGTGGAGACACGCGAGGGAGCCGCCGAGGTCATCGGGACCGCGCTCGACGAGTTCGGCACGCTCGACATCCTCATCAACAACGCCGGCATCAACCACGGCGCCGCCGTCGAGGACGTGACGCCCGAAGATCTCGGGAACCTCATGGCCATCCACATCGCGGCGACGATGTGGGCCACGGGCGCGGCGGTGCCCCACATGCGATCGCGCGGCTACGGCCGCATCGTGATGACGAGCTCGCACAGCGGCATCTTCGCTCGCACTGAGTCGACGGCGTACGGGTGCGTGAAGGCGGCGGTGCTCGGCCTCGGCAACGCGGCGGCGATCGAGCTCGAGCCGGACGGGATCCTGGTGAACACTGTGCTCCCGGTCGGCGACACGGGCTGGAGCCGGCGGATCACGCCGGAGATCGAAGCCGTGATGGCCGCCGCGCTCGCCGGCCTGGCCCAACATCGACTCGAAGTGGGCGGTGCAGTTGGCCATGTACCTGGCGAGCGACGCGTGCACGACCGCAGGTGGCTTGTACACGGCGTTGGCACGACACTTCGCACGGGTGTTCGTCGGCCTGACGCACGGCTGGACGGCGCCGGACGACCCGTCGGTCGACGTCGCCGCGCTCTTGGCCGACCACATCGCCGAGGTCCGCGAGGAAGCGGGTTACACGGTCCCGCGGACGATGAACGAGGCCTTCGCCATCGAAGTCGCATCGCGTCCGTAACTGAGGCTCGGACGCCCGACACCTGGGGGAGAGGACATGGGCTTGCTGGAGGGGAAGGTCGTCCTCGTGACCGGCGCGGGGCGCGGCCTCGGTCGCGGCTACGCGCTGACCCTGGCGGAGCTGGGCGCGCGTGTCGTGGTGAACGACGTCGGCGTGAGCGTGCGGGGCGAAGGTCGTGACACCACCGTGGCCGGTGAGCTCGTCGCGCTGCTGCGGGATCGTGGCTCCGACGCAGTCGCGGACTACTCGGACGTCAGCCAGTGGTCCGGCTCGGAGCAGGCTGTCCGCACGGGCATCGAGCACTTCGGTCGGCTCGACGGCGTCGTGAACAACGCGGGGATCTTCCGTCCCGACGACATCGCCGACGTCACCGAGTCGGACTTCGACGCGCAGATCGGCGTCCACCTGAAGGGCTCGTTCGGTTGCACGAAGCACGCGTGCGCGTACTGGCGTGACGAGAACCGCGCCGGGCGACGGCCGAACGCGGCGGTGGTGAACATCACGTCCGAAGGCATGATCCAGGGGTTGCCGCGGACGGGTGTGTACTCCACCGCGAAGGCCGGCATCTTCACGCTCACGCAGATCGCCAGCCTCGAAGCCGGTCACTACGGCGTGCGGATCAACGCGGTCGCGCCCCTCGGCATGACGCGCATGACGGCGACGTCGGGCCTCGTCGACGTCGACTCGGCGCAGCCAGTGCCGAACCCTGAGGACATGGACGACGCGGCGCCGACGCACCCCTTCAACACCGCGCCGCTCGTCGCATGGCTGCTCTCGGACGAAGCCGGCTGCGTGACGGGTCAGGTCTTCAAGATGGCGGGGGCTTCGTGGGCGCGCGTGAACCCGATCTCGTGGGGCCCGCTGCAACGCCCGCCGGCGGGGCAGCTGCGGTGGCGCGCCGACCAGCTCGGCGAGGCGATGGGCACCGATGTCTTCGGGTCGCGGTTTCCGATGCCGATGCGCGTGCTCGCCGACGGGACGAAGGAGCCGTTCTACGAGCTGAAGCACGACTGAGCGTCTCGGCGCCGAGGGCGCCGAGAGCGGGGAGGGAGCGCTGTCGCCAGAATGCTCAACGAGCTGGGAAGCCGTGCGCACCCATCATGAGGCGTTCGGCGATCGCGACCGTCGTGAGGTGGGTGTTCGCGCGGGGCAGCGCCAGGAGATTCGGCCAGATCCGTCCCGGTTCGGCCAGCGCGGCGAAGAAGTTCGGGCTGCGGACGCCGCCGGGAGTGCCGACCGAGGTGTGATCGGGCCCCGCCTCGAGCAGCAGCACCGACCGCTCAGGGTCCTCCGAGAGTCGGGCGGCGAGCGTGGCTCCTGCCGACCCCGCACCCACGACGACGATGTCGAAGTCCTTCATCGAGCGCGAAGTGTGGCACGCGTCGATAGCCTCGGCCCGCTGCATGACCGGACGTCCGGGAGGTCTCGTGACTGCCAAGGAGTTCAGCGGAAGGACGGTGCTCGTCACCGGCTCGGGTCGCAACCTCGGTCGCGCGGCGATCCTCGAGTTCGCGGACCGGGGCGCCAACGTCGTGGTCAGCGCTCGCACCAACCGTGAGGAGGCGCAAGCCGTCGCGCACGACGCGCGCTCGTGGGGCGCCGAGGCGATGGTCGTCCTTGGTGACGTCTCCGACCCGAGCCAGGTGATGGCGTGGCACGACGAGATCCGCGCGGGCTGGGGCCCGTTGACGTGCTTGTCAGCAACGCGGCGGTACGGCCGTTCCGCTCGTTCTGGGACATGACCCCCGACGAGTGGCAGACCTACCTCACGATGAACCTCAGCTCGGCGTTCTTCCTCGCCAAGGCCTTCGCACCCGACATGCGCGAGGCCGGTTGGGGACGGATCATCCATGTCGGCGGCCTCGACGGGTGGGGTGGCGCGTCGCACCGCCCCCACAACGTCACCGCGAAGGCCGGGCTCCACGGGCTCACCAAGGCGCTCGCGACCGAGCTCAGCCCCTACGGCATCACGGTGAACACGCTCGGCACCGGCGTGTTCAACACCACTCGCGATCCTGCGAACTATCCCGCCGACCGGGGTGCGACGGCGAAGCGCACGATGGGGGAGTCACTCGTCGGCCGCTTCGGCGAGCCCGAGGAGTTCGCGTTCGCGGTCGCGTTCCTCGCATCGCCACGTGCCGGCTACATCACCGGCGCGGCGCTGCACGTCAACGGCGGGATGCTGTTGGTCTAACCGCGGCCTCGCGCCGTGGCGTCGCGCTCGATCGAGGTGCGGAGCTCCTGCCATCCGAGATCGAAGAGCGCGAGCGCCAGCGCCGGCTCACCATGGATGATCGCGTCGAGCTCCTGCGCGCCGCGCTCGCGTGCGCGTTGCAAGCGGCTGTCCGGTGGGCGCGCGTGCCACATGCGCTCGAAGCGCGGTTGGAGCGACTCGATGACTCGCAAGAGCTCCCAGTTGCCCGAGGCGCGGTACACGACCCGGTGGACGTCCTCCAAGATGGCGTAGATCCCGTCGGCGGTCGACTCCGCCGAGCGCACCGCGTCGCCGAGCCGCGTCGCGTGTGTCTCCAGGAGCGCCCGGTCGTCGGGCGTGAGCTTCTCGAGTCCGAGGATGTAGGTGGGGCGCGCCACGGCCGCGAACGCGATCGCGAGCTGCAGCGCGTCGTCGACGTCCATGGGTCGCACGACGGCGCTGCGCTGCGCGCGGATCTCGATCAGGCCGTCGGCCGCCAACCGGCGCAGCGCCTCGCGGAGCGGGGTCCGGCTCACCTGGAGCCGTAACGCGAGCTGCGCCTCGGGGAGGCGCTCACCGTCGGCGAACTGTCCCGTCACGATGAGCCACCGCAGTCGCCGGTAGGTGTCCTCGCCGAGCAGCTCGCTCGTGGGCTCGTGGGCCGGGTCAGGGGTCAGCGGCTCGGGGTCGGGCGTCATCAGGAAATGGTATACAAGATCCACCGGCTGCCGTCGGCCTCCGGTCGTCATCGGCATTGACTCGGGATCAGATCGGCAAGTACCCTGACGACGGTATACCGTTCGAGGCCTGTCTGGCTGCGCCGTGCCGCGGCCTAGGGTCCGACCCGGGGGTGGTGGGACATGCTCGATCTGGTGATCCGTGGGGGCAGCGTCGTCGACGGGACCGGGTCGCCCGCGTTCACCGGCGACGTCGGGATCGTCGACGGCCGCATCGCCGCGGTCGGTCGGATCCGTGAGTCGGCCACCGAGACGCTCGATGCCGATGGCCTGTGCGTCGCGCCCGGCTTCATCGAGGGCCACTCGCACTTCGATGCCCAGCTCTTCTGGGATCCGTTCGCGACGAACTCGTCGTATCACGGCGTCACGACGGCCATCATGGGGAACTGCGGGTTCACCCTCGCGCCGTGCCGGCTCGAGGAGTCGGATCTCGTGATCCGCAGCATCGAGCGCGCCGAGGACATCTCGCGCGCTGACATGGCCGCCGGTGTGCCGTGGCGATGGGGGACGTTCGGCGACTATCTCGACGCGGTGGACGCGGCGCCGAAGAGCATGAACTATGCGGGTTACGTCGGGCATTCCGCGCTGCGCTGCTACGTGATGGGCGAGCGCGCGTACACGGACGTGGCCACCGTCGCGGAGCTTGCCGCGATGCGCGAGGAGCTGGCATCTTCCCTGCGCCACGGTGCGATCGGCTTCTCGACATCGCGCACGACGGTCCACCGCACCTTCGCAGGCGACCCGGTTGCGAGCTTCATCGCCGACTGGGACGAGATCCACGCGCTGGTCGGTGTGCTCGGCGAGCTGGGCGTCGGCGTGTTCGAGCTCGCCGCGAGCGTCGGCGACCCCGTCATCCGCGAGCACCTGCGCGCGCTCGCGCTCGGGTCCGGGCGCCCCATCCATGTCGCCGTCACGCAACCCGCTCGCGGGCCGGCCGGTCAGTGGCGCGACAGCCTCGGGTTCCTCGACGAGGTCGCGGCCCAGGGCGGGAAGGTCACCGGGCAGGCGCACGTCCGCCAGCTCTCGAACGTGAGCGGCTTTCGCCTCGCGTTGGCCTATGACAAGCTCCCCTCGTGGGCGACGTTCCGGGCGCGCCCCTCGAGGAGCAGCTCGCCGCACTGCGCGATCCGGCGACCCGCAAGGCTCTCGTCGACGAAGCGCTGTACTGGGAGTACGACGAAGGCGACGTGGTGGCCGAAGTCGGCTCCCGCCGTCCGGACTACGACCACATCCTCGTGTTGGAGACCGCGACCGGCACGAACCCGAGCATCGCGGAGGTCGCGAAGGCCCGCGGTTGCAGCCCGGTGGACGCTGTCGTCGACCTGTCGCTCGAGCATTCGTTCGACCAGTTCTTCCTGCATCCGTTCGGCAACCGCGACCTCAACGAGGTCCGCGAGATCATCAGCCATCCACGCACGGTGATCGCGGGCTCGGACGCGGGCGCCCACGTGTCGCAGGTCATGGAGAGCTGCGCGCCGACCTATCTCCTCGCGCACTGGGTGCGCGACACCGGATCGTTCTCCTTGGAGGAGGCGATCCAGCAGATCACGGGGATCCCTGCCGCGGAGTGGGGGCTGTCGGGCCGGGGTCGCCTCGCCGAAGGGTTCGCCGCCGACGTGGCCGTGTTCGACCCGGCGACCGTCGCACCCGAGCTCCCGTCGGTCGTACACGACCTCCCATCGGGCGGCAGGCGTCTCGTGCAACGCGCGCAGGGGATGCACGCGACGGTCGTGAACGGCGCGATCGTCGCGCGCGACGGCGAATTCTCCGGACGCCCGCCCGGGCCGCCTCCTGCGGGGGCCGCTGGCGCACACCACCAACGACGGGGAGTCGACACCGCGATGAGCGTCGTATCGATCGTCAGCCCGGACGACCACGTCATCGAACCGGCCGACCTGTGGCAGTCGCGCCTGCCGGCGAAGCTCCGCGCCGAAGGCCCACGCGTCGAGCTCCACCCCGCGAACGCGGCGCGCTTCCACCGCGAGAGCCGGAGCTGGTCGCTCGAGCCCGGTGGCGACGGCCCGCTCGGCGTGTACTGGCGTTACGAGGACAAGATCAAGCCGGTGACGCGGATCGAGGTGGCCGCGGGCCTCGACTCGGGTGCCACCGACAACACGCCGGTGCCTTTCGAGGAGATCCGTGAGGGCTGCTACGAGCAGAAGGCGCGGCTCGCCGACATGGATGCCAACGGTGTGCAGGCGTCGATGTGCTTCCCCAACTACCCGCGGTTCTCGGGCCAGCTCTTCTCCGAAGGTCGCGATCGCGAGCTGGGCCTCGCGTGCCTCCAGGCGTACAACGACTGGATGGTCGACGAGTGGTGTGCGGGTTCGGACGGTCGCCTCGTCCCGCTGTGCATCGTTCCGCTGTGGGACGCCGACCTCGCGGCGGCCGAGGTGCGCCGCAACGCCGCCCGCGGCGTGACGGCCGTCTCGTTCACGGAGATCCCCGCATGGCTCGGTGTTCCGAGCATCCACTCCGGGTTTTGGGAGCCGTTCTTCCAGGCGTGCGACGAGACCGACACCGTCGTGGCGATGCACATCGGGTCGGGCAGCAGGATCCTTGTGTCGTCGTCGGACGCGCCGTCCGGCGTCTCCAACGTGATGATCTTCGCCAACAGCGCCACGTCGATGCTCGACTACCTCACGTCGGGGATCCTGGGCCGGTATCCCAACCTCAAGCTGTTGTACGCGGAGTCGCAGCTGGGTTGGATTCCCTACGTGCTCGAGCGCGCCGATGACATCTACTTCCGGCAGGCCTGGACCCGCGCGAAGGGCGCCGTCGAGCCGCCGTCGAGCTACTACCAGGGCCGGGTGTTCTCGTGCTTCTTCTCCGACGAGTCGGGCGTCGCGCAGCTCGACAAGATCGGTGAGGACCAAGTGCTGTTCGAGACCGACTACCCGCACGAGAGCGGTAGCTTCCCGAAGGCGCCCGAGGTCGCGGCCAAGGAGCTCGGGCACCTCGACGCCGCCGTGCAGGAGAAGATCCTGCGCGGCAACGCAATCAAGCTGCTCCGTCTTCCGCTGTAGATGTCGGCGATGACGACGGGTCAGGACACGCACGGCACGCCCGAACCCACTGCGCACCACGACGCGCTCGTCGTCGGCGCGGGGTTCGCCGGCATGTACATGATCTACCGGCTGCGCGAGCTCGGGCTGCAGGTCTCGGGGGTCGAGACCGGGGCCGGTGTGGGCGGCACCTGGTACTGGAACTGCTACCCGGGCGCGCGCTGCGACGTCGAGAGCGTCGAGTACTGCTACTCGTTCGACCCTGACCTCGAGCAGGACTGGGTGTGGACCGAGCGCTACCCCGGGCAGGAGGAGATCCTGCGATACGCGAACCACGTCGCCGATCGCTACCACTTGCGCGAGCACATCCAGTTCGAGACCCGAGTCGTTCGGGCCACGTTCGACGAGGGCGCACAGCGGTGGATCGTCGCGCTCGAACGCGCGGATGGTGCCGAGGTCGTGACGGCGCAGTTCCTGTGCCTCGCGACCGGTTGCCTCTCCTCGGCGAACGTGCCCGAGTTCCCCGGAATGGAGTCCTACTCGGGGGCGATCCATCACACCGGTCGCTGGCCCCGTGAGCCGGTGTCGTTCGCCGGCAAGCGGGTCGGCGTGATCGGCACGGGCTCGTCGGGGATCCAGGCGATCCCGGTCATCGCCGCCGAAGCGGCCGAGCTCGTCGTGTTCCAACGGACGGCGGCGTACACGATCCCCGCGCGCAATCGCCCGCTCGAGCCCGAGGAGCTGGCCGCGATCAAGGCTGACTATCGGGGCATCCGCGAGCGCAACGCCCGGATGCCCGCGGGCATCGGGTCGCGCCTGCCCCCGGCGGTCAGCGCGTCGGCATTCGACCTGAGCCCCGAGGAGCGCCAGGAGGCGTACGCGCACCGGTCGGGCGCGCGGTGGCGGCGGGTTCATGGGCACATTCGGCGATCTCATGGTGAACGAGGAGGCAAACCGCACGGCCGCCGAGTTCGTGCGCGACAAGATCTGCGAGATCGTCCACGATCCCGCGGTCGCCGAGCTGCTCTTGCCCAAGCAGATCATCGGGTGCAAGCGCATTTGCATCGACACCGACTACTACGAGACGTTCAACCGTCCGAACGTGCGCCTCGTCGATGTGAAGCACACACCGATCGACGAGTTCACGCCCCAGGGCATCCGGATCGGCGACACCGAGCACGAGCTCGACTGCGTGGTGCTCGCGACGGGCTACGACGCCATGACGGGAACGGCGTTGCGGCTCGGCCTCGTCGGGCGGGGCGGGCGGACGCTCGCCGATGCGTGGTCGGCAGGACCACGGAGCTACCTCGGGCTCGGGGTACCGGGATTCCCCAACGCGTTCTTCATCACGGGTCCCGGCAGTCCGTCGGTGCTCAGCGCGATGATCACCGCGATCGAACAGCATGTCGAATGGATCACGGCCTGTATCGCCTACGTGCGCCGCAACGGCTACCAGACGATCGAGGCCGATGCCGGGAGCGCCGACGCGTGGGTGGAGCACGTCAACGCGGTGGCCGACACGACGTTGTTCCCGCACTGCAACTCGTGGTACCTCGGCGCCAACGTTCCGGGCAAGCCGCGCGTGTTCATGCCGCTGATCGGCTTTCCTGCCTACGTCGACACGTGCCGCGACGTCGTGGCGAACGACTACGAAGGGTTCGTCCTGGGACGTGGCCTCGACGGCGAGGAACGCGACGATCGCGATGCCGACACCGCCGGTGTGTCGGTCTGACCGGGTCGAGACGCGACGATGGCGACCGAGGTCCGCATGTATCGGCTCAAGCCCGGCCGGTCGGACGCGTTCATCGAGCTGTTCACGAGCAAGGTGATGCCGACGGCGGCGCGCTACGGCGTTCGCATCCACGCCGCGTGGCTCGATCGCGCCAACAACGAGCTCATCTGGATCCGGTCGTACGACTCCCGTGCGGACGTGGAGGCGTACGAGTCGTCGCCGGAACGGATCGGCTACATCCCCGACGCTCGCTCGTGCATCGAGTCGGCGGACATCCGCGAGGTCGAGCCCGTGCTGGGCGACCTTCCTGTCGCCAACGGCCCTGTCGCCAACGACACCACGTAGCGGTCGGCCCGCTGGGGCGCGCTCCGAACGCGGCGAGCAGCTCGATGACCTCGTCGTCACGGGTCGGCGAGCAGTCCTCGTACCAGAGGCCCACCGGGATGACGGAGTCGCGCGTGGTCAGCGCTGCAGGCGGAGGTGCACGCGCACGACGACCTGGCCGCCGAGCGTGCGGATCTGGACGAGGTCGCAGAGCTGGTTGGCGAGCCAGAGCCCGCGTCCGCCTTCCGCGGTGATGTCGGCGCGGCGACGATCCGCGAGCGGATCGGCCTCCAGCGCGCCGGCGCTCCTCACTTCGCAGACGATCGAGCCGCGCTCCTGCCAGATGCCGATGGAGCCGGCGCCATCTCCGTGGGCCATGGCATTCACGACGAGCTCGTGCGCAGCGAGCACGAAGTCGGCCACGCGCGACGCACCGAGCCCGGCCTGCGCCGCGCAGTTGCCGACGAACGCGCGCGAGACCGCGGAGGTCGGCGCTGCGCAAGCTGCGTACCGGCGTGCCCGCCGGTGCCGGTGCGAGCGGCTGGTCGAGGATCGCGGTCGCAACGGCCGCGTCGAGGTAGGAGCGGCTGGGGGTCGTGACGCCGTCGGCGCGGACATGGGGGTGATGCTGCCGAGCGGTGTCGAGCACACGGTGGTCGAGCGTCGCCGCGTCGTACGGGCACAGGAGCCAGAAGTCGGATCGGTCGAACGCGACGTTGAGCAGCGCCTCGTGTCGTTCGCACTCGGCGATCTCGGCTGCGCTGCGACCCGCCCAGATCGGCTCATCGATGCCGCGAAGGCGTCGGCCGGTCGTGGCGTGGCCGTCCAGGATGCGCTGCCAGGCAGGAATGATCCGGGCTGGGTTCGCGCCGACATCGGCCATGTCGGCGAAGAGGACGCCGTCGTGGCGCGACCCCAGCTCGTCGCGGAGGGCCTCGATCTTGCGGGCGCTCAGCACCACGAAGATCGGTTCCTCGGCCTCGAGCGCACTGCCGATGAACTCCAGCACGCCGTCCATGAAGCCCTGATGGCCCGTGTAGAAGAACGCCTCATGGCGATATCCCCATCCGTGACTGACCGCTTGTCGCGTCATGGGCTTGGCCACGGGCGTCGGGCCGCCGGCGTCACGGAGTTGCGCACCGCGCTTCTCTACCCAGATGGCGTCCGGCTATGTCTCCGCCGGTCATGGGCCCGAGGTGCGGACAGCCGCGAGGATGCAGATGTCGTCCAAGTTCGTCGTGCCTGCGAGGCACTTGTCGAGCGCGAGGTCGCGGAGCGCCGCGGCGCCGCGCGTGGTGTCGAATGCTTCGACTGCCTTCACGAGGCGCTGGAGGCCGTCGTCGATCGGCTCGTCGCGACGCTCGATCAGCCCGTCGGTGTAGAGGAGCAGGGCGTTTCCGGAGTCGAGCACGAGCTCGGTCTCGGCGGCACTGTCGGGCCGTCCGAGACCCAGGAGGTGGCCACCGCGTAGCTCGACCAGCTCGGTGTGGTCGGCGGTGACGAGGACGGCCGGAGGATGCCCCGCCGACGCGATCTGCACACGACCCGTCGCGCGTTCGAGCAACGCGAGTTGCACCGTTGCGTACTGCGCGTCGATGGCGAAATGCTCGACGAAGCGGTCGAGGCCGGCGACGATCTCGGCCGGGCCGAGGCCTTGGCATCCGTAGGCGCGGGTCGCGTGCCGCAGCTTCGCCATCAGGCGCGCCGCGGGAATTCCATGGCCCGTGACGTCGCCGACGGCGAGCAGCAGCGCTCCGGTGGGGAGCAGGAACGCGTCGTACCAGTCGCCGCCGATCCCGGTCGTGTTGTCGCCGGGGAGGTAGCGCGCGCCGAGCTCGATGCCCGGGACGGATGGGAACTCCGGCCGGATCAGGACCTCGTTGAGCACCCGGACCGCGTGGCGTTGCTCGTCGAGCTCGCGCCCCATCTCGATCTTCGTCCGTAGTGCCTGCGCCTCGAGCAACGCCGCCTCGAGCCGCTTGCGGTCGTCGATGTCGATGCCGACTCCCACGAGGCCCACGATGTCGCCACGCTCGTCGCGGATCGCGTTTCCTCGACCTTCGATCCAGTGCTCGGTGCCGTCCGGCCAGACGACCCGGTGCTCATGGGTCAGCGGGTTCGCGGTGTCGGCGCTGGCCAGGGCACCGTTGGCAACCTGCTGGCGGTCGTCGGGGTGGATGAGTGCGAGGTAGTCCTCGATGGTGCCGCCGAAGGTGCCCGGCTCGAGGCCGTAGAGGACCTCCATCGCCGGGTCCCACGAGACCCTTCCCGACGCGAGGTCCCAGCTCCAGGTTCCCATCCGACCCGCGCCGAGCGCGAGCTGGAGGCGCTCCGCGAGGTTGCCGAGCTGCCGCTCGAGTGACCGCCGCTGGGTGACGTCGTGCGAGACGGCGATGACCGCGATCACCTCTCCGTCGGCGTTCCACACGGTCGTGAAGGTGAAGAACGCGAGGATCGGCGTCCCGTCGCGGCGTTGGACCGAGAGGTCGCCGCTCCACGAGTCGCCGGCGCCGAGTCGGGAGACGAGCGCGAACAGGTCGTCGACCGACGCCGCGGTCGGCACGAGGTCGACGATCGTCCGGCCGATCGCCTCCTCGGCCGTCCAGCCGAACAACTCCTCGGCCGTGCCGTTCCAGTACGCGACAGTCCCCGCGGGGTCGGTCACGATGAGGGCCTGGCCCACCGCGTCGAGGAGGTCCCGCTCCCGGACCAGCGTGCCCAGCCCGTCGTCCGCGAGGCGGCTGCCGGGGCGCTCCGAGCTGCCAAGTCCCATCCGCGCACCCCTCGACGGCGACCGCTGGCGTCCACCCTAGAGCTTCCGGGCCACAGGTCGAGGTGACAGATGGACCCTGTGGGTGAGGGTCATGATGCTCGTTGGTTGTGGTGGGTGTCGAGGACTTGGCGGGGTGTGCGTCCGGCCATGAAGTCGCTGTGATTGGCTCGGCGGGTGTTGTAGTCGACGAGCCAGGTGTCGATCTCGGCGCGGAGTTGCGCGAGCCGATCGAAGCGTCGCCGATGGAACGCGGGTCGCCAGCATTCCTGCAGCGCGGTGCCCTGGAATCGTTCGCACACTGCGTTGTGGTTCGGAGACCGCGGCGGTGTGCGGTGGTGCGTGATCTCGAGCTTGGCGAGGTGAGCGTCGAATCGGGGCCCGAATTCGGGACCGTTGTCGGAGAGCACCCCGGTGACGTGAACACCAAGGCGACGCAGTTTGCGGATCGCCAGGTCAACGAAGCGGGCTGCGATGTCGGTGTTGGAAGGGCCGAGGAACACGTGGCAGATCGCGTAGCGGGTCGCGGTGTCGACCGCGGTGAGCTGCCAGACCTTCCCGACTCCTTTGAGGTTCCCGATGTAGAAGCTGTCCAAGGCGACCAGGTCACCGGGCCGGGCCGCGAAATGGCAGAACCCGAACGGGCCGTCTCGAGTGTCGTCGGTGAGCAGACCAGTGGTCGCTGCGGTCAGGTGCGCGAGAGCACCGACGCGTTGACGACGCCGGCCGAGGCCGTGACGGTTCAAGATCTTCTGCACGCCACTCGCCGAAACCACAAACCCGCGTTCTCGGAGCCCGTCGGCGTAGCGGCGAGCTCCGAGAGTCGGACGAACAACTGCTTCGGCCAACAGTTCGTCGACGACCCATGCCGGGGTCTGGTTCGGCATCGCTGGCGGGCGTCGGCCTTTGGGCATCAACGTGTCGAGACCACCAGCCTCGATCCGCTGTTGCCACCGATAGAACGTCGTCCGGCTCACACCGAACGTCCGGCACGCCTCCGACACGCTCGTCTTCTTCGCGTGCTCCATGACACGCACACGACGCTGATAGATGATCTCATTCGAGGTCACGGTGATGGGCTCCTTCGGCTCTGTGAGAGGAACCAAAGGGTCCATCGCCGTGACCACCAACTGGTGGACCTGCAACCTCAACCCGTAGACCGGAAGCCCTAGAGGAACGCCCTGGTCGCTCACTCGGCGGCGTCGGCGACGACTGCCTCCAGGGTGCGGTTGATGGCCCGGACCGCTTCCAGCCGCCACAACGCGGTGAGGCGTTCGGAACCGACTGCCGCGCGCAGCCTGCTCGAGCCCCTCCGTGATGGGTGCGAACTGCACGAGCTGACGTTCGGCGAGCGGGGCGAGCGGTTCGCCGCGACGGCTCCGGAAGACGAGCTTCGCCAGCAGCTCCGTGCGTGCGTCGCGGGGATGGTCGACCACGCCGTCGAGCCAACCGCGTAGCCGCGCCCGGCCCGCGGGCGTGGCGCGGAAGACGGTTCGGCGAGGGCCCTGGTCTCCCGGCTCGGTACGGGTCGGCTCGATCAGTCCCTCGGCGTGCAGGTGCTCGAACCGCGCGGTACACGAGCGGGCGGGCCACGGTCCAGATGCGACCGAGCGTCTCGTCGGCGCGCAGCTCGCGCGCCACGGCGAACCCGTGCCGGGGCTCCTCGACGAGCAGCCCGAGCACCACCCAGTCGGTGAGTGACAGCGCGGCGTTGTTCCGGGAGGCCATCGATGAGGAGGTTGCCACACGCGATCCGGTCCAGACGGGCCTTCCCGCTAGTCTCGCCCCGTTAGTCTCGGCGTAACTACTGACGTCTCGCAGTCTGGTGGGAGGACGCATGCGACGCTCGCTTCGACGGGTGATGGCCGGATTCCTGCCGGCCGTGCTCTCGCTCGGTCTCGTGGTCGGGGGCAACGCCTCGGCCGCGGTCCAGGCGAAGAAGCCGAAGCTGTCGGGGAGCATCACCGTGTCCGCCGCAGCATCGCTGACCGAGGCGTTCCACCAGATCGGCACCGACTTCCAGAAGAAGCGCAAGGGCACGACGGTCACGTTCAACTTCGGGTCGTCGTCGACCCTCGTGACCCAGATCCAGGGTGGAGCGCCCGCGGACGTGTTCGCGTCGGCCGACCTCACCAACATGGACAAGCTGCTCAAGACGGGCAACGTCGTGGTCTCGCCGACTGTCTTCGCTCGCAATCAGCTCGAGATCGCGGTGAAGCCCGACAACCCGAAGAGCATCAAGACCCTCGCCGACCTCACGACCGCCGGAACCATCGCCCTCTGCGGCGCGACCGTCCCCTGCGGCGTGTACGCGGCGAACGTCCTGTCGCGAGCCGGCGTCACGATCCCCGAGAGCAGCATCACGCGTGGCGCCGACGCGAAGGCGACGATCGCGGCGGTGTCGCCCGGCGATGCGAATGCCGCGCTCGTCTACGTCACCGACGTGAAGGCCGCCGGGACCACCGTCCAGGGCGTCAAGATCCCGGACGAGCAGAACACGATCGCCCTGTACCCGATCGCGCCGGTGGTCGGCTCCTCCAAACGCAAGCTCGCGGCGGCGTTCGTGGCGTACGTTGCATCTCCTGCCCGCCGGAAGACGCTTGCCAAGTTCGGCTTCCGTGCCCCGTGATCCACGGGGACTGCCGGCGCGCACGGCCCCGGCGGGCTCGCGTGTGCCGTGGCCGATCTGGATTCTTGCGGCGCTTGCCGTCGCGTTGTTCGTTCTTCCCCTCGCGGGGCTGTTGGAGCGCGCCGCTTGGAGTCGCATCTGGGACGACCTGAGCGACCGGACGGCGCGCCAAGCGCTCAGGCTCTCGCTCGAGTGCTCGGTCTGGGCGACCGCACTGTCGGTCGCGCTCGGTGTACCGCTCGCGTGGGTGCTGGCGCGGAGCCGGCTCCCCGGACGCGGTCTGATCCGGGCGTTCGTGCTGCTACCGATGGTGTTGCCGCCAGTCGTCGGTGGCGTCGCGTTGCTCTTCGCCTTCGGGCGCACGAGTGGCCTGCTCGGCCCGTGGCTCTACGACACCTTCGGGGTGCAGCTGACGTTCTCGAAGGGTGGTGTGGTCCTCGCCGAGACGTTCGTCTCCATGCCGTTCCTGGTCATCACGGTCGAGGGCGGTCTGCGTGGGATCGACGAGCGCTACGAGGAAGCGGCCGCGACACTCGGTGCCGGGCGCTTCACCACGTTCCGGCGCGTGACGCTGCGCTTCCTCGCACCGTCACTCGGCGCGGGGGTCGCGCTGGCGTGGGCTCGTGCGCTCGGGGAGTTCGGCGCGACCGTCACCTTCGCGGGGAACATCGCGGGACGCACGCAGACGACGCCGCTGGCCGTCTATCTCTTGCTCGAGACGAACCAGGAGGCCGCCCTCGCGCTGAGCCTCGTCCTCCTCGCGGTCTCCGCGACGGTCCTCGTGCTCCTTCGCGACCGTTGGTTCGCGGTGCGCGCGTGAGCGTCGAGCTCGCCCTCCAGGTCGGCGTCGGAAAGCTCGAGCTCGACGTCGCGCTCGAGCTGGGCGACGAGACGGTCGCGGTCCTCGGGCCGAACGGCGCCGGGAAGACGAGTCTCCTGACGCGCGCTGGCCGGCTTGCTGCCCATCGACGCGGGCCGGATCGCGATGGACGGGGAAGTCCTCGACGAACCGGCTGCACGGGTGTTCGTGCCCCCGGAAAGGCGCCGGATCGGGATGGTCTTCCAGGACTACCTGCTGTTCCCGTTCCTCGATGCCCGCGACAACGTGGCGTTCGGCTTGCAGAGCCGCAACGTCTCGAAGGCGGAGGCTCGGCGTCGGGCCGAGGCGTGGCTCGGGCGCGTCGGGCTCGCGGACCGAGCGCGCGCGCTGGCCGCGGGAGCTCTCGGGCGGCCAGGCGCAACGCGTCGCGCTCGGCCGCGCCGTGGTGAGCGATCCCCGGCTGCTGCTGCTCGACGAGCCGCTTGCCGCGTTGGACGCCGGCGCGCGCCTCGAGATCCGGCGCGAGCTGCGCGACCGGCTCGCAGAAGCGTCTGGAGCGCGCGTGCTCGTGACGCACGATCCCGTTGACGCGGCCTCGATCGCCGACCGGGTGGTCATCCTCGAAGCCGGCCGGGTCGTGCAGCAGGGTTCCATGGACGAGATCACAATGCACCCTCGATCCGCGTACGTTGCGGATCTCGTGGGGCTGAACCTCTTCCGCGGCATGGCATCCTCGGGGGCGGTGCAGCTTGCGAACGGCGCTCACATCGTCGTCGCCGACTCCGGGATCGTCGGTGATGTGGCGGTCGCGGTGCACCCCCGCGCGGTTGCGCTGCACCTCGAGGCACCCCACGGCAGCCCGCGCAACACGTGGCCCGGACACGTCCGCGCGATCGACCGCCTCGGCGATCGCGTGCGCGTGATGGTCGACGGTCCCGTTCCGCTCGTCGCCGAGGTCACGCCCGCCGCGGTGAGCGAGCTGCAACTCTCGATCGGCCGGGAGGTCTTCGCGGTCGTGAAGGCCTCTGAGATCGAGGCGTACCTGACGTGAGCCGACGGGACTCGGCCCAGCGAGGCCGCGTGCAGGTCAGCAGTCGTCTCGCGCTCGCATCCCCGCCTCGCGCTCGACGCGATACGGCATCGAGGTCACTGCGGTGTTCTTGCGGAAGAGGAGCCGGCCCTTCAGCACGAGGACGCTCTGGTTGTGCAGCAGGTGTTGCCACCAGTGCTCGACGAAGAGCTCGGGGATGACGACGGTGACGAGGCTGTTCCGCCATCGCTGTTCGAGCTCGTCGACGAACCCGAGCATTGCTGCCGTGAAGTTCCCGCTCGGCGCCCGGACGATCTCGAGCGGTACCGCGATGCCATGCCGAGCCCACTCCTTCTCCGTGCGCTCCGCGTCGCTCGCGTCGGCGACGACGGTGGCGGCCACGAGGTGCTCGGGTGCGGTCGAGGAGGCGTAGGCGAGCGCCTCGAGCACACCGGCATTGACCTCGCTTGCCAGCACGACGACGGTGTGCGCGGCGGCGCGGCGGTCTCCAATCGGGCGGTACCTCGAGACCGCGCGCCACGGTGTCGTAGTGGCGCCGAATCGACTTGAAGAGCAGCACGATGAGTGGGATCACGATGATGGGGATCCACGCGCCACTCGTGAACTTGGTCGTGGCAACGATGAGCAGCACCAGCAGCGTGGCGACCGCGCCGGCGCCATTGAGGACGGCGCTGCGGCGCCATCCGGGTTCACGAAGCCGGAGGTGGTGTCGCACCATTCCGGTCTGCGAGAGGGTGAACGACGTGAAGACGCCGACCGCGTAGAGAGGGATCAGCGCGTTTGTGAGGCCGCCGAACGCGACCAGGAGCGCGGCGGCGGCGGCGGCCAGTGCGACGATGCCGTTCGAGAAAACGAGCCGATCACCGCGCTGGGCAAGCTGACGCGGCAAGTATCCATCTCGGGCGATGATCGACGACAGGCTGGGGAAACCGTTGTACGCCGTGTTGGCGGCCAACGTGAGGATCGCCGCAGTCGCGAATTGCAGCAGGACGAACGCCGGTCCGTTGCCGAACACAGCCAGCCCGAGTTGCGCCATGACGGTGCGGTCGTGGCTTGGATAGGGCTTCAGATGGTGGGCGAGGAGGGAGACACCGAAGAACATCGTGCCGAGCAGCACGCCCATCCACACCAGGGTCGTCGCCGCGTTGCGTGACGCCGGTCGCCGGAACGAGGGCACCCCGTTCGAGATGGCCTCGACGCCCGTCAGCGCCACTGCGCCTGATGAGAAGCCCTTGAGGACGAGGAACAGGCCGAGCGTTCCCCCGAGCTCGCGCTCTCCCTCGAACAGTTTCGGGTCGAACGGCACCGGGGCCAGGTGGCCGAAGTACGAGCGAGCCAATCCGTAGACGATCAGCGCCACGAGCGCGAGCATGTAGACGTATGTAGGAATGGCGAAGATGCGACCCGACTCCTTCACCCCGCGCATGTTCGCGAGCGTGATGAGGCCGATGAGCGCGAGGCCGAGCACCACGCGGTGCTCGCGCAGACCGCCGAAGGCAGGGATCGAGATGATGGCGGCGACACCAGCCGAGATCGACACCGCCACGGTCAGCACATAGTCGACCATCAAGGAGGCGCCGGCCACGAGCGCCGCGTTCTCGCCGATGTTCTCCCGGCTCACGACGTACGCGCCGCCGCCGTCCGGGTAGGCGAAGATGACCTGCCGGTACGAGGCGATCACGATGGCAAGCAGGATCGAGACGACGGTGGCGATCGGGACGAGCCGGTCGAGACCGAGCGCAAGGCTCGATCCGCCGAGGGCCAGCACGAAGAGGATCTCCTCGGTCGCGTATGCCGTTGAGGACAACGCGTCCGACGAGAAGACCGCGAGCGCGACCGTCTTGGGGAGTCGCTGCTCCTCCATCTGTGTCGACGTCAGCGGCCGACCGACGACGAGCCGCTTCAGGATTCTGGGCACCCGTAGCCCCTGTTCTCCGGCGTGCATCGAGGATTGGCACCCCAGCGCCACGGGCAGCTTCTCACCGCATGTCGCGTCAGTCATCCTCATGGGTCTTGTCGGCCAAGCGGGCCAGCTCCTCGGGTCGTGCCAGCGCCAGCGCGCTTCCCAGCTGATCCGCGAGTGCGACGGCCACGACACGCTCCTCGATGCCGACCGGCGAGCTCGGGTCCCCGATGAGGACGAGGCGGGCGACTTCGCGACCGCGTGTCAGCACCGGCAGCTGGATGCCGTCGGCGGAGAGGGCAAAACCGTCGGGGCCCCATCCGTGCTCCGTCGCGTCGATCGTTCCGCCACGTTCCAGCCGGGGTGCGACCCAGGTGAATGGAGGAAACTCGAGCCAGCAGTCTTGGAGTCGCAGGAGCTGTATCAGCTCGACGCGCACGACCCGGACGACGTCGTCCACACCGTGTCCGAGCGCGACCTGCTCGCCGGCGCGGTGGACACGAGCGATCGCCTCGACGGCCTCTTCACGGCGCCGCCGAGAGCGGCGTCCGCGCGAAGCCACCTGGCCGACGAGGAGCCCGACCGCGAGCAGGACGAGCATCGTCTCCATGTCGTCGGCGCTGTCGATGCGCATCGACAGGTATGGCCGAGTGAGGAAGAAGTCGAACGACAGTGTCGCAGTCACCGCCGCGAGCGCGCCGGCGCCGCGACCTCCGACGATCGCCGCAATGACGACGACGAGGACGAGGATGAGCGCGAGATTCGCGTTGTCGATCTCTCGGCGGAAGGGTACGAGCACGAGCCCGGCGCCGATCGCACCCAAGCCGCCGACTGCCAACCCGAGTTGGTTGACGCCAATCCGCTGGTGTCGTCGCACGATGCCGCCCTCGATGCCGGTCCGACCGCGATCCATTTGCCGCCGTGCACGGTGGTGCGAGCCGCGCGACCTGATCTCCAGCGGGTCAGGAGGTCGACGCGCGCAGCATCGAGAGCGCGTCGGCGTTGCCGACGGTCTGGGTGTCGCGGCCCGACCGCAGCAGCGTGCCCGGGGTCGCCTCCGTCGGCCGGCCGTGCTCCACGACCTCGGTGCCGTTGACGAGCACGTGCTCGATCCCGATGGCCTCGCAGAACCGCCGGGTACCGCCGGCGGGCAGGTCGCGACGAGTCACGAGCGGGCCGGGCGCGACCCGGTCGGGGTCGAGCACGACGAGATCGGCGGCGTAGCCGTCGGCGATCCGGCCGCGGCCCGCAATGCCGTAGTACCGCGCGGGCACGTCCGTGAGCTGGTGGACGATCTGCTCGAGCGGCAGGAGGTTGCGCGCCCGGAAGGCGGCGATCATCGTCGTCGTGTACTTCGCGCCGCACATGATGTCGGAGTGCGCCCCGGCGTCGGAGCCGCCGACGATCATGCGAGGGTCGAGGGTGAGCTCGGCGCGCGTGCGCCATCCGTCCTCGTCATCGGCCATCGGCGGTGCGAGCAGTCCGGTCTCGAGCTCGTCGTTGACGACGATCTCGAGCATCGCGTCGAAGGCGTCGGTGTCCCGTTCGCGGGCGATCGTCGCGAGGTCGCGGCCGACGAGTCCGGCGTTCGCGGCAGCGAAGGTCTCGCCGATCCGCCAGTCTTCCCACCGCGAGACGTCGGGGACGAAATGCTCCTGACGCACCGCACGGTGCGCGTCCTCACGGAGCTGCTGGCGCAGCTCTGTCCCGCGCAGCGCGCGTAGGCGTTCGTCGCGCGGAAGCTCCGCCACGCGGCGCCACCGCTCCGAGATCGTGTCGAAGTGGTACATGGTCTCGAAGGTGAAGCGGGTCTCGCTCGGGACGGGGAAGAACAAGCCCGTCACGCAGGCACCGCGCTCGGTCCCGTAGTCACACGCGTCGAGGCGGTTCTGGAGCGACTCGCGGCTCTTGCTGCGCACAGAGAAGAGGTTCCAGTTGATCGGGCGCCCGGCGGCGACCGACATCGCGGACATCAGCTCGACGAGATGGTCGGGGATCAGTCCGTTCGGCGGGACGCACTCCAGGGTGGTGCCCGGCCGCGCACCCACGGCCGCGGCGAGGGCAAGCGTCTCCCGGTCCGCCGCGACGCGCGACGGCACCGGGTTCAGGTCCCAGTCGCAGTGGTTCTCGCCCCACGACGTCGAGAAGCCGAAGGCGCCGGCGCGCAGACAGGCGTCCAGCAACGCGACCATCGCCACGACGTCGTCGTCGGTCGCGGGATCGTGCACCGCGCGGTCGCCCATCACGTACCGACGGATCGTCGAGTGACCGGCGAAGAAGCCCAAGTTGAGCGCCGTGCCCGATCGCTCGACGGTGTCGAGGAACTCGGCTGCGGTCGACCACCCGAAGGGGACGCCGGCCTGCAACGTCGCGAGCGGAATCCCCTCGGTGCGCGCCAGCATGCGGGGCAGGTAGTCGTCGCCGCGCCGCGCGGGAAAGAGAGTGAAGCCACAGTTGCCGCTGATGGTGGTGGTCACGCCGTGCAGCGATGACGGCGACAGCGTGGTGTCCCAGAAGATCTGGGCGTCGTAGTGGGAGTGGATGTCGACGAACCCAGGGGTCACGACCAGGCCGTCGGCGTCGATCGTCCGACGGGCTGGTTCGCCTTCGTCGGGCACGATCCGGCCGTCTCGGATGCACAGGTCCCGTGGGACGGCCGCCACGCCGGTCCCGTCGATCACGAGACCGCCGTGGATGCGCAGGTCGAGCACGAGGTGATGAGAGCACTCGTCTCCGTCGTTGTCCAGCCGGGTACGAGCGGTACCGTCCCTCGATGTCCCACATGGCGCACGCGCAATGAGCGCCGCGAGGTGAGGCGGGTGAGGCGGGCGAGCCGGTGGCGGCTGCCGGTGGCCCCGGACCTGCTGCTCGCCGTCGCCGTCGGCGGAGCGCTCGGTACCGTCGCCCGCTACGAGCTCGCCCAGGCGATCCACGTCGCGCCGGGAACGTTTCCCTGGCCGACGTTCCTCGCGAACGTCTCCGGTGCGTGGGTGCTCGGTGCGGTGCTCGCCGCGATCGAGGGTCGGCGCGGCCGGTACCGGTTGGTCCGGCCGTTCGCGGCCGCCGGGGTCCTCGCCGGCTACACGACGTTCTCGACGCTCGCGGTGGAGACGGTGGTCCTGGTCAAGGACGGCCATGTCACGCTGGGCATCGGGTACCTGCTCCTGAGCGTCGCGGCGGGGTTGGCCGCGGCCTGGGCGGGATGGGCGGCCGCGCACGCGGCGCGCCGAGCTCGGCGGGCCGAGGCATGCTGATCCTCGGTGTGCTCGCGGCGGGGGCCGTCGGCGCGCCCCTGCGCGTGCTCGTGGACGCCACCGTGCAGCACCGGACCGACGGCGAGCTCGCACTCGGGACCATCGTGGTGAACGCGACCGGATCGTTCGTCCTCGGTCTGCTCACCGGGCTCGTCCTGTACCGCGGCTTCTCGGCCGACGCGAGGACGGTGCTGGGCACCGGCTTCTGCGGCGCGTTCACGACCTTCTCGTCGTTCGCGTTCGAGACGGTGCGTCTCGTCGACGAAGGCCGGCGTGCCGACGCGGTCCGCTACGCGGTGCTCGGGGTGGTGCTCCCGACGATCGCCGCGGCCATCGGTCTCGCGCTCACGGCGTGGTGAGGCCCGGAACGCTCTTCCGCTCTTGGCGCCTGATCCGTGGGTCGTTCGCTGCGGGTCGGGATACCCGACCCGCAGCCGCTCACTCCCGTCGGCGCCGGGGCGCTGGGCCCCGATTCCGCCCGCCTCTCGGCGGGCGCTCTCAGTCGTGCAGCTGCTGCGCGAGGTAGGCGGTGTCGCCCAGCTGGTGCACCAGCGTGAGCTGCGTGTCGAGCCAGTCGGCGTGGTCCTCTTCGCCCGCGAGGATCTTGGTGAGCAACTCGGCGGTGCCGCTGTCGCGGAGCTCGAGGCAACGCGCGATCCCAGTGTTGAGGCGGTCGATCGACTCGCGCTCGAGCGCCAGCGCGAGCTCGAGCTTCTCGACGGGCGACTCTCCGATGCGGACGCTCGAGAGACGTTGCACGTTCGGGACGCCGTCGAGGTAGAGGATGCGCTCGATGAGCACGTCGGCGTCCTTCATCTCGTCGATCGACTCGTGGTAGAAGTGATCGCCGATGCGGTCGTAGCCCCAGTTCTCGAGCATGCACGCGTCGAGGAAATACTGGTTCACCGACGTCAGCTCGTTCGTGAGGACGTCGTTCAAGAGCTCGATGATCTCGTCGTTGCGCGCCATGTCGGGATCGTACCCCGGGCCTCGATTAGGAATTGGCGGTGTGGCCACCTGCGCCGACGCCCGCCGCCACTCGCGGCAACGACTCGTGCAACAGCTCCTGGAGCTCGTGCCAGCACCCGCCGCAGCCGGAACCCGCACCGCACGCGACAGCGATCTCGTCGACGGTGCGCGCGCCGCGCGCGATCGCCTTGTGAACGGTGCGGTCGGTCACACCCTCGCAGAGGCAGACATACACGTGTGCAGCTCCTCGATCGCAACGCCCCGTCGGGACGTCGGTTCGATCTGTCCCCTAGGTTAGGGTTCCCTAAACCTCGATGCAACCCCAGGCGCCGGTACGCTCGGCCGGTGGGAGAGTCGACTCCCGGGAGGCATGCGCACGGCTATGCGCCCGGGCGCCATGCCGTCGCCTCGGGAGCCTCCCGGCGGCGGGCGCTCTGGCTCGCGCTGGGCGCCAACGCCGGCTATCTGGTCGTGGCGTTCGTCGCCGCGCTGGCGTTCGGGTCCCTCGCGCTGCTCGCCGACTCCGTGCACATGATCTCCGACGTTGCCGCGCTCGGCATCGCGCTCGTCGCCGAGCGCCTGATGGTCACGACGCCCTCGACCCGTCACTCCTATGGGCTGGTGCGGGCCGAGGTGCTCGGGGGGCTCGTGAACGCGCTGCTCCTCCTGGGTGCGTCGGTGGCGATCGTGGTCGTGGCGGTCGGCCGGTTCGGCGGCGACGTGAGCATCGACGGCGGCTGGGTGATGGTCGTGGCCACCGCGGGGTTCGTGGTCAACGCGGGGAGCGTGTGGGTCGTCGCCCGGGTGGACAGTCACAGCATCAATCTGCGGGCCGCGTTCTGGCACCTCGCCGGCGATGCCCTCGGTTCGATCGGTGCGCTCGTGGCCGGCGCAGCCGTGGTCCTGTGGGACGCCGTGTGGCTGGACGCGGTCGTGTCGCTCCTCATCGTCGGGCTCATCGGCGCGTCGGCCTGCGCGCTCGTGCGGGACGCGCTCCGCGTGCTGCTCGAGGCCGCGCCGGTCGGCCTCCCGATCGACGTCGTCGAGGCCGCGCTCGCGGCGGCACCCGGCGTCGAGGCCGTCCACCACACTCATGTCTGGTCGCTGGGTTCGGAGACCGCGGCCCTGTCGACCCACGTCGTGCTCGCCGGCGAGCCGACGCTGCACGACGCGCAGGTCCGAGGCGACGCCCTGAAGGCGCTGCTGGCGGACCGCTTCGGGATCACCCATGCCACGATCGAGCTCGAATGTCACGATTGCGACGCCCGCCACTTCCACGTGCCGTGACGTCGTCGCCGCCGGGTGGGAGGGCCAAACCTCGCGGCGCGAAGATTGAAGGAGCGACGCGGGCGTCTGAGCCCGCCGGCGCGGGACAACGAGAGAGGAACGGCAACGTGTCGCAGGTCGAGCCGCGGGAACGGACCCCGGAGACACAGACGCGCGTCGACGCGGTGGTCGTGGGAGCCGGCTTCGCCGGGATGTACATGCTCCACAAGCTGCGGGGACTCGGGCTGACGGCGCGCGTCTACGAGGCAGGCAGTGGCGTCGGGGGGACCTGGTTCTGGAACCGGTACCCGGGCGCCCGCTGCGACGTGGAGAGCATGTTCTATTCGTACTCGTTCGACGAGGACCTCCAGCAGGACTGGCACTGGACCGAGCGGTACGCGACCCAGCCCGAGATCCTGCGCTATCTGAACCACGTCGCCGACCGCTTCGACCTGCGGCGCGACATCCAACTCGAGACCCGTGTCACGGCTGCCCACTACGACGACGAGACCCATCGCTGGCGCGTGCGCACGAACCGCGGCGACGACGTCGAGGCGCAGTATCTCGTCATGGCCAGCGGTTGCCTGTCGGCCATGGCGGCCCGCGTGCCCGACTTCCCCGGCATCGAGACCTTCCAGGGCTCCTGGCACCACACGTGCGACTGGCCCCTCGAGGGCGTCGACTTCACGGGTCAGCGGGTCGGCCTCATCGGGACCGGCTCGTCCGGCGTGCAAGCAGGTCCGCAGATCGCGCGCCAAGCGGCGCACATGACCGTGTTCCAGCGCACCGCGAACTACAGCGTGCCGGCGCGCAACCGCCCGCTGACCGAGGACGCCGAGCGCGAGATCAAGGCGAACTACGCGGAGCGCCGTGACGTCTTGCGTCACCTCGATCTGTTCAGGGCGAGCCCGCGGAAGCTGCTCGACACGCCGCGCGACGAGGTGATGCGGGAGCTGGAGGAGCGATGGGCCATCGGCGGCCCAGGCATGCTGGGCGTGTTCAACGACGTGTTGATCGACGAGGAAGCCAACGAGATCGTCAGCGACTTCGTGCGCGCGAAGATCCGCGAGGTCGTCAAGGACCCGGCGACGACGGAACTGCTCTCACCGAAGCAGGGCATGCCGTTCGGTGCGAAGCGCCTCTGCATCGACATCGACTACTACGAGATGTACAACCGCGACAACGTGAGCCTGGTCGACGTGAAGGCGGCGCCGATCGTCGAGATCACTCCCACCGGTCTGCGCACGACGGAAGCCGAGTACGAGCTCGACTCCATCGTGTTCGCGACCGGCTTCGACGCGATGACGGGCGCGCTGTTCGCGATCGACATCCGGGGCAATGACGGGCGCCTGCTGAAGGAGAAGTGGTCGGCCGGTCCTCGCACGTACTTGGGGATCATGTCCGCCGAGTTCCCGAACCTGTTCATCATCACCGGCCCCGGGAGCCCGTCGGTGAAGAGCAACATGGTCGTGTCGATCGAGCAGCACGTCGACTGGCTCCACGACCTGTTCGCGTTCATGCACGAGCGCGGGTACGAGACGGTCGAGCCCGAGGTGTCGTTCGAGGACGACTGGGTCGACCACGTGAACGAGGTGGCCGACTCCACGCTGATGCCGCGAGTCGACTCGTGGTACATCGGTGCGAACATCCCCGGCAAGCCGCGGGTGTTCATGCCCTACGTCGGCGGCGTCGGCACGTACCGCAAGATCTGCGACGAGGTCGCCGCCAAGGACTACGAGGGCTTCGCGTTCATGCGGTGAGCGCGAAGGTGACCGCGCCGAGCGCCACGAGCATCCCACCGTAGAGCCGTTCCAGCCGCTGGGCGTGGACGCGCAGCGCAACCCGCGCACCGGTATAGGACAGCGGGATCGCCGCGGCGCCGAACACGGCGACGACCATCCAGTCGACGTGGCCGAGCGCGGCGTGCACGGCGGTCCCGGGAATTGCGAAAGCCGCGGCGGTGATCAGCGACGAGGCCAACGCCTCCTTCATCGGGAGACGCAGCGCCATCACGAACAGGGGCACGAGGAGGAAGCCCCCGCCGTTCGCGAGGAGGCCGGACAACCCCCCGACCGTGATGGCCACCACGGCCATCCGGAGCGTCGACGGGTCGCTGGACCAGGCGACCTCGACGGGTTCGTGCGGGTGCAGCAGGACGCGCAACCCGACGAGGGCGACGGCCGCCTCGCAGGCGAGGACGATCGCCGAACCGCCGACGATCCGCGTGGCGTACGCGCCGAGCGCCGTCGCCGGGAGTCCGAACGCGAGCATCGTCCGGACGACCCGCCAGTTCGTGAGCCCGGTCCGTCGGTAGGCCGACCACGCGACGAGCGTCGCGGGAATCGTCGACGGCAGGGGAGATGCAACGGCGTAGAACGCAGGAATCCCCGCGACCCGCAGCAGGGGGGTCGCGATCGCCGCGCCTCCCTTGCCGAACATGCCGCCGAGGAAGCCGACGATCGCGCCGATGCCTGCAACCGCCAACAGCGTCGAACCGCTCACCCCCCGAGTGGACCGCGCGCGGGGAACAAAAGTCCAATGGATTGATTCTCACGATATGATAGGAAGATCTTATGAATTTGCGGCAGCTCGAATACCTGGTCGCGGTCGTCGACCACCGCACGCTCACGGACGCCGCCGCGCAGCTCCACCTCTCGCAGCCGTCGCTCTCCCAGGGTCTCACCAGCCTTTCGGCCGAGCTCGGCGTCGTCCTCTTCGAGCGGGTGGGTCGTGGCCTGGTGCTCACCGCCGCGGGTGCCGCGCTGGTCGAGCCCGCACGGCAGGTGCTGCGCGACGTCGCCGTCGTCCGGGATTCGGCGCGCGCCGTTGGCGGGCTCGATTCCGGCTCGCTCGATCTGGTGGCGCTCCCCACCCTCGCGGCGGATCCGCTCGCGCCGCTCGTCGGGGCGTTTCGCGTGCGCTACCCCAACGTCGTCGTGCGCGTGCTCGCGCCCGAGACCGCCGACGCGGTCGAGGCGCATGTCCTCGACGGGCGCGCCGAGCTCGGGCTCGCGGAGCTCCCGGTGTCCGCCTCCCTGACGAGCACGACGGTCGTGGAACAAGAGCTGGTCCTCGCGCAGCCAGCGGGCCGCGCCACGCGTGCGCTGCGTATCGACGAGCTGGCCGACGTCCCGCTCGTGACCAGCCCTCAGGGCACGTCGACGCGCCGGCTGCTCGACGAAGCCTTCACCGCGGTCGGACTTCGACCGCGGATCGCGGTCGAGACCGAGCAACGCGACGCGATCGTGCCGCTCGTGCTCGCCGGCGCCGGCGTCGCGATCGTTCCCCGCAATGTCGCGGAGCGGGCCGAGCGCGAAGGAGCGGCGATCGCACGACTGCGACCGCCGCTCCGTCGCACGATTGGCCTCGTGGCGCGCCCGGGGCCTCGATCACCCGCTGCGCAGGCGTTCCGTGCGCTCGTCGCGCCGAGGTCCTCCCGGGCCTGAACGGTGCCAGAGAACCTCAGCGGCGAGCCGTCTTCTTCGCCGGCGCGCGCTTGGCGGTCTTCCTGGCGGCGGTCTTCTTGGTCGTGGTCTTGGCCGGCGTCTTCTTCGCCGTCTTCTTGACGGCCGGACGCCGCGCCGGGGCCTTCTTCGCGGGTGCCCGCTTCGCGGTCTTCTTCGCCGCGGTTCGCTTGACCGCCCTCTTCTTCGCTGCCTTCTTCGCAGTCTTCTTGGCGGGAGTGCGCTTCGTCGTCTTCTTCACCGTGCGCTTCGTCGGTGTGCGGACGGCGGGCGCCGCGGCCGCGGGGACGAACACCGCGTGCGCGGTGAGCACGCTCACCGTGGGCTCGCCCGGGATCCCGACCTGCGCGAGGCCGGCCGCGAGGCGGTCGCGCTGGAACGCATCCCACGTGTCGACCGACTCCCACATGTCGACGACGTGGAGACCCGCGTCGTCGAACGCGGCGACGTGCGCGATCGCGCCGCCGGGGACGTTGCTCTCCCAGCCAACGACTCGGCGCACTTCGTCGTACTGCTCGGGGGTGACGCCGGACCAGTCGAGTCGCATCATGATGGGCACGGAGCTCTCCTCTCAGCGGTTCAGGGGGATCTTCGCACGCTGCACGCGCAGTCACCATGGGGGGTTCACTGCGGGTCTTCGTGGCGCGTGCGCGCTTCGACACGCGTCGTGCATGCTGTGCCGGAGCGTACGCGACGGTGGTCGTCGCGAGGAGAGCACACACATGGCCGGTTCCACGCGAGGTTTCCTCGGTCGCGGGAGCGCGTCACGCGACCCGCGCTTGCCCCCGGGCCAGTACGACGCGGGACGCCAGTGGCCCGTGCTGAGCGCTGAGGTCACGCCGTCGATCGACACCGCGTCGTGGTCGTTCTCCGTCGAAGGGCTCGTCGCGCATCCCACCACCTGGAGCTGGGACGACATCCACGCGCTCGCGCCCTCGAGCTTCTCCGGAGACATCCACTGCGTGACGACGTGGTCGAAGCTCGGTGTGAATTTCGCCGGCGTGTCGATCGACACCCTCTTCGAGGTTGCCGCGCCGTTCCCGTCCGCGACGCACGTGCTTGCGTTCTCGCACACCGGCTACACGACCAACCTGCCGATCGCCGACGTCGTCGGCGGCCGCGCGTGGGTCGTCTGGGAGTACGAGGGCGCCCCACTCGCCCTCCAGCACGGCGGCCCGGCGCGGCTCCTGGTCCCACACCGCTACTTCTGGAAGAGCGCGAAGTGGGTTGCCGGTCTCCAGGTGCTCGACCACGACGAGCCGGGGTTCTGGGAGCGCAACGGGTACCACGACCGTGGCGATCCCTGGCTCGAGCAGCGGTACCAAGGCGACTGAGCAATGGTGGGGCGCTCGCCCACCGATCCGTGGCAGACCGCGGTCGTCGTCGAGATCCGAGACGAGACCTCGCGCGCCAAGACCTTCCGACTCCGTCTCGAAGTGCCGCAGCCGCATCTCGCCGGCCAGCACTACGTCCTGCGGTTGACCGCGCCCGACGGCTACACCGCGTCGCGGTCGTACTCGGTCGCGTCGGCGCCGGATGACTCCGGCACGATCGAGCTGACGGTCGAGCGGCTCGACGACGGCGAGGTGTCGTCGTTCCTGGACGAGGTCGTCGTTGTGGGCGACGAGCTCGAGGTCCGCGGGCCGATCGGAGGTTGGTTCGTGTGGCGTGGCGACACGCCGGTGCTCCTCGTGGGCGGTGGCTCCGGGGTCGTGCCTCTGATGGCCATGCTCCGGCTGGCGCGCCGGCTCGGGCGATCCGATCTCGCCCGACTCGTGGTGTCGGTGCGCTCGCCCGCCGACCTGTACTACGCAGCGGAGCTGCCCGGCCCCGAGGCGACGGTCGTGTGGACGCGCGAGACGCCACCCGGCGTCGCTCCGCCCGCCGAGCCGCCTGCGCGCCGACGACCTCGCCCCGCTCCTCGGCCCGGCCGACACGACGGTCTACGTCTGTGGATCGGCCGGGTTCGCCGACGCGGCGAGCCATCTCGTGGTCGGTCTCGGGGTCGCACCCGAGCGGGTGCGAGTCGAGCGTTTCGGGCCTACTTCCTGAGCGTTCTCCGGGCCGAGCCTCCCGCCGGGGCACGGGGCTTGCCTGCCGACGTATCGGCGATATATCGTGATACATCATCAATACATCGAGAGCCTTCCCGAGCGGAAGGCACGAGAAAGTGAGGCACGACATGCGAGATCGATTCATGGGCGGCCCGCCGATGCCCTTCGCCCGTCAGTTCGATCGACCGTTCGGTCGGGGACCACGGGCAGCGCGGGGCAACGTGCGCGGCGCGATCCTCGTGCTGCTGGGCGAGGGCCCGATGCACGGCTACCAGATCATGCAAGAGCTCGAGACACGCAGCTCGGGCATGTGGAAGCCGAGCCCCGGCTCGGTGTACCCGACGCTGCAGGCCTTGGAGGACGAAGGACTCGTCAAGGCCGAGGAGTCCGATGGCCGGCGGGTGTTCCGGCTTACCGCGACCGGTCAGGCTCACGTCGACGAGCACCGGGCCGAGATCGGGACGCCGTGGGAGGACTTCGCGGAGCGCGGCGCGCACGCGGAGCTCCGCTCGCTCATCGGTGCGGTGCTCGGTGCCCTGCGCCAGGTCGCGGCGGCCGGAACCCCCGCACAGGTGGAGCAGGCCAAGAAGCTGCTGTCAGACACGCGGCGCGGCCTGTACCGGATCCTCGCGGCAGAGGAGGAGTAGGAGAGCCCGCCGCGAGCACGTGACTAACGTGCGCCGAGCCCGCCGACGGGAGAGTGCATGAGCTCGGAGAACCTCGCCGCCGAGGTGGCGCAGCTGCGCTGGTTCCACACCATGGACCTCGGCCACGGCGTCGTCACTCCGGGGGTGACGGACCCGGCCCGCAACGTCCTTCCGGTGATCGGTCTCCCCCCACGGCTCGACGGCCTGTCGGTGCTCGACATCGGGGCATGGGACGGCTTCTACTCGTTCGAGGCCGAGCGGCGGGGCGCGGCGAGGGTGCTCGCGACCGACTCCTACTCTTGGGTCGGCGATGGCTGGGGCACCAAGCAGGGTTTCGAGCTCGCTCGGCGCTCGCTCGGCTCCCGCGTCGAGGACGCCGAGATCGACGTGATGGAGCTCTCACCGGAGCGCGTCGGCACGTTCGACCTGGTGCTGTTCCTCGGCGTGCTGTACCACCTTCGCAACCCGCTCGACGCGATCGAGCGCGTGGCGAGTGTCACCGCGGGACGACTGATCCTGGAGACCGAGCTCGCGCTCGACTGGATCCCGCGACCCGCGGCGATGGTCTTCCCCGGCGAGGAGCTCAACGCGGATCCCACGAACTGGTTCTCGTTCAACACGAAGGCGCTCATCGGGCTGCTCCGCGCGAACGGGTTCACGTCGGTGGGCGTGCACTCGCGGAGCTCGCAGCTCCGCCGGATCCCGCGCAAGCTGCGGAAGCTGGCGCGCGGCCTGGGGTGGTCCGCCTCGGCGACGAGCCGGCGCGTGGTCATCCACGCGTCCAAGGGCTGACGCGAGCGCCGGCCTTCGCTCGAGGCGTCAGAGGGCGGGCGTCGCCGGGCCGAGACCGAGCGCGGCGTGGGCCGCGCCCAGGCACTGACCGGTGACCACGGTGAGGCCGGCATCCGACGCGAGGGCCGCCGCGGCCTCCGTCTCGGTTCCCGGCTGGAACCACAGCACGGAGGCGCCGATCGCGATGGCAGCGCGGGCGACGGCCTCGGCTTCGGGCGGAGGCCGGAAGACGTCGACGACGTCGACCGGCACGTCGATCGCGTCGAGCGACGTGAACACGTGCTCCCCGAACAGCTCGCCACCGCGCGGGTTCACGGGGAGGATCCGGTAGCCCTGCGACTGCAGGTAGGCGGGGATCGTGGACGCGGCCTTGTGCTCGTCGCTCGACGCACCGACGACCGCAATCGTCTTCGCGTGCTGGTAGATCGCGACGAGCTCCGGTCGGGTGCGTGCACGCATCGGATCAGCCTGCCACGAGCTCCAGGTCGAGGTCGATGCGGACCTTGTTGCCGACCACGACCTGGCCCGCGCCGAGCGGCAGGTTGAAGTCGACGCCGAAGTCACGTCGGTCGATCTGACCCTGGGCCGAGAAGCCGGCACGGTCGCGCTGGTCGGCCGGATGCACCTGGGTGCCGTTGAACTCGACGTCGAACGTGACCGGCCTGGTCACACCGTTGATGGTGAGGTCGCCGGTGAGCTCGTACGCATCGGCTTGCTCACCGAGGGTGATCGCCGTGGAGCGGAAGGTCATCCTTGGCTCGCGCTCGGCGTCGAAGAAGTCCGTCGAGCGCAGGTGCGCGTCGCGGTCGGGCTGGTTGGTGTCGATCGACGCCATGTCGACGTCCGCGGCGACCGAGGTGTCGTCGAGCGACTGCCCGACGAGGAGCTCGACATCGAAGCCGTCGAACCGACCGCGCACGTTGGCCAGGCCGAGGTGCTTCACCTGGAAGTGCACGCCCGAGTGGGCGACGTCGGCGACCCAGCGGCCGGACGAGAGCGGCAGGGAGACGAGGGGGGTGCTCGTGGTGGTCATGGCGATCCTCCAGGGGTCAACGGTTATAGCTTCAACTATTGAGCTCACAATAGTCTCACGTAGTTGAACTGTCAACGATTCTGGCTGAGCAGTACGCTCCACGCCATGGCCAGCGAGCGGGCGGTGGAGCCCCGGTGGCTCGACGAGAACGAGCAGCGCGTCTGGCGGTCGTACCTGATCGCCTCGCGGCTGCTGCTGGAGCACTTCGAGCGGGATCTCCAGCGGGACTCCGAGCTGCCGCTCATGTACTACGAGATCCTGGTGGTGCTCTCCGAGGCCCCTGAGCGCACGCTGCGGATGAGCGAGCTCGCGGATCGGCTCCGGGCGTCTCGCAGCCGGCTCTCCCATGCCGTGGCCCGGTTGGAGGAAGCCGGATGCGTGGAGCGCCGGCGCTGCCCGGAGGACCGACGTGGCGCGTTCGCGTCGCTCACGGATGCGGGCTTTCGGGTGCTCGAGCGCGCGGCACCGCGCCACGTCGAGAGCGTGCGCGCCCATCTGTTCGACCAGCTGACCGAGGAGCAACTGCGCCAGCTCGGCGAGATCAGCGAGGTGCTCCTGCGCCATCTCGTCCCTGCGTTGGGGCTCACCGACGTGTGCGCCGAAGCCGCGCTCGAGGGGGCGTGATGGCTGAGCAGTGCGGACATCTCGCGCAGGTCGTGCACGTCACCCCGTCGAGCACCGGGTGCGAGGACTGCCTGCGCATCGGTGCCCAATGGGTGCACCTGCGTCTGTGCATGATGTGTGGCCACGTGGGCTGTTGCGACTCGTCGCCCAATCGCCACGCCACCGCGCACTGGCACGCGCAGGCCGACCATCCGGTGGTGCGCTCCTACGAGCCGGGGGAGGATTGGTGGTGGTGCTACGCCGACGATCTGCTCTTCGAGATCGACGGCGCACCGCCGCCGCCCTCACATCCCTGAGTCGGAACCCGACGTTCGCTACGGGTCGCCCGAGGGTCGTTGGATCCTCGCCGCCGCGGTCCTCGAGTGGTTCGTGGCGGCGTCGGTGCTGTGCTGTTCGTCCGTCGAGACGCCGATGCGCGACCGGGAGAGTCCGAGCCGGGGTGATCGGCGCCTGGGGTTGACCATGGTCGTTGGCAAGACTGTGCGCCATGAGCTTCTACGAACGTGAGATCCTGCCCCGCTTCACCGACGTGGTGCTCGGGAGCACGAGGTTCGCGCCGTACCGTGCTCGGGTGAACGCGGGTCTCGCGGGAGAGGTGCTCGAGGTCGGGTTCGGCTCCGGCACCAACGTCCCGTTCTATCCGCCGAGCGTGACGCGCATGCTGGCAGTCGACCCCGCGACGGGGGGCGCACGCTCGCGGCGAAGCGCCTCGCGCGGTCACCCGTTCCGGTTGCATTCATCGGGCTCGATGGCGCGGACCTGCCCCTCGAGAGTGAGAGCGTCGACCACGTGCTCACCACGTTCACGCTCTGCACGATCCCCGATGTCGACCGCGCCCTCGCCGAGATGCGTCGGGTGCTCAAGCCCGGTGGGACAGTGCACTTCTGCGAGCACGGCGCGTCGCCGGACCGCCGCGTGCGCACATGGCAGGATCGCATCACGCCCCTCCAGCGCAAGCTGTTCGGCGGCTGCCAGCTCAACCGACCCATCGATCGTCTGATCAACGACGCCGGCTTCACCATCGAGCGCCTCGACAACTCGTACCGGAAGGGCCCCAAGCCCTTCGGGTACATGTACGAGGGTGTGGCGCGGAAACCTCCGCCCGATCCCACCTCGCGAGCCGCTTCGCCATTGTGAGCCGGCGGCGCTACATCTTCTCGCCGGGCAGCGTGCTCGCCTGTCGAATCCACGAGACGAGTTGGTCTTCGTCCAGGCTTTCGTCTTCGTGGATGTCGAGGTAACGCACTTCGTCGTGCTTGGACGCCTTGGGCGGGACGGGATCGAGCGAGGCCCCGCGGAAGAACTGGATCTGCACGTACTCCGTGTAGCAGCGGAAGGCGAGGAACCAGCCTTCGTGTTCGTGGCCGTAGAACGGCTGGTTCCACTTCACGGCTTTGTGCACGCTCGGGACCGTGTGCACGATGAGCTCGTCGAGGTGCTTGCCGAGCGAGCGCTTCCACTCGGGCATCGCTGCGATGTACGCCTGCACCGGCTCGTCACCCTCCCCCTTCGGGATCTGCGGGTTGCCGCCCGAGAGCAGCTTCGGTTCGGAGTCGGATCGCTTCTCGGCGTCCTTGCGTGTCGAAATCTGGTGCTCCATCGTTCGTGCCCGCAGTGGTCGATCTCGTTCGACGGTGTCGAGCAGCGGTTGGCTCCGGGTCACGGTCGCCACGCCGCGATGCGCTGGACAGCCGCGGGACGTGGCTCCGTGACCAAGACGTCCTCGTACGCGATCACGGTGAGCTGTCCACGCACGACCTCGAGCAGCTCGCCGTGCTCGAGCAGGAACGCGGGCGAGGTCGGCCGCCCCAGCCGTTCGTTGCCGCGCGCGAAGGTCTCGTAGACCAGCATGCCCCCGGGCGCGACCGCGTCGACGAGCTTCGGCAGCAGTGGACGGTGCAGATAGTTCGTCACCACGACGCCCGAGAACACGCGATCACCGAGGGGGAATGGCGAGCTGTTCTCGAGATCGGCTTCGATGACCTCGAGGCGCGGATCCTCGAGCGCGCGCACCGCGGCAACGTCGCGGTCGACAGCCACGACCGGGTGGCCGAGCTCGAGGAACAGCAGGGTGTGGCGTCCGCGGCCGCACGCGACGTCGAGCACCGGGCCGGGCGGGACTTGGGAAGCGGAGCGCTCGACCCACACCGACGCGTGCTCGCTCATGCGCTCAGTGCGCACCGTCGACGATGCGGACGAGCGCATCGAGGTCTCCGAGGGCCCGCAGGGCGTCGTTGAGATGGGTGCAGGTCGTGGTGCCGGTGAGCTCGTCGCGCACGAAGGCGCGGATGTCGTCGAGCGAGCGACCGAGGACCCGCGTCGCGCTCGACGCCGCAAGCGGGCACTCAGGGCCGGGAAGCACGCGGGGCAGCGCTTCGATCGCCGTGAGGGCGTGGCGGGCGCGATCGAAGGTTGCCGTGACGGTGTACTCGTGGACCACGCTCTCGCGGCTGTCCTCCTCGACGAGGAGATCGCGAAAGCAGCTGTCGACGACCAGCGCGTCAGGTCGGTCGTCGTCCGGCCGGACGTCGATGCGGCGAGCTCGGCGCATCGAGCCGGGGGCGAGTGGCTCGAGCTCGTGCCACGAGTCGGGATCGACCCGATCGGCAAGGGGCGGCGCGTACGGGCCGAGCACGTTCAACGCGCGTCCCGTCTCCGCGACGGCCATCGCCATGACCCCTCCCGCGCGCCAACCCGCACAGACGTCGGCCGGTGGCGTGTTGTTGAGGCCGAGCGCGTCGACACGCGTGCCGGCGAGTGAGAGCACGTTCCCCGAGATGAGGGACGTCACCGGCACGTCGTCGAGCACGAGGTACAGCACGCTCCCGCGGCGGTGCGGGACCAGGTCGTCGAGGGCCTTGCGGAACCCCGACGACGCGCGGCGACCGACCAGCTCGTCGAGCGCGGGCTCGCGGGGTGTGCTGCGCAGCGAGAGGACCTTGCGGGCCTGCGCGTAGTCGATCGTGGCGTCGAGGCTCGCGGCGTCGACCACGGTCGCGCGACCCTCGTCGTCGGTGCGGAGGTCGCGTCCGCGGCCCCGGAGATGGAGCAGCCCGTCGGGGCCGTCGGGGCGGAGCATGTCGATCGTCGTGGTGCGCCGCGCCGAGCCCCGAGCGCGAGGGGGTGTCGCGGGGAAGGGCCCGTACGTGCCGGGCCACTCGGCGCGCGGCAAGGTCGACATGATGCGTCGCGAGCCTAGGTTGGGAACGGAGTTCCGCCTCGAGGTGAGCTCCGCTGACGCGACGCAGGGCGGGTGGGTACGCTCGTCGGCGGGGCTGGACAGCGGCCCGGCGAGGCGATTGGGCCCGGTGACCGGGCCCGGCGACAGGGGGGTGTGCGATGTCCGACGTGATCTCGGCCGAGCGCGAGACACCGCGATCCGAGCCGCGGCGACCGCGGCCGTTCCCCGAGCGGACGCACCCGTACGGCCCGGTGAGCGGTCGGCGCATCCGCCGCTCGCTGCTCATCTATGTCGTGGTGTGCCTCGCGGGCGCGGTCCCGCTGGTGTTCGACTGGTCGCCGCGTTGGAAGGCGTTCGGGCTCGGTCTCTTCGCCCCGGGTGCCGGGTTCCTCTACCCCGATCGCGCGATCACGCTCGCGTTCTTCGTGGTCACGGTGGCGGTCTTCTACCTGACCTTCATCCTGTGGTTCGCGGCGGGCAACATCGTCTTCCCGCCCGCGGTGTGGCTGGCCGCAGCCGGCCTCGCGGCGTGGAGCGCGTCGAGCGCCGGACGTGGTTGGGTCGAGGTCGCCGTCCCGGTCGTCGTGGTGCTCGCGGCGCTGGTGCAGACGGCGCGACTGCGCCGCCGGTTCCACGCGGCGCAGACCCGCGTGCGCGGCTACAACGCGCGCCTCGCGGAGATCGTGCTGCCGGACGAGCCGTTCCAAGGGAGCCGTCCGGTCGAGGTTGGTCCCGAGCTCGACTCGGAGGAGCTGGCATTCCTCCGGTGGTTCCTCGACATCGGCCTCCAGCCGATCGACGGTTTCGCCGGCTTCAACTTCCTCGACCAGTTCCAGTTCGCGGCCGTGCGCTACCAGATGAACTGGATGCAGTACGCGCTGTCGATGGCGCAGTACGCGCGGACGCCCGCGTTCCACGGCTACCTCTCGCTCGCGCAGCGCAACCTCATCGAGAAGTCGACGAACAAGCGGGTCTGGAAGTACTGGCGTCTCGAGAACCTCTGGGGGAACCTGCGCTACGACCCTGAGCCGATGGGCGTCGACAACGTGATGATCACCGGCTGGTTCGGCCAGATGCTCGGCATGTACGAGGCGACGACCGGGGATCGCCGCTACGACGACCCGGGTGCGCTGTGCTTCCGGTGGAGCGACCGGCTGCAGTACCGGTACGGGCACGACGAGATCGCCCAGTCGTTGGTGCGCAACCTCGACCGGGCCCCGTTGACGCTCTACCCCTGCGAGCCGAATTGGGTCTACAAGTCGTGCAACCAGTCGGGCATGGTCGCGCTCAAGCTGTACGACCGCATGCACGGCACCCGCCACTTCGCCGACCGGGCCGAGCACCTTTTCCGCAAGGCCGAGGAGGAGTTCACGAATCCCGACGGCACCGAGATCTGGATCCGCTCGTCGCGGCTCGGGTGCACCATCCCGGTCCCGCCGCCGTTCAACGGCGCGGTGAAGCCCGCGAAGAGCAAGGCCGGGCGGACCGCACCTCCCGGCTACAACACCCAGCTCGGGGCAGTCTTCCCCGAAGCCGCCGAGCGCCTCCTCGCGCTCACGCCGCGCAGTCCGATCCGTGACGCCGTGATCGCGGGCAAGCTCGACCTCCGCACGATCACCGGTTTCGACCCCGGGTACTACCGCAACACCGGCACCGGGATCCTCCCCGTTCTCGTCACCAACGCCCGCGAGCTCGGCGACGAGGAGTTCGCCGCCGCCTTGATCCAGCAGGCCGACGCGAACCTCCAGCCCGCCACCCACGACGGCGCCCGCCGCTACGGGGTCATGTCGCCGATCGCGATGGGCCTCATGTTCACGGGCCGCTTCGGGCGCCGCGACGGCTTCTTCGACCTGGTGAACCGAGGCAACCGTCCGGAGTGGAACACCGGTCCGGTCCTCGCCGAGGTCCCCTACCCCGACGTGCTCGTCGCTCGCGCCGTCACCGACGGTGACGCGCTCGATCTGGTCCTGCGGCCGGGGGTCCCGGGCGGCGTGCGCGCACAGCTCCAGCTCGCGCGTCTGGTTCCCGGGCGTCGCTACCGCGTCGACGGCGGGCTCGACGGTGTGACGGCCGGCGCCGACGGGACCGCGGTCGTCGAGGTCGACCTGTCCGACCGCCTCGAGGTGCGCGTCACGCCGGAGTCGTAGGTTCGCCGCGAGCGCGGCTCAGGTGCGAGGCGGGTCAAGCACGCGGCGAGGTCGCGTTGGTTCTTGCGGACGCTGAGCACGACCGCCGCGCCGAGCAGGGCGATGATCACCACGAGCGACACGACCGTGTGCAGGTGCCACCAGTGCGACGCGGCCATCTTGGCGCCGACGAAGACGAGGATCGCTCCGAGCCCGTGTGAGAGATAGTGGAACTTCTCGCGGCGCCGGCGAGGAGGAAGTACATCGCCCGTAAGCCGAGGATCGCGAACGCGTTCGACGAGAAGACGAGGAATGGTTCGCGTGAGACGGCGAGGACGGCCGGCACGCTGTCGACCGCGAACACCACGTCGGTCAATTCCACGACGACGAGTGCGGCGAGCAGCGGGGTCGCGACGAGCCTGCCGGCATCGCGCAGCACGAACCGTTGCCCGGCCATCTCGCTGCGCACGGGCAGGAACCGGCCGAGCACGGCCACGGCGCGGTCGTGGCCGTGCGTGCCTTCGTCGTCGCGGTGGCGCAGCACTCTCACTCCCGAGAGCACCAGGACCGCTCCGAAGACGACCAGCAGCCACCACACCTGGTCGATGAGCGCAGTGCCGGCGAAGATGAACCCCGCACGGAACGCGAGCGCACCGAAGATGCCCCAGAACAGCACGCGATGCTGGTAGCGGAGAGGGATCGCGAACGTCGAGAAGATGATCGCCCACACGAAGACGTTGTCGACGCTCAGCGACTTCTCGATGATGTAGCCGCTGAGGTACTCGCCGAAGGGCTTCCCGCCCCACGCCACGAGGACGACCACGCCGAACGTGAGCCCGCACGCGACCCAGACCGACGACTCGACCACGGCGCGGCGCGTGGTGGGCTCGTGGTTGCCGCGGTGTGCGGCGAGGTCGGCCAGCAGCATGGCGGCCAGCGCGAGGAGGAGCGCCCCCCATGCCCAGGCCGGAACCGAGATGTCGGCGAACCCGCCGGCGTGGCCGCCGGCGCTCGCCGTGCGTGCGAGCAACCGCTAGAAGGCCGTGTCTGAGCGAAGCCGGGCGATGCGCTCCGCGGTCGGCGGGTGCGTGCTGAAGAGGTTCGCGAAGTTGACCTTGCGGCCGGTGAGCGGGTTGATGATGTACGCCGTCGCCTGCGCGGGATTGACGTTCATCGGGATCTGCTTCGCGTAGGCCTCGATCTTCTCGAGCGCACGAGCGAGCGGCTCGCCGTTCCCGACGAGGTGCGCGCCGCCGCGGTCGGCGTCGAACTCGCGGGAGCGGGACAGCGCCATTTGGAGCATCGCAGCAGCCAGCGGGGCGAGGATCATCATCGCGAGCAGGCCGAAGATGTTGCCGCCCTCGTCGCGGTCACGGCCACCACCACCGCCGAACATCGCACCCCACATCGCCATGCGGGCCGCGAAGGTGATCGCCATGGCCACCGCGGCGGCGACCGACCCGATGAGGATGTCGCGGTGCTTCACGTGCGACATCTCGTGCGCGAGCACGCCTCGCAGCTCGTCCGGCGTGAGGATGCCCATGATCCCCTGGGTCACGGCGACGACCGCGTGCTGCGGGTTGCGACCGGTGGCGAACGCGTTGGGTTGCTGCTCCGGCGACATGTAGATCCGCGGCACCGGGACGTTGTCGCGCCGGGCGAGGTCCTCGACGATCTCGTAGAGCTGCGGTGCCTCCTCGCCGCGAGACAGGCTTCGCGTGGGCCGACGCGATCGCGAGCTTGTCGCTGAACCAGTATGACCCGCCGCAGAACAGGATCCCGATCACCAGCCCGAGGACCAGGCCCCCGTTGCCGAGGAAGGCGCCGCCGAGGAAGATGAACAGCGCGCCCAGGGCCGCCAGCAGGACGGTGGTCTTCACCGTGTTGATCAACATGGCACCACGATACGCCGCCCTCCGCGGGTCGAACCGCGGGGAGGGCGGCGTGCAGTGACGGTCACGCGGCCTCAGTGGGCGGCGGAGAACTGCGCTTCTTCGGTCGAGCCCTTGAGCGCCAGCGTCGAGCTCGCGCCGCCGGAGATCACCGTGGCGACGTCGTCGAAGTAGCCGGCGCCGACCTCGCGCTGGTGCTTCGTGGCGCTGTAGCCCTGCGACTCCATCGCGAACTCGCGCTCTTGCAGCTCGACGTATGCGCTCATGCCGTCCGTGCGGTAGCCCTGGGCCAGCTCGAACATCGAGGCGTTGAGCGCGTGCCATCCGGCGAGGGTGATGAACTGGAACGCGTAGCCCATGGCGCCCAGCTCCTTCTGGAATCGGGCGATGGTCGTGTCGTCGAGGTGGCGCTTCCAGTTGAAGGACGGGCGAGCAGTTGTACGCCAGCATCTGGTCGGGGTACTCCGCCTTCACCGCTTCGGCGAAGCGCCGGGCTTCGTCGAGATCCGGGAGGGCCGTCTCGCACCAGATGAGGTCCGCGTACGGTGCGTACGCGAGCGCCCGCTTGATCGGGGACTCGAGGCACGGGCGTGTCATGAAGAAGCCCTCGGCCGAGCGTTCACCGGTGAGGAACTCGCGGTCGCGCTCGTCGACGTCGCTCGTGATGAGGGTGGCGCCGAGGGCGTCGGTGCGGGCGACCACCACGGTGGGCACGCCCATGACGTCGGCGGCGAGGCGGGCGGCCGTCAGCGTGCGGACGTGCTGCTGGCTGGGGACGAGCACCTTGCCGCCCATGTGACCGCACTTCTTCTCCGACGCGAGCTGGTCTTCCCAGTGCACGCCTGCGGCGCCGGCTTCGATCATCGACTTCATGAGCTCGAACGCGTTGAGCGGCCCACCGAAACCGGCCTCCGCGTCGGCGACGATCGGCACGAGCCAATCGCGCAGCGCGCCGCCGTCGTTCTCGGCCCATTCGATCTGGTCGGCACGGCGCAGCGCGTTGTTGATGCGGCGCACGACGGTCGGCACGCTGTTCACGGGGTAGAGGCTCTGGTCGGGGTAGACCTGCTCGGACGAGGTTGGCGTCGCCGGCGACCTGCCAGCCCGAGAGGTAGATCGCCTGGAGCCCGGCCTTGACCATCTGAACGGCCTGGCCGCCGGTGAGCGCACCGAGCGCGTGGACGTAGTTGCTCGTGTGGAGCAGGTCCCACAGCCGCTCGGCGCCGCGGCGGGCCAGGCTCGCCTCCGGTGCGAAGGAACCGCGCAGGCGCACGACGTCGGCCGCGGTGTAGTCGCGGCGGATGCCCCGCCAGCGGGGATTGGTGTCCCACTGGTGCTGCAGGGCGGAGACCTGGGCTTCGAAGTGTTCGCTCATGTGGTGTGGGTCCTCCCGAGAACTCGCCAAGTAGCCGATTATTAGCCTACCGTCCCCTTGACGGCGACACTCAAGAGTGCCAATATGTTGAAATCTAATAACTTTGCTAAAGATTTCGGCCTCGAAGACCTCACGCAGCGTGAGGCAGCGTGAGGAGGCCAGCCGCAGAGGAGCGTGGACGGTGGCGGTTCCGGAGCGCGCAGCGAGCGAATCGGGAGTCGGGTTCGACCCGCTGGTGCTCGGTCGGCGCATCCGCGACGCGCGCCGTCGGCTCGACCTGACGCTGGCGGAGCTGGGCCAACGTGTCGGCCGTCCGGCGCCCTATCTCTCGCAGCTCGAGAACGGCCGGGTCGAGCCCAAGCTCAGCCTGATCGCAGCGATCGCCAACGCGCTCGAGACGACGACCGGCGCGCTCCTCGCTCCGGGAGCGCCGAATCGCCGGGCCGAGCTCGAGCTCGAGCTGATCCGCCTCCAGGCGACGCCCGACTACCGCGCGCTCGGGCTCCCGGAGCTACGACCGTCGGCCCGCGTGCCGGACGACGTGCTCGAGCACCTCGTGCGCCTCGGCGCGTCGCTCGAAGGGGAGGCGATGGGCGACCAACCCACGCCCGATCAGGCCTACCAGGCGAACATCGCGCTGCGGCGCGAGATGCGCGAGCGCGGCAACTACTTCCCCGAGATCGAGCGCGTCGCCTCGGGCACGCTGCGCCAGGTCGGCTACACGGGAGCGGGCCCGGTGTCCGAGCGGGTCCTCACCGATCTCGCCGCGCACTTCGGGTTCACGGTCGAGCGCGTCCAGGGGATGCCGAGAACGGCGCGCTCCGTCACCGACCAGCGTGCGCGTGTCATCTACATCCCGCAGCGCAACGACCTCCGCACGCGTGAGGCGAGGTCGGTCGTGCTCCAGACCTTGGGTCACTTCGCGCTCGACCACGCTCTCACCGAGAACTTCGACGAGTACCTGCGTCAACGGATCGAGTCGAACTACTTCGCCGCCGCCGTGCTCGTGCCCGAAGCTCCCGCGCTGGAGTTCCTGCGCGACGCGCAGCGCCAGCACGACCTGTCGATCGAAGACCTGAAAGAGGTGTTCTACGTCTCCTACGAGATGGCGGCGCACCGCTTCACGAACCTCGCGACCCGCCACCTCGGGATGCCGGTGCACTTCCTGCGCACCGACCCCGAGGGCACCATCTTCAAGGCCTACGAGAACGACGGCATCCCCTTCCCCAGCGACGCGAACGGCGGCCTGGAGGGTGAGCGCGCGTCAGCCGCCACTGGGGTGCGCGCCAGGCCTGGTCGTCGTCGGACTCGTTCTCGCTGCACTACCAGTACACCCAGACCGAAGCCGGCGAGTTCTGGTCCGTGACCTATCTCGAGACGGAAGGCTCGGAGCACGCCATCACCGTGGGCACCCAGGCCCGGTACGCCGCCGCCTTCCGCGGCTGCGACACCGCGCGTCGGATGACCGCGCGCGCCGGGCGACGACGACCCCGTGCCCGAGCTGGTCGCGCGGTGGGCCGACGTCGCGTGGCCGTCGGCGGCCGAGCGCAGCCATGTGCTCACCGGGCTCAACCCGGCGCCCCGGCCCTTCTCGCCGTACCCCGGCGTCGACCTCGCCGACGTCTACCGCTTCCTCGAGCTCCAGCCCTCGAGTGTGCGCACCGCCCCGCCCCGCGCGAACGTCGCACCTCCACGCACGAACGCGGCACGCACGAACGCGGCACGCACGAACGTCGCGTCGGCACGCCCGACGCCGCGCTGATCCCGAGGGGCCTTCGACCGTCGCGACCGTCATACTGGACGGCGATGGGGGGCACGCGCGGAGCCGGCGCGGGCTGCGGGGTCTCGGGCGGGAACCTTCGCAGCCTCGCGATCGTGGTCGTGATCGTCGCGATGGCCGCGGGAGTGCTCGCGCTCCCGGCCGCCGCGGCGGGTCGCAAGCCGCGGCATGCGACGACGACCGAGGCTCCCACGACCACGCTCGCCGCGCCGGTTCCGGTTCCGGCTCCCGATCCGGCGCCGCTCGGTCCGGGAGGCACGGTCACGTGGTCACCCGCGGGCCGGTTCGTGCTCGGCCAGCCGGTGATGCAGTTCGGCTCCGTCGGCGGCGCGATGGTCGCGTGGATCAACCCGCGCGTCGCCCGGCCCGTCGTCGTTCCGGGCACGGGTGACCCGGGTGGCCCGTGGCCCTGGGGCGGTCAGGTGGAACCGGGCAGCAGGCCGCTGCTCGTCGCCGCGTTCAACGGCGGCTTCAAGTTCGGCGACTTCATCGGCGGCATCGTGGCGCAGGGTCGCTCGTATCGCGACCTGGTCGCCGGCCAGTCGGCGTTCGTGGTCTACGCCGACGGGTCGTTCACGCTGGGCGAGTGGGGCCGTGACATGACCCCGAGCCCGAACATCGTCGCGGTCCGCCAGAACCTCCCTTTGCTCGTCGACGGCGGCGCGCCGGTGCCGTCGGCCGCGAACCCCGGTGTGTGGGGCGGCTCGGTCGCCGGCGTGGCGACCATGCGCTCGGCCCTCGGTGTCGACGCGAACGGGGCGCTCGTGTGGGCGGGCGGGAGGCTGAGCCCGCTCAACCTGGCGGGCGCGCTCATCGCGGCGGGCGCGGTGCGCGGCATGCAGATGGACATCAATCCGGACTGGGTGAACTTCAACCTCTACCAACCGCAGGGCGACGGCTCGGTCGTCGGCGTACCGGTGTTCGGTGCGACGGGCCCCAACCGCTACTTGAGCCCCGACGGCCGTGACTTCGTTGCGATCCTGGTCCGAGGCGCAGTGGTGCCGGGCGCGAGCAGGACCGTGGGTGTGCCCCCGATCAACACCAGCCTGACGCTGCCGCGCCGCTGACCTCGCCCCGCGTGGTGGGAGGCGCGCCGCCGCGGCCACTCAGCGGATGTGGGTGATGACCGCGGCGCCGTCGCGGTCGCGGATGAGCACGTCGACCGATCTCGTCACGCCGTCGGCGAGGGTCGCCCGGCACGAGATGGTGTCACCCGGAGTGACGACCAGCCAGGGCGTGCCGCCGCAGTCGACGGTGGCGGTCAGCGTGGCATTCGCGGCGATGAACGCCTGCAGCTGCGTGATGTCCACGACCGCCTGTCGGGTCTGCATCGCGTAGGTGACGTCCTTGCGCCCCTGCGCGGTGCGCACGAGGTCGACGGAGAGCACGCCGCCCGCCAGCGTGGCGCGGCACCGAAGCTCGACGCCGCGGGGCGGGCGGAGGCGCGCCGGGCAGGTGATGGAGGTGAACGACACGCCGGAATACGCCGCGGCGACGAGCCTCGCCACCTTGCGCTCGGCGGCGGGCCGGTTGATCGTCGCGCCCGCGCGTCCCGGTGTGCCTGCGAGTGCGAGCGTGAGCAAGCTGCCCATCACAGCTGCCGCGACGGGCGAGGCACGCACGACCTGACTGTACCCACTGCGTGGGCGGTAGATTCTTCGGGTGATCAAGCAGCTCTCGCATCTCGACGCGCTGGAATCCGAGTCGATCCACATCTTCCGTGAGGTCGCGGCAGAGTTCGAGAAGCCGGTGTTGCTGTTCTCGGGCGGCAAGGACTCCATCGTGATGGCGCGCCTGGCGGAGAAGGCGTTCTCGCCCGCGCGCATCCCGTTCCCGTTGATGCACGTAGACACGGGGCACAACTTTCCCGAAGTGCTCGAGTACCGCGATCGCCGCGTCGCCGAGCTCGGGGTGCAGCTGGTGGTGGCCAGCGTGCAGGCCTCGATCGACGCCGGGCGAGTAGTTGAGGAAACCGGACCGCGGGCGAGTAGGAACCGGTTGCAGACGGTGACGCTGCTTGACGCGATCACCGAGCACGGATTCGACGCGGTGTTCGGCGGGGGCCGGCGCGATGAAGAGAAGGCGCGCGCGAAGGAGCGGGTGTACTCCTTCCGCGACGACTTCGGGCAGTGGGATCCGAAGAACCAGCGACCCGAGCTCTGGAACCTCTACAACGGTCGCCACCGCAAGGGTGAGCACATTCGTGTGTTCCCGTTGTCGAACTGGACCGAGCTCGACATCTGGCAGTACATCGAGCGCGACGAGATCGAGATCCCGTCGATCTACTACGCGCACCGTCGCGAAGTGTTCCGCCGCGACGGCATGTGGCTGGCGGTGTCGCCGTTCGTGACCTTGATCGAGGGTGAGGAGCCCGTGAACCTGCTGGTGCGCTACCGCACGGTGGGGGACGCGTCGTGCACCGGCGCGGTGGAGTCTCCGGCCGCGACAGTGGCGGACGTCATCGCCGAGATCGCCGCGTCACGCATCACCGAGCGCGGCGCCACCCGCGCGGATGACCGCTTCACCGAAGCGGCCATGGAAGATCGCAAGCGCGAGGGGTACTTCTAAAACAGATGGAACTGCTCAGGTTTGCCACTGCGGGATCGGTCGACGACGGGAAGAGCACGCTCATCGGGCGTCTGCTGCTCGACACGAAGCAGATCTTCGAGGACCAGCTGGAAGCGGTCGAGCGGACGAGCCGCGACCGCGGCTTCGACTACACCAACCTCGCGCTCCTGACCGACGGGTTGCGGGCCGAGCGCGAGCAGGGCATCACGATCGACGTCGCGTACCGGTACTTCGCGACGCCGCGCCGGAAGTTCATCATCGCCGACACGCCGGGCCACGTGCAGTACACGCGCAACATGGTGACGGGCGCCTCGACGGCAGACCTCGCGCTGGTGTTGATCGACGCGCGCAACGGCATTCTCGAGCAGTCACGCCGCCATGCGGTGATCGCGTCGCTGCTCCAGGTGAAGCACCTCGTGCTCTGCGTGAACAAGATGGACCTCGTCGACTACTCCCAGCAGCGATTCGACGAGATCTGTGCCGAGTTCGGTGAGTTCGCGACCAAGCTCGACATCGACGACCTGACCTTCATCCCCATCTCGGCCCTGCACGGCGACAACGTCACGAGCCACTCGCCGAGCACGCCCTGGTTCGAAGGGCCGACCCTGCTCCATCACTTGGAGCACGTGTACATCGCGTCCGACCGCAACCTGATCGATCCTCGGTTCCCGGTGCAGTACGTCATCCGGCCGATGAGCCACGAGCACCACGACTACCGCGGCTATGCGGGCCAGGTCGCGAGCGGCATCTTCCGTCCCGGCGACGAGGTGACCGTCCTCCCGAGCGGGTTCGCCACCACCATCGCGGGGATCGACGAGTACGACGGTCCGGTCGAGGAGGCGTTCCCGCCGATGTCGGTGAGCATCCGCCTCGCCGACAACCTCGACGTGAGTCGTGGCGACATGATCTGTCGCCCGCACAACGCGCCGACCGTGACCCAGGACGTCGACGCGATGGTCTGCTGGTTCCACGAGCAGCCGCTGCGCGTCGGTGGCACGTACCTCGTCAAGCACACGACGCGCGTCGCGAAGTCGCGGGTCCAGGGCCTCCAGTACCGGCTCGACGTGAACACGCTGAGCCGCGACGAGGGGCAGACGACCCTCACGATGAACGAGCTGGGTCGGGTGCAGCTGCGCTGCGCCGTGCCGCTGTTCGTCGACGAGTACCGCAAGAACCGCAGCACCGGGAGCTTCATCCTGGTCGACGAAGCCACCTTCGAGACGGTCGGCGCGGGGATGATCCTCGGCGCGCCCGCAGCCTGACTCCTGGCCGCCTGATGGCGCCGGAGCCACCGACCAGTCCCAACGTCTCCTGGCACGAGACCGGCGTTCCCCGCGAGCGTCGCTGGGCCGCGACCCAGATCCACGGCGGGACCGTCTGGCTGACCGGGCTGTCCGGATCGGGGAAGTCGACGATCGCGAGCGCGCTCGAGAACCTCCTGGACGAGGCGGGTGTGCTGACGTACGTGCTCGATGGCGACAACCTGCGGCACGGCCTCAACGGCGATCTTGGCTTCGATCGCGACTCGCGGATGGAGAACGTCCGGCGCGTCGCGGAGGTCGCCCGTCTCTTCGCTGACGCCGGCGTGCTCGCGATCGTGCCCGTGATCAGCCCCTACCGCGCGGGTCGGGATCACGCGCGGGCGCTCCACGAGCGCGCCGGCCTCGGCTTCGTCGAGGTCTTCGTCGACACCCCGATCGAGGTGTGCGAAGACCGCGACGTCAAGGGTCTCTACGCTCGAGCCCGCGCCGGCGAGCTCACGGGCTTCACCGGTATCGACGACCCGTACGAGCCTCCCGAGGCGCCCGAGCTGGTGCTCGCCGAATGCCCGTCGCCCGCGGCGGCGGCGCAACGCATCGTCGAAGTCCTGGCCACCAAAGGGATTCCGACCGCCTCCTGAGCGAGCCCGCCGAGAGGCGGGCGCAAGTGTGGCCCGGCGGCCCGGCGCCGACCCCAGGTGCAGGGGCCAGGAGCGGGATCAGGGCCCAGAAGCCGCTCAAGCCCCCATCCGGGGACGCCGATCGCGTCCAAGGACTGGGAGTCTGGGAGACAAGGGGCCCAAGGATGCGACGGACGGTACGACCCACGAGCGCGGCCACCACCAGGTGGCGGTCGTGAAGCTCAAGCGCGGGCGCATCCCGCTCACCGAGACGCCGTTCGAGCGACGCCCCGAGCCGGCCACGGGCGCGGCAACGGCAGACACGCCCGCGGCCGGGCCACGGTCGCCTGACGTGGCCGCGCTCTCGCGGCCGGCTGTCGCCGCGCCGACTCGCGACGCGCCCGAGACCCACCAACGGCTCGGCGACGTGCTGGTCGGCAACGGCACGATCACTCCGGAGCAGCTGGAGGAGGCGCTGCTGGCGCAAGAGGACTCGGGGTTGCGGCTCGGTGAGGCCCTCGTGTCGCTCGGCTTCGTCTCGGAGGCGAAGGTCGCGCAGGCGCTCGCCGCGCAGCTGGGCCTGCCCGTCGCCGACCTGCGACGCACGGTACCTTCGCCCGAAGCGCTCGAGGCCCTGCCCGAAGCGCTGGTGCGGAGAGAGCAGATCCTTCCGCTGTGGCTCGACGACGATGGCCTGGCGATCGCGGTCTCCGGTCCACTGTTGCCGTCCACGCTCGAGACGATCCGGCGCTCCTGTGGCCGCGATCCTCGCCTCTTGGGCGCTGCGCCGTCCGACATCCGCCGATCGATCGACCGTGCGTACGACGCGCTGACTGGTATCGAGAACCTGACGACGAGCTTTGCCGCGACCGACCAGGCCCGTGCCGAGCTCGCGGCCGAGGTGCTCTCGATCGACGACAACGCACCGGTCGTCCAGGTCGTCACCAAGATCGTCACGCAGGCGGTACGCGAACGGGCGTCCGACATCCACCTCGAACCGCAGGACACCGGAATCCGAATCCGGTTCCGCGTCGACGGCGTGCTGCACGATGTCGCCAGTCTGCCGGCGAGCATGGGCCCACCGCTCGTGAGTCGACTCAAGATCATGGCCGACATGAACATCGTCGAGCGGCGCCGCGCGCAAGACGGCCAGTTCGAGTTCGCCGCCGACGGCCACGCGCTCGACGTGCGGGTGGCGACGGTCGCGACGCTCCACGGCGAGAAGGCCGTGCTGCGCCTCCTCGACAAGAGCCGTGCGCTGCTCGAGGTCGGCAAGCTCGGCATGGCGCCGGCGACCCGGCACGACTTCTCGCAGCTCATCCGGTCCCCGTTCGGCATGGTGCTCTGCGCCGGGCCCACCGGAAGTGGCAAGACCACGACGCTCTACGCCGCGATCAACGAGATCAACAGTGCCGAGCGCAACATCACCACCATCGAGGATCCCGTCGAGTACGTGATCCCCACGATCAACCAGATCCAGATCAACCAGGCGGCCGAGATGACCTTTGCCGGTGGCCTGCGTGCGATCCTGCGTCAAGATCCCGACGTCATCCTCGTCGGCGAGATCCGTGACGTCGAAACCGCGCGGATCGCCGTGCAGTCGGCGCTGACTGGACACCTCGTGCTGTCGTCGGTGCACGCGACCGACTCCACGTTCGCGCTGCACCGCTTCCTCGACATGGGCGTGGAGTCGTTCCTCGTGGCGTCGTCCGTCATTGGGATCGTCGCGCAGCGGCTCGTGCGCCGGATCTGCGACGTGTGCCGCGAGCCTTACCAGCCGGCACCTGAGGAGCTCGCGTGGTACCACGACGCCGGCGGCCGCACGAAGCACGAGTTCTTCCACGGCGCGGGCTGCAACTTCTGTGCTCACACGGGCTATCTGGACAGGGTCGGTGTCTACGAGCTGCTGCGGGTCACCCCCGAGGTCCGCGAGCTGGTGGTGAAGCAGGCGCCGCACGAGGAGGTCCGGGCACTTGCCCGCGAGCAGGGGTTGCGCACGCTCAAAGACGAGTCGCGGCGGGTGGTCGAAGAGGATGTGACCACGATCGCCGAAGTGCTGCGCAGCATCTACGTGGCATAACGCAAGCTCGGAGGAGCAATGGCGAAATTCAAGTACGCGGGACTGGACGGAGGCGGGGCCAAGGTCTCAGGTGCGATCGAGGCGGTGACGTTCGTCCGCGCTCAGCACGAGCTTGCGCAGCGCGGTTTCCACGGTCTCGAGGTGACCGAGCGCAAGAGCATCGGGCAGTTCGAGATCACCGCCAAGAAGATCAAGGCGAGCGACGTCATGACGTTCTCGCGCCAGCTCGCCGCGTTCCTCCGCGCCGGGATCCCCATCCTCGACGCGCTCGACTCGCTCGATGACGAGTCGGCGAACCCGCTGCTGCGCAAGGTGCTGGCGAACGTCGCCGACACGCTCCGCGCCGGCGCGCCCTTCTCGGACACGTTGGCCGCGCACTCGTCGCTGTTCCCGAGCTACTACCTCGGCATCATCCGCTCCGCGGAGCTCACGGGCCATCTCGACATCGTGCTCGACCAGCTTGCGGAGTACATCGAACGGGACCTCGAGGCCAAGCGCGCGGTGAAGAGCGCGCTCACGTACCCGGCGGTCATCCTCGTGATGTCCTTCGTGACGGTGCTCGTCCTTGTGGTGTGGGTACTGCCGAAGTTCCGCACGTTCTTCGATGGCCTGCACGCGAAGCTGCCGCTGCCGACGCGGATGCTCCTGGGCGGCGCTGACCTGGTGTCGTCGTGGTGGATGGTGATCGTCGGCGCGTTCGTCGTGATGGCGACCGTGCTGCTCGTCGCGGTCAGGATGGAATGGGGCCGCACCCTGCGCGACCGGATGCTGCTGCGAAGCCCGGTCATCGGGCAGATCGTCCGTTGTGCGGTCGTCGAGCGCTTCTGCCGGATCCTCGGCTCCATGCTGCGCGCCGGCGTGCCGGTTCCCGAAGCCGTGGGCTCGGCAACCGACGCCACCAACAACCGGGTGTACATCCGCGGCCTTCGCGCGGCGCGTGAAGCGATTCTCGGCGGAGAAGGTCTCGCCGGCCCGATCGCGGCCACGCAGCTGTTCCCGCGGTCTGCGGCCCAGATGATCAAGGTGGGCGAGGCGTCGGGGACGTTGGGTGAGCAGCTCGACGTGACGGCCGACTTCTTCCGTTCGGAGCTCAGCTATCGGCTGAAGAAGGTCACGACGCTCTTCGAGCCGGCTGTCATCCTCGGCATGGGCCTCATCGTGGGGTTCGTCGCGGTCGCGCTCATCTCGGCGATGTACGGCATCTTCAACCAGTCCGGAGTCGGGTGATGCCATGCACTCGCCGCCGGGCTTGCGGCGAGGACGGCGACACGCTCCTGGAGATCCTCGTCGCCGTCTCCGTGATGTCCATCGCGTTCACCGCGCTCATCGGTGGTCTCGCCGCCGCGATTCGCCTTTCCGCCGTGCACCGCGGGAGCGCGAACGCGAATGTCGTGCTCGTGAGCGCGGCGGAGTCCGTGAAGAGCCAGACCTACGTGCCCTGCCCCGATGTGAGCACGAGCTCGTATGTTCCGTCGCAGAACGTGACGCTGCCGAGCGGGTGGTCCAGCTCGAACCTGGTGGTCACGGCGGTCAAGCGCTGGAACGGCTCGGTGTTCGCAACGACGTGCCCGGCGACCGATGGCGGTCTGCAGCTGGTGACGATCACCGCGACCAGCCCGGACGGGAAGTCGACCGATTCGGTCGACGTGGTGAAGCGACCGCAGATATGAGTCGCCGCGTTCGTGGCGAGCGCGGCTTCACGCTCGTCGAGCTGGTCGTCTCGATCGCGATCTTGGGCGTGATCGCGCTGCCTCTCGGGGCCGCCGTGGTCATCGGGCTCCAGAACACGGACACGACTGCGAATCGCTTCGCCGGTTCGGCGGATGCCCAGCTGATGTCGATCTACTTGGTGCGTGACCTCCAGAGCGCGGGCAACGGCTCGTCGTCGGTGGTGTACAAGCCGACGAGCAACACCGAGTGCTCGGGCGTCGCCAACGAGCTGCCGCGTGTCGTGGTCGGAGACGCAGGGATCAACCACGACGACCTACATGGCCGCCTACGCCATCGTGAGCTCCGGTGGTACGTACCTGCTGAAGCGCTACGCGTGCACGAACGGCGGCGCGGCCACTGTCGTCGTCGTTGCGCGCAACCTCGCCAGTGGGTCGAGCGTCGCGGTGGCGAAATCGGGCGCTCGCGTCGACGTCAAGGTGACCGAGCGCAAGTCCGCGCAGGAAGCCTCGCCCTATACGTTCACCGTGTCCGCCAACCGGAGGACCCCATGAATCGGCGACGTTGCCGCGGCGAGGACGGCGCGTCGCTCATCCTCGCGCTGGCTGTCCTCATCGTGCTCTCGGCGTTCGTCGTGGCGGTGCTCGCCGTCGGGCAGGTCGCGTTCAAGACGACCGGTGTCGCGCGCAGCGCGACCAACGCGACATATGCGGCTGACGGCGGGGTCGACGCCGCGATCCAGATGATGCGCGCCGATCGCGACGCGCACGCGACGCCGAGCTACTGCCCGAACGTCGCCACCGGAACCAAGGCCATCGCGATCCCTGCGATCAACGGCCAGGCCATCTCGGCGACGTGCACGACGATCTCCGGCGGTGTGAAGTCACTCGACTACGCCATGATGGCGCTCGGCTCTGCAGGCATCACCACCATGGGATCGGGCAACAAGAACCTGGAGATGGGCATCTCCGGGAACGTGTACACCGCCGGTCCGTTCACGATGCCGACGAAGGACAAGGGCGATGTGATCATCGGCGGCAACCTCGACACCTCTGCGGCGACCTGCCCGTACGATGACACCACCAACCCGCAGGTCACGGGCGCGTGCAACGCGAACGTCAGCCCGACTGTGGCGACGCCGACCGTGTTCATCCCCCCGACGAGCCCGGTGAACCCTGCGCCGCAGACCGTCGACAGTTGCATCATCTACTACCCGGGCCGATACACGACGTTGGCGAACTTCAAGACGAACAAGAGCTACTACTTCGCCAGCGGCACCTACTACTTCGACGGTATCGGAACCTTCACGATTCAGGGCGACGTCACCGGGGGTGCCCGCGGATCCGATGCGGCGCTGTCGAGTGTGACGCCGTGCGCCGACGACGCGGCCGCCGCGGACGCGTGGCCGGCCGGCTACACGGCCGCGGGGAGCGGCGTGACGTTCGTCCTCGGAGGTGACTCCACGCTGAAGTTCGGAACAGCCAAGACGACGAACGTCGAGCTGTTCGCTCGATCCCCGTCCGGTGCCGACGCGGCGGCGACGCCGGGGGTCTCGATCTGGGCCAGCAAGGGCACGGGGGGAACGACCGGCGCGCCGTACACGGCGTCGACGGCCTCCGACGTGTACGACACGGGCGGCAAGGCGGCCGACGTGGTGGTCCACGGCCTCGTGTACGTCGCCCAATCCGACGTGACCGTCGCGCGCCTTCCGAACGACGACGCGAGCGGTGCCGCCCAGCTCATGGGTGGGCTGATCGCCGACAGCATCGTGATCGACATGGCTTCGGGCGCTGGAAGTGCGACGCTCGCCAGCGGAGGAGGGTCGGCGTCCACGACGCCGCGCACGGTCGTAGTGCGCGCCACCGCAACCCCGTCCACCGGGGCGCCGTCGATCGCCCAGGCCGTCATCACGATCACCTCGGTCGTCGGGTCGGCCCCCGCGGTGGTGTCGTGGCGGCGGGTCTGAGTCTCGGAATTGACGTATTTCGCCCTCAAGTCGGAGTCGTGCTGGCCGAAATTTCAAGAGCGGAAGACCCGCCGTTTCTTGGGCTCAAGCATGGAGGCATGGAATGACTCGGAAGGCGATGGAGCGTCGAAGCTCCGGTGAAGCGGGCTTCACGCTCGTGGAACTTCTGGTGGTGATCGTGGTCCTCGGCGTACTCGCGTCCGTCGTGGTGTTCGCGGTCGGTGGCATCAGCGGCAAGAGCAAGGGGGCGGCCTGCAAGTCGGACGTCGCCACCGTGCAGACCGCATCGGACGCCTATTACGCGCTGAACAACGCGTACGCGGCGGACATCCCGGCATTGGTGACGGCCAATCTCTTGAAGTCGGCGCCGGTCACGACCAACGGCTACACGATCGGCTACGCCGCTAGCACTGGCGTGGTCACGGCGAGCCCGGCGTGTAGCTCCTTCTAACTGCTCACCGAGGTCGCACGAGGAGCCGGGTCGCAAGACCCGGCTCCTCTGCGTTCAGGGCCGGATCTCGAGCGGGTACAGGCTCACCGCCAGTGACTCCTCCCGAGCGACGATGCCGCGGGCGACCAGCTCGGAGAGCGAACGCTCGAGCGTCGTCATGCCGTCGGCGACGCTCGTTGCGACGACGTTGCGCAGCTGTGCGGTCTTGCCCGTGCGGATGAGGTTGCGGACAGCAGGTGTGGCCACCAAGATCTCGAACGCCGCGACCCGGCCCCCGCCGATCCGGGCGAGCAGCCGCTGCGACGCGACGCCCTGGAGCGTCGCGCCGAGCTGGACCCGGATCTGAGCCTGCTGATCGGGAGGGAACGCGTCGACGATCCGGTCGAGTGACTGTGCGGCGTCGTTGGTGTGCAGTGTCGCGAAGACGAGGTGGCCCGTCTCCGCGGCGGTGAGCGCAGCCGCGATCGTCTCGAGGTCGCGCATCTCGCCGACGAGGAGCACGTCCGGGTCCTCGCGCAGCGCGGAACGCAGCGCACGCGCGAACGATGCCGTGTCGTGGCCCACCTCTCGCTGGCTGACCGCCGAGCGCTTGTGGGGGTGCAGGTACTCGACGGGATCCTCGATGGTGACGATGTGACACGCGCGGGTGGTGTTGATCGCATCGATCATGCTGGCGAGCGTGGTCGACTTGCCCGACCCGGTCGGCCCGGTGACGAGGACGAGGCCCTGCGGCAGCTTCGTCCACGCTTGCACGATCGTGGGGAGGCCGAGCTCGTCACACGACGGGATGTGGAACGGCAGCACCCGGAACGCCAGCGCGACCGACCCGCGCTGGTGGTAGGCGTTGGCGCGGAATCGCGCCCGACCCTCCCAGTTGAACGAGAAGTCGAGCTCACGGCTCGCGACGAGCTCATCCCACGAGTCGCCGAGCACTTCGCGGGCTATCTGCTCGGTGTCGGGTGGAGTCAGCTTCGGCCCGTCCAGCGACGAGAGCTCACCGTCGACGCGGGCGAGCGGCGGCGAGCCCGCAAGCAGCAGGAGGTCGCTGCCGCCGCGCTCCAGAAGGGCTCCCAGTGCAACGTCGATGGAGCCCGTGTTCGCGTCGACCATGGTCGGGAGCGTACGGCCGTCAACTCGTCGCGCTCGGGCAATCGCCGCGCACCCGAGCGGCCGGAGGCGGACGGAAATCGTGTCGCCCCGAGCGGGTTACGCTCTCGCTCGGGAGGTGCGGGATGGAAGGGCTGGTGGGGGTCGTGGGTGGTGCTCGCGCGCGGGCGGCGGCGACGTTCCCGTCGCTGCGGCCCGAGCGCGGGTTGGCGAACTTCTGGCGCGAACGACGCGTGGTCGTTGGATGGGTCCTCGCGAGTGTGCTGGCGATTGCCGACGCGGCGACTACCTACGTGGCGTTGCGTGGCGGGCACGGCGTCGAGGTGAACCCGGTCTTGAGTCGCTTGATGGAGCGATTCGGCACGGGCGCGGTGCTCGTGCTGCGGGCGACTCTGTTCGGGCCACTGGCCACGGGTCTGCTCGCGTTGCTCGCGCTTGGACGCTTGGTGCTGGTCCGTCGGCTTGCCGGAGGCTTGCTGGGGGCTGCAGTGCTGTTATGGGGCGTGGCCGTTCTCAACAACGTCGTCGCGCTCACCCGCTGACCCGCTCGCCCCCGAGCGTCAGGCGAATCGCTCGGCGGTGCAGACGTTGCGGAGCTCGCCGATCCCTTCGATGCTCGTGCGGACCTCCTGGCCGGATGCGAGGTAGCGGGGCGGGCGCATCCAATGTCCGCACCCGCCCGGCGTGCCGGTCGAGATCAGGTCACCCGGTCGCAGGGTCATGATCGTGCTCACGTATTCGACGAGCTCGATCGTCCCGAAGCGCAGGTCGCCGGTGCGGGCCTGTTGACGAACCTCGCCGTCGACGACGCAGCGGATCTCGAGGTCCGGTGTCGCGCTCCCGAGCTCGTCGACGGTGACGAGCGTCGGGCCGATCGGCGTCGTGTGCTCGAAGGTCTTGCCTTGGAGCCACTGCGCGGTGCGGTACTGCCAGTCGCGCACCGAGATGTCGTTGCAGATCGTGAAACCCGCGATGGCGTCGCGCGCGTGTTGGCGATCGGCATGGCGCACCGGGCGACCGATGACGACTGCGAGCTCGGCTTCCCAGTCGACCATGGTCGACACCGCGGGGAGCACGATCGGGTCTCGCGCGCCGATCAACGCTTCGGCGAACTTCGCGAACAGCGTCGGATGCTGCGGCGGTTCGCTTTCCGTCTCCCGGATGTGGTGCTCGTAGTTCTTCCCGATGCACACGATCTTCCCGGGGAGGGGGATGACGGGCGCGAGGTCGGCGGTCGCGAGGTCGAGGTGCGGACCGGTCACCGTCGCGGCGTGGTCGAGTGCCGCCGGGCCGGCCGCAAGCAGCGCGCCGACGTCGGGTGCATCGAGCCCGACGAGCCGCTCGCCGTCGACTCGCGCGGCGCGCAGCCCGTGCTCGGTGCGGACCGTTGCGAGGCGCATCGACCGCATTCTTGTCGCCGCGTGCGAGGCTGCCCGGATGGCGGTGCCGGTGGTCGTCGTCGCGTTCGTCCTCGGGCTGCTGCTGGGTTCGTTCGCGAACGTCGTGATCAGCCGGGTGCCGCAGGGTCAGTCGATCGTGAGCCCCGGATCACGGTGTCCGTCGTGCGGAACTGCCGTGCAGCCGCGGGACAACGCGCCCGTCGTGTCGTGGCTCCTGCTCCGCGGCCGCTGCCGCGCCTGCGGCTGGCGGATCCCGGTGCGCTACCCGCTCGTCGAGCTCGCCGGTGGGGTCGTCCTGGGTGGCATCGCCGTGGTTGTCGTGGTCCGATGATCGACGGTGTGGCGCTGAAGCGATTGTCATAGCGCCACTCTGGCGCCAACCTGCGGATCGTCCTGCTCAGCCGATGCCCGCGTCGCCGGCGTGGTGGGTCCGCGTTGTGACTTCGAGCTCGTCGCGTGAAGAGTCTCAGTTAGCCCAGGGCGTCGACCAGGTGGTCGATGGCGCGGGTGAGGGTGGCGACGTCGTCCGGGTCGATGGCGGGGAACATGGCGACGCGTAGCTGGTTGCGGCCGAGCTTGCGGTACGGCTCGGTGTCGACGATGCCGTTGGCGCGGAGTGCCGTCGCGATCGCGGCCGCGTCGACGCCGTCGAAGTCGATCGTCCCGACGACGTGGCTGCGTTCCGAGGGCTTCGCCACGAACGGCGTGGCGACGGGGCTCGGTTCGGCCCAGCCATAGAGGATCTCGGCGGACCGGTCACATCTCGAAGCCGTGGCTTCGAGCCCACCGAGCTCGAGCATCCACTCGACGGTGTCGGCGAGCAGGAACAGCGTCGCGAGTGCGGGTGTGTTGTACGTCTGGTCGAGCGCGGAGTTCTCGCGCGCGATCGCGAGATCGAGTGACGCTGGGATCCAGCGATCGCTCGCGGCGAGGCGCTCGATCCGTGCGAGCGCGGCGGGGGAGCACAACGCGACCCACAGCCCGCCGTCGCCGGCGAAGCACTTCTGCGGCGCGAAGTAGTACACGTCGAACTGCGACGCGTCGACGCGAAGGCCACCGGCCCCGGAGGTCGCGTCGACGAGCACGAGGCCGTCGGCCGTAGGCCTGCGCACGTCGAGCATGACGCCCGTCGACGTCTCGTTGTGGGGGAACGCGTAGGCATCGACGTCCGAGGGCTTGGCTTCGGGGTGCGTGCCGGGCTCCGTCTCGATGACCTCCGGCGCCTCGAGGAAGGGCGCGGCTGCGGTGACCGCCGCGAACTTCGACGAGAACTCGCCGAACACCAGGTGCTGGGCCCGCCGTTCGACGAGCCCGAACGCCGCGGCGTCCCAGAACGCGGTGCTGCCACCGTTGCCGAGCAGCACCTCGTAGCCATCGGGAAGCGAGAACAGCTCGGCGAGCCCGGCCCGGATGCGACCGACCACCGAGCGCACCCCGTCTCGCCGGTGGCTGGTGCCGAGGTAGTGCTCGGCGGTGCCCGCCAGCGCGGCGATCGCCTCCGGCCGGACCTTCGACGGTCCGGAGCCGAACCGGCCGTCACCGGGATGGAGGTGGCTCGGCAGCACCAGGGTTGCAGGGTCGATGGGCACGGCCGGAGCCTAGCGACGACCGGTCAGGCTCCCTCGGGGAGATCGAGCGTCGCGGCCCCTGATGTGACCGACGCCTCGCTGGCTCCCGGCTGACTACGCCGCTCCGCCGCGTACCAGCGCGGCGCCGTGCGTCGCGCCCAGTCGGCGGGGACCGTTCCGTGGACCATGCCGTCGAGCACGACACGCTCGCGTGTCGCGAGCCAGATGTGGCCGAGCACCGACAGCCAGATGCCGAGCGCGAACCAGTCGTGCACGAACGTTGCGCCGGTGCGCCAGTCGAGCGGGAACGAGTCGTGCCAGTGGAGGAGCAGGCCCGTCGCGAACATCGTCGCCGCCGCGCCGCCGAGGAACGCGGCGTTGAGCTTCTGACCCGGGTTGAACTTGCCCAGGCGCACGACCCGGCGGTGGCGACGACGGAACCAGCGCGCGTCGTCGGCCGTCCAACGGTTCAACCGGGTGAGGTCGGCGCGAAGGCGCGTGCCCCACCTGCCCGCGAGCGCGACGAGCAACGGGATCGGCAGCGCGAACCCGAGATACACGTGGACCGTGCGCACGGTGCCGTGACGACCCACGAGCTGCGACACCGGTCCGGCGTACAGCGCGGCGCCGGTCAGCATCAACGACACGAAGATGGTCGCGGTGCACCAGTGCGCGGCGCGCTCGACGCGGTCGAAGCGCAGCAACGGCGCCTCTCGATCACGCGGGCGGTTGGATCGGCGGTCAGGTGGCATCGTCGGTCCGCCCGTTCGAACGGCCCACCCACGCGTCGATGTCGTAGCCGCGCTCTTCCCAGTAGCCCGGAGGCAGGTTGTTCGACACCTCGATCGTCTCCAGCCACTTCAGCGACTTGTAGCCGTACATCGGCGCGACGTACAGGCGCACCGGACCACCGTGTGCGCTGCCGAGGTCCTTGCCCTCGAGCTGGTAGGCGAGGATGACGTCGTTGCGCCGGGCCTGGCTCATCGTCAGCGTCTCGGTGTACGCGCCGTCGAACGAGGTGAGTCGTACACCGCGTGCCTCCGAGGACGCGCCCGCCGCGTCGAGGACGTCGGCGAGGCGCACCCCACTCCAGTGCACCTCGGGGACGCGCCATCCGGTCACGCATTGGAAGTCGCGCGTGAGGTGTGTCGGTGTCATCGACTGGAGATCGGCGAAGGACAGCGAGATCGGCTCCGCCACGAGCCCCCGGACCTTGAGCATGTAGTCGGCCCGGCTGCGCTTCGGGAACTGCCCGGTGACCGTGTAGAAGCGGAAGCGGCCGAGCGGCAGGAACCCGGCGAGCCCGGTCCCGTCCTTGGAGACGAGTGTGCCGACGGTCCGCTCGAGGAAGTCCTGGACCTGCGCGCCGAGGAGCACGCCCGCCGCGCCGACGCCGATGAGGCCGAGGAACACCCGCCGGCCCACGGGGGTCCCGGCCGAGGACCGTCGTTCCTCCATACCGTCCCGTCCTTCGAGAGGACCCGACGTTACGCCGACCGTGCGACGGGCGGCGCGCGCCGCGATGCGGCATTCGGGCGTTCTTACCTGGTTCTCGCGTGGTTGCGACGCACCCTTGCGCGGCGCGGGAGAGGTTCTGCGCATGCAGACCGTCGATCACCCAACCCCGGTGGGGGAACCCGAGGGTGCCCCTGCGAGCGCGCTCCCGCCCGACCCGGCGCGGACCGTGGTCGACATCGCGATCCCGGTCTACAACGAGGCGAGCGCGCTCGAGGCGAGCGTGGCGCGGCTGTCCGAGTACCTCGAGCTCGCGTTCCCCTTCGCCTGGCAGATCACCATCGTCGACAATGCGTCGGACGACGCAACGTGGTCGGTTGCGCAGGCGCTCGAGCATGCGCTGCCGCGCGTGCGGGCGCTCCATCTCGACCGCCAGGGACGTGGGCTCGCGCTGCGCCACGCATGGGAGGCGAGCGACGCGGACGTCGTGGCCTACATGGACGTCGACCTCTCGACCGACCTCGCGGCGCTCCTGCCCCTCGTCGCGCCGCTCATCTCCGGTCACTCCGACGTCGCCATCGGCTCGCGCCTCGCGCCGGGTGCACGTGTCGCGCGAGGTCCCAAGCGCGAGCTGATCTCGCGGGCGTACAACCTGCTGCTGCGGAGCGCGCTCGCCACACGTGTGCGCGACGCGCAATGTGGTTTCAAGGCCGTTCGCTCAGATGTCGCCCGCCGGTTGCTGCCCGCAGTGCATGACGACGGCTGGTTCTTCGACACCGAGCTCCTCTTGCTCGCGGAGCGCAACGGCCTGCGAATCCACGAGGTCCCGGTCGACTGGGTCGACGATGCCGACAGTCGGGTCGACATCGCGCGCACCGCGATCGGCGATCTGCGAGGCACGATCCGCATGGGTCGAAGCTTCGCCTCCGGTCGTGGGCGCCTCGATCTCGGTTCGCTGGCTCGCCCGGCGCTCGCCGACGACCTCGGGCGCTGGCTGGTGAGCTTCGTCACCATCGGGGTGCTCAGCACGCTTGCGTCACTGTCGTTGTTCCTAGTGTTGCGGAGTCCGTTCGGCGCGGTCGTCGCGAACGTCGCCGCGGTGAGCGCGACCTTCGTGGCGAACACGTGGGCGAACACTCGCTTCACTGCGCGCACGCGCCGGCCCGACTGGCGCGGCGCGTTCCTCGTGTACCTCGGCGCACTCGTGCTCACCAGCGTTGCGCTCGCGGCCGTGCACGCCGCGGGCGGAGGGCGCGGGGCCGAGCTCGGCGCCCTCGCGGCGACGTGGGCGCTGGCCGCCTGCGCGCGGCTCCTCCTCGTCCGGAGCATCTCGACGCGGGGCGCCTCGTGAAGGCGGTCGCGCTCCGTGCTGCGCGCGATCCGCGGTTGGACGCCGTGTCGCCGCGCTGCATGGCGGTCTCCGTCGTCACCACCGCGCTGAGCCTGTCAGCGCTCGTGGCGTTGAGTGTGGGCGCGGGGATGCCGGCGACGACCGCGAACGTGATCGCGGTCTGCTGCGGCATCGTCCCCTCGTACGTCGCGAACCGGCGTTGGACATGGGGTCGCCGCGGACACGGGCAGCTCGGCTCCGAAGCGGTGCCGTTCGTCGCACTGTCGCTCGCGGGCTTGGTGATCTCCACCATCGTGGTCGGCCGGATCGACCTGGCCACTGCGCACTGGGCGCCACTGCTGCGCTCACTCATGCTGCCCCTCGGCAACCTCGCCACCTTCGGAGCGCTGTGGGTCGCGCAGTTCGTGCTGCTGGACCGCTTCGTCTTCGTGGTGGCGCCCGTGCCCGAGTGTTTCGTTCACGAGTCGCACACTCCGACCGAGCGCGCGGCCTGACCCGAAGAGGACCCGATGACCAGCACGACCCTGTCGCCGCCGACGGCGCCCCCGGCGCATGACGTCGAACCCGTCGGGCCCGCCACGACGCGCGACGCGACCCGGCGCTCGTGGGTGCAGTCGTGGTGGCGCGGCCGTCCCGAGGACCCGGCGTGGGTGCGGCCGGCGCTCTTCGCCCTGCTGGCCCTCACCGCTGCCCTCTACCTCTGGGACCTGGGCGCGTCGGGCTGGGCGAACACCTACTACTCGGCGGCCGTGCAGGCCGGCACCAAGAGCTGGAAGGCGTTCCTCTTCGGCTCGACCGACGCGTCGAACTTCATCACCGTCGACAAGACACCCGCCTCGCTCTGGCCGATGGAGATCTCGGCGCGCATCTTCGGGCTCAGCTCGTGGAGCGTCCTCGTGCCGCAGGCGCTGGAGGGAGTCGCCGCGGTGGGGCTGCTCTACGCGGCCGTGCGCCGGTGGTTCTCACCGGCCGCGGCGTTGCTCGCGGGTGCGACGATGGCGTTGACGCCCGTCGCCGCGTTGATGTTCCGCTTCAACAACCCCGACGCGCTGCTCGTGCTGTTGATGACTGCGGGCGCCTCCACGATGACCCGCGCGGTCCAGGACGGACGTACGCGCTGGCTCGTCGCCACGGGCGTGCTCATGGGCTTCGCGTTCTTGGCCAAGGAGCTCCAGGCGTTTCTCGTGCTCCCCGCGTTCGGCCTCGTCTACCTCGTGGCCGGCCCGCCCAAGCTCCTCCGTCGGTTCCTGCAACTCGTCGCGCTCGGCATCGCGATGCTCCTTTCGTTCGGATGGTGGATCGCCGTTGTCGAGCTCACGCCGGCGAGCAGCCGTCCCTACATCGGCGGCTCGCAGAACAACAGCTTCTGGAACGTGCTCTTCGGCTACAACGGCTTCGGTCGCCTCACCGGCAACGAGTCGGGGAGCGTCGGAGGTGGCGCCGCCGGGCAGACGGGCCGGTGGGGACCGACCGGGTGGACGCGGTTGTTCAACCCGCAGTTCGGCGGTCAGGTGTCCTGGTTGCTGCCCGCCGCGCTCATCCTGCTTGTTGCGGGTCTGGCCGTCACATGGCGACGCCCGCGGACGGATCGGCTCCGCGCATCGTTGATCCTGTGGGGCGGTTGGTTGTTCGTCACCGGCGCGGCGATCAGCCTGGCGAAGGGCATCATCCACCCCTATTACACGGTGGCGCTCGCGCCCGCGATCGGCGCCGTGGTCGGCATCGGTGCGTTGACGTTCTGGAGCGCCCGCCGGCACTGGCTCGCGCGGGCGGTGCTCGGCGCCTCGATCATCGCGACCGCGTTCTGGGCGCGTGCGTTGCTCGACCGCACCCCGACGTGGAACCCGTGGCTGCGCATCGTCGTGGTGCTCGGCGGCCTTGCCGCGGGGATCCTCGTGTGCATCCCGACCGGCGCGCGACGCCAGGTCAGCCTTGCGGCCGGCCTCGCCGGCGCGGCGATCGCGCTCGCGGCACCCGCGGCGTACAGCATCGCGACCGCGTCGACGGCCTACGGCGGCGCGATCCCCTCGGCCGGACCGGCGGTCGTGGGCGCGGGCTTCGGTCCGGGTGGGGGCCCCGGCGGTGTCGGCGGCCCTGTTGCGGGTGGACCGCCCGGCGGCGCGGCCGGAGGCGGCTTCACCCGCCCCGGAGCCGGCGCGCCCGCGGGCGGCTTCAACCCGGGCCAGGGAGGCACGTTCCCCGGTGGTGCCAACGCCGGAGGCTTCCGTGGCCCCGGCGCGGGCCCGGGCGCAGGCCTCGGCGGTGCTGCGGCGGGTGGTCGCGGCGGCCTCGGCGGCCTGCTCAACGGCACCAACGTCGGCTCCGAGCTGACCGCGCTGCTCCGCCAGGGCTCCGACGGCTTCCGCTGGACGGCCGCGGCGGTGGGCGCCAATACCGCCGGCAGCCACCAGCTCGCCTCCGGTGAGCCCATCATGGCGATCGGCGGCTTCAACGGCACCGACCCCGCACCGAGCCTCGCCGAGTTCCAGGCCTACGTCCGCGCCGGGAAGATCCACTACTACATCGACTCGGGCGGCGGAATCGGCGGCGCCGGGGCCGGTGGTGGCAGCGCGAGCTCGGCCGAGATCGCGGCCTGGGTGCGTGCGAGCTTCACCGCGCAGACCGTGTCGGGCGTGACGATCTACGACCTGACCCAACCCTCCATTTGAATTTCGCTGCGGGAATCAGAGCCGAGGCGTGGCCTGAGCGGCCCGGCGCCGCGCGCCAAGAGCGGGAATCAGGCGCCGTACTTCTGGAGCCGGCCGGCGTTCGCGAGCAGGAAGGCCATGAGGTCCTTCATGGGCCGCGTGCCGAGGCCGCCGTGGCGGCACCAGCGCTCGCCGAAGTGTGCGACGTCGTCGCGACCACAGCGCGTGCTCCACAACAGCACCGGTACCGGGTGCCACGAGTGCGCGGCCATCTGCGAGGGGGTCGAGTGGTCGCCGCTCACCGCGACGACGTCCGGACCGAGCGCGCGGAGCTCGGGGATCACTGCGTCGAGCGTCTCGATCGCGGCGACCTTGCGGGCACGGTCGCCGTCTTCACCGGCAGAGTCGGTGTACTTGTGGTGCAAGAAGAAGTAGTCGTAGTCCGCCCAAGCATCGCGGAGCGTGACCAGCTGCTCGCGGAGATCGGCCGGTCGCCCCAGCACGTCCATGCCCAACAGGCGCGCGATGCCGCGGTACATCGGGTAGATCGCGACGGCCGCGGCACGCAGTCCGTAGCGATCGGCGAAGTCCGGGAGCTCGCGGTGCGTGTCGAACCCGCGCAACAGCACGACGTTCGCCCTCGGCTCGTGAGCGAGCAGCGCGCGGACCTGGCCGTCGAGCTCGGCGAAGAGCTCGGCGGTGTGCTTGGCCTCGGGGTCGAGGGCCTCGGGGGTGTGCGGGGCGACACCGACCCGCTGTGGGTCGGTGTCGGAGACGCGGGGGTCGAGGCCCGCGCCGCGCAGGACCACGAGCACCCGGTGCTCGCGCTCGTGGCGGAAGAACACCTCGACACCGTCGATCGCGATCGATGCCTGCAGCCGTTCGACCACCGCCCGCGCTTCGTCGTCGGGGATGCGTCCGGCGCGCCGATCACCGACGGTGCCGTCGGCGGCGAGGCTCGCGAGGTTGCCGCGCGCTGCGACGTCGCCGGGTCGCAGCGCGAAGTCGAGACCCGCGGCCGAGAGCGCGCCCCGACCCAGCTCGAAGTGCTGGGGGTCGTAGCCGAACAGACCGAGATGACCGGGACCCGAGCCCGGCGTGATCCCGGGGCCGACGGGCTCGGCCATACCGGTCACGCCATCGGCGGCGAGCGCGTCGAGGTTCGGGGTGACGGCCTCCTCGAGCTCGGTCCCGTGCTCGGCGTCGGCGTACCCGCCGAGCCCGTCCATCACGACGAGCACGATCTTCGTGTCGGCCGGTTGGATGAGGGGCGTCAGGTCCATCACTCCCACGCTACCGGTGTGGCTGCACCGGTACCGTGGTCGAGATGGCCGAGCCCCTCTTCACCGGCGTGGGTGTGGCGCTGCTCACGCTCTTCGCCGCCGACGGCGCGGTCGACGCGCCCGCAACCGCGGAGCTCGCCGGGCGGATCGTCGAGTGCGGCATCGCGAGTGTGCTGGTCGCGGGCTCGACGGGCGAGGCTGCGACCCTCGAGATCGACGAACGGGTCGCGCTCACGCGCGCGGTGCGCGCAGCCGTCCCCGCCGACGTTCCGGTGCTGGTGGGCAGCGGTGCGCCGTCGAGCCGGCAGGCCGTTGCCCGCACCCACACGGCGTTGGATGCGGGCGCCGACGGGTTCGTCGTGCTGCCGCCACCGGGCTCCGCGGGGCTGGCGCGCTACTACGAGCCCGTGGTCGAGGCGGCGGCCGGTCGGCCGGTGCTCGCCTACCACTTCCCCCGGATGTCGGCGCCCGGGCTGACCGTGGACGAGCTCACGTCGTTGCCGCTTGCCGGGGTGAAGGACTCGAGTGGCGACGCCACCCGCCTCCTCGAGGAGCTCGACGTGCTCACGCCCGCGCGGGCCGTCTACACGGGCTCGTCGGCGCTACTCATCCTGGCCGGAGGCGCCGGAGCGGCGGGCGCGATCCTCGGCATCGCCAACACCGAGCCCGAGCTGGCGCTGAAGGCATTCGGCGGCGACGTCGACGCGCAGCGAGCAGTCGCACGGATCGAACGGGCGTCGCGGCGGTCGTTCCCCGGAGGTCTCAAGGCCCTGACCGCCCGCCGGTTCGGGATCTCGACGACGACCCGCGTGCCCTAGCGCGGCCGAGCGGAGTGGCCCGGCGCCGACGGGAGTGAGCGTGCGCGGGTCGGGTATCCCGACCCGCAGCGAACGACCCGAGGATCAGGCGCCAAGAGCGGGAAAGCAGAGCCGAGCTTCCGTGGGCCGGGTATCCCGGCCCGCAGCGAGGCGTGGCCTGAGTGGCCCCGGCGCCGCAGGCGCCGAGAGCGGGAAACTGGCCCTAACTCCGGCTGCCGGCGTTGGGACGACGGCCGTGGTTGGCCTTCTTGCGGCGAGCGCGGAGCTTGCGCTTCGTGGTCTTCTTGCTCATGGTTCCTCGAATGGTTCGGGCGCAGCCGCCGGCGTCACCAGACGACGCCAACGAGGAGCAGCCAATTGAGAAGGAGCAGGACAGTAGCGGAGCGCTCGGTCCGGGTCGCCCTTCAGGGGTCGCCGGTAGCCTGAGCACGTGGAGCACCTCGGCCTCGTCGGCTTGCCCAACAGCGGCAAGTCGAGCCTCTTCAACGCGCTGACCGGGGCCGCGACGGTCGTCGCACCCCACGCGTTCTCCACCACCGAGACCACGGTTGGCGTGGCCACGGTTCCCGACGCGCGGGTCGACCGCCTCGCCGAGATGTCGGAGTCGAAGAAGCGGGTCTACACGGGCTTTCAGGTCGTCGACATCGCCGCGCTCGTCAAGGGATCGAGCACGGGGGAGGGCCTCGGGAACCGTTTCCTCGGTGCGCTCCGTGACTGCGACGCGCTGCTGTTCGTGCTGCGGGCCTTCGACGACCCGTCGGTGATCGGCGAGGCCGATCCCCGGGCCGCCCTCCTCGAGCTCGAGCTGGAGCTGGTGCTCGCCGACCTGGCGTCGGTCGAAGGCCGCATCGACCGGCAGCGCCGTGCGGCGAAAGGCGATGCCTCCATCCTCGGGGAAGTCGCCGCGCTCGAGCGGGCGCTCGCTGCGCTGTCGGACGGCGTGCCCGTGTACCGCGCCGGGCTGAGCGACGAAGAGCGCGCTGCGCTCGCGCCGGTGTTCCTGCTCACCAACAAGCGGACGTTGGTGGTCGTGAACATCGGGGAGGACCAGCTCGGTGACGCCGATGCGATCGCGACACCGTTCGGCGACGACGCGCTCGCGGTGTGCCTCCAGCTCGAGGCGGAGGCAGCCGAGCTGGAGCCCGATGCCCGGGCCGAGCTGCTCGAGGGCCTCGGGCTCGGTGAGGGCGTCGTGCCACGCGTCGTCGCGCGCCGCGTACCACGCCCTCGGGCGGCGCACCTTCCTCACCACCGGCGACAAGGAGTCGCGCGCGTGGACCTTCCGCGCCGGGGCGAAGGCTCCGGAGGCTGCCGGCTCGATCCACTCCGATCTGCAGCGCGGGTTCATCCGGGCCGAGGTCATCGACTGGCAGGAGCTGCTCGACATCGGGTCGTGGAACAAGGCGAAGGAGCTGGGCCGCATCCGCGTGGAAGGCAAGGAGTACGAGGTCGCCGACGGCGACGTCCTCGAGATCCGGTTCAACGTGTGAGTGCGTGATGGCCTGGTTGGTGCGTGACGGCGACGTGCTCGCGTCGGTGGAGCTGGCCGACACCCCGGGTCGCCGGCGTCGCGGCCTGATCGGGCGCCACGACCTCGAAGGCGTGCTGGTGTTGCGGCCCTGCCGTCACGTCCACAGCCTGGGCTTGCGCTTCTCGCTCGACGTGGCGTGCTGCGACGACGACGGGTTCGTGCTGCGCACGGCCGTGCTGGCGCCGTGGCGGCTGGGCCCGATCGCGCGCCACACCGCCTTCGTCGTCGAGGCCCGGGCGGGGGCCTTCGAGCGATGGCAGCTCACGGTCGGCGACTGTCTCGAGATCCGGGAGTGACGCAGGAGCGGCGAGCGTCCGCGGGCCGGGTATCCCGGCCCGCGGCGAGTGCGACCAGCGAGGAGGAGCGGCGAGCGTCCGCGGGCCGGGTATCCCGGCCCGCGGCGAGTGCGACCAAGAATGTGGGTCTGGGGCGGCTCGTGCTCGTTGGAACGCCGATCGGCAACCTCGGCGACCTGTCGCCGCGCGCGGTCGACGCGTTGACCGACGCCGACGTCATCGCCGCGGAGGACACGCGGCGCACGCGGGCGTTGCTCACGTATGCCGGTATCCCGGCCGCGGGTCGGCTGCGTGCGCTCCACGGTCACAACGAGCCGGCCGCGGCCGCCGACGTGGTCGCCGCGATCCGAGGCGGTGCGACGGTCGCCTACGTCACCGATGCGGGCATGCCGGGGGTCTCCGACCCGGGCGAGCGCCTGGTGCGCGCGTGCATCGATGCCGGGCTTCCCGTCGAGCTGGTGCCGGGACCCAGCGCCGTCCTGAGCGCGCTGGTCCTGTCCGGTCTGTCGACCTCGCGGTTCGCGTTCGAGGGGTTCCTGCCGCGACGGGGGAGGGAGCGGACCACCCGGCTCGAGGAGATCGCGCTGGAGCCGCGCACGGTGATCCTGTTCGAGTCGCCGCGCCGGGTGCACGCGACCCTCGCTGATCTCGCCGGTGCCTGCGGGCCGCGCCGTGACGTCGCGGTCGTGCGCGAGATCACCAAGACCTTCGAGGAGGTCTGGCGCGGGACGCTCGGCGATGTGATGGCCCGTGCGGCCGCGATCGAGCCGCGTGGCGAGCACGTGATCGTGGTCGCGCCGGCGCCGCCGCCCGGCGAGGTCGCCGACGTCGAGATCGAAGCGCACGTCCGCCAGGCGCTCGACGCCGGGCTGTCGACCCGCGACGCCGCGACGCGGGTGGCGGCGGACCTCGGCGTCCCACGACGCCGTGCGTACGAGACGGCGACGCGCGTCCGGTCCCAATCGATCGGAGCCGTCGAAAGGGATCGATAGCATCGAGCCCGCATGTCGCGGCCTTTCTACGTCACCACGCCGATCTACTACGTGAACGACGCGCCACACATCGGGCATGCGTACACGACGATCGCGGCGGACGTGCTCGCACGCTGGCGCCGCATGTGGGGTGACGACGTCGTCTTCCTCACGGGATGCGACGCGCACGGTCTGAAGATCCAGCGCGCGGCCGAGGAACACGGCGTGGCGCCCGACGAGTGGGCCGAGCGCACGGCGGAGACGTTCCGCAAGACCTGGCAGCTGCTCGACGTCACCAACACCGACTTCATCATCACGACGCAACCGCGCCACCACCACACGGTCGCGGCGTTCCTGCAGCGCGTGTACGACAACGGGTACATCGAGCTCGGAACGTACGAAGGGTTGTACTGCGTCGCGTGTGAGGCGTACTACACCGAAGACGAGCTGGTCGACGGCCTGTGTCCGATCCACGGCCGTCCCGTCGAGCGGGTCACGGAGGAGAACTACTTCTTCAAGCTCTCCGCGTTCGGGGACCGACTGCTCGACTACTACGCCGCGCATCCCGACGCGGTGCAGCCCGACTCGCGTCGCAACGAGGTCCTCGGGTTCGTGAAGGGCGGGTTGCGCGACTTCTCGATGAGCCGCAAGTCGATCTCGTGGGGGATCCCGCTGCCGTGGGACCCGAGCCATGTCACGTACGTGTGGTTCGAGGCGCTCTTCAACTACTGCACCGCCGTCGGTTTCGCCGACGACACCGCGCGCTTCGATCGGTTCTGGCCGGCGGACTACCACCTCATCGGCAAGGACATCCTGCGCTTCCACGCGGTGTGGTGGCCCGCGATGCTGATGGCCGCGGGACTCGAAGTGCCCAAGCAGGTGTTCGCCCACGGATACCTGCTCGTCGGCGGCGAGAAGATGAGCAAGACGCGCCTCAACCAGATCGCACCGGCCGATCTCGTCGCGGAGTTCGGTGTCGACGGCTTCCGCTACCACTTCTTGCGTGATCAGCACTTCGGACCCGACGGCGACTTCAGCTACGAGGCGATGGTCGCCCGCTACAACGCCGACCTCGCGAACAACTTCGGCAACCTCGCGAGCCGGGTGCTGAACATGGGGGTGAGCTACTGCGGGGGAATGGTGCCCGACGCGCGCGAGGACGGTCCGCTCGTCGGGATCGCGGCGGGGGCATTCGACACCTTGACCTCCGAGCTGGGACGCCTCGACTACTCCGACGGGTTCGGCGCGGTGTGGGAGCTCATCCGGGCCACCAACGCCTACATCGAGGAGCGTCAACCCTGGGCGCTGCACAAGGCCGGTGACGCCGCCGGCGCTGCGGCGGTGCTCGGCGACTGCCTCGAGGCGCTGCGCATCGTCGCGCTCCTGGCCGCGCCGTTGATCCCCCGCGAGCGCCGAGCTGTGGCGCCGTCTCGGGCTCCCGGGAGGTCCCGACGATCAGCGACTCCCCGCCGCCGCGGCATGGGGTCTCCTTCCGGCCGGCGCTCCGCTCGAGAAGGGCGCGGCCCTCTTTCCCCGCATGGACGTCGAGGGCTGATCCTGGGCATGGAGTGGATCGACAGCCATTGCCATCTCGCGTCGCTGACCGCCGGCGCGGACGCCGCCCTCGATGCGGCCCGCGCCGCTGGCGTCGTGGGCTTCGTCTGCGTGGGGACCGACCTCGAGTCCTCCCGTGCGGCCGTCGAGCTCGCGCGCCGGTTCCCCGACGTACGCGCGACCGTCGGGCTGCATCCCCACGAAGCGTCCGAGCTCGAGACGCAGTGGCACGAGCTCGTCGAGCTCGCGCACGACGACGTGGTCGTCGCGATCGGCGAGACCGGGTTCGACCTCTACTACCGCCACTCGGTGGCCGACGCGCAGGAGACGGCGTTCCGCGCACACATCCGCCTCGCGCACGAGCTCGATCGCACGCTCGTCGTGCACACGCGCGACGCGTGGGCGGAGACGCTCGGTGTGCTGGGCGACGAAGGTGTGCCGCGCCGTACGGTGTTCCACTGCTTCTCCGGCGACGCCGACGACGCGCGCCGCGCGCTGGCACTTGGCGCGTGGCTGTCCTTCAGCGGGATCGTCTCGTTCAAGAACGCCGACGACGTGCGCGCGGCCGCGAACGCGACGCCCGATCGACCGCGCGCTCGTCGAGACCGACAGCCCGTTTCTTGCTCCCGTTCCTCATCGCGGGCAGGAGAACCAGCCCGCGTGGGTCGTCGACGTCGGTCACGCCGTTGCCGGCGCACGCGGCGACGACGCCGCCGAGGTCGCGGCCGCGACCACTGCGAACGCGGCCGCGGTGTTCGACTTCGTGCGCTGACCTGCGGCGACGCATCGGCGTGGCGCGGATGTGGACGTTGCACGAGTCGGTCCGCTAGCGTCCCCTGATCCGCCGGCCGGCCCCCAGGGTCCCGGCGGTGTTCGCGGGCAGACGACGGGAGGCGGAACCCGATCGCCGAGCACCACAGCCGCGCCGGCCGGATCACCGGAGCGCGGCCGCGAGTACGAACGAGCGAACGCGCGCTGCCTGCGCACGTGACGCGCGCGATCAAGCCGTCGCCGGCGCGCGCCGAGCCGCACGACGCGGACGCATGGTTGCCGCTCCCGGCCGACCTGCACTCGCTCCCGCCGATCTCGGCGCTGACCGCTCGCCATCCCCGCACGCGACGGGCCCGGACCGGGTCCGTCCGGCCGATGTCGCCGGCGCGGGCTCACCCGCACGACCCCGCAGCCTGGCTCCCGCTCCCCGAGGACATCCACGAGCTGCCGTCCATCGAGGCGCTGCTCACACCGTCGGGTGAGGTGCTCGCCCTCGACCTCGCGGCACTCGTTGCCCTCGAGGCGCTCATCTCGCCGTCGCCGGCGCGGGCCGAGCCGCACGACGCCGCCGCCTGGCTGCCGCTGCACGACCTCGCCGAGCTCCCCGAGGCGAGCGAGCTGCCGGGCGTGCCCACACCCCCCACCGAACCCTCGCCCGAAGTGCCCGCTGCGCCGCGCGCGACCGGCACGAGCGCTGGTCTGGGACGTCCTGCCGTCGCCACGGGCGCTGCTCGTCCTGCTCTGCGCCACCCTCGCCGTTGTCGTCGGCCTGGGCGGCACGAACCTCCTGGGCGGCACCGCGCAGGCCGACGTCACCCTCCGGGTCGACGGCCGCACCTTGCGGGTACGCGCCGCCGGCCCCACGGTGCGCCAGCTCCTCGTCTCGCGGGGCATCCGCCTCCAGCCCGGCGACAAGGTCGTCCCCGCGGCTCCGACGGCGTTGCGTGACGGCTTGTCGGTGCGCGTGCTCCGTGGGTTCCCGGTCGCGGTCGACGTGGACGGCACCGTCAGCACCGTGTCCACGACGGAGCGGAGCGCCGAGGGCCTCGCGACCTCGCTCGGCTACGCCAAGACGATGGTGGTACGCAACCGACCCGGTCGCCTCGACGCCGGCGCGACGGTCGTGCTGCGCACGCCGGTCGAGGGCACCCTCGTCGTCGACGACACGAACACGGAGTTCGACTCCCCGTCGCTCACGGTCGGCGAACTGCTCGACGCCTATCACGTGGTGCTCGTCGGCGACGACCACACCGAGCCCGACATCGACCGCCGGCTGACCAGCGGCGTCCAGGTGACGGTCGTCCGCGTCGGGCACGAGACCATCCAGGAGACCCAACCGCTCGCACCGAACACCCAACAGGTCGGCGACCCCAACCTGCCCATCGGGCAGACCCGCCTGGTGCAGGAGGGCAAGCCCGGTGCGGTCGTCGTGACCTGGGCGATCAAGCGTGAGAACGGCGTCGAAGTGTCGCGCTCGGTGGTGTCGCGGGTGCCGTCGCCCGCGGCGGTGCCCCGCATCGTCGCCTACGGGACGCAGGCCGACTGGCACTGGGACGCGCTGGCGCGGTGCGAGTCGGGTGGCCGTTGGGACACCGTCGACCAGGCACCCGACGCGCAGTACGACGGCGGACTCGGCATCTACCGGCCGACGTGGCGGGCCTTCGGCGGATTCGAGTTCGCGCCGAACGCCGGTCTCGCGACACGCGAGCAGCAGATCACCGTCGGCCAGCGCATCCAGGCGGCGCACGGTTGGGGTGCGTGGGGCTGCGGTCGCACGCTGCACTGGGTCTGAGCCACACCACACGCCGCGCGCTCCGGTAGCGTCAGCGGGCCATGCCCACCTTGTCTCCCGGGTCCGTGCGCACACTGCTCGCGGAGCACGGGCTCCGTCCGCGCAAGGCGCTGGGCCAGCACTTCCTCACCGACGCGAACACCGCGCGCCGCATCGCCCGCCTCGCCGAGCTCGAAACCGGCGAGCACGTCCTCGAGATCGGGCCGGGTCTCGGAGCGCTGACGCTCGAGCTCATCGCACGGGGGCGCGCGCGTGCTCGCGGTCGAGCTCGACGCCGCGTTGGCGGCCGTCCTGCAGTCGGTGCTCGACGCCGAGGCGGTGGGCCGGTCCGTCGAGGTGCACGTCGCCGACGCATTGGCGGTCGCGTGGGACCCTTTGCTCGCTGCGTCGCCGCGATGGAAGTGCGTGTCGAACCTTCCGTACAACGTCGCCGTCCCGGTCGTCATGCGGCTGCTCGAAGAGGCCCCGTCGGTCGACCGGATCCTGGTGATGGTGCAGCGTGAGGTCGGCGAGCGCATGGCCGCGCGCGTGGGCGATGCGCACTACGGCGCCGTCTCCGTGCGCATCGCGTACCGCGCCGAGGCGGCGATCGTGGGTCGAGTGCCCCCGACGGTGTTCCTGCCGCCTCCCAACGTCGAGTCGACCCTCGTCGCCCTGGTCCGGCGCGGCGCGGCCCGCGGTCAACGTCCCGTCGGAGGGTCAGCTGTTCGCGCTCGATCCGCGCGGGATTCGGACAGCGCCGCAAGATGCTCAGGCGATCCCTGCAGCCGGTCTTGGGCGCCGCCACCGAGGCCGTGCTCACCGCGGCAGGCGTCGCGCCGACGGCGCGGGCAGAGGCCCTGGGCCTCGAGGAGTGGGCCGCGCTCGCACGCTCGTCGGTCGCGGCATGAGGCTTCGCCGTGTTCGTGCCACGGCGTACCCCAAGCTCACGCTCGCGCTCCGGGTGCAGGGACTCCGGCCGGACGGCTACCACGAGCTGGACGGTCTCGTCGTGTCGTTGGGCCAGCCCCACGACGTGCTCGAGGCGTACGCCGTCCCCGCACCGGGCGGGGTCCGGATCGAGGTGGCCCCGGGCGGCGGTGACGAGGCGGTGCCCGCGGACCACACGAACCTGGCGTCCGCGGCGGCGGAGGCGCTGCTCACCCGGGCCGGCCGTTCGGGTCACGGCGTGCGGCTCGTCCTGCGCAAGCGGATCCCGCCGTGCGGGATTGGGAGGCGGCTCGGCGGACGCGGCGGCCGCGCTCCTCGCGGTGCGCAGGCTGCTCGAGGTCGACGTCGACGACGCGGAGCTCGCGGAGCTCGCCGCGAGCGTGGGCTCCGATGTGCCCTTCTGCCTCCACGGGGGTGCGGCGCGGATGCGCGGCCGCGGTGAGCTCCTCGAGCCGGTCGAGCTCCCCCGCGGGGTCGGGTTCGTGGTCGCGGTCCCGCCCTTCCGGCTGGCGACCCCCGCCGTCTACCGCCACTGGGACGAGCTGGGTGGTCCGAGCGCGACCAGGTCGGTTCCCGCGCCGCGCCGGATCGCGTCGATCCTGCCCGAGCTGGCCAACGACTTGGAGCCGGCGGCGGAATCGCTCGAGCCGCGGCTGGTCGAGTTCCGTCTGGCGCTCGAGCAGGCCGCGGGCGCGCCGGCCCTGCTCGCGGGGAGCGGATCGGCCTACGTCGTCGCGCTGAACGACGTTCGGGTGCTGCCCGAGACGGTCGATCGTGTGCAGCGCGCGCTGCACGTGCCCGTGGTGGGGACGGCGGCGGTGTCGCGCGGGGTTCGCCTCGACAGTTGACGCGTGTCGCGGCGGCGGACGAGCGGAGCGAGGAGCCGCTCGCCAGCAAGCGAACGGCCGCGGGCCGGGTATCCCGGCCCGCAGTGAGCGAGCGAGAGATCTAGCGACCCTGCTGGCGACGTTGCCAGCGCGTGCGCTTCAGCAGCTTCTTGTGCTTCTTCTTGCGCATGCGCTTGCGGCGCTTCTTGATGAGGGAGCCCATGGCGGGCGGCACCGTAGCCGCGGCCCCGTCTCCGTGTCACATCGGCTCACGGTGGTGCAAAGGGTGCGGGCTAGGGTCACGGCACGGTCGGGGGTGGTGTAACGGCAGCACGGGGTCCTTTGGAGTCCCAGGTCGAGGTTCGAAACCTCGCCCCCGAGCCACCACCCGAGGAGCGGAGGCGCGGACGGGTGCGCACACGGGGCGTGGAGGTGGCGATGACGGCGCGAGACCACTCGAACCTCGATGTTGCCGTGCTGGCCGCCGGGGAGGGCACGCGGATGCGCTCCGCGACGCCGAAGGTCCTGCACCCGATCTGCGGTCGCCCGATGCTCCGGCACGTGCTCGGCACCCTCGACGAGCTCGCGCCCGCCCGGATCGTGGTGGTCGTGGGCCACGGGTCCGAGCAGGTGCGGGCCGCCGTCGACGCGTGGTCGGCTCCGGACCACCGCTACGAGCTCGCCGAACAGCCCGAGCAGCGCGGCACGGGCGACGCGATGGCCGTCGCGCTCGGCGCCTTGGTCGAGGGCGACGCCGCGACGGACGTCCTCGTCGTGCTCGGTGACGTGCCACTGATCCGGTCGGAGACGCTCGCGGGGTTGGTCGCCGCGGCATCGTGACGCAGCCGCCGCGGCGACGATCCTCACGGCGAGGGTCGCCGACCCGACGGGGTACGGGCGCATCGTGCGCGACGTCCACGGCAGCGTCGTGCGCATCGTGGAGCATGCCGATGCGGGCGCCGCGGAGCTCGCCGTCGACGAGGTCAACACCTCGATCTACTGCTTGCGCCGTGACGCCCTTGCGTCCGCGCTGCAGTCGCTGCGGCCGGAGAACGCCAAGGCCGAGTACTACCTCACCGACGTGATCGGCCACCTGCGCGACGCGGGCGAGACCGTCGCGGCCGTCCTCGTCGGCGACGCCGACGAAGCCATGGGCGTCAACGACCGCGCCCAGCTCGCCGACGCCGAGCGAGTCCTGCGGTACCGGATCAACCGCGCGTGGATGCGGGCGGGCGTCACGATGACCGACCCCGAGCAGACCTACGTCGACGTCTCGGTCGAGCTCGAGCGAGATGTGTGCCTCCTGCCGGGCACGATCCTCGCGGGGTCCACCCGGGTGGCCACGGGTGCCGTCGTCGGTCCCGAGACACAGCTCCTCGACACCGTGGTCGGGGAGCGGGCGGTCGTGCGCCAGACGGTTGCCCGCGAAGCGCAGATCGATGCCGACGCGACCGTCGGGCCGTACGTGTCACTCCGTCCGGGGACACGCGTGGGGGCGGGCGCGCACGTGGGCACGTACGTGGAGCTCAAGAACACGGTCCTGGCCCCGGGCGCGAAGGTGCCGCATCTCTCGTACGTGGGCGACACCGAGGTCGGGCCGGGGGCCAACCTCGGTGCGGGCACCATCACCGCGAACTACGACGGACGCGCGAAGCAGCGCACGACGATCGGGGCGGAGGTCCGCACCGGGTGCAACACGGTGCTCGTCGCGCCGGTCGAGGTCGGCGACGGCGCGTACACCGCGGCGGGCGCGGTGGTCACCCGCGACGTGCCGGCGGGCGCGCTGGCCCGTGGCGTTCCGGCCCGAATCGAGGAAGGCTGGGTGGCCAAGCGCGAGGATGCCGAGCGCGAGAATGCGAAGGCGCGCGAGGCGGCCACGGAGCACGACGAACCCGGTGCGTGAGGAGATGCGATGGAGCTGATCACCAAGAAGAAGCTCATGCTCTTCGCCGGGCGGGGTCACGAGGAGCTGTCGGCGGAGATCGCGAAGTGCCTCGACGTGCCGCTCGGAGGCGTGAAGCTCTCGACGTTCTCGAGCGGCGAGATCTACGCGCGCTACCTCGACAGCATCCGCGGCGCCGACATCTTCATCATCCAGACGCACTGCGAGCCGATCAACGACCGCATCTGGGAGCAGCTGCTCATGATCGACGCGGCGAAGCGTGCGTCGGCGAAGCGCATCACCGCGGTCTGCCCCTTCTACGGATACGCGCGCCAGGACCGCAAAGCCGAAGGCCGCGAACCGATCTCGGCGCGCCTGCTCGCCGACATGCTCACCGTCGCGGGCGCCGACCGTGTCGTCACCGTCGACCTGCACACGGGTCAGATCCAGGGCTTCTTCGATTTCCCCGTCGACCACCTCACCGCAGTGCCGGTGCTCGCACGCCATCTCGCGGCGGACCTCGCCGGCGACGTCATGGTCGTCTCACCCGACGCCGGCGGCTTGAAGCTCGCGCGCCGGTTCGCGAACTGCCTGGTGGAGTCGGGTGTCGAGTCCGACCTCGCGTTCATCGACAAGCGACGGCCCAAGGGCACGCACAACGTCGCCGAGGCCACCGAGGTTGTCGGCAACGTGTCGGGCAAGGTCTGCGTGCTCATCGACGACATGATCGACACCGCGGGGACGATCACGTCGGCGGCGAAGCTCCTCGTCGACCGGGGCGCCCGCGAGGTCTGGGTCGCCGCCACCCACGCGGTGCTGTCGGGGCCTGCGATCGACCGGCTCAAGAACGCGCCGATCCGCCGGGTCGTGGTGACCAACACGCTGCCGATCCCTCCCGAGAAGGCATTCGACGCGCTGGTGGTGCTGTCGATTGCTCCCGTGGTGGCCGAGGCCATCGACGCCGTGTTCGCCGACACGAGCGTCAGCGAGATCTTCAGCGGAGACAACCTGTAAACTGCGTCGTCCCGCTGATCGCTTCTCCCGATCTCTTCGAAAGGTCCGGCGCGCCATGCCCGACATCACGCTCGCGGCCGAAGCCCGCGACCAATTCGGCTCGCGGCCCTCGGGTCGCCTGCGCCGTTCCGGACAGGTCCCTGCGGTCGTCTACGGCCTCGGCACCGATACGCTCAACATCGCGGTGCCCGCCCATGAGCTGTCCCACATTCTCGGCGGCGAGGGTGGCGCCAACACGCTGATCAGCCTCCAGGTGAGCGGCGACACCGTGCTGACCCTCCCGCGCCAGATCCACCGGCACCCGACGCGCGGCGAGGTGCTCCACGTCGACTTCGTGCGCGTTCGCCGTGACGTTGCCGTCAGCGCCGAGGTCCCGCTGCACCTCGTCGGCGAAGCCGTCGGCGTGAAGGACGGCGGGATCCTCGACCAGATCAGCTTCTCGATCACCGTCGAGGCGATGCCGGGCAACATCCCGGTCGCGATCGAGGTCGACGTGTCGGAGCTCGCCCTCGGTGGGCAACTGCGGATCGCCGACCTGCCCCTGCCCGCCGGTGTCACCGCGACCCACGACGCCGAAGAGCTCGTCGCGCAGGTCGCCATCCCCCGCGGCCTGGCCGGTTCGGAGGAGGGCGGCGAAGCGGGCGTCGAGGACGAGGGTGGCGAAGCCTCGGGGAGCGCCGCCGAGGACACCGGCAGCGAGTAGTCCGTGCTGCGCGGGCGGCGCGGCGAGGCCCGCCGAGGGACGCCGTCCGACCTGCTCGTCGTGGGGCTCGGGAACCCGGGCGACGAGTATGCGCGCACCCGGCACAACGTCGGTGCCGAGGTCGTCGACCTGCTGGCGCGGCGCCACGGCGCCACGCTGAAGCCGGGCAAGGAACGAGCCCGGGTCGCGGAGGTGCACGTCGGCGACCGGCGCGTGGCACTCGCCGTCCCGTCGACGTTCATGAACGACTCCGGCCTCGCGGTGGCCGCACTCGTGCGCCGGTACGGGGTCGGGCCCGCGCAGCTCGTCGTCGCGCACGACGAGCTCGACCTCCCGGTCGCCGCGCTGCGGCTGAAGGTGGGCGGCGGCCTGGCCGGCCACAACGGGCTCCGCTCGATCGTGGCGCACCTCCACACGGACGACTTCGTCCGGGTCCGCATCGGCGTCGACAAGCCGTCCTCCAAGGAGCGGGGCGCCGATCACGTGCTGGCCCGCTTCGCCAAGCGCGAGCGCGAAGAGGTCGACATCACGCTCGAACGCGTGGCCGACGCGATCGAGTGCATCGCGCTCGAGGGCGTCGACGCCGCCATGAACCGCTTCCACTAGCGTGATCCACCCCCGGCGCGAGCTCGCGCCGGGCCCTTGTCGCGGATCGTGATGGCCGCAACGTCGCCGCCGCTCGCCTCGCTCGTCCCGCTCCTCGCTGAGGAGCCGGTCTTGCGCGCCGTGATCGCGCGCGAGTCGCTCGTCGCGGCGCCGGATGCCGCGCGCGCGCTGTTCGTCGCCGCGCTCGCCCGCACCACCACCCGGCGGCCCATCCTCCTCGGCGTCGCGACCGGAGCCGAGGCCGAGCGCCTGGCCCGCGACCTCACGCAGTGGGTCGGCTCGGGCGAGGTCGAGCTGTTCCCCGCGTGGGAGACCCTGCCGTTCGAACGGGTCTCGCCGTCGCTCGAGACCATGGGGCGCCGGTCGCGGGTCCTGTGGCGACTGCGTCACGACCCGCCGGCGGTCGTCGTCGCCCCGGTGCGGGCCCTGGTGCAGCGGGTCGGGCCGCACGCCGCCGACGTCGAGCCGGTCCACATCACGCGCTGGGCAGCAGGTCGACCGCGACGCGCTCGTCGCCGCGCTCGTCGCCGCCGGCTACCGCCGCGAGTACCAGGTGGAGTCGCGCGGCGAGGTCGCGGTGCGCGGCTCGATCGTCGACGTCTACCCGTCGACCGACGACCACCCGGTGCGCATCGACCTGTGGGGCGACGAGGTCGATCGCATCTCGGTCTTCGCCGTGGCCGATCAACGGTCGACCGACGAGCTCTCCGACGTGTGGGTGTTCCCGGCGCGCGAGCTGTTGCCGACCGACGACGTGCGCGAACGCGCCCGCGGCCTGCTGCTCGCGGAGCCGTGGGGTCGGGAGCAGTGGGAGCGCATCGCCGAGGGTCAGATCTTCGAGGGGATGGAGTCGTGGCTGCCGTGGCTCTGTGGTCACGAGCAGCTGCTCTCCGATTCTCTCCCGGAAGAGGCGATGGTGTTGCTCTGCGAGCCGAAGCGCATGCGCGACCGCGCCCAGGAGCTGCTCGACGAGGAGCGGTCCTTGGGCCAGTCGCTCGCCGGCATCTGGGGGGCGCGCGCCGACGGCGAGCTCCCGCGGCTGTCCCTCCCGTTCGACCGCCTGCTGGCACACACGCGCGCGTCGTTGACGTCCGTCGTGCACGCGCCGGAGGGTCCCGACACACCGCGTCTCGTCGCGAGCGCGTTCGACCCCGTGGTCGGCGACTCGGCCGCGCTCGCGCAGCGGCTCCGCGCGCTCACGAACGACGGCTACCGGGTGGTGCTCGCCGCTGAAGGAGAAGGCTCCGCCGCGCGCGTACGTGAGGTGCTCGCGAACGAAGGGATCGACGCGTCGGCGGGCGCGCCGGCACCGGGAGTGGTCCGCCTCGTCGTCGCACCGCTGGAGCGCGGGGTGCTGCTTCCCGCGTTGAAGCTCGCGCTCGTTGCCGAGGCCGACCTCACGGGGCGTCGCCGGGTGCACCGTCGCTCGCGTGGCGCGCGGCGCGGTGTCGACTACTACGACGCGCTCGAGCCGGGCGACTACGTCGTCCACTACCAGCACGGTGTCGCGCGCTTCGTGAAGATGGAACGCCTGGCGATGGGCGGCGCCGAGCGCGACTACCTCTGGCTGGAGTTCAAGGACGGCAAGCTGTACGTGCCCACCGACCAGGTGGGCTTGGTGCGCAAGTACACCGGCGGCGAGACCCCGACGCTGCATCGCATGGGCGGCGCCGACTTCGAGCGCTCGCGCGCCAAGGTGCGAGCCGCGGTTCGCGAGATCGCGGAGGAGCTGGTCGCGCTGTACCGGCGTCGCTTGGCCGAGCGCGGCCACGCGTTCGGGCCCGACACGCCGTGGCAGCACGAGATCGAGGACGCGTTCCCCTACGAGGAGACGCCCGACCAGCTGCGGGCCATCCACGAGGTCAAGGCCGACATGGAGTCGCCACGACCCATGGACCGTCTGGTCTGCGGCGACGTCGGCTACGGCAAGACCGAGGTCGCGGTGCGCGCGGCGTTCAAGGCCGTGCAGGACGGCACCCAGGTCGTCGTGCTCGTCCCGACCACGTTGCTGGCGAGCCAGCACGGTCAGACCTTCCGCGACCGCTTCGCCAACTACCCGGTGCGCGTCGAGGTGCTCTCGCGGTTCCTGAGCACGGCCGAGCAGACCGCGCTGCTGCGCGACTTCGAGGCCGGTGCGGTCGACGTGCTGATCGGCACGCACCGCGCGTTGTCCGAGGACGTCCACGCGAAGAACCTCGGGCTCCTCGTCGTCGACGAGGAGCAACGCTTCGGGGTGCAGCACAAGGAGAAGATCAAGCAGCTCCGCACGAACATCGACGTCCTCACGCTCACGGCCACGCCGATCCCGCGGACCCTCGAGCTCTCGCTCACGGGCATCCGTGACCTGTCGCTCGTGAACACGCCGCCGGAGGACCGCCAGCCGATCCTGACCTACGTGGGGGAGTACGACGACCGCGCGGTCGCGGAGGCGATCCGGCGCGAGCTGCTGCGCGAAGGCCAGGTCTTCTACGTGCACAACCGCGTGCGCGACATCGAGTTGGTCGCGGAGCACGTGCACGACCTCGTGCCCGAAGCGCGCGTCGCGGTTGCACACGGACAGATGGACGAAGGCCGGCTCGAGCAGGTCGTGCTCGACTTCTGGGAGCGTGAGTACGACGTCTTGGTCTGCACGACCATCGTCGAGAGCGGTCTCGACATGCCGACGGTCAACACGCTCGTCGTCGACCGCTCCGACCTGCTCGGGCTCGCGCAGCTCTACCAGCTCCGCGGCCGCGTCGGCCGGCGCGGGCAGCGTGCGTACGCGTATTTGCTGCATCCACCCGACCAGGTGCTCAGCGAGGAGGCATACGAGCGACTGAAGACCATCGGCGAGTTCACCGACCTCGGGTCCGGGTTCAAGATCGCGATGCGTGACCTGGAGATCCGCGGCGCGGGCAATCTGCTCGGCGAGTCACAGTCGGGTCACATCGCCGCAGTCGGCTTCGACCTCTACTGCCAGATGGTCACGGAGGCCGTGGGCGAGCTCAAGGGCGAACCGGTCCACGCGCCGGCCGAGGTGACCATCGACGTGCCGGTGGCCGCCAACCTCCCGCGCGACTACGTCGAGCGCGACGACGTCCGCATGGAGGCCTACCGGCGTCTCGCGGCGGTCGCCTCGCTCGACGAGGTCGACGACGTGCGCGAAGAGTGGGAGGACCGGTACGGGCCTCTCCCCTCTCCGGCCGCGGCGTTGCTCGAGGTTGCACGCCTCCGGGTGGAGTGTCTGCGGCTCGGCGTGCGCTCGGTGACGGTCCAGCGCGGCGTCGCGCGGATCTCGGGGCTGGCGCTCAGGGAGTCGCAGAAGGTGCGGCTCCGGCGCCTGGCGCCCAAGTCCGTCGCCAAGGACGACGAGGTGGTGGTACCTCTCCCGGTGGCCGCGGCCGAGGTGCCTTCCGCCGTCCTCGGGCTGTTGCGCGAGCTCATGCCCGCCATTGCCGAAGCCGAGAAGGGCGTGCCCGGCGCGTCGGCTCCGGGCGGGGGCCAGGCAGTAACCTCCGCGGCGCCATGAACCGGCTGTACCCGCTCTTCGCGGTCGCGATCGTCGTTGCCGTCGCGCTGGCTGCTGGGGTCACGCTCGCGGTCTCGGGCGGTCCCACCGCGTTCGCCGTCGGCGGCACGCAGGTCATGACGCGCCACGACCTCGACGACGAGCTGCAGGAGATCGCGTCGAACGGCGACTTCGCCGACGCGCTCCGGAGCGGCGCGTCGCAGACCGCGGTCGTGAACACCCACACGCAGCTCGACGGCGTGGCGTCCGACGTCTGGTTGACGGTGCGGATCCGCGGCGTCATCGCCGACCGCGAGCTGCATCGGCGCGGCGTTGCCGTCAGCGCCACGGTGCGGTCGGGTGTCGCGCAGCAGCTCGCGTCGGTGCCGGGCTTCGCGCAGCTTGCGCCGACGCTGCGCCGTCAAGTGGTGGCCTCCCTCGCGAGCATCACGCAGCTCGGCGCGACGATCGGCCAGGGGAGCTCGGCCAAGCTCACCGCGGCCGCCGAGCGCGCGTGCCCATCGGGCCGCTACCTCGCGCACATCGTCGTGTCGTCACTCGACACCGCGAGCTCGCTCGCCGCGCAGCTCGCCGCGGGGGCCGACTTCGCGACGCTGGCCAAGGCGAGCTCCACCGACACGACCTCGGCGCCCGCGGGCGGCGAGGTCGGGTGTGTCGAACGCCAGAGCCTTGCCGCCGAGATCAAGACGGCCGTCGGCGCGCTCACCATCGGTGAGGTGTCGGCGCCCGTGCAGTCGGGGAGCACCTACGAGCTCCTCGTGGTGCGGGGTACGCCGATGCAGCCCGACCTCGCCAACGCGCCGGTCTTGATCGTGAACGCGATCATGGTGAAGGCGGCGGTGCGCCTCGATCCCCGGTACGGCACCTGGCGGTCGGTGCAGAGCCGGGTCTGCGCCCCGACCGGCTGCTAGCTCGGAGCCATGCGCGGCCGGATCGTCGTCGTCGGTCTCGGCCCGGCCGGAGCCGACCACCTCACCGCGGCTGCTCGCGCGGCACTGACGGGCGCGACGCGTCGTGTTCGCACGGACCTCGCGGCATCCCGCGGTTCACGAGCTCGCCGCGGAGGGCATCGAGCTCACCGCGTTCGACGCGATCTACGACGCGGCACCGTCCCTCGACGACGCATACGCGCGCATCGTCGGCGGGCTCGTCGAGGCCGCGCGTGAGGCAGTTGCAACTGGAGGCGAGGCCATGGCACAGGTCGGAGGCGACGTCGGGGGCGAGGGACCGGGCCAGGTGGCGTACGCCGTGCCGGGCAGCGCCGTGGTGGCGGAGCGCACCGTGGCACTGCTGCACGAGGCGGCCCGCGCGGGCGTCGTCGACGTCGCCGTCGTCCCCGGGCTCTCCTTCGCCGACCTCGCGTGGGCCCGCCTCGGCATCGATCCGATGGCCACAGGTGCCAGTGTCGTCGACGGCCGCGCCCTCGACCGCTACGACGTGAGCGGCCCGATGCTCATCGCGCAGTGCGACACCGCGCTGGTGCTCTCCGATGTGAAGCTCACGTTGCTCGAACGCCTCGCACCCGACTTCCCTGTCGTCGTGGTGCACCATCTCGGGCTCGCCGACGAGCTCGTCGTGCACCGGTCTCTTGCGGAGCTCGATCATCTCGCCTCTGCCGATGGAGCTCCGGGTCGTGGATCGCCGACGCACGCGTGGCCCGATCACCTCACGTCGGTGTTCGTCGACGCGCCGCCGGGTGACGCGGCCGCGTTGAGGGAGCTCCTGCGCCTCGCGCGCCGGCTCCGTGACCCCGGGGGCTGTCCGTGGGACGCCGAGCAGACGCACCGCTCGCTCGCGCGGTACGTCCTCGAAGAGGCCTACGAGGTCGTGGAGGTGCTCGAACGGCTCCCGATCGACGCGCCGGGCGGCGCCGACGCGGTCGAGCCGGCGCAGTACGCCCAGCTCGTCGACGAGCTCGGGGATCTCCTCTACCAGGTCGTCTTCCACGTGCTGCTCGCGGAGGAAGGTGCCGGCTTCCATTTTGCCGACGCCGCGCGGGCGTCCACGACAAGCTCGTGCGCCGCCATCCCCATGTGTTCGGCGACGTCGACGTCGAAGGCACCGCCGACGTGATGCGCAACTGGGAGCAGCTCAAGCGCGAGGAGAAGGGCACGACCTCGATCGTCGCCGGTATCACCCCGGGCCTGCCGTCGCTCCTCTACGCGCACAAGCTCTATCGCAAGGCCGCCTCCGTCGGCCTCGACCCCGGCTCCGCTGCCGACGCGCTCGCCCGCATCGAGGCCGCCGTCACCGAGCTTCGCGACCCGGACGCCGAAGCCGACGCCGTCGTGGGGGATGTGCTCGCGGCCGCGGTGGTGCTCGCCCGCGCCAGCGGCGTCGACGCCGAGTCGGCTCTCCGCGGTTGGGCCGCCCGCTTCCGCCAACGCTTCGAGCATCTCGAGGAGCGCGCGATCGCCCGAGGGCTCGACCTCGCGGCCCTCGATCCCGCTGCGGTCGCGACCCTCTGGGCCGAGACCGCCCCGCCGTGACGCACCGCGCCCTGACTCACCGCGCTCTGCAGGCTCACGCCGCCGGCTCAGGCAGGACCCATCCAACCGCAGGGGTGTGACAACTCCGCCGAATGGGACCAACGCCGCGTCCGCGCCGTGGCTGCCCGTCGACCGCGCTCGGTGCTCGAATCGCAGGTGCCAGTAGGGCTAGTGTCTCCCACCACAAATCACAGAGGCAACACCAACCTCAGGACCGCGCACAGCGCCGCGGTCGGTGACGACAGGGGACGACCAGCGCGGTGAGCACGATCGTCGAGGTCTCTGGCCGAGAGATCCTGGACTCCCGAGGCAACCCCACCGTAGAGGTGGAGGTGCTCCTCGAGTCAGGCGTGCTCGGCCGCGCCGCGGTCCCGAGCGGGGCGAGCACCGGCGCGCACGAGGCCGCCGAGCTGCGCGACGGCGACGACCGCTACGGCGGCAAGGGTGTGCGCACCGCGGTGCGCCATGTCAACGACGAGATCGCCGAGGTCGTCGTGGGCCTCGATGCGAGCGATCAGCGCCTGCTCGACGACGAGCTCGTGACCCTCGACGGCAGCGACGGCAAACGTCGCCTCGGTGCGAACGCAATCCTCGGTGTGTCGCTCGCCGCGGCACAGGCGGCCGCGGCCGACCACGGTCTGCCGCTGTATCGCGCGGTGGGGGGTTCGAACGCGCATGTGCTGCCCGTGCCGTTCATGAACGTGCTCAACGGCGGCGCGCACGCCGACTCGAACGTCGATCTGCAGGAGTTCATGCTCGTTCCGCTCGGCGCTCCCACCTACCGCGAAGCGCTGCGCTGGGGCACCGAGACCTACCACGCGCTGCGCTCGCTGCTGAAGGAGCGCGGCCTGTCGACCGCGCTCGGCGACGAGGGCGGCTTCGCGCCGAACCTGCCCTCGAACGAGGACGCCCTCGCCTTGCTGCTCGGCGCCATCGAGCGCGCGGGATATCAACCGGGCGACGACATCGCGCTGGCGCTCGACGTCGCGTCGACCGAGCTCTTCCACGACGGTCGCTACGAGCTCGAGGGCGAAGGCGCGTCCTACGAGCCGGCCGAATGGGTCGACCGACTCGTCGCGCTGTGCGACCGCTACCCGATCGTCTCGATCGAAGATGGCATGGCCGAGGACGACTGGGACGGATGGGCGACGCTCACCGCGCGCGTCGGTGAGCGTGTGCAGCTCGTCGGTGACGACCTCTTCGTGACGAATCGGGAGCGACTCGCCGAAGGGATCCGTCGCAACACTGCCAACTCGATCCTCGTGAAGGTGAACCAGATCGGCACGCTGACGGAGACGCTCGACACGATGATGCTCGCGGGCCGCGCCGGGTACACGGCGATGTTCTCGCACCGCAGCGGCGAGACCGAGGACGTCACCATCGCCGATCTCGCCGTCGCGACGAACTGCGGGCAGATCAAGACCGGCGCGCCGGCCCGCAGCGACCGGGTGGCGAAGTACAACCAGCTGCTGCGCATCGAGGAGGAGCTGGGACCGATCGCGGCATATCCGGGCGCCGAAGCCCTTGCGGGGAGGACCGTTGTCTGAGCCCCGCCGGCCCGCCGCGGCGCCCCGCCGGCCCGCCGCGTCTCCGCCCGCACGGCGCGCCACGGTGAGCGCCACCATCGGCCGTGGGTCGCGTCCCCCGCGCTCCGAACGAGCGCTGCGCCGACGCGTCGCGGTCGTGGGCCTGGTGCTGGGGCTGGTGTTGATCGGTGCGCTGTTCGCGTTCGTCTACCCGACCCGCACGTTCCTCGACCAGCGCGCGCAGGTCCAGCGCTCCGAGAGCCGTCTCGCACTCCTGCGGGCCCAGAACGCCCAGCTCGTTGCCGAGACCCACCGGCTGAACAGTGACAGCGAGATCGAGCGCATCGCGCGCGAGCAGTACGGGCTCCTCCGCCCAGGCGAGCGCGCGTTCGTCATCGTGCCCGTCCCCACCAGCGCGCCACCGACCGGTGGGTGAGACTGCCGGGGCTGAGGCTGTCGGAGGCCGAGGAGCGCGTTCGTAGACTGGCGTCATGGGCGCCCACCACGACGTTGTCGCGCTCACGGAGCTGCTCGGACGCGTGCCGCGTGCCGAATTCGACGTCGTCGTGCGCGACGCCGCGGGTGCACCCGTCGTCGTGCGCAACGCACCGCTGATGCAGGACGGCACACCGATGCCCACGCGCTACTGGTTGGTCGACCGCGCGCTCGGCATCGCGGTCTCGCGGCTCGAAGCTGCGGGAGGCGTGAGGCAGGCCGAAGCTGCCGTCGAGCGCGCGGCACTGGAACGCGCGGACGCGGTCTACGCCGCTGAGCGCGACGCGGCGATCCCGGCGGGGCATGCGGGGCCGTGCCCGTCGGGAGGCGTCGGTGGCACGCGTACCGGCGTGAAATGCCTCCACGCGCACTACGCCTACCACCTCGCGGGTGGCGACGATCCGGTGGGTCGCTGGGTCGCCGAGGCGTTGACCGGCGAGCAGCGCGCGTCGTGAGGCTCGCCGCGATCGACATGGGGACCAACTCGACCCGGCTGCTCGTGGCCGAAGTCGACGGTGACGGTCGCGCGGCCACGCTCCACCCGCTCGACCGGCAGATGAAGATCACGCGCCTCGGCCAGGGCGTCGACGGCACCCGCGCGCTCGCGCCCGATGCGATCGCCCGCACCGTCGACGCCGTCCGTGACTACGCCGGGATCATCAGCCGTCTCGGCGCGACGCGCGTCCGCGCGACGGCAACCAGCGCCGCACGTGACGCGTCGAACCGCGCCGAGCTGTTCGACGCCGTGCACGCCGCCCTCGGAGTCGAGCCAGAGCTGTTGTCGGGCACCGAGGAGGCCGAGCTGTCCTTTCTGGGTGCGACGAGCGAGCTGGACGCGCCCGCGCCGTATCTGGTCGTCGACATCGGCGGCGGGTCGACCGAGTTCGTCCTCGGCGCGGAGCGGCCATCGGGCCTCGTCTCGCTCGACGTCGGCTGCGTGCGCATCACCGAGCAGTTCCTGCACCGCGACCCACCCGCGCCGGAGGAGCTGTCGAACGCGGTTGCCTACGTCCGCGATCAACTCGCCGACGTCACCCGTGAGATCCCGGGCGCGGCGGACGCGGCGACGCTCGTCGGACTCGCCGGCACCGTGTCGGCGTTCGCGGCCATCGAACAGGGCTTGCCCGAGTACGACGCGGCGCGCATCCACCACTTCGTGCTCACACGCGCCGCGGCCGAAGACGTGTTCCGCACGCTCGCCACCGAGACGGTGGCACAACGCGCCCAGAATCCCGGTCTCGAGCCCGGCCGGGTCGACGTGATCGTCGGCGGCGCGGTCGTGCTGGTGGCCGTGATGCGGACGCTCGCGTTCGACGAGATCCTGGTCTCGGAAGCCGACATCCTGGACGGTCTGGTCCGCAGCATGGCCTGATGATCCGCACCCGTCGCCTGACGGGATAGCCCAAATGTGTCATGCGACACGGCCAGAGCGGAGCGTCTGCGGCTCGGGTATCCCGAGCCGCAGCGGAGCGTGGCCCGAGCGGCCCGGCGCCGGAGGCGCCGAGAGCGGGAAGCGGGCCGGCCAATTCACGGACTGGAAACCGAAAATCCCCCAATCGCGGGTGCCGGTGTGCCGAGAATGTCGGTCATGACTCTCACGGAGCTCGCCGCCGCCCTCGCCACGCTCGACCCGGTCGACTTCGACCGGATCGCGGCGTCGTTCGCCACCGACGACACCGTCGACGAGATCGACGCGTGGCACGCGACGATGGCCATCGACCGCGCTCTCCGTCATGCACATCGCGGACGCGAGGCGGCACGCGCCGCGTGGGAGGCGGCGCAGGCGGTGCAGCACGCGGCCACGCGCCAGGGTCTGCGACTGCCCGATCCTCGAGTCACGCACGTCGCCCGCGCCGCAGCGGAGATCGCGCGCGGGATCGTCGCGGGTGACGTCGTCGAGGGACAGGTTCGGTACCTGCTCAACCGCTTCGCGGTGGTGCCCGCGCTGGCATAGCGCGAGCGAAGACGTCGGCCGGGAGGTCGCCGAGGCGACCCGCGTAGCATGCGCGGATGCCGCTGACCGACCGTCTCCTGCTGGGGCCCGGCCCCTCCAACCTGTACCCCGAAGCGATGCTCGGCCTCGCGCGGCCGCTGCTCGGCCACATGGACCCCGAGTTCCTCGGCGTGATGGACGAGACGATGCGTCGTCTCCGCGCGGTGTTCCAGACCGAGAACCGCCTCACGTTGCCGGTGAGCGCGACGGGCTCCGCCGGGATGGAGGCGTGCTTCGTCAACCTCGTGGAGCCGGGCGACACCGTGATCGTCGGCGTCAACGGCGTGTTCGGCGAGCGCATGTGCGAGGTCGCGCGCCGTTGCGGTGCCGAGGTCGTGCGCGTGGACGAGGAGTGGGGTCGTGCGATCGACCCGCAACGACTGCTCGATGCGCAGCGTTCGCATCCGCACGCGCGGGTCGTCGCGATCGTGCACGCGGAGACGTCCACAGGCGTCGAGAACGAGATCGCGCCGCTCGGCGCGTTGCGCGAGACCGACACGCTGCTCCTCGTCGACGCCGTGACCTCGTTGGGAGGGATCCCGCTCGACGTCGACGGCTGGGGCATCGACGCGTGCTACTCGGGCACGCAGAAGTGTCTCGGCGTGCCGCCCGGGTTGTCCCCGGTGACGTTCTCGCCGCGCGCCGTCGAGCGGCTCACGACCCGGTCGGCGCCCGCACAGTCGTGGTTCCTCGACCTGGCCCTCATCGCGAAGTACGTCGAGGGTGCGCAGCGCGTCTACCACCACACCGCTCCCGTCTCGATGGTGTTCTCGCTCCACGCCGCCTTGGGTGCCGTGCTCGACGAGGGCCTCGAGAACGCCTGGGCTCGTCACCGGTCTGCCGGCCGGCGCCTGCAGGCTGCACTGCCCGAGCTCGGGTTCCGGCTCGTCGTGGACGAGGCGCACCGGCTCCCGCAGCTCACCACCGCGTGGCTTCCCGACGGTGCCGACGACGCGGCGTTGCGCAAGGCGCTGCTCGAGACCTACGGCATCGAGGTCGGCGGCGGATTGGGCGCGTTCGCGGGGAAGGCGTGGCGCGTCGGCCTCATGGCGCACTCGGCGCGCGACCGTTCGGTCACCACGTTGCTCGGAGCGCTCGGCGAGCTGCTCGGCTGAGGCCCCGCTGCTTCACGAGCAGCCGAGCGCGGCGCGCAGCTTGGAGAGGTTGCGGTCCATCACCGAGACGTAGTCGGCCCCTGCCTTCACCTCTTTGCGCGTCAGTCCCTCCAAGGGATCGAGCACGTCGGTCTTCACGCCGGCCTCGCGTGCCAAGGTGTCGGCGATGCGCGGCGAGACGAGCGTCTCGGTGAAGATCGTGGTGATGCCGAGCCGGCGGACCAGGTCGGTGAGCTGGGCGATGCGCTTGGCGTCGGGCTCGGCGTCGGGGGAGAGGCCCGAGACGCCTTCCTGCTGGAGCCCGTACGCCTTGGCGAGATAGCCGAACGCCTCGTGTGAGGTCACGATCACGTGACGGGTGCAGTTCGCCAAGCCGGCGCGGTACCGGCCGTCGAGCGCGTCGAGCTCCGCGTCGAATGTAGCTGCGTGAGCCTCGAACGCCGCGCGGTGCGCTGGCTTCACGCGCGTCAAGGCGCCGGTGACCGCGTCGAGGATCGCGCGCATGAGCGTCGGATCGAGCCACACGTGGGGGTCGAGCGCCGTCGGGTCGCCTTCCTTGACCTGCTTGCCGGCCGCTCCGATCGGCAGCTTCGACAGCAGCTCGAGGGTTCCCTTCGATCGGGTGCTGGCCGCGCGTTCCACAGCCGGCTGGAAGCCGTGACCCATGACGACGACGAGCTTCGCGTCGTCGATCGCGTCGCGCTCGTTTCGGCGTGAGCTCGAGATCGTGTGGCTCCGCACCGGGTGGGGTGAGGTTCCGCACGGAGACGAAGCGTCCGCCCACCCGCTGCGCCGCGTATGCCACGGGATAGAACGCGGCAACGACGCCGATGCGCTTGGTGCCCGCCTTGCTCGACGCCACGGCGGGCCGGCCCGCCGGCAGGAGCGCGATCGTCGCCGCGGCCAGCACCACGATGATGTGCCTTGATTGCATCGGAGCCCTCCAGACGGAACTGAGCTATTCAGGAATGAGAATCACTCCCACTATAGTGGTGAGGGATGCCCGCCGCCTAACGTGCAGCCTCGCTGTGCACTGGAGCGAGCCCAATCGAATGAACCCGATCGCATGAACCCGATCGGAGGAACAGAACGAAGGATTCGATGCCGAAGCATGCGGTGTTCCTGCGGATGAAGGTGAAGCCCGGGCGGGCCGACGAGCTGATGGCGATCTACGACCAGCTCTTCGAGGAGTTCGCGGGCCAGGAGTTCTGCGAGGTGTACACGCTCCACCAGTCGGAGCGCGATCCGAACGAGTTCTGGGCCTACGAGCTGTTCACCACCCGCGAGCTGTTCCAGGAGCACCGCACCACGCCCCTCGTCGACAAGCTCAAGCCGCAGATCGTCGAGCTGTGCGAGGAGCGCGAGTTCATCTGGGGCTTGCCGCTCCGCTCGCAGGGTCAAGCCATCTGACCGACCTCAGCCGTGGATGTCCATCCCCACGGCGCGGCTCATCCACTCGTGCTTCGTGCGGCGGCGCTGCATCTTCCACGCGCCGTCGCGGCGCACGAGTTGGTCGTAGTAGCGCAGCCCGCGGATCAGCGTGATGGGCTCGCCGTCCTTCGGGCCGCTCAGGAACGACACCGCGGGCGTCTCCGACCTCGCGTGGTCTCCGTCGAGCTCCAGCACCTCGACGTGGGCGATGAGGTGCGTCGACGTCTCCATCCGGTCGAGCCCGATCGCCGAGGCGCCGGGAAGGCTGCGCACCATGTCGACGACGGCGTCGGCGCCCTCGAGCGCGTGGATGTTCCCGGCGTCGTCGTAGTACTGGAACTGCACGTCGTCGGCGAGGCAGTTGCGCACGAGCTGGAGGTCACCGACGTCCTCGCCGCGGGTGAAACGGACGATCACCTCGTTGATCTCCGCCCGGTCGAGCAGCTCCATCACGCGCGCGTCGATCGACATGCATGCCTCCTGACGTGATGCATCGGAACCCGTCATGCATCGGAGTTGTGCTTCATCGGAAGTGGGGTGCGATCTCGGCCGCGACGAGCTCGAGCTGGTCGAGGTCGTGCACGTTCGCGGTAGTGGAAGTAGATGCGATCCGCGCCGAGCTCGACGTAGGGCTCGAGGCGCGCGGCGTACGTCCTCGGGAGTGCCGAGGGCGGCGAAGCTCCACAGCCCGGTCGACACCCCACGGGACACGTTGTAGGCCTCGAGCTGTCCGAAGTCGCGCTCGATCGGCACCAGCCGTCGGGCCAGCTCGTCGCCGCGCCCGCAGCACAGCAGTTGCGTGACCGAGAGTCGCAGCGTTGCCGGGTCGCGACCGGATTCGGCGCACACCTCACGGGCACGTGCGAACGCGTGGGCCGTGTCCTCCGGGGACAGCATCGAGATGTTCAGCTCCGTCGCGTAGCGCGCGGCGAGCGCCGGTGTCCGGTTGGGACCGCGCCCGCCGACGATCACCGGAGGGTGCGGGCGCTGGACCGGCTTGGGCAGCGCGGGGCACTCCTCGAGTGTGTAGCGCGCGCCGCGATGATCGAACGTCTCGCTCGCCGGTGTCGTCCACAGGCCGGTGATGACGGCGAGCTGCTCCTCCAGCAGGTCGAAGCGCGCCCCGAGCGGCCCGAACGCGAAGCCGTGCCGCGGTGCTCCCGCTCGCTGTGGCCGACCCCGAGCCCGAGCTCGATGCGTCCGCCGCTCATCGCGTCGATCTCGGCGACCATGATCGCCAGGTTCGTCGGGTGGCGGAATCCGCACGGGGTGACGAGCGTGCCCAGCCGGAGGTTCGCCGTCTCGCGTGCGAGCCCGGCCAAGGTCACCCACGCGTCGACCGGCCCGGGGGGCCCTCCGATGGTGCTGGGGCTCATGTAGTGGTCGGCGAGGAACAGGCCCGACCAGCCGGTGGCGTCGGCGACGCGCGCGGCGGCGAGGATGTCGTCGTAGGTCATCCCGAGCTCGGGCTCGAGCTGGACGCACAGCTCCGTCATGACGCGCGGCCCGGGCTCAGATGACGCCCTCGGCGCGCAGCTCGTCGAGCTCGGCCGGATCCAGACCCAACAGCCCGACGTAGACGTCGTCGTTCGACGCCCCGAGCTCCTCGCCGAGCCAGCGGATCTCGCCGGGGTTCTCGGTGAGCTTGGGCACGACGTCCTGCATGACGATCGGGTCGCCGCGCCGATCGGGGATCATGCGCAAGCTGCGCGCCTGCATGTGCGGGTCGTCGAGCACGTCGGCGATGTCGTTCACCGGACCGCAGGGGATGCCGGCCGCCTCGAACGCCTGCACGATCGACGCGGCGTCGCGCGATGCGCACCATTCCCGCACCGGCGCGTCGAGCAGGCGGTAGTGGCGCTCGCGGTCGGCGCCGGTCACCAAGCGCGGGTCGTCGGCGAGGTCGGGACGACCGATGAGGTCCCACAACCGGCGTTGCCGCGCATCGTCGACGATCACCGGGAGCAGCGACACCCACCGACCGTCGCCGGTCTCGTACGTGTAGCCCCAGAAGACGACCGGCTGCTCGTCGTCGGGTCGAGGCATGCCACCTTCACGGACACGCATGACCCCCTCGCGTTGGTAGTACTGCAACCACGGGGTCGAGAAGCGCAGCGCCGGCTCGTAGAGGGCGACGTCGACATGGTCGCCCTTCCCGGTGCCGCCCCGACCGTCGCGCCGCCGGATCGCTTCGAGCGCGCCCATGGCCGCGAACGCCGCCGACATGTAGTCGGTCAGCGCGTACCCGGGGAGCGTGGGTGGCCGGTCGGGTGCGCCGGTGACGAAGGTGAGCCCGGCGAAGCCGGAGCCGACGAAGTCGAGGCCGGGTCGTTCGCGGTACGGGCCGGTCTGTCCGTATCCCGAGAGGCTCACGTACACGAGGCCCGGATTGAGCTGCTTGAGGTCCTCGTACCCGAGCCCCGCGCGCTCCATGGTCCCGGGCTTGAAATTCTCGACGAGGATGTCGGCCCACTCGATCAACCGGAACAGGAGCTCGCGCCCACGCGGCTGCTTGAAGTCGAGCGTGATCGAGCGCTTGTTCCGACCCTCCACCAGCCAGCCGTAGTTCATCCCGGGGTCGCCAGCCGCCGGTGGCATCACGTGGCGCTCGAGGTCGCCGCGCCCGGGCTGCTCGACCTTGATGACCTCGGCGCCCAGATCGCCGAGCAACGTCGCGGTCACCGGGCCGGCGAGCAGCCGTCCGAGGTCGAGGACACGCAGCCGCGAAGGATCGTCGCCGAGCGGATGCTTCACGGCTCCTCCGCGAGGGCCGCCCATCCGCCGTCGCGGACCGCAGCGCCGTCCTCGTCCAGCGCCGGAACGTGGGTGAGGGATCGACGTGTCACTCCGAAGATGGGCAGCTCGGCGAAGGGTTGCTCGCCGTCGTGGACGACGCCGAGCTCGCGTACCTGCGGATCGTCGAAGACGTCGCGCGGCGCGAGCACGGGCGCATAGGGGACGTCGAAGCGCTCGAAACGCGCGGCGACGTCGTCGAGCGGCCGTCCCACGATCGCGGCCGCGATCTCCGTGTCGATCTCGGCGCGGCGTTCGTTGCGCGCGGCGCGGGTCTGGAGATCGGCGCGGTCCGCGAGGTCGAGGCGCTCCACCGCTTCGCACAGCCCGCGGAACTCGCCGTTCTCACCGGCGTTGACCGCGACGTACCGACCGTCGCTCGTCGGGAACACGTAGCGGTTCACCTGCCGCGCGCCCACCTTCCGCGTAGTGGGGATCGATGAGGCGGGCGAAGTTCCACGCGAGCCCAGCCGCGAGGATCGGAACCTCGAGATGCGTCGCGGCGCGACCGCGGTCGAGCAGCATCGTCACCACGCCCAACGCGGCATACATCGCGGGTCGCGTAGTCGAACACGGGCGATGCCGGGCTGTACGCGGGCGCACCGCCGTGTGCGTTCAGCATGAGATCCCCGGCGAGTGCCCGGTACTGCGTGTCGTATCCACGGGCGCCCGCGCGCGGGCCGGTCGATCCGAAGCCCGGCAGCGACACGTAGATCACCTGCGGCTGCAGGGCGCGGACCCGGTCGAAGCCGAAGCCGAGCCGGTCGGCGACCCCGGGTCGGAAGCCTTCGACGACGACGTCCGCGTCGGTGAGGAGCTGCTCGAGCAGCGCGAGGTCGTCGGGCTGCTTCGCGTCGACGAGCACGCTGTGCTTGCCGCGGTTGCACGCGACGAACATCGCGTACTCGCCGTGGCGCTCCGGATCACCGGCGGGAGGGCGCTCGACCTTGAGCACGGTCGCACCGAGCGACGCGAGCACCTGGGTGGCAAAAGGCCCGGTCGCGTGGGTCGAGAAGTCGAGGACGCGGAGTCTTTGCAGCGCGCCGCCGCTCCCGTCCCACTCCGTGCTCACGGTGCTGTCCCCCTTCGGTCCCGCAGCGACGCTACCGCGGGTTGACTCGCCGAGCCCGGGTCGGTCATCCTGCGCGCCCAACCCCCGTGTCGTTGCCGATCCGGGAAGCAGATCAGGGCAAGAAGGAGGACGGAGATGTTCGGTCGAGTCGATGCCCTCCTGGTGGCAGGCGACGGGAGCTCCGCGGAGCAGCTCGTCGAGGCGGTGGCGCGCGAGGCCGCGGTGATGCGCGCCGAAGCGGGCGCCGGCGTCGGCGTGCGGGTCTCGCGGCGTTACGTGAACCCCGACGCGACGCCGGTGGCGGCCGCGCAGACGAACGCCGCGCTCAGCCGCTACGACGCCGTGCTGTCGATCGGTGCCGAAGACACGAATGCGGCGGCGCTGGTCCCGCTGCTCGACGGCCTCGGCGCGCGGCTCGGCCCGGCCGTCGATCTCTCGCGCTGCAGCGCCATCGCGGGATGGGTCGAGGTGATCATCGCGGGCAACGGGCCGCGCTATTCCCTCTATCCGCTGCGACGGGTCGCGTCGCTGAGCGTGGAGCAGTTCCACGAGTACTGGCTCCAGACGCACGCATCGTTCGCGCGCAAGATCCCCGGCCTCACGGGGTACCGGCAGTTCCACGGCGAGCCGGAGATCACCGCCCAGGCGGTCACGACGTTGGGCGCCGGGGTCGGCGACTACGAGGGCATCGCCGAGGGTCGCCGCGAGCTGGGCGCGGCCTCGAAGGTCGAGCCGGGCCCGTGGCTCGACGACGTGCTCGCCGACGAGCGGAACTTCATCGACGTCGACCGCTGCGGCCCGACGGTCTACGAGGCGGTGTCGGGGGCGGAGACCTTCGGCGGCTGAGCGAGGATCGTGGCCCGGTAGTACTGGAGCTCCGCGATCGACTCCTGCACGTCGGCGAGCGCACGGTGGCGTTCGGCCTTCTGCGGTCGGTGGCGGTAGGCCTCGGGGTACCAGCGGCGGCACAGCTCCTTGAGGCTCGACACGTCGATCGACCGGTAGTGCAGGTAGGTGTCGAGCTCGGGGAGGTAGCGGCCGAGGAAGCGACGGTCGACGCCGATCGAGTTGCCGCACAGCGGTGCGGTCTCGCTCGGGACGTGCTGCTGCACGTACTCGAGGGCCTGGGTGCCGGCGTCCTCGAGTGACACCGTCGATGCTTCGATCGCGGCGAGCAGGTGGGAGCGGGTGTGCATCCGGCGCACGAAGTCGTCCATCGCGTCGAGCGCCTCGGCCGGCTGGTGGACGATGACGTCGATGCCGTCGTCGAGCGGACGCAGCTCGCCGTCGGTGACGAGCACCGCGATCTCGACGATGGTGTGGCGCTCGACGTCGAGCCCGGTCATCTCGAGGTCGAGCCAGACCAGCCGGTCCGCGGCGAGGTCGGGCACCGCCGCGTCGGCCATGCGCGCCACCCTATGCGGTCGATATCCTGCCGCGATGCGGGGGCCGAGGTGAGTCGGGGCTCGAGATGAGCCTCCGAATCGAGACGAGCCGGCGATGAGGAGCACGCGGGAGCTCTCACTCGTCGGGCGACGGGTGACGCTGCGACCGTTGCGGTCGAGTGACTTCGCGGCCTGGCGGGCGATCCGGATCCGTGACCGCGACTGGCTCGAGCCGTGGGAGCCGTTCCCGGAGCCCGGCAGTCTCGACCCCGTCCATGATCCCGCGGCCTTCGAAGCTCGCTGCAGCACGTGGGACCGCCAACGCCACCTCGACACCGCGTATGGCTTCGGCATCTTCCTGCTCGATGGGACCCTCGTCGGCGAGGTGAGCATCGGGAGCGTGCTGCGCGGCCCGTTCCAGTCCGCGTTCGTCGGCTACTGGATCGGGCGCGACCACGCGGGCCAGTCGCTCGTGCCCGAAGCGGTGGTGCTCGTCCTGCGCTACGGCTTCGAGCAACTCGGGTTGCACCGGATGGAGGCGGTGATCGTCCCGCGCAACGCGCCGAGCCGTCGGGTCGCGGCGAAGCTCGGGCTCCGCGACGAGGGGACCGCCCACCGGTTCCTCCAGATCCGCGGGGTCTGGGAAGACCACGTGCGCTACACGATCACCGCCGAGGAGTGGCGGACCCGGCGGGCCGAGCTCGAGGCGGCGCTCGACGGGTAGCTGTCGTACCCCGCTGCGACACTGCCCGCATGGACGAACCCGCCTCCGCCTCCGCACCCGCGCTGCGCTTCGCGGAGGCCGCCCGCCGTCTCGCCGCGGCGGCGCGGGCGGCCGATCTCGCCGTCCCGGCCTTCCGGTGCCCGCCGAGGATCCCCGACGCCACGCGCACGATCCGCCGCTACCCCGGTGGCGTCGTGGTGTCGGTGCGCCTCCGCGGTCGTCCGTTCGACGCCGCGCTCTCCGACATGATCGAGGGCGTGCTCGTTGCCAATCAGGTCGATGCCGGAGCTGCCGAGGGGCTGCGTGCCGTGCTCTGCGCCGCGGTCACGCCGGTCACCGCGGTCGCGGCGTAGCGCCGAGCTGAGGGCGAGGATCCCGCTACAGCTGGGATCGGCGGGGCCGATACGAGATGGGCGCCGTGACCGCGGCCTAGCATCAGATCCCTCAATGTCGGGCAGGACTCGACTCTGCCCACATCCCGGCCCCCATTCCGATCCAGGTCGCTGATGCCCGAAGAGCAGTCCCTCTCCCCAGAATCCGTCGTCCGGGAAGCCGGTCCGATGCTGCGGTGGTCGCCGTCGGGTGCCGCCCCGAACGGGACGGCGGAGCCGGATGCCGATCCCGAGATGGCCGCCGAGTCGCCGGCGGCGGCCGAGCAGCCCGAGGAACCGGAACCACGGTTCGACCCATCCGGGTGGGGCCGCACGGACGACACTCCGGCGCTGGGTCCGGGTCTGGACGACCTCGCCGAGTCCGTAGTGGCCGACACCGGCGAAGCGGCACCCGACACGGGGGAGTCGTCGTACCGCATCGAGCGGCTCGAGGCCGACCGCGATCACTGGCGCGAACGCGCGGTGCTGTGGCACGAGCGCGCGGTCGCAGCCGAGTTGGTCGCCCGCATGATGCAGCGCAACCTCGACGACCTGCGCGCCAACCTCGAAGACCTGCGCTCCCGCCCGCCGATCTCCAGCCCGGCGCCACCGATCAAGGATGCCTCCGAGTCGCCGTGGCGCCGGCTCCTGCAAGAGCTCTACTCTCGCTACGTGACGCGCAGCGATGCGTCGTCGTCGCAATCACAGCGACTCCGAGCCCGCGTCCGAGGCGCACTGATCATGGGCACCAAGCCATCGAAGGTGTCGAAGGAGAAGTCGGCCGCGCGGGAGCTCACGCTCACGATGCTCGACGACCTCCTCGCCGAGCAGCGCCGCACGAACCTTCTGCTCGAGTCGTTGAACGTCGCCGTCGGCGCGCTCGGCATGGTCGGCGAGCTGCTCTCCGCGCAACAGCACATGGCGACCCAGCTCGAGGCACTCAACCGGGCGGTGGCGAGCATTTCCGCGCCGAGCGCGACCACCGACGACACCCGTCACCGCCTCGACGAGCTCGTTGCCGCGCAGGATCGCACCAACCGTCTGCTCGAGCTCGCGTTACGCGCCGGCTTCGATGCCGAGGAGCAGCTCCGCGAGGGATGACCGCGGGCGTAGCCTGCCTCGCACGCCCGGGTGGCGGAACGGCAGACGCAGGCGGCTTAAACCCGCCGGCTCCGCAAGGAGCGTGGGGGTTCGAGTCCCTCCCCGGGCACAACGCTGACCAGGGAAAATAGGTGGAGACCTGCTCGAGCGTCCAGCCAGTGGCCCTGCGTCCAGCCCTAAGGTCCAAATTGCACCCCACATGCTAACGGATTGCTAACATCTGCGCCGTGCGGGGTCACGTACACCGACGAGGCAGGACCTGGAGCTACATCGTCGACGTCGGTCGCGACCCGGCGACGGGCCGCCGCCGGCAGCAACCAAGGGCGGGTTCCGGACCAAGCGAGACCGCCGAGGCGGCGTGTCACGAGGCGATCGGCGCGTCGCCGACGGCAGCTACGTCGCCCCCGATCCCCAGACAGTCGCCGAGTGGATCGACCGATGGCTCGTCACGATGGCGCCGAAGATCCGCCCGTCGACGCTGCGCGACTACCGCAAGGGGCTCGGCCGTGTCCGGACCGGCTCGGTCACGTGAAGCTGCAGGAGCTCCGGCCCCTCGACATCGAGGAGTTGTACGCGTCGCTGCTGCGAAGGGCATCGCTACGGCGGTGGGCTTGCGCCGAAGACGGTGCGCAACGTGCACATCGCGTTGCGCCGCTCGCTCGCCGATGCCGAGCGCTTCGGTCTGGTGCAGCGCAACGTGGCCGCGCTGGTGAAGCCGCCCGTGCCCGAGCGCCGGGAGCTGCACGACCTGGACGACCGACGACGTGCGCACGTTCCTCGCCGCGTCGAGGATGATCGCCGCCGCCGGCGTGGCGGCTGCTCGCGCGACCGGGATGCGCCGCGGCGAGGCGCTCGGCCTGCGTTGGGCCGACGTCGATCTCGAAGTCGGCCGCGTCGCAGATCAACCGTTCGCTGACCGTCGTCGACAACGAGCTCGTGTGGTCGGCACCGAAGACCGCCCGGTCGCGTCGCAGCGTCTCGATCGACGCCGAGACCGTCGCGCTCTCAAGGCGCATCGCCAACGACAGCTCGAGGAGCGCGTCGCGCCGGCAAGGCGTGGCGGACGCGAGACCTCGTGTTCTGCAATGAGCTCGGCGGCGCCGCTGCATCCCGATCGGTTCACCGCGCGTTCGCGCAGGCGGTGCGGCGAGCCGGCGTGAAGCTGATCCGCCTGCACGACCTGCGCCACACCTGGGCGACGCTCGCGCTGCAAGCCGGCATGCACCCGAAGGTCGTGAGCGAGCGGCTCGGCCACGCGACCACCAGCATCACGCTCGACATCTACAGCCACGTTCAACCCGAGCTCGACGCGAGGCGGCGACCACGGTCGCGCAGCTCTTCGCCGACGAACCGGCTGCCGTGACCACCGCAGGCTGAACGAGCGCGTGGCCGAGCCGTGGCGCATCCACTTCTTCCAGCGTCACCGCGACAACGACCCGACAGCGCGAGGTGCCCACGATCACGTTCCTCGACAGCCTCCCCGTACGGGCCGCGCGCGGAGGTGATCGTGGTGCTCGACGCGGTGGCCGGGGCGCCACCGCCCGCGTTCTCGGGCGGCGGAAAGTGGGAGGCCATGCGCGGAGACATGGCAGGCTTCTACGAGATCCGAGTGCGGGGTGCGGACCGACGGAACCACCGTCTCTTCTGCATCCTCGAACGCGACGCGACCGACCTCGGCGGCCCGAGCATCGTCTGCATTGCCGGACTCTCGAAGCCACTTCGGGAGGCGGCGCATCCGCGGGACTACCGGCGTGTGATCGAGCTACGCGAGGAGTTCCGCCGCTGAAGGACAGTGCTCGTCTAGCCGAGCAGCACCGCGCGAACTCGTACTGCACGTGTGATTCGCGTAGGCCCGCTACCAGGCCTACACGTACGCGAGGAAGTGACTGAAGGGCGTTCCCACCGGAACCTCCAATGAGGGCGCGAACACCACGTACTCCGTGCCAACATGCTGGACACCGGCGGTGTGCTTGATCTGGAACGTTCCCCGTCGCTGATCGGGATAGAGCTGCGCGACACGATCATCGACATCATACGTAACGAGCCATTGCCCCCCATGGTTGAGCACCGCGGCGAGCCTCTCGTGATCTACCCACTCGAGTGTGTTGAGGTACAGGTCGTCGCTCTTCGATAGGTACGGCGGATCGACATACATGAAGGCTGCCGGATCATCGACGTGCTGTCTAACGCACTCCAGTCCGTCCTGCTCCGTCACAACCACACGATCGCGGTATCGCGCCACGAGTCGAACACGCTCCGCCAGCCTTGTCGCGTCCCATCGGGCGCCGATCTTCCACTTGCCGGTCTGGTCAAGCCCGCCGATTGGGCGGGCGTTCAGGATCCCAGAGCGGTTGGTCCGGTTGAGAAAAAGGTCGCGAAGCCGAGCGTGAGATCGTCGCCATGCGCTGGCGCAGTGTGCAGCGCCCGCTGGCTGTGCCATTCGTCGACGTTGACGCCCGTGGTCTCGATCAACGCGACGAACTCATCCGTTCGCTGGAACACCACACGCCAGAAGGCTGCGACACCTGGGTCAAGATCGTTCAGCACAACATCATCGACACGTTCGTCGTACAGGAGCTTCAGACCGACGCCCGCGCCACCGGCGAATGGCTCTATGTACGTCGTCGCTCGCCGCGGCTGAGCGGCCATCAAGGCAGCGATGAAAGGAGTGAGCCTCGCCTTACCGCCTGGGTATCGGAGTGGGCTCAGGTAACGGTGAACCACGTCGCTATGTCGCCATGTTGTTCATCGCCTGGAGGAACGGCTGTAGGTTCTTCGCTATCGATCGAAGATCAGCCGCAACTGGATGGAAGTTGGCGTTGTGAACAAAGCCATGCAACGTCGCGACTGCCATCACACTTGTGCCATCGTTCAAGCCGGCGCGCACACCTTGAAACGTCGCGTCCTTGTCGGTTGGATCGACGAGATGTACACGCACGTCGCACGCGAGTCTTCAGCTCGCCGTTGGTCTGTTGCTTCTTGATCGTCAAGAAACTGTCGACGGAGAGTTCAAGGACGGCACGCACGAGAACACCGGCAGCGTTCGGGTACCTCGCGGGGTCCAGTCGTCGAGTCTCTACGAGAATCGCCTCGACTCGGTCGCCAAGCGCGGCGACCGTCACATCCTTGAACAGCGGCGGGGGAGTCGGTACTTTCTTCGGTGGCGCTTTCTTCATCGGCGCCGTGGGTGCCTTGCTGGGGATCAAGGGCTTGGCATCAACGGTGTACCTGGACGGGTCGGGTGGGCCGAAGCCACCGATGTAGGCAACTCGCTGTTCTTTGGTCTTGAGTTGTGTCACCGAGTACTCGCCGGCGAGGTCATCGAACAGCTTCTCGATCAGAGGTTCGAGCACCTCGGCGGGAAAATGAAAGATGAGCCCATGCTCACCTTCCTCAACTCCAACCAGCTTCCGGAACTCGGGATCTGCCACGACGCGGCCGAGCGTCGTGAGACGTTCGTTCGCCACCTTGGCCAGAGTGTCCTGCAGCTCCGCATTCTTCGGAAACGCACTCTGGACCGCGTCCACGAAGGCGACGGCACGCGAAGCCTGTGATCCCGGAACGCCGCGGAAGCGCGTCGACGCCATCGTGTTCCACACGATCGTCTGCGCTCCGGCCCCTCCAGCCGTGTGGCGCAATTCCTGCCAGTGACACGCCTCATCTCGAGACCCCGCGACGACACAGTCGATCGATGCTGGCGCTTCACCAACCTCGAGCTTCGCGAGATCCTTCTTGAGCTCCGTCCCCTCTGCGAGGTCCGGATTGCGGAGAAGTTTGACTGCGGCGAGTCGACGGTTGCCCTCGATCACCGTGTAGGTCTTCTTCCCTGGGTTTCTGATGACCAGCATTCGGTCGATCGGGCTCAGCCCGAACTCTGACACGTCGCACGCCAGAGTCACGAGCTTCGTCCCTTGGTCCGCGATGAGCGCTTCCAAGGCTTCGCGTTGGGTCTGCGCGCGCTCGTGACGCGGGTTCTCGAGGTCGAGCATCAAGGACTCGACTGATACCAACAGCTGCTTCACGGCGCAGATACTTCCGCAGCCAGCTGGGAAATGCACGCTCCGAGCGCGATAGACCCAGGACGGTGCGGCGATCGGGTAGTTCGCCGACGGTTGTCGAGCGGCGTTCCGGCGCTTGCCGATCACAGCGGGCCCGTCGGCCGCGAGTGCACGACCGACTGGTCCGTACCCGCCGAGTGTCGAGGTGCCCGAACGCCGAGCGAAGGCGATCACCCGACTTCAACGGTCCGCGACAGGCACAGCGAGGTCAGTGGCTATCCCGCTCGTCGCTGGGCCGGTCGGGCGACGAGCTCCACGTCGAGCACGTCGGCGAGCGCGATCAGGGTGGCGGCGGTCGGGTTCGGTCCCTCGGCGGTGAAGAGACGACGGACCACTTCGGGTGCCATGCCGGCGCGGCGGGCGAGCTCGGCCTTGGTCAGTCCCTGCTGCTCGCGGGCGCCGTCCAGCACACGGACCAGCTCATCGACCTGACGGATTCGACGGGCCGCGTCCTCGTAGGCGTCGCGGAACTCGGGATCGCGCTTCTGCTCGGCGATGTAGCGCTCGGCGCCGGTCCTTGCCTTCGCCATCTCCGACCTCCTGTGACGTAACACAGATGTTACACACTCGAGACGGCTCGCCACTCTTTGTAACGCCACGGCTCCTCGGGGGTGGGTTACCTCTTCGAGGAGGTCAGGACGATGGATTCAGAGTTGGTGGACACGGAGCGTCTCGTGTGGTCGGTCGAGGAGGCCGGCCGCCTGTTGGGGATCTCGCGAGCCCACGCCTACGAGCTGGTTGCCCGAGGCGAGTTGCCGCATCTGCGGTTGGGCCGTCGGCTGGTGGTCCCGAAGCACACGCTGGCGACGTTGCTTGCTGGCGTCCTGCCCGACCTGTGACTGGGATAGGAGCTGACGCCAGCGGAGGGAGCCACGGCACGGAGAGTGCCGTGCTGATCGTGTCGAGCGCGTCGCTCGAGGTGCGACGCGTGCTCGGCCCGGCGGCATGGTCGACGTTGGAGGTGCTTGCTCTCCACGCGGACCGCGAACCGGTCGGGGCGTTGAGTACGACGCTCGGGGTACGGGAGCTGGCCGCGGTGCTCGGCGTTGGACGGGACGCCGCCGCACGCGCACTCATCGTGTTCCGCGAGCAAGGCCTCGTTTCAGCGACCCGAGACCGCGCGGGAAAGGGCCGCTTCGACGGAACTCGCTACCGGATCGAGCTTCCACCCGGCATCGCAGTCGCTCCGTCGCCACCGGCACGATCCCGAGCAACTCGACCAGCGCAGCTGACGCGACGGCCCGGACCCCAGCCGTCGCTCTTCGACAACCCAGCGTCTCCTCCGAGCAAGAGCACACGCTCCGCCGCGACGACACGCTTGCCGACCACTCCGCCCAGGTCGCGCCGGACCGCCCGAGAAAGCTGCACGAACTTGCATTCGACCGAATGCCGACGCCCCCTCGACGGATCGGGCCGTTGTGTTGAGCATCGGGGACCTCGACGCGGGCAACGAGCACTACTACCTGCACACCGTTGCCGGGGGAGTCGAGGACTACTACATCGGTCGGGGAGAGGCGCCCGGCCGCTGGGTCGGTGTCGGGGCAGTGGAGCTCGGCCTCGACGGACGAGTCGACGCGGACCGGTCGGCGGCAGTGCTGGACGGCCGTGACCCGGCGGACGGTGTCCGGCTGGTCCGGGCCCGGTCGGACCGGACCCCGGGTTTCGACCTGACGTTCCGGGCGCCGAAATCGGTGTCGGTGCTGTTCGGCCTCGCCGACCCCGGCGTCGTGCGGGAGGTTCGGGAGGCGCATGACTGCGCGGTGGACGCGGCGCTCGCGTTCCTCGAGCGCGAGGCGTGCGGCACTCGGCGGGGCACCAACGGCGTCGATGCCGTCGACGGATCAGGGTTCGTCGGGGCCGCGTTCCGGCACCGGACGAGTCGAGCTGCGGACCCCCACCTCCACACCCACGTCCTCGTGGCCAACCTCACCAAGGCGCCGGACGATCGGTACGGTGCCCTCGACGCCCGCCGCATCTACCTGCACACGAAGACGGCGGGGTACCTGTACGAGGCGCAGCTCCGTGCCGAGCTCACCCGCCGCCTCGGTGTCGAATGGGGACCGGTTCGCAACGGCATAGCGGACCTCGTCGGTATCCCCCAGCCCGCGCTGAATGGCTTCTCGACGCGGCACGCCGAGATCGAAGAAGCAATGGCACGCCGCGGGGTCACCTCCGCCGCGGCGGAGATCGCGGCTCTCGACACCCGACAGGCAAAGCTCGGACCAGTCGACCTGATCACCCTGCGCGCCCGCTGGTCAGAGCAGGCTGCCACCTTCGGTCTCACGTCCGACATGCTGGCCGAAGTCGTCCACCGGACCGAACCGCGCCCGTTGCGAGAGCCGGATGTCGCTCGGATCATCGGCGAGCTCGTCGGACCCGATGGCCTGACTGCCCAGGTGAGCACATTCGACCGACGCGATGTGCTGCGCGCGTGGTGCGACCGACTTACCGAAGGGGCCGACGTCTCCACCATCGAGGCGCTCACCGACCGCACACTGGCCGAGCCAGCGATCGTCACGCTCGGTAGCGGCTTGGCCACGAGGCTGCGCCGGCGAGCCAACGGACGCGCAATCGACGGGCCGAGGCTCGGTTCGCGCTTCTCGACCGTCGAGCTGGTCGCCCTCGAACAACGACTCGTCGACGCCGCCGCCGATCGGCACGCCCGCGAGGTCGCGGTCATCGACGAAGCCATCGTCCTCCAGGTGCTGCGTCGCCATCCCGAGTTGTCGGGCGAGCAGGTGGACCTCGTCGCGCGCCTCACCACCAGTGGTGACGGCCTCGACGTCGTGATCGCCCCCGCCGGGACCGGAAAGACCTTCGCGCTCGACGCCGCCCGCGACGCCTGGCAACACGCCGGCTACCGCGTCAGCGGCGCGACGCTCGCCGCCCGCGCCGCTGCCGAGCTCGAAGCCACCGCGGGTATCCCCGCCCAGACCATCGCCCGTCTCCTGGTCGACCTGGACCACCCCACACACGGCGGTCTCGCCGCCGGCAGCATCCTCGTGGTCGACGAGGCCGGGATGGTCGGCACCCGCACCCTGGCCCGTCTCCTCGACCACGCCGCCCGCGCCGACGCGAAGATCGTCCTCGTCGGCGACCCGCGGCAGCTCCCCGAGATCGGTGCGGGCGGCCTCCTCCGCGGTCTCGGCAATCGGCTCGATCCCATCCGGCTCACCACGAACCGCCGGCAGCACGAGCTGTGGGAACGAGCCACGCTCGCCGAGCTCCGCGACGGACAGATCGACACCACGCTCGCCACGTACCGCGCCCACGAGCGCATCATCTCCGCACCAACCGCCGTGGAGACCCGAGAGACGATGGTCGCCGACTGGTGGGCTGCCCGACTCGCCGGCCAGCACACCCTCATGCTCGCGGCCGCTGGCACGACGTCGACGACCTCAACGCACACGCCCGCCAATACGTCGACGCGCACGGTTTCCTCTCCGGGCCCACCCTCGAGATCGACGGCCGCCCCTACCAGACCGGTGATGAGATCATGACCCAGCGCAACCGCCGACGCCTCGGGGTGCGCAACGGCACCATCGCCACCATCGTCAGCGTCGATACCGACGCTCACGTCATGACAGTGCGCAGCGCCGACGGGATGCACACGTTGCCCGCGGAGTACCTCGACGCTGGGAACGTCCGCCATGCGTACGCCACCACGATCCACAAGGCCCAAGGCCTCACCGTCGACCAAGCGCTCGTCCTCGGCGATGACACCTTCTACCAAGAGTCCAGCTACGTCGCCCTCTCCCGCGGACGGATACAGAACCGCCTCTACCTCGTTGCCCGAGCCGATGAGCACGAGCATCACGGCCCCACGCCCGAGCGAGCACCCGTGGACCAGCTTGCCCACCGCGTTGCGCGTCAGCCGCGCCCAAGAGCTGGCGATCGATCAGCGGATCGACACGCCCGAGATCCGCGAGCACCTGGTCGATCTGTACGGCCAGCGCGCGCACGTACGCGGGGTGTTCCACGCGCTTCCGCTTGACCCAGCACCAACCATCGACGCGCTCCAACGATCACGCGACTGGATACGCCCATCACTTGACGGCGCGAGAGCCAAGCTCACCGCACTGGAGCAACGACACCCGATCCGCCATCGCAAGCACCACACCGCGCAGCGCTTGACGATCGCACGCGAGGTGGAACTGCTGGAAGCGCGGTTGCGGGACACCGAGCAATCCCTCGCTGCTGCCCTCGAACGGCAGCAGGTCCGCATCAGCCTGCCCGAGTACCGATACGTCGCGGAACGACTCCCGATCTTCGACCGGGAGATCAGACAGCGCATCGATCAGCTCATCGACAGCTACCAACATGACCCGCCCGCCTACCTTGTATCGCTCGGACCCCGGCCTGCCGACGCGGAGGTCCGGCAGCGCTGGATGCAAGCTGCCCACGTCATCGAGGACTACCGCCACGAACGCGGCATCACCGATCCGCACAATCCACTCGGATCACTCGACCGAGCCAACGAATATCAACGGACTGCCAGATTCCAGCTCCTCAGTATCGACCCAGATCTCGACTCGGGCCGACGACTCGACACCCATCGTCTGAGCCTCGATCTCGACTAGAAGCCCAGGCCTCTTGACCTAGGTGGTCATAGTCACCTCAGCGGGCATCCTTCTGAGGATCAGGGTCAGCAGCCCTGCAGGCGGTGTTGCGGGAACGTATCTGGGCCTTTCTCGTCTTCGTGGTCATCGCGGTTGCGAGGGACTGGGCTCCGACCATCAACTTGACAACGGTCATGCTGACTCCCTTCGTGGGACTGATCGTGGGCTCCGTAGTTTGTCTGTATCCGGCGCTCAGGGCATCGAACGTTGAGCCGGTCGAAGCGTTGAGGCGTTAGCCCGCGCGATCAATCCATTGACTCGGGGCTACTCGGCCGTGTGACAGATCCGAGACGTGTCATGTGGACCCTCGCTGCCTCGGGTCGGCTGCCCCGATCCCAGCAGGTCCTCTGCCACGATCCCAAAATAGCATCGGCCGGCCTGCGGGAGTGTCCGCGGTCTTCGCGGGTTCTCTGGAGTATTCGCACGCAAGCCTCTAAGCTGCGGCTCAGTGTGAAAAAGCAGGAGACCCACATGGTGGACCACCCGAAGCTCCTCTCCCGCCAGTCTGAGGCCGACGCCCGTGTCCTATGCCGTCCGCGGTGATGTCGTATCTCTTCCTGACTCAGTTGGAACTTGACGACGAGTCAAACCTTGCGGTGGCTCTAGGCTTGGACTCGCTCGACCTGCTCGAGATTCAAAGCGAGATCGAACGCCTGACAGGCCATTACTTGGAGTGGGATGAGCAGGACGACGCGGCGGTGTTCAGCGTCAGTGCGCTCGCCGATGCGCTCATGAGGTCCATCGCGCATCGGGCAGCTCCTTAGGGAGCCGTCGGTGGCCAGGCTTCTCCGCAAGCAGGAGGCACTGGAAGGCGGGTGGCTCGGCTTTCCGCTCACTGCGCAGCAGAGCGCGGCCGGACGACTGGGGGTTGGTGAGACGGTTGAAGTCATCAACTCGCGACTTGAGTTGTTGCGAGAGCCGACGGTGGCAGGGACAGCGCCACGAGCCTTCCGCCTCGACGGCGCTTCCCATCGTGATGACCAGTGGTATGGGTCGCTCGTCATCGGGGAGCAGGCGGATGTGTTGACCTACGTCCTTGCGTGCCCTTCCAACCTGTGGCCTGATGCTGCCCTCATCTCCTTCATTTGGGCTGCGAGGCCGCTCGCGGCCGAACCCGTAGGGCGGCGCCGTACGCGGCAGCTGCGCGTCATGGCCGCCCTCGCGGACGAGCTCGCGCCGCTGGGTATCGCTTTGCCATCTGCAAGCCGATGAGTGACACAATGGCACGTCACACGCTCGCGTCGTGGTGGTCAGGAGCTCGGCCACTGCGCAATCTGCTGGACGGTCCGGGATCGGCTCGCACGCACCAGGTCTAAATCTGCTGACACCGCTGCTCTATTAGACATCGGGCAAATCTATTCTTGCTTACCCGCTGGCCCCATGTTACAAAATCAGCCAATCCCACTCAGCTGAGCGTGCCGGCGGATTTGCTCGCTCTGAGCAGCATCTGGAGGTAGGGAGTGACGAAGCTCTTCGCCGAGGTCACTGATACTGACGGTTGGCTCGGGTTTGCGTTGCCGTTGCCTCCCTCGCTCGCGGAGGTGGGGGCTCTGCCGGCAGACGAGACCACCCGGTCTTTGCGTTCGCGAGCCGCGATCTGGGCTCTCAGCCCTCTTCCGTCGGTCATGCCCGCGTTCTCGACTGAGCCCGGCGCGATCGGACCGGACGATGCCTGGGTCGGCGTCGTCTCACAGGTCGCTGGCCGCGGAGATGCCGTTGGTGCGGCGATCGGGTCGTGGTCGCAGTTCGGATCTGGCGTCGCCCTCATCCGCGTCCTGTGGTCGGCAGGCGAGCAGACGGGCGCGGAGACAATCCACCGGGCGCGCAAGACACAACTGCTCCGCGAGCTGTGTAGCGAGTTGACCCAACGAGGCTTTGTAGCGGCCGCATTCCGACCCGCGGGGGACGAGGAGCACGTGGCTGCCTGGCGCAGGACAGGTGGCCATGTGCAGCCCTCGCGGAAGTGTTGGGTGCCGTCCATGGATAGGAACGGTGGTGCTGACGAAGGAGACTTCGACGTGACGAGACAGGATGTGACGCGGCGCCGCTTCTTGCGAGGCGCTGCAGCGGTTCCTGCGGCTGCGCTCGCGGCCTCGACGGTGGATCTCGCTCCGAGAGCTCGAACCGACGCAGGGGCGGTCGTTGCCGGTCGGAGCTCCGACTACGACCTTCTCATGGGGTCGATCGTGTCCTTCGAGTCCGACTCATCCTTCACGCTCCGGGTACGCGGTTCAAAGGGCCGCAAGGCGTCCGTGGCGCTCGCGGACAACGCGTTGATCTGGCGCGACGAGGACTGCGCCCTTCACGACTTTGCCCAAGGCGACGAGGTCGTCGCCGAGGGAGCGTGGTCTTGCGAGCGCTACGTCGCGAGCGCTCTCGTGCCGATGACCACACTCTTCGAAGCCCGGATTCTCGGCGTCGAGCCCCAGGGTCTGGCCACCTGAAGGGCCGAGTCCTCTTCCGGCGAGGCCTTGAAAACGTTGACCCTGGAAAGGCCACGGGCGAACTCTGGGAGGTTGACGTCTTGCAACCCGGGATGGCCATCGCCGCCATCGTGCGTGACGACCCGATTCTCGGCGCTCCGGTGGCGGACAAGATCTGGCTGCGCGGGTGATGCGAACATGGTCACTGTTCTGACGCGGGCTGGCGATACGCTGCCGTCGCGATTGCGGCCTGGCTCGTCTCGACCGGGCTCTTCAAGCCGCGAGGCCGCAGCGCGCGGCGGATGCCATGGTGCACTTCCACCTTCTTCCCACGCCGTCGCGCATCGCGGCACGAGCGCTCGGAGCGCTTGAACTCGCGCTCGCTCTCGGCCTCTTCGCGGGTCCGTTGAGCCACACGCTCGGTCTGGTCGCTTCGGTCAGCGCATTGTCGACGTTTGTGGCGTTCACTGCGTGCTCGTCGGACCATTGGCGAATGGCGAGCGATTCGATTGCGGCTGTTCTGCGTCCGCGGCACCGATAGGGCTTCACTCGATCGTTCGCAACACGATGATCACAGTCGCCCTCAGCTGCACTGTCGTCGGCCACCTCGAGGTTGTGCCGGAGTATCAGCGGTCCTTAGGGCTTGCTGGATCCGTCGGCCTAGTAGGCGTGGTCGCGACGACTGCATCGGGTCGCGGATCCTCGGTATTGCGAGCGTCCTTCAGCGTGGGAGTCGTTATGAGCGTGGCTGGATCCATGATCGTCGTCGTCATCGCCGCGTGGCTGCTCATCTTGACGGTTGCCTGGTTCGTTCAGCTGCGTCAGGTAGGGATCATCACGCTCCAGCTGAGTCGCCAGAGCCGGCCGGGCGGCGAGCGGCTCCTGCTCGGGGCGCCTCTTCCGGCGCAGCTGATCGAGCTGAGCGCCGGGCTGCCATCGGACGAGGCATACGCGCTCTTCTTGTCGTCTTCCTGCCTGTCGTGCAAGGACGTAGTGCGCGATATCGGTCAGCAATGGCGAGACGGCGGGTTGTCGCAAGTGCGGGAGCGGCTTCTAGTCCTCGTCAAGGGCGCAGACGAGGAAGCGGCCGCGCTGTGCGACCAGCTCCCGCGAAACCTCAAGGTGATCCGCGACCCCGCTGCATCCGAACTGCTCCGGGAGATGGGGGTGCCGGGCACGCCATACGTGGTGGCGATGCGCGAGGGGACTGTCGACGGCTGGGCGCGACTCGCGTCCGTCGACGACCTCCTCAACCTCTCGCGGAGTTCGCAAGGCCACCGAGCGCCGTGACGGCGACAGTACGGGATTGGTGCAGGTGTGAGGGGCAGACGCTCATCAGAGGGTGGGAGCAACGATGTCAATCGACGCGGGCACGGAACACTTGGCGCCTGAACAGTCGCAGCCGAACACGCCGGTCGAAAGTCAGGCGCCGTTCGAGCGAAGCAAGTTCCTGCGACAGGCCGGCGCGTCATGCTCAGTCTCGCTGTGTTCGGGACCGTTTCCAAGAGCAAGGCCTTTGCCGCGTACTATCCGTCCCCTTGGCCTTGTGGGGACAGCCCCACCTGCGACTGTTGTAGCGGCGGCAACTGCTGCACGAAGAACTGTGTCGACCGCTACTCCGGCTGTGGGCCGACTGGGTATGGCTGGTGCGGTTGCTACTTCGACGGGTATTGGTGGCACTACATGTGCTGCTGGGACTACTGGGACTACGGGCCAACGACACGGCGTGCATTTGCTCGCAATGGATTTCGTACTGCTGACCCAGCTCGATGCAGCCTCTACAACGAGCGCGGTGGAGCAACGTCGGTTGGTGGCTCATCGCTGCGGCATCTGGGGTCTCAATCGCAGCGTTCCTGCGGGATCGCGTAACGGTCGCGGCGTTTCTCCTCGCTGTTCTCCTCGCGCTCGCCCAACAGACGCTCCCTTGAGGCATCAACACAATAGCAGGGATCGCGATGCCCGCCGTGCCGCGGGCGACAGAGACACAAGGGTCCGGTGCCCCGCTTAGCCTGTATGTGCTCGCGGGCACTGTGGGAGGTGCTGCCACCGGTGCTGCGGTGAGCGGCTTTGGTGCCGTGGTCGATGCCAGCCTGCGCGCCGTCGTCGCACCGCTGGGCACCGTTTTCCTCCTACTAGGGACGCTAGAGCTTGCTCGTGGGCGGATTTCGCTCTTGCAGCGTGACCGGGAGACGTCGCGGGCATGGACCCGCAACTCGACGGGGTGGGCTTTGAAACAGGGGCTCACGCTGGGGAGCGGTATCGCCACGCGCCTCGGGTTCGCGCTCTGGTACGCACTTCCCGCACTCGTGCTGTTGTCGCGTAGCATCGTCATCGGCTCAGCCTTATGGGCGAGCTACGGCTTCGTGAGGACTGGAGCGGCAGTTCTGCTGCGGCGAACTGGCGGCAACATGCGCACAGGTGCGGTATGGCTCGCGAAGCGCCTAGCGCCGGCCCGACGGGCGACGTCCCTTGTGCTCGTTGCGCTTGGAGCCGGAATGGTTTGGGCTCAAATTGGTTAGCGAGGTGCCGCGCCCCGGAGCATGGGCAGCCATCCCTCGGCGTCGTGTCGCAAGAACCGAACCGAATTGGCGCGTCGAGCGTCTTACATGGTGAGGCCACCGTCAGGGAGGTTGGCCCAGGTGTATGGACCCCGGGAACTCACGGAGCTCTGTGAGGAACAGTGGCCGCAGCTCGTCAGATTGCTGAGCCTGTACACGGGAGATCACGACGCCGCCGAGGAGCTGGCGCAGGAGACGCTCGCGCGTCTCTGTCGCGACTGGCGGAAGGTCACGCGCTATGACGAGCCAGCGGCCTGGCTTTATCGAGTCGCGATCAATCTGGCGCGGTCGAGAGGTCGACGTCTCTCCGCGCTGGCGCGCGCGGCAGACACGGCTCGAGGCTCAGCAACATGACGGAATCGCGACCTTCGACCACGCGACCGTGCTCTACGTGCGATCAGCCGTTGCCGCGCTGCCGCCGCGAGAGCGGGAGGTCGTTGCACTTCGCTACTTCTCCGACCTCTCGGTCCGTGAGGTCGCGGAGATCGTGGAGCGACCGGAGGGAACGGTCAAGCGATTGACGAACTCCGCCATGACACGGCTGCGAGCTGCGTTCGCCGAACCGGCCGAGCAACTCGGCTAGCTGACAGGAGAGAGCATCATGGACGACCTCGAAATGCTGGTGAGGAGCGCTTCCTCGGAACCGACGGGCCCGCTCGACTGGGACGCTGTGCAACGGCGCGGTCAGCGGTTGAGCGCGAGGCGACGCGTAGCCGGCGCGAGCGGGCTCCTGATGGCCGTTGTAGTCGTCGCATCGCTCGCGTTCGTCGTCCGCTCGAGCGGCGCGCCCGACGCCGACGATTCGTCGCGCTCGCCCGCCTTGTCGGCGGTCCCTCCTACCCAGACCCCGTACAGCCCAAAGACTGGCGGAGAGCCAGTACAGCCAGCCGCGACCGCCAGCGTCGCCCTGCCCCGCGGTTGGCACCGCGCAACGACGGCCCTCGCACCATTTCTTGACGATCCTCATGAGATCGGCTCTTTCGCGAGCTTCCCCGTCCAAGGCACGAATACGGAGAGCCCTGCGTGCGACGCGCAGGTACCCAAAGCCGCAGTCGATGCGATGAGTGCTACAGACGCCTACATCTGGCTCGTGGAGAGTTGGACTAACGGGCGAAGCCCCGCGAGCGCCGACCCGAACCGCTTCCCTCCCCGACCTGGGCAGTTTGCCTTCGACATGTTTCGGCGCCTCGATTGCGCTGCGACCATCGGATCGAAACCGGCAGGATCCTTCGGCGTGTTCTGGTGGACGGAGGGGGGCCGAGTATTTGGCGCGTACGTCGTGCTCGGGATTGATGCTTCGCCGAAACGACGCCAAGAAGCGCTCGACGTTCTAAATTCGCTCCAGGTCCGCTAGCGAGGTGGCGACACCCGGCCGTCAGGCTTGAACGCCGACGTCCGGCATCCGATTCGCCGCCAAGCGACGCGCGATCTCGCGGGAGCTCGTCTTTCGCGACCTTGCCGAGGGGCGTTCTTGGAAGCCGGTCGACGACGTGAACTTGTCGGGGTGCCTTCCAGGCTGGAAGCCCCGCACCCCGCATGTGCTCCAACAGATCTTGAACGGATGGTGACTCGATGGCTTCGTTCACCACGATGAAGGCGACGACGACTTCTCCCGAGACCTGGTCCGGTGCGCCGACCACGGCGACCTCCCCGATGCTCGGATACTTGGCAAGAGCTCTCTCGACCTCGACCGCGCTGATGTTCTCGCCGCCCCGAATGATGATGTCCTTCGTGCGGCCCATAATGACCACGTAGTCGTCGGCGTCGCGGCTCCCGATGTCACCGGTGCGGAACCAGCCGTCGCGCCAACACTCGCGGTCATCCTGCTCGCGCACGTATCCCAGGAAGAGGCCGGTCCCTCTCGTGTAGAGCTCGCCGACGCCAGCCGTCTCGGTGAGGGTGCCCTGGTCGTCCATGATCGCAACCCGCTGGTCGGGGCGAAGCCTGCCGTCGGTCGCGAATCTGCGATCCAAGTCCGCGCTCGGAAGGGAGATCGAGACGCCTGGATGTTCGCTCATTCCGTAGCCCCGGACGATGGGCCAGCCGATCGCTGCCGCCTCCTCCACGAGCTTCGGTTCTGCAGGCGCGGTCGAGAACACCATGACCTTGAGCGGTAGGCGTCCGTATGCGCTGCCGCTGCGACGTGCGAACTCGAGCATTGTGGCAAGACCTGCACTCATGACCAGGCAGTACGTGATCGACTCGTCGATCAGGTGGCGAAAGGCGCGCCGTGCATCCCAGCCATCCATGAGAACGGTGCACCTCATTCCACCGACCACGGGGATGATGAAACCGAGCTGCAAGCCGGAAACGTGACCGATGGGACCAGGAGTCAACACGGCGTCGTCGCGCCCAAGATCGAGAAGCTCGCAAATGTTCCACGCGAGAGCGATGAGTGATCCGCTGCTGTGCACCACACCGTGGGGAGTTCCGCTCGACCCGCTCGTGTAGACGATCGTGCACGGCTGTCGCGGATCACCACGGAACACGGAGAGGTGAGTACCTCGACCGTGGGCCACCACCTCGGAGGGACGCCTCATACGTCTTGAAGAGGTTCCCCGACCCGAACGATGAACGGCACTTTCTCATCCGCCAGGCCGTGGACGACCGGCGCAACGTCGTCAGAACCGCCCACGATCCAGATGCGCGGCGTCAGCTCGCGGAACACCATTGCGGTCCACGTTGTTGGGAACGCGGGTAGGATCACCACCGCGATCGCGCCCAGGTACATCGCAGCCCAATAGGCGACGAAGCCCTCGGGCGAGTTCGGGAGCTGGATGACGATTCGGTCCCCGGGCGAACGCCGAGCGCGGAGAGGCCGGCGGCGAAGGCAACGACGTCCCTGCTCAGGGCTTCCAGCGAGTGGCGTAACGCGTCCTCCGGCGTGCGCAAAGACGAACTCGGCCTGTGGGGTCGAGGCCACAGACTCGTGGAACTGCTCACCGAGACCACATTGGGGCCATCGGCCCGAGGCGACGTAACTTTCGATGTCAGCGAAATGCGTCGGATCACGCGGAAGCTCAGCCCACACGAGTCGCCTGCCTGTTCCCAAGTTGGCGGCAATGATACCGAGGAACTGGCTCGAATAGCGCTCACCAAGCTGTAAAGAAATAGAAAATAAGCTTAGAGTCAGTGCGGAATATGGCGCCCCGCGGGCGGAGTGCTGAGATCCTCGGCAGATTTGGCCGCGAAGACTTCGATTGCCCCTGAGCCGCTCGGTCCGTCTCGGGGCGCGGAAGTCCCGCTACTCGATACCCGCTTCACGGACGTCTGCGGCGGGGACGCCCCACTCCTTGAACGCCTGGCGAGGAATACCTCGCCGACGGGCGTAGCTGGCGGCGTGGCGCACGAACATGTCGCGAAGCTTCGAAGGGGAGTCTCATCGCTTCGGAACCCAGCTCGTTCTCGAGCTCTATGCGTCTTCGGAGATCAGCTCCAAGCGGCGGAAACCGGTAGCGGATTCGACCTCCCTCGCGACCTCCGCGAGCTCTGCCTTGGCCTCCGCAACGGGACGGCGACGGACCCGTCGTTGCCGGGACGAATCCAGAGCGTCGAGGTATGCGTGGACGTGTCGCTCTCGACGTCCCGCAGCGAGCGCCTGTTTGTGGGCATCGGTCAGGCGAATGGGCCCGTGGCGCCGCCCGGGGGGGCTAGCGGCCGTGCCACTCTCGGTGCGACGTGATCCTCGTGGTTCGGCAGCCATGCAGCCTCCCTGAGCGCTTCCTGCAGGTCTGCCCGGCTTCCAACATAGCGAAACCGGCGATTGCTATTGCAACTGGACGATCATCGGCGAAAAGGAATTACGTCGGGGTTCTCAGCGCAATGACGCCTGCGGAGTGCTTCCGTCCGTGAAGGGATTCGACGGAAGTCGGACGGAGCGGTCTTGTAACAGCATCGCGAACCAGCTATTGTGCGACGTCGCCCACAGTCGGCACTGCCGGATCGCACCGCCTCAGGTGTTCGATGGTTGCAAGCCGTAGCGCCCGAGCTCGCAGTCGGGGGGTCTCCGAACCCAGCCAAGTCCGGCGGCTTCGATCGTGCTGTCGAGTACTGCCAGCGCTGCACGGTCGGACAAGGTCAGCAACCAGGCGCCGTCGGGGTCCAAGAACAGCGCTGGAGCGTTGCACACCACGTCGTAATGGGCGACTATGCGTCAGAATCGAAGCCCACGATTCCCCCTGCCTCCAGATCCCGCTGCTCTCGGGCACCTGCTATCGCACCCGGGAGCGTGTCGTATGGCGAACATGGTGTCAAGTAGCTCGAGGGCCCGAACAAGGCCGTATTGCGAGCGTTTGGTGGGCATCGTTGGTGGTACCACTCACAGAAATTGCGGGTGTGGAGCGAGGCGAGCGTGTCGGCCGTATCGATAGAAAAGCCGAGGTGTACGAGACGCCGGCGACGACCTTCATGAATCTCCCGGCGCAAGGCCTGAACCGCCCGCCAACCTTCGCCAACCGAATCGGGTCGCCATGGCTGCGTCGTTAGCCCTGCGGTTGCGCTCAATGCGTCGTATCTCCGCTCGATCGCCCGCTGGAGCGTGACGTGTGTCGCAGGATCTGCGGCGAGCTCGTGCTCGAGGAAACTCGCCGGTCGTGTCGACATGTGGCGCGAGTCGCGCCACACGGTCTTCGATCACGAGTTCCAAGCGTTCCTTCCAGCTGGTCACGATAATCCTCCTACCTGCTCGTGCACCCGTTCGCTCAGTTGACTGCTCGTCAGGTGCCTTCGGCGCGCCAGGACTCGCACGTCGCCGCGGCGATAGGTCACGCCTCGGGCGTCGAGGATCTCGAGGAGGGCGATCGTCGGTCGTCGCCTGCTCATCTCAAGCTCGTCGCAGATGTCGCGGACGGTGATTCCCGCCGGCTGAGCCGCAAGGAGCCGATCGATCAATACGGTCACCGTGTGCAGGGTTTCCACCGCGAACCAGAAGCCGTCATGAGAGACGGCGAGTCCCGATCCTCGGAGGCTCCCGAGCTCTTGCACTGAGACGCCGTCCGGCGGCGGTGGCGGAAAAGGGCGTGGCTCGAAGCAGTCTCGTGAGGAACAGGTGGGGAACGAGTGTCTCGGGGCGGCCGTGGGGCGCGACGGGTCCTCGAGCACGCCCGGGCCATTCTCTACCTCGGTGATGCAGCCCCCGGCTTCGGTGCTCCCGCGGCCGGTGTCTCGAATGATGAATCGATCTCCGATGCGCAACGGCAAGGCACCGGGGAGCTGTATCCGCACCGCGCCGGCCTTGCCGGGTCCGATGATCGACGGAATGGGTCGGATGCGCGCTGGCCTCGAGGAGTGTTCCGACGTGGATCGTCCAGGCGCCGCGGGCGCGAAGCGGTGTAGCGTTCGGAAGCACACGGACGTCGGCGGTCACGCGTGACGCGAGCTTCCACTCGTGGTCGCTCGTCATCACGTCACCCCGAGCGAGCATCCGGTACGAGATTCCAGCCACGTTCGCGGCGACGCGATGCCCGGGTCCCACCTGCGTAACGGCGTCGCCTGGTCGGCGAAGCCCACGAATCCGCCCGGTGAGCTCGGGGGTGGGGAACGACACGCGATCGCTGATGTGCAGCTTTCCGTCGAGGAGTGTTCCCGTGACTACGGTGCCCGTGCCGGTGGATGGCGAAGCGTCGATCGATCCAGAGCCGGGGAAGGTCGTGGTCTTCGGGTGGTCGGGCACTCTCGAGGACACGATCGAGCGACTCCACGAGCGAGCCGATCCCGCAGCCGGTCAGCGTGTCGACGGGTACGACGGGCGCGTTCGCCAGTTGGGAGCCCTCGAGCTGACGTGTGAAACCTGCGCCCTACATTGTTGCGAGCTCCTCGCGTCCCTGTCCGTCCACCTTCGTAAGCGCGACGACGCCACGGTCGATGCCGAGGAGCTCGAGGATCTGGAAGTGCTCCTGGGACTGCGTTCGCCATCCTTCCCGCTTGTTGACGACGAACAGGCATGCCGCGGCGTTGCTGGCACCCATCACCATCGTGGGAACGAGTCGTTCATGACCGGGGACGTCGACGAACGATGCGACGTGTCCGGAGGGGAATCGCGTCGACGCGAATCCGAGGTCGAGGGTCATGCCCCGAGCGCGCGCCGGAGGCAAGCGGTCGGGGTCCACGCCGGTGAGAACTCGGACGAGTGTCGACTTACCATGGTCGACATGACCGGCCGTCGCAATCACCGTCATCGATTCGTCACCGTCTTCAGCGAGGTTGCCAGCAACGTGTCGTGAGATGGGTCGATCGTGCGCAGGTCGGCTTATCGTGGGACTTTTTTAACATGTGCCACGACCGGTGGCGAGACGCGGAGCAACGCCTGCACGACGTCCGCATCCCATGCGATACCGACGGACGAATCTCCACGCCCGGCGTGGAGCCGCCACCGAGGATCGATGCGCACGTCGTTCGAGCCCAACCGCTGCTGCGCGCCACCGCCTGTGATCGTTCCTCTAGGACGTCGAGCGGCATCATTGCCATTGTCCACAGGGGCAGCGCATGGATGTCGCGATCGGCGTAGGCCAGGAGCGTCTGCTGGAGTGCTGTCAGCTGAGGATGTCTTGGCTGCAGCACCCGGGCAAGCGGGTGGCGCGTGCATGCCCCGACCAGATCGGCGCGGCCGGCGATGATCCCCGCCTGCGGACCCCCGAGCAACTTGTCGCCCGAGAACGTGACGAGGGAAGCGCCGGCGTGCAACGTCTGGCGGGCCGCGGAGGCGGCGCAACCAGGAAGGAGTCGGACCCCGGCAGCCACGGTGTCGTGGCATCGTAGCAGACCCGAACCGAGATCCACCACGACGGAAGAGAGTTCTCCCGCGCCGACCAGCTCACCCAGATCCGTTGGCTCGATGAAGCCCCGCATCTCGAAGTTCGCCTGATGCACCACCAGGATGGCGGCCACCACGTCGTTCTCGCCGGTTGCGAGCGCTTCGGTGTAGCCCTCCGGACGTGTCATGTTCGTGGTGCCGAACCTCGACGAGCCGAGCACCCGAGAACGACATGATCTCGGGGATGCGGAACCCGCCTCCTATCTCAAGCAGCTCCCCTCGACTAACCAAGACGCCTCGGCCAGCCGCAAGGGTCAGGAGAACAAGCAGAAGTGCGGCGGCACCGTTGTTCACGACCAACCCGTCCTCGGCGCCGGTGAGCGCACACAGCAATATTGCGATCGCAGCGGCTCGGGTTCCGCGCCGTTCGTCGTCCAGTGAGATCTCGAGGTTCGTGAAGCCCGCTTGCGACGTGCATGCCGCAGGCGCGTGACCGAGGTTGGTGTGCAGGAGCACGCCCGTTCCGTTCAGGACGGGCTGCAGCAAGGACCGCCTCATTTGGTCGGCGAGCCGGTCCCGTGGTTGACGGCGTCACGCCGAACGGCGTCGCGGGCGACGTGGACGAGCAGAGAGTGCGGCAACGGATTGCCGGCTGCCTCCAGTGCCCGTGCCACCGCGTCTACCGACGGGGGTCGACGCGGTTCGTCGATTGGCGGAGGCGGACGGGAATCGAACCCGCCTGACCGACGAGTCGGTCACTACGGTGTTGAAGACCGCGGGAGCCACCAGGCCCCTGACGCCTCCGAGAAGTCATCGCATTACGACGAGCGCGTCCCTGCGGGGCACGAGCTCGCCGATCACAGGTGCGCCTGGAAGCTCGCCGGCCACCAAGAGCCCGCCAGAGGTCTGTGCGTCCGCCAAGAGCAAGAGGTCGCGCTCGTTGGCGGCCCGGTCATCGAGATCGGCTATTACCCACTGGAGGTTGCGCCGCGTCCCGCCGCTCACGTAGCCGGCCTCGACAGACCCGCGAGCCCCGTCGAGCAGTGGGATCGACACGACGTCGACCACCGCGGTGACGTCGCTCGCGCGAGCGAGCTTCTTCAAGTGGCCTAGCAGTCCGAATCCGGTCACGTCAGTGGCGCAACGGATCCCCGCTGCGACTGCATGCGCCGACGCGACGTCGTTCAGCGCCGTCATCGTGGCGATCGCGTGGGGGAACGTGTCGCCCGTCTGTTTGTGACGCGTGTTCAGGGTTCCGATTCCTAGTGGCTTCGTCAACGATAACGGGAGACCAGCTCGACCTGCATCGATGCGCATCACCTGATCGAGTGCGACGGTGCCGATCACGGCCATGCCGTATTTCGGCTCGGGGTCGTCGATGGAATGGCCCCCAGCGATAGGACAGCCCGCCGCTGACGCCACCTCACAGCCACCGCGGAGCACGTCGGCTGCGAGCTCCAAGGGGAGCGAATCTCGTGGCGATCCGAGAAGATTCAGTGCAGCCAAGGGCCGGCCGCCCATCGCATAGACGTCTGACAGCGCATTCGCCGCCGCGATCCGACCCCAGTCGTACGCGTCGTCCACGACCGGCGAGAAGAAGTCGACCGTCACGACCACGCCGCGGCCGTCGTGCCAGTCGATGACCGCGGCGTCGTCGCCGTGATCCGCACCGATCACTACGTTCGTGCCTGACAGTGCGGGGAGACCCGCCATGAGTCGCTCGAGCTCGCCAGGCGGCAGCTTGCACGCGCAGCCACCGCCGTGCGAGAACGTCGTGAGGCGGACCGCCTGCCCTGTCACCAGCGCAGTATGACAATCCCGAGCGGACTCTGTCCATTGGCAGAGCCGCGGAGTTGGTCAATAGCCAGCCCAGCCTGAAAAAGACAGCGCACGATGATGCGGAGAGGCACGCGAGTGCGGACCGGGTGTCGAGATCCCTGCTCGTTACAGCTGGCATCGCATACAGGAACCTGCAGCCGTCATATTGACATGGTGAAAGCACAACAATAGAGTCCGAGGCGAGCGGGACATTACAAGCTGTCGCTTGCGGCAGCGAGTCCCGTCCGGGAGCAGTGAAGTGCCAGGCAGGGGGCCATTTCATTGCGTGGTTCGGCCTCCTGCGAAGAGCACTAGCGGGAGGGACGATGAGTCGAAGGTCTGATGGCGCCACGCTCCGCAATGGAGTGGTGAGCCTGGTTGTTATCTCGCTGTTGGTAGCCGTGGTCGGGCTGCTCGCGGTCCGCACTCCGGGCCGAGCGGGCACTGTCTCAGGACGGTCGCCTGCCCAAGGCGGCGACCACGAGCGCGCCAGCACCGAAGTGTTCGGCCCGATGGTTGTGGACGTTCCAGGGTGCGTAGGGACCTCCGGCTACCAGTTCTCTGTGCCTGCGAGCAATGAGACCGTGAGGGTGTTCGTCGGTGACGACCTCGGTGGTCCGGTCGCTGTCCTTGTCGGCGCCAGTAGGACAGAGTCTCTCAGCGGCTTGGAGACTCGCGGGGCGTATGTCGATCGCAACGCCAACGGCCTGCGCCAGTGGATGGGTGCGAGCGGACCGGTCGCCACGCTGGAGTCCAAGCGCATGTCGCGGGAGGGCTTGGAGCGCCTCGCCGCGGCGGTGACATCTGGTTCGGTAGAGCTTCCGGACGGGCTGAGCTCGCACACGCCGACCGGTGCAGGTGCGGAGGTCATCGGAACGTCGTGCGAGATCGGCGACGATTTCTACGGTGTCGAGGTCATTCAGGGGGACCGGGTGGCGCGTGCCGCCTATCTCCTCACGCTGGACCCGGTTGCGGTCGTGAACTCCGAGAACCTCTCGATCGCGATCTTCAACCCCGCGCATCCCGAGACCGTTCCTACGGTTCGGAGTGCGTCCGGGGCCGAATGGGATGCACTTCGAGCGCATCGTGGTGGCGACAGATCGAGGTCGGCGCTCCCGCCGCACCTTCGGTGACCGAACCTCCAACGTTGACCGCGTCGAACAACTCACGGACGGAGAACGAAATGCTGCTGATGCCACTACGGAGCTGGGCCCGGCGGATCCACGCCGTCGGTGCGAGCGTCCTGCTCGTCTGCGCCGTCGCGCTCGCTGGGCCCGCGATGTTCCGGGCCGAGCGAGCCGACGCGCTCTGCGCGGGCTCATCCTACGCGTACCTATACGGTCAATGGGCCAACGAGTTCCCGAACAGTGGAACGTGCGACTCGGACAACTACTACGGAGGCGCCATCTACGACATTGTCGAAGATGGAAGCTGCGTCTGGATCGACTACTTCGACACGTCGTACGCCGCGACGCAGCAGTACTCCTGCGATGCGTATGGCAACGGCTACGGCTTCTGGGACACCACCTCGCCGGGCGACTCCTACGCCGTCATCCAAGTGTGCCGCAACCAGGGCTGCGCATACCAGAACTCGGCGACGTACGGCTACTGACATCGACCCACGCCGCCTTGCGCCCATGACGGAATTCGTCATGGGCGCAAGGCGGTAGTACAACTGCCCAGAAATTCGCCATGCTGGTGTCACCCGATCCCCGGTTGTGAGGTGTCATACGGGCGTGGGCAGCGCAAGCAGTGGCACAGCGTCGGCGGTGGACCGAGACGGCCCTTGGCCGACAGATCACGACGGCCTGGCCGAATACACCGACGACCTCGGTCGATTCGCTGCGTCGCTCGTTGGGTCGACGGACGCAGCCGATGTCGTCTCGACCGTCTTTCTCCGAGTGCTGGGTTCGCGCGCTTGGGCTGAGGTCGCCAATCGTCGCGCGTGACCTCTATCGGTGTGTATTCAACGAGGCATGTCGCTGGCGTCGCCAAGTTGGGCTGCGGCGCCATCGGGAAGCCCGTGTCGTCGGGCCGGAATCGTTCGAGCCGCCGGAGTTCCGGCCCGAGGTTCGGCAGGCGGTGGACGCGCTCAGCGTCCGGCAGCGGACCGTCACTGTCCTCACCTATTGGGCGGATCTTTCTCCCGCATCGATCGCACGAATCCTCGGCATGTCCGAGGGATCCGTGCGACGCCACCTCGCCCGCGCTCGCAATCGTCTGAGGGAGGTCCTCCATGAGCACTGAGGTAGAGCTGGACTCCGACCTGCGCCGACTCTTCCGGTCGCTTCTGGGCGAGGCCGCGCCACCGTCCGACCTCGACGACGTGATCGTTCCGATCTCTCGCGTCAAGGGAGGGAGGCGCCCATTGCTGGCACTGAGCGCGGCATCGCTCGTCGCATGCGTGGTGCTTGCGCTCGTCGTGCTGTTTCCGTCGGGCGCCTCGCACGAGAGAGCACGACCGAGCACGGATATGAAGGTGGACACGACGACGCCGCCGGCGAGTGATCCGCGCCTCGTGTTGCGAGAGGGCGGGCTCGAGATCCTGCCCGACGGGTCGAGCCGCCCTCTCCCGCTCGGCAACGCGCCGGTGGACGACGTGCACACCGTCGTGCTCGCACCCGACGGCCGTCTGATCGTGCTCGGATCTCGGGACTTGATGCCGGGGCGGGTCCGCGTCGACGGTCCGAACGTCGAGGGTGTCGAGACCCGTCTCGTGGTCCTCGATCCGGCTGGCGCCGTGCAGGCCGTTCGCAACGTACGTGTGATGGGCGCGACAGTTCGGTTACTCGCTGCGACGTCGTCGGAGGCGATCCTCGAGCGCAGCCCGGCCAACGGCATGGGCGCCTCCGTCGCGCCGGGATCGGTCGTCGCTCACGATCTCGCGACCGGCCAGGAGCGGGAGATCGCGAAGACGAGCCGCCTGGCATGGAGGGCGGATGTCGTGGACCAGACGCTGGTCCTTCTCGAGGCCGGCCCCGGGGCGATCAACGGTACGAACCTCACCGGTGGGGGTGCGGGGCCGTGCCGCCTGGAGGTGCTGCAGCTGTCGGGTGCGGAACGAAGGGTCGTCGAGCTGCCGGACTGCCGCACCGTGAACGACGTGCGTCTCTCCCTCGATGGACGCTTCGCGGCCGTCGTCTCCACCGAACCAACGGAGATCCCGGAGCATCACTTGGCAGTCATCGATCTCCAGGACGGACGGTTCCTTCTGACCGAGCTCCTCGCCTACGCCTCCCAAGGCGCATGCCCGAGCCACTGCCCTGCCGACCGCACGTGTGCAGGGCTTCTCTATGTTGGCATGGCCTGGTCGGCTACCCAGCTGCGCGTCGCGTTCCAGGAGCTGGGTGATCAGACCGGACCGTCTCCGGGTGGCGTCGTCGATCCCGCCGCCCAGTTCCGGATCGAATCGCGTTCTATCCCTCGCTAGGTTGCTCCATCAAAGGCGAAGCGCGCCTCACCGCCGTGGGCGACGACGCTCTGGGACAGGTTCATGTCCTCCGCCGAAGAGAATCCCCCCTCGTCGGCATCGAACTTGTAGATGTACTGCACCGGACTGGGGTCGAAGGCGTCACGCTGATCCCAACGACAAACGTGAACACCGAAACACTCCGACTACTTCGGCGACGTTGCTAACGCCTTGCTAACAGACGCTGGCGAACGCCGAGTGCCGAGGTGGATCCAGCGGACGAGCCGAGCGCGAAACCGCAGTTCACGGCATACGTGGCGGACGAGCCGCGACGCGGCGGACGGGCAAGTCCCAACTTAAACCCGCCGGCCCGCGAGGGCGTGTGGGTTCGACTCCCACCCCGGGCACATACGCCGACCTGCCCCGACTGGAACACGACTACCGGAGCCACTCCGCAACACGGGTACCGGGGCTTGACAGGGGGCGGCTCAGCTCCGGATTGCCTCCAGCACGTCGAGCTTCGCGGCTCGGCGGGCAGGGATGACCGCCGTCGCCACCGCGGCCACGGCGGCGAGCGCGGCGATGACGGCCAGCTCGCGCACCGGGACGGTGAAATGGTCGATGCCCTGATCGCGCAGCGCCTCCACGAGCGCCCAGCTGAAGCCCACGCCGATCACGGTGCCCAGTGTCGTCCCCAGCAGCGCGATCAGCACGGCTTCCCACCGCACCGTCGAGCGCACCTGTGCGCGGTACATGCCGACCGCCCGCAAGACGCCGAACTCACGGGTCCGCTCCACCACCGACAACGCCAGCGTGTTCGCGATCCCGAAGAACGCGATCACCAGCGCCATCGCCAGCATCACGTACACGAGGTTCAGGACCTGGTCGATGTCGCCGGCCACCGCGTGCTTGAACTGGTCGCTCGTCAGCAGCTCCGTCGTTGGATACCCGTGCAGCACGTCGTCGATCGCCCGGCGGGCCTGCTGCATCGACACGCCCGGCGCCACCGACACGACCACGTGGTTGTCGACGCGGGTCGCGACGTTCGCGTCGAAGGCTGCGGTCGAGATCGCGTACGCGCCCATGGGTTCCTTCGTGCCGTACACCGCTGCGACCCGGAAGTCCTGGGGTCCCGTCTCGGGGAAGGTCAGGGCGACGGTGTCGCCGATGCGGAGGCCACGTCGCTTCGCCTCGTCTCGCTGAACGGCGACCTCGTGCAACCCGACCTGCTCCATTGAGCCGCGGCGCACGTCCGTGTACACCGTGTGCTCGACCGTGGCGGGATCGAACGCCGTGACGTCCTTGACCACGCCATCCGTCTCGACGCTCAGGTATCGCAGCGACGTGACGGCATTGGTTTCGGGCAGCGCGTCGATCCGGCTCGCCACGTCGGGGCTCACCCCGCCCATCCCGAACTGGGTCCGGACGATGTAGTCGCCCTTCATCGCCGTGTCGATCGTGTGCTCGACCGACGCGCGGGTCGACGCCGCGAACACGGTGATGAGCACGACCAGGCCGAGTCCGATCATCAGCGCCGACGCGGTGGCCGACGTCCGACGCGGATTGCGGGCGGCGTTCTCGCGGGCCAGCGTTCCGGCGATCCCGCGGGTCTTGGTGATCGGCCAGCCGAGCAGGCGCACGAACGGCGGCGCCAGCGTCGGGGCCACGATCGTGGTGCCCACGAAGACGGCGAGCGCCCCCAGGCTGACGGCGCCGATGGCGCCGTTCGACAGGCCCTGGGCCAGGAGTGCCGCGCCGACCGCAACGACCACGCCTCCCAGGACACCCCGATGGGCCCGGCCGCGAGTGCCGTCGGTGGCCGCGTCACGCAGGGCCTCGATCGGCTTGACCTTGGCCGCCTTGCGGGCCGGGATCGACGCGGCCAGGACCGTCACCACCACGCCCAGCACCACCGAGATGACGATCGTGCTCGGCGCGATGACGGTGCTCGTGCTCGGCAGGCTGACGCCGAACGCCTCCAGCGCCCACCGCAGTGCTTGTGCCATGCCGATGCCGACGACGACGCCGACCGCGGAGGCGAAGAGCCCGGTGGTGAGCGCCTCGAGCTTCACCGATCGCTTGACCTGGCGGCGGTGTGCCCCGATCGCCCGCAACAGCGCCGTCTCTCGCGTTCGCTGCGCGACGGTGATCGAGAACGTGTTGAAGATGACGAACGACCCGACCACCAGGGCGACGATCGCGAACACCAACAGGAAGACGTTCATGAACTCGAGCGTTGCGCCCGACGCTTCACGTGCGGCCTGGATTGCCTCCGCGCCCGTCATGACCTCGACGGCCTGGTCGGCCACGGATCGGCGGATGCGGGAGACGAGCTCGTTTGTCGACACGCCCGGCTCGGCCTTCACCTCGATCGACTCGTACCGGCCCGGGGTCCCGAGCACGTCGGCCGCGGTCGCCTGGGTGAACGCCACGACGGGCGCACCTGCGGCGTCGTCGGTGCCGGCGTAGATCACGATCCCGGCGACGCGGTACTCGCCGGTCCCGGACGGGCCGACGACATGCACGGTGTCGCCGACGGCGAACCCGCCGGTCCGTTGCGTCGTGCGGTCGATGACGACCTCGTCGGGCGCGCTCGGCGCGCGACCCGCGACCACGGTCATCGGGTTGAACGCAGTCGAATGCTGCCAGCCCAGCGCGATCGGGATCGCCCGGTTTGGGCTGTCGTCGAGGAGCCGGCCATCGTGGCCCAGCACGACGGCGATTCCGGAGGTGCGCCCCTCGGCTTCGGCGACGCCGCTCGTCGCTTCGACGGCCTCGAGGACGTCGGTTCCCACTGTGCCGCGGACCTCGGTGGCGTCGTTGTCGCCCTGGAGGTGCCGGTCGGATCGGACGACGGCATCGGTGTGCGCGTACACCTGCTGTGCAGTGTCGTCGTAGCTCTTCTTGATGGTGTCGGTCAGGACGAGCGTCCCCGCCACGAAGGCGACGCCGAGGGTGACGGCGATGCTGGTGAGGAAGAAGCGGGCCGCGTTGGCGCGGATGGACTTGATGGTGAGCGAGAACATCACTTCTCTCCCAGGGTCCGCATGCGGTCGAAGACCGAATCGAAAGTGGGTTCGTCGATCTCGTCGACGACGTGGCCGTCGGCGAGGAACACGGCGCGGTCGGCGTACGAGGCGGCGACGGCGTCGTGGGTGACCATGACGATCGTCTGGCCGAGCTCGCGCACGGCCTGACGCATGAAGCCGAGGATCTCGGAGCTGGTGCGCGAGTCGAGGTTCCCTGTGGGCTCGTCGGCGAAGATGATGCCTGGCCGACCGGCGAGCGCGCGGGCGACGGCAACGCGCTGCTGCTGGCCTCCGGAGAGCTCCGACGGGCGGTGATGCAGCCGCTCGGTGAGACCGACGGTCTCGATCACGTGCTGCATCCACGACGGGTCGGGCCGGCGGCCGGCGAGGCGCATCGGTAGCTCGATGTTCTCGTGCGCCGTCAACGTCGGGATGAGGTTGAACGCTTGGAACACGAACCCGACGTGGTCGCGCCGGAGCTTCGTGAGCTTGCGCTCGCCGAGCGAGCCGAGCTCCACGTCGCCGATCCACACCGACCCGCTCGTGAGCGAGTCGAGGCCGGCGAGCGTGTGCATCAGCGTCGACTTGCCGGAACCGGACGGGCCCATGATCGCGGTGAAGCGGCCGGCCTCGAAGTCGACCGTCACGTGGTCCAGGGCGCGGACCTCGGTGTCGTCGTGCCCGTAGATCTTGGTCGCGTCGAGGGCCCGTGCCGCGACGCGGCGGTCGTGGTCGGGTCCCGGGCGGGCTTGGCGTCGCCGGGTCTGGGTGACGGTCATCACAGGGCCTCCTCCGTTGCGTTGGGTCTGTCGTGACGATGCGCCGATCGCGGTCATCGGTCGTCGGCCCGCCGTCGCCATGTCGATCCGCCGCGAGGCGGGTTCTGCGCCGCGCCCGGGACGCGGACATCCCCCTGGAGATGTATGCGGGGATCGATCTCCAGGCCGATGTCTCGCTGCCGAAGGGAGGGTTACCGTGACCCCGTGGGCTCCACGACGACGTCGTTCGACCGCTTCGCCACGTGGTTTCGCGACCTGAATCCGTGGTTGCTGGATGCGGTCCTCGGGACCGTGTGCACCTTCGCGAGCCTCGTCAACCTGTTCGAGGCATCGAATCCGGAGATCCGTTACGCGGATCCGGACGTGCTCGGCGTCGTTCTGGCGCTCGGCTGCAGCGCGCCGTTCTTCTTCCGCCGGCGTGCGCCCGTCGTGACGACGCTGGTCAGCGCAGCGTCGCTCGTGCTGCTCTCCACCCTCGAATACCCGTCGAACGTGCCGTCACAGATGCTGCTCGTGCTCGTGTACACCCTGGGGTCACACAGCGAGGGTGTCGGGCGGGTGGTCGGCTTCCTCGGGGTCGAGATCGGCGTGGGGGTCGTCGCCCTGGTCGGGATCCCCGACGCGACCACGACGAACCTGCTCGTCGCCGGCGCGTTCTACGCCAGCGCATACTTCTTCGGGTCGGCGATGCGCAACCGCCGGCTCTACCTCGAGCAGATTGAACAGCGCACCGCGATCGTCGCACGCGAGCATCAGGAGGCCGCGAAGCGCGCACTGGCCGACGAGCGGCTCCGCATCGCGGAGGAGCTCCACGACGTCGTCGCGCACTCGATGGGAGTGATCGCGGTCCAAGCCGGCGTGGGTGCGCACGTCATCGACGCCGATCCGGCCGAGGCGAAGCGATCGCTCGACGCGATCTCCACCACGTCCCGCGCCACGCTCACCGAGATCCGCCGGCTGCTCGGCGTGCTCCGCGCCGACGGCGATGCCGACTATGAACCGGCGCCCGGGCTGGGCGACCTGGATCGGCTCGCGACCGACCTCGACCTTGCCGGTCTCCCGGTCGACGTGCGGATCGGCGGCACTCGCCACGACCTGCCGCCCGGTGTTGACCTCACCGCCTACCGAATCGTCCAGGAAGCGCTCACCAACGTGCTGAAGCACGCGGGGCCGGCAACAGCCACGGTCACCGTCGGGTACGAGCCCGAGGCCGTGTGCGTCGAGGTGATCGACGACGGGCGCGGTGTCAAGGGCCCTGCCCCGAGTGGCGGGCATGGTCTCGTCGGGATGCGCGAGCGGGTCGCGGTGTACGGCGGCACGCTCGAGACCGGCCCGCTCGCTGGTGGCGGCTTCCGGGTGTCGGCCCGCCTCCCCTACGGGGCCGGCGAGGGAGTCGAGGGATGATCCGTGTGGCCGTGGCCGACGACCAGGCGCTCGTGCGCAGCGGCTTCGTGGTGCTGCTGCGATCGTGCGACGACATCGAGGTCGTCGGCGAGGCATCGAACGGACACGAGGCGGTCGAGCTCGTGAAGCGCGAGCGACCCGACGTGATCCTCATGGACATCCGCATGCCCGAGATGGACGGCCTCGACGCGACGCGCTCGATCGCCGGGTCCGGCGCCGCCACACGCGTCCTCATCCTCACGACGTTCGACCTCGACGAGTACGTCTTCGGAGCGCTACGCGTGGGCGCGAGTGGCTTCCTGCTCAAGGACACCCTTCCCGCTGATCTGCTCAACGCCGTGCGTGTCGTCGCCGACGGCGAGGCACTCCTCGCGCCCCGAGTCACGCGACGGCTCATCGAGCAGTTCTCGCAACAAGCGGAATCGGCGGCGGTCGAGCGCAACCCGGCCATCGACACCATTACGGAGCGCGAGCTCGAGGTGCTCGTCGCGGTTGCCCGCGGCTTGTCGAACGCGGAGCTCGCCGAGGAGCTGTTCATGTCACACGCGACGGCGAAGACACATGTGAGTCGGCTGCTCGCCAAGCTCCACGCGCGTGACCGCGCACAGCTGGTGATGATCGCCTACGAGTCGGGTGTCATCGCGCCCGGTGCGCGCCAGTAGGACCACGCCCCGAGAGAGGCCGCCGGCGCGGTGACGACCCGGGTTCCGAAGTCGCGACCGAGATCCGCCGGCCGGCAGGGTGTAGGCGTTCGAATCTCCCCGCATGGCGCGTGGGCGGAAACGGCGGCGATGATGCAGACCGGATGAGGGCGGACGCGGCGACGGTGCACCAACGGCGCTGGTGGACGCTCGCGGTGCTGTGCCTGACGTTGGTGATCACCGGGATCGACGCCACGGTGCTCAACGTCGCCATCCCCACGCTGGTGCGGGAGCTCCACGCGTCGAGCGCCCAGCTCGAGTGGATCGTCGACGCGTACACGCTGGTCTTCGCCGGACTGCTGCTGACCGCGGGCAGCCTCGGGGACCGACTCGGCCGGGCGGGTGCCCTCCGCGTCGGTCTCGTGATCTTCGGAACCGCCTCCGCGGCCGCGGCGTGGGCGTCGAACCCGACGCAGCTCGCGTTGCTGCGCGCGGTCATCGGGGTGGGCGCGGCGTTCGTCATGCCGGCGACGCTGTCGATCCTCACCAACGTGTTCCGCGATCCGATCGAGCAGCGCAAGGCGATCGGCATCTGGGCGGCGGTCACCGGCATCGCGCTGGTGATCGGCCCGGTCGGCGGTGGCCTGTTGTTGTCCCACTTCTGGTGGGGCTCGGTGTTCTTCGTCAACGTGCCGGTCGTCATCGTCGCGCTCGTCGCCGGGCACTGGCTCGTCCCGACGTCGCGCGATCCGTCGGCGCCCCCGGCCGACCCGCTCGGCGCGGTGCTCTCGATGTCCGGCCTCGCCGCGGTGCTGTGGGCGATCATCGACGCACCGGTACGCGGCTGGACGGAGCCGGCCGTCCTCGGCGTGTTCCTCGCCGGTCTGTGCTTCCTGAGCGCGTTCGTCTTCTGGGAGCTCCACTCGCCGCACCCGATGCTCGACATGCGTGTGTTCCGCAACCCGAGCTTCAGCGTGGCGAGTGCCACGATCACGCTGATCTTCTTCTCGGGCTCGAGCACGCTCTTCGTGCTCACCCAGTTCCTCCAGTCGGTACGCGGCTACAGCCCGCTGGCGGCCGGTGTGCGCGTCGCCCCGATGTCCATCGGAATCATCGGCGCGGGGGTGCTCAGCGGGAGAGTCGTCGATCGTGTCGGGACCAAACGCGTGGTCGCGATCGGGATGGCGATCAACGCGGCCGCGCTCGTGGTCATCGCGGCGAACGGTGTCGGTACGCCGTATGGCGTGTTGTTCGTGGGCTTGGTGCTGTTCGGCATCGGCAACCGGCTCGCCATGCCCGCGGCGACGATGTCGATCATGGCGTCGCTCCCCGCGGCGAAGGCCGGTGTGGGATCAGCCGTGAACGACACCACGCGCCAGAGCGGGATCGCCCTCGGCGTAGCGGTGATCGGCAGCTTGCTCGCGTCGTCGTACCGGTCGCGACTCTCGCCGGGCTTCGGCCTCGGGGCACACGCGCTGCACACGGCGCGGACCTCGGTCGCGGCCGCCCATGAGGTCGCGGCCAAGCTGGGGAAGGGAGCCGGCGCGGGGCTCGTGCGCGCGGCCGACGATGCGTTCGTCGGCGGGATGCGCACCGCGTTCGTGGTCTCGGTGTCGATGCTCGTCCTCGGCGTGGTGCTGGCGCTGATCGGGCTTCCTGCCCACGCCGAGTCGTACGCAGGGAGTGGCGAGCTGGTGCCGGAGCTCGCCGACGGTCAGCCCGTCACCGGCGTCGCGATCGTCCCCAACGAAGCAAGGCCCTGACGCCCTGACGCCAGGCTGTGGGTCACGCACCTATTGGAAGGCGGCGAGGACGCGGGCGTTGCGATCGAGGATCCGCTCGAGCGAACCGACGTTCGGGAAGATGTAGAACTGGTTGCGCCGAACTGCGTCGACCACGATGCCGGCAGTGTCGTAAGGCTCCATGTAGCCGTGCGTCTCCCCGACGGCAGCAAGGGTCTGGGCCGCGTCCTTCGCACCCGGAAGCTCCGAGGCGCGGCTCGCCTCCTTCGACATCAGCGTCGTGCGCGTGCTGCTCGGTGCGAGCAGGCTCACGCCGATGGGGGCGCCCATCATCTCGAGCTGGAGCTGCAGCGACTCGGTGAGCGCGACGAGCGCGTGCTTGCTCACGGCGTACTGCGGGATCAGCGGGGTCGACGTGAAGCCGACCATCGACGAGGTGTTCACCACGTGACCCTCTCCACCCTGCGCCAGCATGCGGGGGAGGAACTCGTGGACACCGTGAATGACGCCGTACACGTTCACGTTCAGCACGCGCTCCCACTCGCCGAGCGGAAGCTCCCACATCGGGTTACCCGGCGGGCCGAGCAGCCCCGCGTTGTTGCAGAGCACGTGCGTCGCACCGAAGGTGCCGTACGCGGCTTGCGCCAGCGCGTGCACCGACTCGGGGTCGGAGACGTCGGTGGGAACCGCGAGCACCTCGGCGCCGGTCTTCGTCAGCTCGTCGGCCGACCCGCGCACGAGCGCGGCGTCGATATCTGCCATCACGACTCGCATGCCGGCCTCAGCGAAGCGTTGCGCGAGTCCGAAACCGATACCGCCACCGGCACCGGTGACCACCGCGACCTTGCCGTCCAACTGCTCCATCTCTTCCCCTCCGTTGTCCCGGGCAGTCTGTCACGACGCAAGCGACCCGCTCCGTCCGGGAAGGGAGGGCTCAGAGCACCAGCTCGGCCATGGTGCGCACCGCGAGCTCGTCGGGCCGCGACAGCACGAGCGTGGTGACTCCCGACGCCTTCCACGCCTCGACTCGGTCGGCAATGCGCTCGCGCGGGCCCACGAGCGCGATCTCGTCGATGAGCGCGTCAGGGACGGCTGCGGCTGCCGCGTCGCGCCGGCCCGTGAGCGCGAGCTCTTGGATCTCGCGCGCCGCGACCTCGTAGCCGAACGCGCACGCGAGGTCGTTGTAGAAGTTCCGCTCCCGCGAGCCCATCGCCCCGACGTACAGCGCCACCATCGGCTTGATGCGGTCGCGCAGCGAGGCGACATCGTCGCCGACGAGCACGGGAACCGTCGGCGCGATGTCGAAGCGTTCCGCGGCGTCGACGCCCGCCTTCGCGAAGCCCGCGTCGAGCGCGGCGCCATAGACGTCGCGCGATCGTTCGGGTGAGTAGAAGAGGGGAAGCCAACCGTCGGCGATCTCGGCCGTCAGCTGGACGTTGCGCACGCCGAGCGCGGCGAGGTAGATCGGGAGGTCGTCGCGGCAAGGCCGCATCGCGAGCTTCAACGGCTTGCCGAGACCGGTGGCGTCGCTTCCTGCGTAGGGCAGCTCGTAATAGGTGCCGTGATGCTCGAGTGGTGCCGCGCGCCGCAGCACCGCACGCACGATGTCGACGTACTCACGTGTCCGGGCCAGTGGCCGGCCGAACGCCTCACCGTGCCAGCCCTCGGCGACCTGCGGTCCCGACACGCCGAGCCCGAGCAGGAACCGGCCGCCACTCATGAGGTCCAGCGTGGCCGCGGTCATCGCGGTGGTTGCGGGGGTTCGCGCCGGCATCTGCATGATCGCGGTGCCGCACCGGAGCCGATCCGTGCCGCGAGGAGCCACGCCATCGGGGTGACCGCGTCGGCCCCGTACGCCTCCGACGACCACGCGCTGTCGTAGCCGAGCCGCTCGGCTTCCTGCGCCAGCGCGATCGTCCCCGCGAGGTCCGACGCCCAATCCATGCCGAAGTAGATCCCGAGCCGCATGCAACCTCTCCTACGTTCTTCGCGCGTTCTTCGCGCGTCGCAACGGGGCATGCTCGCACACGCCGTTCCCCGCCCGGTCGCCCGCCGCGCAGGACCGGACCGTCGCCGTCGTAGGCTCGTTGGGCGTCGAGAGGAGGCAGCATGTTGGTAGTGAACGTGGTGAGTGGCAGCGGCGCGGATCGCATGCTGCTCCTCGTCCATGGGTACGGCGCCGACGAGCGCGACCTCGGGGGTCTGCTCCCGTATCTCGACCCCGACGGCCACTTCGTCACCGTGCTGCCGCGCGGCCCGATCGCGACGCCGCCGGGCTACTCGTGGTTCGACGTCTCCGCCGAACCGATGGCCGCTGCGGCGGTGTTCGAATCGTCCCGTGCGGCGCTCGACGACGTGCTCGATGCCACGTGCGCGGAGCACGGGCTCGCACGCGAGCAAGCGGTCGTGGCCGGGTTCTCGCAAGGTGCCGGTCTCGTGCTCGAGCTGGCGCTCGGTCCGAGCGACCGGGCGCGGCCCGCGGCAGTGCTCGCCATGAGCCCCTTCGTGATCCCAGAGGTCATGCGCATCGATCGCGACGCCGCGCCGCTGGTGCCGGCCCTCGTCCAGCACGGCACCGAGGACCCGCTCGTTCCGGTGCAGGCGAGCCGCGCGCTCGGCGAGCGCGCTCGAAGCTGCCGGCGTGCCGCTCGTGTACCAGGAGTACCCGATGGGTCACGAGGTGGCGCTCGAGAGCGTCCAGGCCGCACGCGCGTGGCTGGACGCGGTGCGCGCGGGAGAGCGGCCGTCGGAGCCCATCCCGCCACCGGCACCCGAAGGCCCGGTGAAGGCGGTGACGACCGCGACATTCGATGCGGAGGTGCTCTCGTCCGAGGTGCCGGTCATCGTCGACTTCTGGGCCCCGTGGTGCGGCCCCTGCCGGCAGGTCGGCCCGATCGTGGAGCAGATCGCGGTGATGCGCGGCGACGCGTACAAGGTGGTGAAGGTCAACATCGACGAAGAGCCGGTGCTGGCCCAGCGCTACCAGGTGCAGAGCATTCCGTTGATCGGGTTGTTCCGCAACGGACGGCTGGAGCGCGCGTCGCTCGGCGCGAAGCCGCGGCCGCAGCTCGAGGCCGAGCTCGGCATGCTGGTCATCCCCTGAACCCACCCTTCCGGTGGCTGTCCCTGGCGGTCGCGCTCGTCGCGCTCGCGGCGTGTGGTGGTCAGGCACGCAGCACGCGCCGCGCGCATGGTTCCACGACGACGCGCGCCGGGACCTCGGTGCCGGCAACCACTGCGGCTGACCCGTGCGCGGTCCCGCGCGTCACGCCGAGCGGACCGACGGGTCTCTCGACGTTCGTCGCCGACGCGCAGTTCGCCACCGCGCTCGCCTGGGCTCCCGACGGCCGGCTGTTCTTCGCCGAGCGTGCCGGCACGGTGAAGGTCTTCGAGGGTCAGACCGCTCGCGTGTTCGCGCAGGTGTCGACCGTGATGACCGAGCGCAACGGCGGGTACAGCGAGCGCGGGCTGCTGGGCCTGGCGGTGAGCCCGACGTTCACGACCGACCACTTCGTGTATGCGTTCTTCTCCGCGAACGACTACTCGACACAACGCATCGTGCGCTGGCGCGACTGCGCGGGTGTCGCCGGTGCGCCCGAGACCATCATCACGCTCCCGTCGGGTCCGGACTGCTGTCACAAGGGCGGACGCATCGTGTTCGGTCCCGACGGCAAGCTCTACGTCACCCTCGGCGACGAGCACAGCACGCCGTCGTCGGGCAATCCGGCGACCACGCCCGCGCAGGATCCCAGCGACCCACGCGGGAAGATCCTCCGGTACAACCCCGACGGCAGCATTCCGGCTGACAACCCGTTCGGATCCACCAGCGCGGCGTGGGCGCTCGGCTTCCGCAACCTCTACAGCCTTGCGTTCGCACCCGACGGCACCGCGTTCGTTGCCGAGAACGGGCCGACCGGTGACGCCGGCTCGCCCGCGACCGGCTACGACCTCGCGTACCGGGTCACCGCGGGCGGGCGGTACCGCTGGCCCTCCTGCTACGGCTACGACCACCCGCTGCTCGGCGGCCCCGACTGCGCGGGACGGCCCGCGCCCGAGTGGAGCAGCGAGCGTGAGACGTTGATCCCGACCGGCGCCACGTACGTGAGCAGCGCCGGGCCGGCCCCGTACGCCGGTCACTTCGTGTTCTGCACGTACGTCGCGGGCATGCGGGTCTTCACGGCGGGCTCGCCGACCGCGACGGTCACCGCCGGTCCATCCGCCTGCCGGCTCGACGTGACCGAGGGTCCCGACCACGCGCTCTACTTCTCCGACGAGACCCACATCTCCCGTCTCGGCTGAATCGCCCGCGGTCGTCTCGCACCCAACCGAGCCCGCACCGGGCGAGCTGCGTCAGAGAGTGACGGGCCAGCCGCCGCCGGCCGGCGGGTCCCCGGGTCCGGCGACCTCGGGCACCGACCATGCCATGGCCTTGCCGACCTCGCGCGCGACGCGCTGCCATGCGACGGGGTCCCAGCCTTCGGCTGCCGCGCCCACCGAGGTGTCCTGACGGAGGTGCACGAACGCGGGGAGTCGCTCGAGACCCAGGCTTCGCACGAACGCGCCGTCGGGATCGACGAAGGTCAGCACGTCGTGCTCTGCCTCACCGAGCACGGCACGCGCGATGTGCTCGTTGCCGACCACGCAGAACGCAGTGCGGCAGTCGGCGTCGCCGAAGGTCCGGAAGATCCGCTGCGCGATCGGGACGAAGACGCTCGCTTCAGGACGCGGTGGCAGGATCACGAGGCAGAGGTGGAACATCGTGGTCCAGTCGTCGAGCGTGCGAGTGACGCCCGCGCTCGTCGCCAGCTTCAACGACGGATCAGGATTCTTGGCCACGGGACCTCCCACGAAGTGCGCCGAAGGTAGCGCATAGGCTCCGGCCGGCCGGCCACGGAATCCAGATAGGGAGCAGGCATGTCACCAATGGTCCCGAGCATGGTCGAGTTCCCGAGCAACGGCACGTCCGGCCAGGGCTACCTCGCGATCCCGGAGTCGGGATCGGGGCCCGGGGTCCTGGTCCTCCAGGAGTGGTGGGGCCTCAACGACCAGATCATGGAGACCTGCGACGAGCTCGCGGGGCACGGCTTCGTTGCGCTCGCCCCCGACATCTACCGCGGCGTGGTCACGCGCGAGCCCGACGAAGCCGCCAAGCTCATGATGTCGCTGAACATCGAGCAGGCCGCGAAGGACATGTCGGGCGCGGTCAAGTACCTCGTCGGGCACCCCGCGGTCTCCACGGCGAAGGTTGGCGTCGTCGGCTTCTGCATGGGCGGTGGGCTCGCGTTGCTGCTCGGCACCCTCTGCCCGGACGAAATCGGCGCGGTGGTCTCGTTCTACGGCGTCATTCCTTGGCCTGCGGCACAACCCGACTACACGAGGCTCGCCGGACCGGTGCAGGGCCATTTCGGGAGCGCCGACCCGTCGGCGAGCGGCGAGACGGTCGAACGTCTCGCCGCACAGGTCCGTGCCGCGGGCCAAGAGGCCGACTTCTACGGGTACCCCGACGCCGAGCACGCGTTCGCGAACCATCACCGTCCCGAGGTGTTCCAGCCCGAGCACGCGGCGACGGCCTGGGAACGGACCCGCGCGTTCTTCCGCCAGCACCTGCACTGACGTGATGAGCACGGAGCTCCGCGAAGCGCCGCGGCGCTCGTGTCTCACCGTCCCCGCGTCGAGCGCGCGGATGCTCGCGAAGGCGCCGACCCTCGGCGCCGACATGGTGATCCTCGATCTCGAGGACGCCGTCGCGCCGTCGGAGAAGGACGCCGCTCGGGCCGAAGCGGTGCGCGCCATCGGGACGCAGGCATGGGGCGACAGTCTCGTGGCCCTGCGATGCAACGGTTGGACCTCGCCGTGGACCTACCTCGACGTGCTGGGCGTCGTCGTCGCCACCACCGCGCGTCTCGACGAGCTCATGCTCCCCAAGGTCGAGTCGGCCGCGCAGGTCGTCGCGCTGGAGCTGTTGCTCGATCAGGTGGAGCGCGCCGTCGGTCGCACGCGGCCGCTCGGCATCGAGGTGCAGATCGAGAGCGCGAAGGGCCTGCTCGCGGTCGCCGAGATCGCCGCCGCGTCACCGCGCGTGACCGCGCTCGTGTTCGGCCCCGGCGACTTCGCCGCGTCGATGCAGATGCCCGTGCTGAGCGGCGGCGCACTCCTGGCGCACTATCCCGGCGACGCGTTCCACGCGGTGCTCGTGCAGCTCGCCGTCGCCGCGCGCGCCCACGGATTGCAGGTGATCGACGGTCCCTACTTCGCGGTCGACGATCCCGACGGCCTCCGCGCGGCGGCGTGGCGCGCGCAGCAGCTCGGCTACGACGGCAAGTGGGCGATCCACCCCAGCCAGATCGCCGTGCTCCACGACGTGTTCACCCCGTCATCCGAGCAACTCGACCACGCCACCAAGCTCCTTGCCGCCCACGCGGCGGCGCAGTCGGACGGCGGCCACGGCGCGGCGCGCTTCGAGGGCGAGATGATCGACGAAGCCTCCGCCAGGATGGCCCGCGTGCTCCTGGCTCGCGGTCGCGGCGTGGCTGGGTAGACCGAGGCGCAACGACCCGCGGCGTGTCAGCCTCCGCCGCCACCACCGATTGTCAGGGCTTTGTCGTGGTTGCAGTCGTGGTCGAGCTGGGCGGTTCAGTCGTGGTCGTGGGCGGTTCCGTCGTGGCCGGTGGTTCAGTCGATGGAGGCAGAGTGGTAGTGGCGCGGGTCGTCACCGGGGCGAGCGTCGTGGTCGACGACGGAGGCAGGGTGGTGGTCGCCGGAACGCCGGGGGCGCCTTGGCTGCCGGGCGTGAGGATGATGGTCTTGGGCGCCGTCTTCACGGCCTGCGCGGTCACCTTGCAGCGCGCGTCGAGGATGTCGAACGCGGCGCGGGCGATGAGGTCACCGCCGGCGGCCGTGAAGTGCACGCCGTCGTCGGTGCGCACCACTTGCGTGCGCCCGTCGACGTCGACTGTGCGCGTGTACTTGCCGTCGCGGTCCGAGAACAGGCTGTACGTGTCGAGGTAGACCGCCTCGGGGTGGCGTTCGACGACCTGCTTCGCCACTTCGTTGACCTGCCCGCGCGCCGGCGTCCATCTTGTTGTCGCGCAGGGTGGGCGTGCCGGCCCAGATGACGGGTCGGCCGGTGCCGATGAGGATCTCGATCAGCGACTCGACCCGCAGCGCGTAGTCGGCGCTGCCACGTGGGCTGCCCGCTCGAGTCGAGCTGCGCGCTCGGGAACGAGTAGTCGTTCGTGCCCATGATGAAGACGACGAACTCGGGATCGAGGCGCTTGGTCTCGGCGGTCGCTTCCTTCGGCCAGTCGAAGAAGCTGGGACTGCCGAGCCCGCTCGAGACGCGCGAGTCCACGTAGGGCTGCACCACGCCGGTGTCGCCGGCGAGCTTGCCGAGCGCGGGGCCGAGCGATCCGGCGAGCGAGTCACCGCCGATCCAGAGTCGCAGCGGCGCGTCGCTCTGCAGCGCCCGGCACGGGTTCGCGGTGGTGGGGAGCCGCGCCTGGGTGGTGGTGGTCGTGCTCGGCGTCGAGACGAGCCCCGGCGCGGGCGGGCCGAAACGCGCGAGATCGGACCCGAACGCGATGAGCAGGCCCGCCGCGATCGACATCCAGATGGCGTTGAAGATCCGCTGGCGGCGCCGATGCTTCCGATCGCGGAGATCGCGCCGGGTCAGGGGCCTGGGTGTGCCACCGGAAGTGGAGGTCATGGCGACGGACGCCGCCGGGGGACGACACGTCCGGCAGCCCCAGGATGGTACCCGCCGAGGGCAAGACCCCTAGAGCGCCTGTGGTCGTGCGAGCTGCGTCAGGTAGAGGTCGGCGTACAGCCCGCCTTCGTCGATGAGCTGCTCGTGCGGGCCGCTCTCGACGAGGTGCCCGCCGTCGAGCACGAGGATCCGATCGGCGGCGACGATCGTCGACAAGCGGTGCGCGATCACGAGCCCGGTGCGTCCCGCAAGTGCCTCGGCCAGCGCGAGCTGGATGGCGTGCTCCGACTCCGAGTCGAGATGCGACGTCGCTTCGTCGAGGATCACGATCGCAGGGTCCTTCAGCAGCATGCGCGCGATCGCCAATCGCTGCTTCTCGCCGCCCGACATCCGGTACCCGCGTTCGCCGACGATCGTGTCGTATCCGTCGGGGAGCGACGCGATGAGGTCGTGGATCTGCGCGGCCTTCGCGGCTTCGACGAGCTCGGCGTCGGTCGCGTCCGGCCGCGCGTAGTGGAGGTTCGAGCGGATCGACTCGTGGAACAGGTGCGGGTCCTGCATCACCATGCCGACCGCCGAGCGCAACGATTCGAGTGTGAGGTCACGGACGTCGTGCCCGTCGACGAGCACGTGGCCGCTGTTGGCGTCGTAGATGCGCGGCACCAGCATCGCGGTGGTGGTCTTGCCCGCGCCCGACGGGCCGACCAGCGCGATCAGCTCACCCGGTGCCACCGAGAAGCTGACGTCGTGGAGGATCCAACTCGACTCGTCGCCCGCGTCGTCGGCGTCGCGCTCCTCGAGCGACGGCAGCGACACGAGCGCGGCGGGCGGGTGCCGGAACCACACGTGATCGAACACGACGGAACCCAACGGCGCGACCAGGTCGAAGGCGCCCGGTCGGTCCTGCACGAGCGCCGGCAGGTCGAGGACTTCGAAGACCCGCTCGTAGGCCACGAGCGCGGTGAGCACGTCGACGCGCGCGTTGGTGAGCTGCGTGAGCGGACCATACGCCTGGCCGACATAGAGGCCGAAGGCGGCGATGGTGCCGGCGCCGATCGAGCCCGACACCGCGAGGTTGCCGCCGACGAAGTAGACGATCGCGGTGCCGATCGCGGCGACGAGCCCGAGCGCGACGAACAGCACGCGGGCGTACATCGCGGTCTCCACGCCGATGTCTCGGACGCGTTCGGCCCGTCCCGAGAAGCCCTCGCGCTCGCGGTCGTGCTGGCCGAAGAGCTTGACGACCAGCGCGCCGGCGACGTTGAAGCGCTCGGAGAGCGTGTTGTTCATCGACGCGTTGAGCTGCATCCCCTCGCGGGTGATGCGTTGGAGCCGCCGGCCGACGTGTCGCGCCGGGATGATGAACGCCGGGAGGACGAGCAGCGTGAGGAGGGTGAGGCGCCACTCGAGCCAGAACATGAAGGCGAGTGCGAACGTGAGGGACATGACGTTGGAGAACACGGTCCCGAGCGTGTTGGTGATCGCCTGCTGCGCCGCGATCACGTCGTTGTTCATGCGCGACATGAGCGACCCGGTCTGCGTCCGGGTGAAGAACGACAGGGGCATCCGTTGGATGTGGTCGAAGAGCGAGACGCGCATGTCGTAGATCAGGCCCTCGCCGATTCTCGCCGAATACCAGCGCTCACCGAGGGAGAGGATCGCCCGCAGCAGGGCAAGGCCCACCGCGGCCGCGGCGAACTCGGCGACCAGGCCGCGGTCGCTCTTCCCGATCGCGGTGTCGATCAGGCCCTTGATCATGAGCGGCGGGAGCTGGCTCACCAGCGCGCCGAGCACCACGGCGATCGCGAACCCGATGAGCTTCCCGCGGTAGGGCTTTGCCAGCGTGAGCACCCGGCGCAACAGGGCGCGCTCCACCCGCCGACCCTTGACCGCGTCCGGGTCCTGGCGGAACCCCCGGACTGTCTGCCAATGCATCACGCCAGCCCAACCTATCGGCCGTGCCCGCGCATTCCCTCTCGTGTTGCGATCGCTGCGAGTCGTTTCCGCCGGACGTGCCGGCGCGGGAAGGGGCAGGGAAGCTGGGCGTGAGCTGGTCTACGCTCTGGGCTCGTGCCGGAGACGACCGTCTGTTTCTGGGGGGTACGCGGGTCGACGCCGTGCGACGGTCCGCAGTACGCGTGGTACGGCGGCAACACGTCGTGCGTCGAGCTCTCGACGCCGGGCCACACGCCGATTGTCTTCGACCTGGGCACGGGGCTGCGCAGCTACGGCGAGCATCTCCGTGCCGCGCACGCGCTCCAGGGCTACCGGGCCACGGTGCTGGTGACGCACTTGCACTGGGATCACGTGCAGGGGCTGCCGTTCTTCGCCCCCGTGAGCACGGGTGGCGGCGCGGTCGAGGTGTACGGGCCGGATCACCACACCGCAGACTTCGACACGTTGTTCACGGGCCTCATGTCGCCGCCGTACTTCCCGGTGCGGCCCGACCAGCTCGCCGGGTCGGTGCGCTTCCACGACGTCGGCCCCGACGACTTCGCGGTGAACGGCGCGAAGGTGCGGGCCCGGCCCGTGCGCCACACCGGGGTCACGCTCGCGTACCGCGTCGAGATGGAGGGTGTGTCCGTCGCGTACGTGCCCGACCACGGTCCGGGCTGCTCCCCGGAGCACGACGACGACTGGGTGCCTGACGACGTGCTGGAGCTCTGCGACGGCGTCGACCTCTTGATCCACGACTCGCAGCACACGCCCGAGGAGTTCGCGGCCAAGCGGAGCTGGGGCCACTGCACGGCGGACTATGCACTGCACGTCGCGCGCGAGGCCGGGGTGCAGCGACTGGCGTTGTTCCATCACTGCCCGTCCCACGGCGACGACGCACTCGACGCCATCACGCGCCAGACCCAGGACGAGAGCGCAGCGGCGGGAGGCCCCGAGGTGCTCGCCGCCGCCGACGGCCTCCGGCTCACCCTCCTTCCCGGTGGCCACCCGCAGCGCACGACCCATGTCGATCCGCACGATCCTCACCCGCCGAGGTGAACCGCGAGCCCTCCGACCACCGAGAGCAGATCGTCACACCCGGCGATCACGAGTTCCGACGCGTGCTGGGTCACTTCGCGACCGGCGTCACGATCATCACCGCGATGGATGGCGACGAGCCGGTCGGGGTGGCGGCGAACTCGTTCACCTCGGTCTCGCTCGACCCGCCGCTGATCCTGTTCTGCGTGGGTGGCTCGTCGACCACGTGGCCGCGCATCGAGCGATCGGGCAACTTCGCCGTCAACATCCTCGGCGAGCACCACGAGCACTTGTCGCGGCTCTTCGCGCAGAAGGGCGCGGACCGCTTCACCGATACCCTCTGGCGTCGCGGTCGCACGGGCGCACCGCTGCTCGAAGAGGCGATCGCGTTCGTGGAGTGCGCGATCGAGGCGCAGCACCCAGCCGGCGACCACACGATCGTCGTCGGTCGCGTGATGGACCTCGGCATGGTCGAAGACGCACCCCCTCTCCTCTTCTATCGGGGCGAATACGCGCGCTTGCTGGGTTCGTGATGAGCCCGACGCGCGAGCCCTAGTCGGGGAAGGTCGGCGCCGTGTGCTTCGACGATGTGGCTCTCGCGGCGCGCGTCGTGGTCGCGTTCGTCCTCGTCGCCTCGGGTGTCGGGAAGCTGCTCGGCCTCTGGACCGAGCGCGCCCGGTTCGCGGAGCTCGGCCGCGTCGGGGCCGTCGGCATGGCGACCGCGGCCGGACTCCCGCTCGTGGAGCTCGCGGTCGCATCCATCGTGCTGTTCGTGCACGCGGTCTGGCCCACGTTCGTCGCCCTGGGGTTGTTCGCCTGCTTCACCGTCGTCGTCGTGCGCCGCTACGTCGCCGGCGACCTCCGCCCCTGCAACTGCTTCGGGCAGATCTCTCCAAGGACGGCCCTTTCGAATGTGACCATCGCTCGCAACGTCTGGTTCCTGCTCCTGGCCTTCCTTTCCCTTGCGGCCGACGAAGTCGCCGACCCAACTCACCCCGCGACGACCCTGGTCATCGGGGCTGCACTCGCAGGTGTTTCGGGCATGCTCCTGGCCCGCGGGTGACCATGCTGGGTGTCACATGACCCGCTCACGCGAACCCAACCTCTGGAGCCGCGTGCTGGTGGTAGGCGCAGGCGAACCCGAGGCCGGGAGAGCGGCGGCGGAAGCCGGGTGTGTTGTGGTGCTCGTCGGGACCGACGCGGCGGAGCTCGGCGCGCTCGCCCGTGAGCTCGAGGCCGCGGGCGGCCGAGTCGCCGTGGTGGCCGGGTCGTTGGTGGATCCTGCCGTGCGCCGGGCCTTGGCCGAGCTCCTCGACGAGCTGTTCGGACCCGCGCCCTGACCCTCGAGCTATGCCGGCGCAGACGCCCTGGCGGGGAGTTCCTCGAACAGCACCGCCGGCTCGAGCCGGTGCGCGACGCGGCGGAAGGCGCGCATCAACGGCACACCGACGAGCAGGATGATCACCGCGTTGGCGAGCGCGCCGGCTGCGTCCCACCCGAGCGACGTCGCGACGTAGAACGACCAGTATCGGTGCAGCGTCGCGCCGAGGCCGAGACCCGGGTGCCAGTCGAGCGTCCCACCGCGTGCGAAGGGCCAGAACCACAGGTTGAGGATCGCGCCATATACGAAGCCCCACACCCAGCCGTATGCCGCCAGCGCCAGAGTTTCGACGCGCGCGGGCAGCCGCGCGGTCACCACGCCGAGGAAACCCGCGGCCGCGCCCATCCACCCGAGCCCGAGCATCTGGAACGGCAACCACGGCCCGAGGCCTCCCGTGACCACCGCCGACACGGCCATCGACGCGAGACCGAGCAGCAGCCCGAACCGCGGCCCGAACGCCGCGCCCGCGAGCACGATCACGAAGAAGATGCCGCTGCCGCCGCCGGGAAGGTCGAACAGACGCGCCAGCCCCGCGAACGCCGCCAGCACCCCGAGCACCGCAACCGTCGCGCCGTTCATCGTCCCGCGCCGCAGCTCCAGCGCGACCACACCCACGACCAGCGCGCCCAGCAACGCGGCGACCAGCGGCGCGTCGCCACTGTGTGCCTGGCTCGGGAGCGCGTCCGACGGCAACCAGAACGGATAGAGGAACGCCGCCGCGCCGACCAGCAACACCAGGCCGTACACCAGCGCGGGTCGCACGCTCACGCGGAGCTCTGATCTCGCCATCGCGAGCCGCTCGTGGTTCACGGGTGCTCCGTGACGTGCGCAGCAAGCCGCCGCGCGACCTCGTCCACGGTCAGAAAGGGGGGTAGTACGCGGAGGACTTGGGGTGCGAACAGGGAGCCGGCGAGGACCTCGCGCGCCGGCCCGCTCGCGACGACGTCGCCGTCGCCGAGCACGATCACCCGGTCCGCACACCGCGCGGCCAGCTCCACGTCGTGCGTCGCCAACACCACCGCGCCGCCCCCCTCCCTATGCTTCGCAATGGCGCGCTCGAGCATCGAACGGGAGTGTGCGTCCATGCCTCTGGTGGGTTCGTCGAGCAGCAGGGTGGGCGCGCCACCCACCGCGACGGCCGCGACGGCGACGCGCTCGACGCTCACCCCCCGACAAGCTGCGCGGGTGCCTCTCCGCCACACTTTCCAGGCCCAACGCTTCCAGCCAGTGCGCCACCCGGTCATGATTCGCACGACCGAGCAGTCGTTGCGTTTCGGTGAGCTCAGCACGGACCGAGGACGCAAACAGGAGCGCGTTCGGGTTCTGTGGCACGTACGCGACGCGCCCCGTCGATTCGACCGTCCCCCGCGCGACGGGCACCAACCCCGCGAGCGCGCGTAGCAACGTCGTCTTCCCCGAGCCGTTCCGCCCCAACAACGCGACGACCTCGCCCTGTCGCACCTCCACGTCCACCCCGTGCAGCACGGCTCGGCGCCCCAGCACCACCTCCAGGCCGCGTGCCTGCACGAGGACCTCGCCAAGTGCAGAGCCCGGCGCGGGCGGGTCGTCGACGCCGGGCGCAGCGAGATCCGCCGCGAGTGCGTCAGCAAGAGCGAGGGCCCGCGCGTCGCGCACGGTGAGGGGGAGTGCCTCCCAACCCAGCAACCGGCCGAGCTGCGTCACGGCGGGCGCACCGGGATAGTCGGCGACCACGGCCGCGGGCGTGTCGTACCGCTCCACGCGACCCTCCGCGACCAGAATTGCATGGGAGGCGAGAGGCGCGGCGCGCTCGAGGCGATGCTCGGCGATCAGGATGGTGGTCCCGAGGTCGGCGTTGAGCCGCGTGATCGCGGCGAGCACGTCGTCGGCGCCTTGCGGGTCGAGTTGCGATGTCGGTTCGTCGAGCACCAGCGCGCTGGGTGACGCCGCCAGCGCCGCCGCGATCGCGCACCGCTGCCGTTCACCGCCGGACAGCGTGCTCGGATCACGGTCGCGGAGGTGCGCGATGCCGAGCGCGTCGAGCACCTCCTCCACTCGCCGACGCATCGCCGCCTGCGAGAACCCGAGGTTCTCGAGCACGAACGCGATGTCGCGCTCCACCTCGTCGACCACCGACTGCGACTCCGGATCCTGCGCGACGAACCCGACGACGTCGGCGAGCTCGCGCGGTTGGTGACTCCGCGTCGAACGCCCGAACGCCACGACCTCACCCGCGAACTGCCCACCACTCGCGTGCGGCACGAGCCCGTTCGCGGCGCGCAGCAGCGTGCTCTTCCCCGACCCCGACGAGCCGATTATCAACAGCACCGAGCCGGGTTCAACCTCCAGGTCCACCTCCCGCAACGCAGCGACCCGCGAGTCGGGATAGGCAAACGTCACACGCGAGTAGCTGATCGCGCTCACGGTGCCGCATTCCCCGAACGCGGTCTCGGCGCCGCGAATCGGGTGGGGCGACACGACCGGCGTCGTGGCGGCGCGAGTCGTCACGGGGGCGAGAAGCGGCGCGAGACAAAGGACGGGAAAGAGATGGAGGGCTGGCCACACGAGGGGCGAAGCGACCCAGACGAGGCTGGAGTCGCCGATGACCGAGCACAGCGCGAGCGCGACGGGCGCGCCGGTGACGCCGGCCATGGTCCAGCGATCCGTCCTGGTGAGCCGGTGCGGTCGGTACCGCACCCGGGCGCTCCCCGACGACGCAAGCGCGACCGCCGCGACGACAGCGGAGGTTCCGCCGAGCCCGAGCACGAGCGCCAGCGTGTTCGACCGTCCGACCAGCGCGACGAATGCGCCACCCAACCCGAGCAACGCCACGACGCCGAGCAGGCCAACCGACCGATCGCGCCGCGTCGCCGTCCCGCGCGCGAACCCACGCGAGTCCATCGACTCCGCGAGTGTCACCGCGTGCTCGAGCCCGAGCTCGACCACCGGTACGACCTGGCGCACCAGTCGCCCCCGCCGCACGGGCTTCCCGCCGGTGCGAGCCCGATCCGCTTCCCGCACGTCGCGGATCGCGGTCAACGTCGACGGCACGAACGCGAGCGCGATCACGAGGATCAGCCCGAGCTCGTGGAACGAACGGGGGATCGACGCGACGAGCTCCGAGTGCGAGATCGACCGCGTTGAACGTCGCGAACACCGCGATGACCCCGACGATCGCGAAGCCCTCTGCCGCCGATCGCAATAGCACCTGCAGCTCGACCGTGCCGCCGACGGTGAAGCCCCCGAGGATGCGCGGCAGCGTCACGCTCGGCAGCGTGCACAGCACGTGCCCGGTCCCGTGCGTCGTCGCGACGGTGAGCAGCACCCGCAGCACCGCGAACGTGATCCCGACCGTCACCAGCACCGGGTAGGCACGTGCGTACGGGCCGGGACGGGCATGCAGGGCGACCACCAGGCCGGCCAGCGCGATCACGATCGCCACGTACACGGGGCTCGGCGCGAGCTGCACGCATGCCGCCGCCGCGCCGGCCCAGACCAGCCACGTCACCGTGTGCAGGCGCTCGGCGTGGCGGCCGGTGGTCGAACCCGACGATGGGGCGGACGAGGGGACGGCGGAACGAGGCTGGCCGCTCGAGGATGGCTGCGTGCGAGTCGTCTGCATTAGGGTTGACCTCGACAGCGGTTGCGCGCGACCCGGATGTTGCGTGCGGTCAGGCGAAGCTCCTCTCGAGGCGCTTCGTGCTGACGGGGGAAGTCGGTGCGAGACCGACGCTGACCCGCAACTGTGAGCGGCTCTGCGGCTCTGCCGTACTCCGTGAGCCAGGCTACCTGCCGTTGTCCACCGGGCCACCGGTGCTCCCGTAGCGGAGCCGCCGATCGGGCGGCCGACAACAGGCCCTCGTGGACCAGGGGCTGACGGAGGATTCCCATGACACGCGTCTCTCGCGTGATCGCGCCACCGCGCGCGCTCACGCTCCTTGCTGTTCTCTTCCTGGCGCTGAGTCCAGTCGTTTGGGCAGAGACGGCTCACGCCGCGTCCGACACTCCTGCGACTGCCGCGTCCGCCGCGACATGGCTGCGCACCCAGCAGCAAAGTGATGGCGGCTTCGAAGTCGCGGGGTTCGCGGGCTTCGAGACGTGTGACGTGGCGCTCGCGATCGCCGGAGCCGCGCAGACGGGCGGCGCTTGGAGCACCGCGCAGGCTCGCAACGCCCTCGCGGCGATCCATCAGGGCGGTCCGAGCGGACCCACGCCGCTGGACGCACTCGACTCGTTCGCGGCGACGGTCACGGCCGCGGGCGATGCCGCGAAGACGATCGTGCTCTCCGCCGCGCCGCTCGGCCTGGACCCGGCCGCGTTCGACGCCGCGGCTGACGGCAGCCCCGTCGACCTGGTCGCCAAGCTCGACGCTGGCTGCGGCGCGAACACCGCGAGCTTCGGCCCCGCGTTCCTCGACACCGTCTACGGCATCCTCGCCAAGCGCCTCGTCTGTGGCGCGGCACCGTCGAACGCGGTCGCCACCGTGCGCGGCTGGCGCAGCAGGCCGATGGCAGCTGGGGCTTCCTCGGTGATCCCACCGCGACGGGTGTCGATCCCGACGTGACTGGCTTCGTGCTCCAAGCCCTCGCCGCCGCGGGCACGTCGCCGTCGGATCCGCAGGTCCGCGCCGTGCTCACCGCGCTCGCGACCGTGCAGCAGTCCTCGGGTGCGTGGATCGACTTCTTCGGCGCGGAGGGCAACGCATCGTCGACCGCGCTCGCGGTGCTCGGCATCACGGCCGCCGGCTACGACCCGACGACGTCCTGCTGGCGTGACTCGGTGCTCCCCGCGAAGGTCGGCACTCCCTACGCGAATCCCGACGCTTGGATCCGTTCGCAACAGCAGCCCGACGGCCACATCGCAAGCCCCTACGACATCTACGGCGTCAACACGTTGACCACCTCGCAGGCGCTCGAAGGTCTGCTCCGCTCGTGGCTCCCGATCGTGAAGGCACCCTCGAGCTCGTGCACGCCGCCGCCCGCGCCGCCGACGGTCACCGGCACCACCAACGGCACGGCGACGGCGGGGTCGCAGCTGACCGTCTCCGGCTCCGGTTTCGCGCCCGGCGCGACGGTCACGATCACGCTGCACAGCGACCTGGTGGTGCTCGGGACGACGACCGCCGACGTGCACGGTGAGTACTCGCTGACGGTCATCGTTCCTGCCGGCACCGAGCCGGGAAGCCACCAGATCGTCGCTACTGGCATCGGCCCGAGCGGTGGCCAGACCTTCAGCCTCACCTCGCTGACGATCGCAGCATCGGTCGCGCCGACTGCGGCAGATGCCGGCGCCCAGGCTGCCGCGACGGCGGTCGGTGGCGAGGTGGCCGCGAGGTTCACCGGGTGAGACGCGCTGCTCGCGCCCTGGTCGCGGTCGTCGCGCTGACGGCCACAACCGCGACCGCGCGCATCCCGTCCGCCGCCGCGGCCGACACGACACTCGCGGTCGTCGTCATCGACAACGGCACGAGCGTCCGCTCCGCCACCGTCGACGTCGGCACAGGCCTCGGCGGCCTCGCGACCCTCCAACGCGTCGCGAGCGTCGAGATCTACGGCGCGTCCGGTCTCGGTGCGGCCGTCTGCAAGATCGACGGCGTGGGCAACCCCTCCACCTCGCAATCCGCGTGCCTCATCGGACCGAACAGCCAGTACTGGGCGTACTGGCGATCGTCGACCGGCACCTGGACCTACGCGGGCGCGGGCGCGAGCACCACGACCGTGCACGGCGGCGACGTCGAGGGTTGGCACTACAGCACCGGCACCGCGCCCGCGCCTCCGCTGATTTCTGTGCGTACGCCAGCTGTTCCTCGCCAACGACGACGGTCGCCCCGACCACCACGGCGCCCGCGGGCGGCGGAGGTGGCGGGGGCGGCGGCACCTCACCGCCCACCACCGCGCCCGGCTCCACCGGCTCGACCGGCTCCGGGGGCTCGTCGGGCTCGGGAGGCTCGGCCGGGTCCGGTTCGACCGGCTCATCGGCGTCGGGCGGCTCGACCTCGCCGACGACCGGCCACGGTGGCGGGGGATCGGCGAGCTCCTCGAGCACCGGCTCGGCCGACTCATCCGGCACCACCGGAGCCGACGGCTCGACCACCACCTCTGCCAAGGCCCGAGGGAGCGACGGCGCGAGCACCAATGACCGCTACCGGAGCAGCGCGCTCGCCACGCCGGGCGGCGGCAGCGGCCCCGGAGGGTCCGGGGACGGCGCCGGCTCACCCCTGGGCGTCTTGACCGCGGGCGGGGTGGTGGCCGGTCCGCGAGCACTGCGGTGGTCGTGCGCCGGCGCCGCCTCCGGACGGGATAGCGGCGAGTCCCCGGTCCGCTCGCTCGCCGGTGACGTCACGACGATCCTCCAGGACGACCTCGCGCTCCTCCTGCGCGGCGAGATCATCTGGGTCAAAGCCAAGGGCGCGGCCGGCTCCTGCGTGTTCGGCTCCTCCATGAAGGCGTCGAACCCGGTGCTGCGCGACCTCACCGAGCGCTTCGTCGTCGTCGCGTCGAAGGGCCGGTTCGACCTGCCATCGACCCGAGGCGCCGTGCCGCGCGGGGCCTGCCGTACGAGTCGACGACCACGAAGGAGGAGTTCCTCGAGTCAACGCTCGACGTCTGCGAGATCCGCCCCGAGCGGGCCCGCAAGGTCGGTCACCCGGCGCCGTTCCGGTGGAGCTGCCCGAGCCCGTGATTCATCCCTACACGTACGTCGACGACACCGTGCTCGACCCGTTCATGGGTTCCGGCTCCACCGCAATCGCGTCGATCCGCGCCCACCGTCGCTAGGTCGGCTTCGACACCGACACCGACACCGACCCCGACTACGTCGAGCTCGCCGAGCAGCGAGTGAAAGCAGAGCGCGCGCGCTCCTGACCCGCGCCTGTCCGCTGGTGGCGCCGGCCTCTTCAGTTGTCAAGGATCGGGTGGGGAAGTCACGCCACTCGTGGCCCGGCGCGTGCCGGTGGTCGGGTGGATCGGCGGGATCGGCCCGGTCGGTCGGTGTGTTGGTCGAGTCGTTCGAGCCGGAGCCCGTCGGGTTGGTTGGGGTTGCCCGTGAGCGTCCACGGGCCGTGGGGCACCAAGCGGGCGTGATGGTCGCTCCCGGCGCCGGTGCACACCGCGGCGAGGTTGGCGAGGTCGTCACTGCCACCCCAACTGCGTGGGACGAGATGATGGACCTGCAACCCCGTGCGACGATCACAGCCCGGCCAACGGCAATGCCCGTCCCGCAAGAGGACCGCCCGGGTGATCTTCGCCGGCAACGCCGTCGACCGCACACCCTGCGCGACCGGCACACCCTCGACAACCAGCACCGCTTCCACGGCCGCGTTCGCACGCAACTTCTCGACCATCGCATCGGGCAATGGAATCCCGGCGATCTCGGCCGGACCCTGCAACGGCACCTCGACGACGAGCAACGGCTTCGACCGCGCGACCGGCGATTCGACGTCCGCGAACCGTTCGCACAGCTCCACCAACGCGTCTGCGGCGCGGTGTTCGCGCGAATCCCACGGCTGACCCTTCGGGGGACGCATCCGGTCGATCATCCGGTTCATCGTCGCTTCGAACTGCGCGCCGTCGAGATCGGCCAGCTCACCCCGGATCGAGAGCATCCCCCGCTCCGCCTGCCACCACCAGCGCAACGACCGAGCCTCACGCCGCTTCCGCGCATCCTCCACGGTCGGCTTCTGTTGCGAGCGCGCCAGCCGCGCCAGATCCGACGGCGCGACGTTCGGCGCCCGACGCGCCCATTCCGCATCCGACGACGGATCCGCCAGCTGCGTGACCGCCAGGAGCTGCTCGTCGCTCAGCTGTCCCGCATGCGCGACCGCCGCGATCTCCGGCAGTGACTCCAACGCCCGGGCACACTCCACCGTCTCCCGCACCGTGCGCAGCGACACCCCATCCTGGGCCGCGGTGCTCTCGTCGAGGGTCCCCACTCGTCCATCACCCGCGTCGCCGCGAGTTGCCGGAGCCGCAATTGGCGCTGTCCCACGATCGCCCGCTCGCGTTCCGCCGCCACCCACTCCCGTGAATGGCATCGGAACTCGTCGACCAACGCAGCGAACTCGGACATGCCCCCATCCAACTTCGGGGGTATGACACTTATCGCCCGGAATCAGCCGGTCCGCAGAAAAATTCCGAGAAATCCTGAACGAGCCGCGGCCGGCCCGCAACTGCCCCTCCGGCCCGCAATCGCCCGGCCGGCCCGCCGACCAGCGGCCCGCCCAACCCCACTGGGCCCGGCCTCACGCCCCGCCCGTACCATCGACGACCGGTGAACGCCGTCCTCGCTGCCAACGTGTCGAGCAACCTCTACGTGCTCACCGCGTTCGGCGGGGGCCTGATCTCGTTCCTCTCGCCCTGCGTGCTCCCGATCGTCCCCGGCTACCTCAGCCTGGTGACGGGCCTCTCGGTCGGTGACATCCGGGAGGGCTCGTCACGCCACCTCGCCCGCATCGCCGCCTACACCGGCCTGTTCGTCGCCGGGTTCACCGTCGTGTTCGTCCTGCTCGGCCTCGCCACCACCGCGGCGGGCAGCGCGCTCGTCCGCAACCAGGAGACGCTCACCCGCGTCTCCGGCGGACTCATGCTGCTGATGGCCGCGTACCTCGCGGGCTCGCAGCTCCTCACCACGCCGCGCCTCTACCAGGAGTTCCGCTTCCACCCGCATCTCGAGCGCTTCGGCCCGTTCGCCGCACCCGTCGCCGGCGCGGCGTTCGGCTTCGGGTGGACGCCCTGCATCGGCGCGGTGCTCGGCCCCGTCCTCACGTTCGTCGCGCAGGGCGGCGACACCACGCGCTCCGTCGTCCTCCTCACCGCGTTCTCGCTCGGCCTCGGCGTGCCGTTCCTCGTCGTCGGCCTCGCAATGGGCCGCGTGACGACCGCGGTCGACTGGTGCAAGCGCCATGCACGCGCGATCACGTTCGTCTCCGCCGCGCTCGTCGCAGTGTTCGGCGTGGTGCTGTTGACGGATCAGCTCTCGCGCGTGACGGCCGAGCTCACGAAGCTGTTGAACTCGCTCGGCCTCAGCTGGTTCACGAACCTCGGCTAGAGCCGCAGGCGAGCGCCCGCGGGCGGGGTATCCCCGCCTGCAGCGAGCGCGGCCGATATTCAGGCGCGACGCCCGGCGAAGTGCAACAGCTTCGTCTGCGCATCGTCGTCAGGAGCCGACGGCACGAGCTCACCCAACGGCCCCGGACGCGGAATCCGCGACGCGTTCGCCTGCATGTTCTCCCACGCCAGCGCGACGCCCTCCTCGTCGAGATCAGTCGACGCGCCGATCGCGCTCGCCAGATCCCACGAGTGGATCAGCAACTCGGCGAGGTTGAGCCGCACGGTCGCTTCACCGAAGGTCATGCGACCGAAGAAGGTGTCCTTCATCTCATCGCGCGTCGCGGGATCGTCGAGTCGATCGGCCCACCACGCCCGTTGCGCGTGCCACGCCGCGGCGAGATCGTCGTCTGGCCCCAACGACACCCGCTCCCCGGCGAGCATCCGGCGCTGACGGTCCGGATCCGGCGCCGGCGGCTCGGCCGCACCCAGCGACCCAGCCAACCCACGATCACGCTCGATCACATGGACGACGAGGTCCTCGACCGTCCACCCCGCACAAGGCGTCGCCGCGGCCCACTGGTCACCCGACAACCCGTCCACCAGCGAGGTGAACCCATCAGCGGCACGCGAGTACAGAGCAACCGGATCCGTCATGCGGTCGACCACTCGACGTGCAGGGCCTCCAGCGATCGGGTGTGCACGTAGTCGTTGCGCCAGCGGATCGGCTCGTCGGCAAGCCGAAGCCCCGGCAGCGTGAGCAGCGCGCCGAGCGCCGACTGCGTCTCCATTCTCGCCAACGCGTTGCCGAGGCAGAAGTGCATGCCGCCACTGAACGCGAGCTGCCGGTTCGGGTGACGGGTGATGTCGAAGCGGTCGGGATCGTCGAACACCGCGGGGTCGCGGTTCGCGGCCCCGAGACACGCGACCACCTTGTCGCCACGCTCCAACATGCGCCCACCCAAAGAGAAGTCCTCCGCCACGGTGAACGGCAAGCCGACGGGCACCGACGACTCGTAGCGCAAGCACTCCTCGACCGCGCTCGGCAGCAGCGACGGATCGGCGCGCAACAACTCGAGCTGATCGGGGTTTCGCAACAGCGTGTACAGCGCGTTCGGGATGAGGTTCGCGGTGGTCTCGTGCCCGGCGCTCACCATCTCGAGCGCGAGCGCGGCGAGCTCGTCGTGCGAGAGACGGTCGCCGGACTCCTCGGCCTGCACGAACGCGGTGATCATGTCCTCCCGCGGGTGCGCGCGCCGCTCCTCGGCCTGACGCCAGAAGTACTCGTTCGACAGGCGGGCGGCCTCGTCGGCCTGCTCGTACTGCTCGGGCGTCGCGTTCGGTTGGATCGAGAACACGAGCTTGCGCGTCCAGTCGACGAGGTCGGGGCCGTCCTCCAACGGCACGCCCATCATCGAGCAGATCACTTCGACGGTGAACGGATACGAGTAGTCGGTCGTGACGTTCATCGCCCCGCGCGGCGCGAGCTCGGCGATGCGGTGCGCGACGATCTTCTCCGCCTTCTCGCGCAGCAGCTCGACGGCCCGGTTCGAGAACGCCTGCGACGCGAGCGAACGCAGGCGGGTGTGGTCGGGCTCGTCGACGTTGACGACCGCGAGCGCCCACATCTTGCGCGCCGCGCTGTCGGACGCGGCGAGGCCGTAGCCACCCTGACCGGCGCGCATCAGCTGCTTCGACGTGACGACGGTCCGCGCCAGCGTGTGCGGCGACACGATCCACGTGCCGTTCGGCGCGCGGTGCACCGGGTCCTCGTCGAGGAGGCGATGGTACATCGGCACGAGGTCGGGCTGGCCGGGTCGAGTGAAGAACTCGGCCACCACGTCGGTGAGCGGGGGGGTGTCGGTCATGCGGTGTCCTCCGATGGTGCGAGGGGGCCGCTCGTGGCGGGGTCGCCTTCCTCGACGGTGATCGCGAACCAGGGGCAGCGCATCTCGGCCTGGCGGACGCGCACCCAATCGACGGTGCTCCAGTCGTCACGCGGGCGGACGTGCGACTTACCGTCGATCACGACGAACACCTCGTCGTAGACGTCATCGCAGTGCTGCGAGCCTTGGCACAGGTCGTGGTCGACCCGGACCCGCAGCGCGCCGTCCTCGGCCATGCAGCTCCTCCCCGTCGTGCGTCCGCCGGCTCCCGAATGAGTGCACTGTATCGAGGCTCGCGGATGCCCGTCACCCGAGCCCCGGCGGGGTCGGTAGCGTCTCGGCGTGCATCCTCGGCTGTCGGTCAGTGCGGCGTCGTCGCTGTTGCAGAGCTTCGACGACGACCTGGCGATGTGGGAGTCGCTCGGGGTGCGTCACGTCGGCCTCGCGCAACACAAGCTCGAGGCGCACGGGATCGACGCCGCGCTGGCGGCGGTCGAGGAGCGCGGGCTGCTCGTCAGCAGCGTGCTCTCGGGGTGGTTCGACCTGCGCGATCCGTCGACGTGGTCGGCGACGCAGCGCGAGATCCTCGACGCGGCGGAGACCGCGGCGCGTGTCGGTGCGGAGTGCGTGTACTTCCCGACGGGCGCAGCCGACGGACGTGGGTGGGAGGTGTTGTGCGACGCGTTCGTCGAGGCGGTCGCGCCGTGTCTCGACGAGGCGCGCGACTTCGGCGTTCTCCTCGCGCTCGAACCGTCGATCCGACCCGAGGTGTCGTTCGTGCACACCTTGCACGACGCGCTGATCGTGACGGAGCGGACGGGCCTGTCGCTGGCGGCCGACGTCGCAAGCTGCTGGATGGAGCGTGGGCTCCACGAGGTCGTGGCTGAGGTGGTGGGGTCGATGACGTTGCTGCAAGTGTCGGACGTCCACATCGGCGCGGTCCCGAGCCCGGTGGCATTCGATCCCGCGACGCATGGAAGTCGTGGTCGTGTCGCGCCAGGGGAGGGGGATCTCGACCTGGAGCGGCTGCTGTGCCTGTTCCTCGACACGGGCTACGAGGGGCCGATCGAGATCGAGATCGTCGGGCCGTCGAACCCGCCTAGCGCGTACCGCGAGACGGTGCGCGTCGCGGTCGAGGGCTTCTCGGCGTTGCTCGAAGCGCTCGGCGCCTAGCGCCTTGGGGACCGCGAGGAGTCAGCTGCTACTCTCATGGGTCCGCCGCGGGGTGGAGCAGTCTGGTAGCTCGTCGGGCTCATAACCCGAAGGTCGTAGGTTCAAATCCTACCCCCGCCACCAATCGCAGCGAAAAGGAGCCCTCCCTAGCGGAGGGCTCCTTTTCTTCGGCGCTCGGAGGTGTAGCGCGAGCGACGGTTCCTCAACCGTGTATCGCGTGTAGAAGCCCGCGCCGACTACCTCCGCCGATCCGTCGAAGTCGTCATCACTCGCGCCGAGCTCCTCGGCCTCGCTTGCTCGAAGCGGCTGCGCGCATGAGCGGTGACCCACCTCGCTACCGTTAGAGGGTGGCCGGGGACGCGGTGACGCTGAAGACCGCGGGGCGTGACGTTCGCATCACGCACCCCGAGAAGGTGTTCTTTTCCGAGCACGGCGAAACGAAGCTCGACCTCGTGCAGCACTACCTCCGCGCCGCGGAACCAGTCATGCGCACGATGGGCGGACGTCCCACGATGTTGCAGCGTTTCCCCGATGGTGCAGAAGGCCCGTCCTTCTACCAGAAGCGTGTCCCGAAGGATGCGCCCGACTGGTTGCAGACCACGGTCGTCAGGACGCCGAACGGCACTACTTCCAACGCCATGATCGTCGCCGACCTCGCGCACATCGCGTGGGCCGTCAACATCGGCTGTCTCGGGTTCCATCCGTGGCCGTACCTCGCCGACGATCCTGACCACACCGACGAGCTGCGCCTCGACCTCGACCCGCAGCCCGGTACCGATTTCACCCTCGTCCGCGCGGCGGCGCACGAGGTGCACGCGCTGCTCGACGAGGTCGGCATCGTCGGCTACGCCAAGACCACCGGCAATCGCGGTCTGCACGTCTACGTGCGTCTCGAGTCGCGGTGGGACTCGTACCAGGTGCGCTTCGCCGCCGTCGCGATCGCCCGCGAGCTCGAACGCCGTAGGCCCGACCTGCTCACCGCTGCGTGGTGGAAGGAGGAGCGCGGCGAGCGCATCTTCGTCGACTTCAACCAGAACGCGCCGCACAAGACCGTCTTCGGGGCATGGTGCGTCCGCGCACGGCCCGGCGCGCAGGTGTCGACGCCGCTGCATTGGGACGAGATCGACGACGTCCATCCCGACGACCTGCGCATCGCAACCGTCGCCGATCGCATCGAACGCGTCGGCGACCCGTGGGCCGACATGAACGACCATCCGCAGTCACTCGAGCCGTTCCTCGAGATGCACGCCCGCGACCGCGCCAGCGGGCTCATGGACGCGCCGTGGCCGCCCGTCTATCCGAAGCAGCCCGACGAGCCGCCCCGCGTCGCCCCCAGCCGCGCCAAGAAGAATTAGCCAATCCGGGGCGGTATCAGTTCGATACCATCTTGCCATGGCGATGACGCTGCGACTGACCGAGGACGAACAGGTTGCCCTGCGAGAGCGCGCGGCAGCGGAGGGCGTGTCGATGCAGGACCTCGCCCGCCGGGCGGTGCGCGAGTACGTGGGGCTGGCCGATCACCGCGACCGCGTCGTCGCGTCGGCCCGCAGGATTCTCGAGGCTCACGCCGATGCGATCGAGCGCCTCGGTCGGTGAGCCAGGAATCCATCGAGCACCTCGACCTCGACGATCTGGTGCTCTTCGCGACAGGGCTGCTCGGCGACCCGGCACCCATCCGTGACCTCGGCCTCCTCAGCGCCGCTGCGGCCCGTCCTCGCGCCTCCGCGTTCGGGGCGGACGCCTACCCCGACGTCTCGACGAAGGCCGCCGCGCTGTTGCAGTCCATCGTCAAGAACCATCCGCTCGTCGACGGCAACAAGCGGCTCGGTTGGCTCGCCTGCGCGGTGTTCCTCGACCTCAACGGCATCGACCCCACCGCGGCGAGCAACGACGACGTCGTCGATTTCGTCGTCGATCTCGCCGCGACCGCCGTCGACGTGCCCGAGCTCGCGATCCGTCTGCGAACGATCGTCGACATCGGCGACTGAGCCGCGCCTCCTCCGCGCCTGAGCTTCGCTCGCAAGTCCGCTGAACGGGACAAGGAGCCTCTCGAGCGCCTGCCGATTCTGTACCTGCCGAACATCCTTCGATAGACGATATGCTATCGGCATGGGTCAGATGGACGGGCAGGTCGCCGGAGCATTGCTCGTGTCGGCGCGGACCCAGTTGGGGCTCTCGCAGCGAGCGTTTGCCGAGCTGCTCGGCATCGCACAGCCGACCCTGTCGGCCTACGAGTCTGGCCGCCGTCAGCCGACCCTCCCGACGCTGTTGCGCCTACTCGGCCGGGCCGGGCTCGACCTTCGGATGGAGCTGGCCGAGCGAGACCGTCACGACGAGATCCTCGCCGAGTGGGAGCGTTCCCTCGACGAGCACGAGCGGGCGCGGCTCGCGGCGCACGGCTACCGGCTCGTGAGCAGTAGTGCCTGACCCAGAGGTCGACGACACACGGATCGCGGCTGTCTGTCGGGTGCTCCTCGAGCATCGCGTCGAGTTCGTGGTGATCGGCGGCGTCGCCGCCCGGCGACAGGACAGCGGATATGCGACGGTCGACATCGACATCTGCCCTTCCTTGGTCGAGGAGAATCTCGAGGCGGGTCAACCCCTGATCGCCGTCCGTGATTCCATCTCCCTGCCCGGCACGCGAGTGAGTCACGAGCGGGTGACGCACGCGCCGCCGCGCTGCTCGTAGCGTGGAGCGCCGATGGCCCGTGACGCGCCCCTGTTTCGCATCGCGCGGAACCCGGATCCCGACTCGACCCTGCCGTACCTGCTCTGGGTGCCAGTCGGGCCGATGCCACTGGTGCTGAAGGCGAAGGACACGTGGCCGCGCACCGCCAAGGTGTACTGCCACCGCGGCGAGTGGCCCGCGCACCCCGAGATCGTCGAGGAGACGCCGACTCGTTCCTGCACACGTCGGGGTGTGGCGATCGATCTCGTGCTCGACCGTGCTCGCGAGAACCGGTCCCAGTTCGTCGTCACCGTGCTCGCAGGTGGCCGGGAGGGGATCTTCTGGCAGACGGCCAAGACGACGCGCAAGACGCGGCCGGGCATGCGGCTGCCGACGACGCCGGAGCGCCGCGGGCGTGCTCGAGGTCGTCGTCGACACACGTGAGCGGTACGCATGGAAGTTCGAGCGCCAGCAAGTCGTGCTCACCAAGCGGGCGCTCGCCGTGGGTGACTACGCCGTCGAAGTCGACGGTGAGCTCGTCGGTGTGGTCGAGCGCAAGAAGCTGGCCGAGCTCGCCGGCAACGTCGTCGACGGCAGCCTTCTCGTCACGCTCGCGGCGCTCGCCGCCACGCGGCGCGCCGCCGTGGTGGTCGAGGATCGTTGGGCCGACGTCTTCCGGCTGCAGCACGTCTCGCCGTCGATGGTGGCGGAGATGCTCGCGGCGGCGCAGGTCCGGTACCCGAGCGTGCCGATCGTGTTCTGCGAGAACCGGCAGCTCGCACAGGAATGGTCCTACCGCTTCCTCGGCGCCGCGGCCGCGTTCGCCGACGAAGAAGCCCTCGACGTCGAGCGCGGCTTCTGACCCGCCCGGTGCTGGGACCCCACCCGCGCCCACAGGCCTGAATCGGGGCCACGCGCGTCAGGAGCGTGCGTGTGGCCCGCGGGGCCGCATGCAATTGTCACTCGAGTAGCTCTCAGAACGCGCGCGGTCGCAATCTGCATGCGTCAACCTGGACACCTGTCGTTGAGGAATCTCGGGAGGCGTTCATATGCAGGTTGTGATGTCGCCTTGCACCCACTCGTTCTTGACGCTCCTCGGCCGCTCCCGTGGCAGCTCACGGCGAGTCCGGTGCGTGCGCTGCAACGGAGTGTTCGAGAGGTCGGTGAGCAGACCGTACGAGATGACGCCTTTGTCCACCTGGCTCCGTCCGGATGACAGGACGGGGGCCGCAACGGCCGATTGACTTCACGCGGCGCCACGAAGCGCAACCCGGCGGTCGGCCCCGCTCAGGAGCGCATGGGGGAGTGGGCGAACTCCTCGATCCCGGACTCGAACGAGACCTCGGCCTCGAACCCGAGCACTCGCAGTGCCTCCTCGGGGGATGCGAACACGTGGCGCACGTCGCCCGGACGCCATCGCGGCTCCACCCGCGGTGGCGGCGCGTCGGCGGCGACGCTGCGCCACAGCGCCTCCGCCAGGTCGAGCACCGATCGCGGCACACCACTCGCGACGTTGAGCGGTCCGTGCCACCGGCGCTCCGCCTCGACCGCCAGGCGGTTGGCGCGAGCGACGTCGCGCACGTGCACGAAGTCGCGGAGCTGGCCGCCGTCCTCCAGCACGACCGGCGCGCCCCCGGCTTCGAGCGCGCTGCGAAAGATGGACGCCACACCCGCGTAGGGCGTGTCGCGCGGCATCCGCGGCCCGTACACGTTGTGGTACCGCAGCGCGGTCACGGGCACCCCGTGCTCTCGCCCGAACAGGTCGCAGAGGTGCTCCTGGTGCAGCTTCGTCGCCGCGTACACGTTGCGCGGGTCGGTGGGGGCGTCCTCCCGGATGGCCTCGGGAACCAGCGGCGCGTCGCACACGGGGCACGTCGGGTCCCACTCGTGACGCGCCAGGCGCTCGGGATCCCGTGCCGGCGGCCGCACACTGCCGTGGTTCGGGCACCGGTACCGGCCCTCGCCGTAGACCACCATGCTGCTCGCGAGCACGAAGCGCCCGCGGAAGCGTTGCTCGTGCAGCGCGCGCAGCAGCACCGCGGTGCCGAGGTCGTTGGCCTGCACGTACTCGGCCACGTCGCCGAAGTCGACGCCGAGCCCCACCATCGCCGCTTGATGACACACCGCGTCGACGCCCCGCGTGACGGCCCGCACCGCGTCCGCATCCGTGAGGTCGTCCCAGTGGTACTCCACGCCCGCGACGAGCGACTCGGGACGGGTCTGGTGCGCAGCCGGATGCGCCGAGTCGACCACGACCACCTCGTGGTGCGCCGCGACGAGCTCCTCGACCACGTGCGACCCGACGAACCCTGCCCCACCCGTGACGAGGACGCGCATCAATGTGCTTGCGCCGGCGGAACGAGCGGCAACCGGACGGTGAAGCACGCGCCCCGGTCCTCGTTGCGCACCGTGATGTCGCCGTCGTGCGCCTCCACCAGGCCCGCGCGCGATGGCGAGCCCCAGCCCGGCGCCGCTGCCGGGAGTGCGGGCACGATCGCCGCTGAACGCGACGTCGAACACGCGCGGGAGGTCCGCCTCGGCGATCCCGCCTCCGGTGTCCCTGACCGCGATGTAGGCGTGGTGGTCCACCGTGCCGGCCTCGACGATCACCGTCCCGTCGCTCGGCGTGTGGCGGATCGCGTTCTCGAGCAGGTTGCGCAACGCGCGCAGCACCTCGGGCGGCGAGGCGTCGATGTGGGGGACCGCGCCGGCGAGGCGGCCCTCGAGGCGGACGCCCTTCGCGTGCGCGATCGTCGCCGCGCTGGCGATCGCGTCCGAGACCAGATCACCGAGGGACACGCGCTGCGAACTCCAGCCGCAGGACACCCGCTTGGGTGCGGCTGAGCTCGAAGAGGTCGTCGACGAGCCCGCTCAGGCGATCAGCTTCGACGCGCAACGTCGTGAAGTAGCGCGCCTTCGTCGCCGGGTCGTCGACGATCCCGTCCTCGAGTGCTTCGGTCACCGCACGAATCGCGGCGAGGGGCGTCCGCAGGTCATGCGAGATCCAGGCGATCAGCTCGCGGCGAGAGCTCTCGAGCGCGCGTTCGCGCTCGACGCGACAGCTCGAGACGTTCGGCGGCGAGCACCAGCTCGTCGTAGAGGCTCCCCAGCTCGTCTGGCACCGCCGCGCGCGGCGCGACGGAGACGACGTTGGCGTCACCGATCGTGCGCGCGAGGTCGATCAACGTGCGGCTCGCTCGTCCCACCCGCTGGCCCAGCGCGAACGCCGTGAGGACGCCGACGGTTCCGGACGCCACCAGGATCACACTGAGCGCAGTGAGATCGTGGGAGCTGAGGAACATCGTCTCCGCCGCGATCCACGCCCCGAGCGCGACCGCCAGGAGCACGACCGAGGATGTGGCTGCGATCTGCACCGCGAAGGACCGGCGTTCGAGGAGGCGCAGGAGCAGCGCGCCGAGAAAGGAAGCGGCGACTGCCGTCCCCGCGCCGATCGCCGTGAGCTCCACCGCGTCGTGTGCCGGCACGTCCCTCGTGACCGCGAGCAGCACGACCGCGAGGCCACCCGCGCCGGCGACGAGCAGCGAGCTGCTCTCCGGGAGACGACGCCGCGCGCTCATCCGCGGGATCGAAGCGGTACCCGACGCCCCAGACCGTCGTGATCAACCGTGGCTCGGACGGGTTGGCTTCGATCTTCTCTCGGACTCGCCGGATGTGCACGGTGACCGTCGCGGTGTCGCCATAGGTGAATCCCCAGACACACTCCAAGAGCTCCTCTCGTCGAAACGCGCGGCGGGGGTGGCGCGCGAGGAACGTGAGCAGGTCGAACTCCCGCGCGGTGAGCGCGACCAGCTCACCGTCCACGCGAACCTCGCGGGCGCCCAGGTCGATGGCGGTCGACCCGAAGGCGATGACCTCGGGCGGCTCCGTGCTCAGCGGGGCGTTCACGCGTCGGAGCACGGCCTTGACGCGGGCCGTGAGCTCCCGCGGCGAGAAGGGCTTGGCGACGTAGTCATCGGCGCCGAGCTCGAGACCGATCACCCGATCCTCCTCCTCGCCACGCGCGGTCAGCATCACGATCGGGACGGGCGCGTGCTCCCGGAGGCGCCGGCACACCTCGAGGCCGTCGATGCCGGGAAGCATCAGGTCGAGCACCACCAGCGCGGGCGGCGCAGACCACGCGCTCGCCAGCGCGGCGTGCCCGTTCGCGACCGCCTCGACCTGGTAGCCCTCGCGCTCCAGGTACCGCGTCACGACCTCGGCGACCGTCGGGTCGTCCTCGACCACCAGGACTCGTGCCGACATCACCATGCTGTTCGCACCAGGCTCTCGAGGAGGATCGCGACAGCGGCCTGTGCGATCAGCCATCCGGTTCCGCGAACACGTGGTAGCACGCCTGGCGCGCCGGCGGTTCGCGACACCACCAGCGCGCCGCCGGCAACCAGCAGGAACGGCATGAACGGGAGCCAGATCCGTTCGACCTCCGACTTCGACATGCCGCTCAGATCGGCGATCGTGACGGCGAGCAGGGCCCCGCCGACCACCAGCCCGACCCCGTGATCGCGCAGGCGCCGCAACGCCACCGCCGTCGCCGGGCCGAGCGCGATGGCGAGGCTCGAGAGGTTGGCGACCAGGAAGACGAGGTACGGCCGGCGCGAGGCGATGCCCGCCGCGTAGCGGCCCCGCGTGGCGACCAGGCCGTCCACCCACCAGAAACCCGCAGCCAGGAACGCGACGAAGACCGGCAGCGCGCCGATCGCCGCGAGCACGATCGGGCGCGCACGACGGCGTCGCGCCGCGACCACGAGCGGAATGAGCGCGAGCAGCACGAGCCCGTACGACAGGAACGCCGTCATACCGAAGAGCAGCCCGCCCACCAACGCGCACACATCGCTGTGGCGACCGGAACGACCGGTGGCGACGACGACGAGGGCGACCCCCCACGCGCCTACGCCTGCGTAGAAGGCGTCGGCGCTCGTCGCGATCCAGATCGCGGCAGGGGAGACGGCGACGAAGGGCATCGCGCGGCGAGCCCACTCGTCGCCCGCCACCTCGCGCACGACGATCAGCGCGGCGGGCGCCGACGCGGCGCCGACGGCGATGCAGAGCAAGGAGACGGCGAGTGGACCGCCAAGGCCGACGTGACGCAGCGCCCACACGATGACCACGAATCCCGGTGGGTGCCCCTGGACGTGGACGGGGTACCCACGAATGTGCTCGACGAAGTGGTCGAGAAACGCGCCGAGCGACGTGATCTTCGGGACGACGGCCAGGTACTCGCCGGGATGGCCGAGCGGTGCGGAGATCCGGTGCCAGCCTCTGATCGAGGCGAGCGACACTGCCCAGGTCGCGCTCAGGCCCCACGCGGCGCCGAGCACGGCCCGCCACGACAGCCGCGACGAGACGCGCATCGTCCACACGGTTGCCAGCGCGACCAGCACGGGAAGGACGATCCAGGGCTCGACGTGCGGGTCGAACGCGGCATGCAGGGGTGCAGCATCGAGGCGGGCGATGCCGGGTCGGACGAGCGTCACCTGGACGAGGAGCGCGCCCGCGCCGATCAGTAGCACCCACGCGACGATCGCAGCGGCGTCGCGAGGAATCCTGCTGCCCGAGTTGGGAGCGCCTGCTGCCTGCCTCTCGCTCCGCGCGGCGCTGAAGGGACTGAGCTCGAGCGCGGTGCGTCCCACGACTGCACGGTACCGACGAGGTTCACGCGTGCCAATGACTGCACCGCGCGGTTTCGTGAATCGTAAGCATCGCGATCGTTTCGCGAATCGTAAGCACGCCAGCGGCATCGCGACGGTGCTTCGTCGGTAGGTTCACTCCGATGGTCGACGTCATCCTCCCGGTGCTCGACGAGGTCGAGGCAATTCCGCGCGTGATCGCGAGCCTCCCGGCCGACTACCGCCCGATCGTGGTCGACAACGGGTCGACCGACTGCTCCGCGGACGTCGCGCGATCACTCGGCGCGTACGTCGTCACCGAGACGCGCCGCGGCTTCGGTGCGGCGTGCGCCGCGGGTCTCGACGCGGCGACGAGCGACATCGTCTGCTTCATGGACTGCGACGGCTCCTTCGACGGCTCCGAGCTGCCGCGCGTCGTCGCTCCGGTCGAGGCCGGTGACGCGCACCTCGTGCTCGGCACGCGCATCGCCGCGTCACGCGGCGCATGGCCATGGCACGCGCGAATGGCGAACCGGGTGATCGCCTCCGAGCTGCGACGGCGGCTCGGGCTCACGCTCCACGACCTGGGCCCGATGCGCGCCGCGCCGACCGCGGCGCTGCGCCTGCTCGGGATCACCGACCGACGCTTCGGATGGCCACTCGAGATGGTGGTGCGCGCCGCGCACGCGGGCTGGACCGTCTGCGAGGTCCCCGTCACGTACTCCCCGAGGATCGGGTCGTCGAAGGTCACGGGCACCGTGCGTGGCTCGGCCCGAGCGACCCTCGACATGGCGAAGGCGTTGCGGTGACGGGCGACGGCACCGTCATCGTGTTGGCGAAGGCGCCCGTCGCGGGTCGGGTCAAGACCCGGCTCTGCCCGCCGCTCACCCTCGACGAGGCCGCCGCGGTCGCCGCCGCTGCCCTCGCCGACACGCTCACCACCGTCGCGTCCGCCCGCTGCGCGCGGCGCGTCGTCGCGCTCGACGGCCCGGCCGATCCGTGGCTCCCGGCGGGCTTCGAGGTCGTCGCCCAACCGACCGGGACGCTCGACCGGCGCATCGCCGCCGCCTTCGCCGCGACGAGCGGCCCGGCCGTGCTGGTCGGCATGGACACCCCCCAGGTCGCGCCGACCCTGATCGAGGACGCGCTCGCGGCGCTCCAGCGCGAGGCCGACGCAGTGCTCGGACACGCCGCCGACGGCGGGTACTGGATCGTCGGCCTGCGACACGCCGACGCGGCGGCCTTCCTCGGGGTGCCGATGAGCACCGCGACGACGGGCATCGCGCAACAGGCCCGCTTCGACGCCCTCGGTCTGCGCACCCGCATGCTGCCGACGTTGCGCGACGTCGACGACTACCGCGATGCCGTCGCGGTCGCGGACCTCGCACCAGGCACGCGGTTCGCCGCGGCGATCAACGAGGTGCGGGGGCGTCACGAGGACCGCGTTCGATCATGACGGCGCGACTCGACGGAGCCGCGGCACTCCGTTCCCTCGACGGTGAGCATCTCGCCGATGCGCATCCATGGTGCGGCCCGCCGACCGCAGCCGACGACGAGGTGCTCGCTCCGCGGTGCCACCGGTGCTCGACGTGGGGTGTGGTCCCGGCCGTCACGTGCTCGCGCTCGCACAGCGAGGCTGCATCGCCCTCGGCATCGACCTCACGCCGTCGGCCGTCCGGCTCGCGCGCCGTCGCGGCGCGCCGGTGCTGCACCGGAGCGTCTTCGCCCGGGTGCCCGCAACGGGACGGTGGCGCACCGCGCTCCTGCTCGACGGCAACATCGGCATCGGCGCCGATCCGATCGAGCTGCTCCGGCGGGTCGCGGCGCTGCTCTGCGACGGCGGGATCCTGCTCATCGAGCTCGACCCGCCGCGGCGCGCGAGCAGCCGCAGGACCGTTCGGCTCGAGCTCGACGGGATCGCGGGACCGTGGTTCGCGTGGACCCACGTCTCGATCGACGAGCTCGACGGCATCGTCACCGCGAGTGGGTTGACGCTCACCCGGTCGTGGAGCGCGACCGGCGCTGGTTCGCCGAGCTGCACAAGCGCCGGGCGGCGGTGCCCGACCGATGAGCAGCCGGATCGCGTTCCGCAGCTCGCTTCACGACGAGCGCGTCGCGGCGACGCTCGGCATCGCGCTCGGCGTCGCGTTCAGCATCTGTTTCGTGACCGGTCTGCTCTCGCACCTGATCCAGCACCCGCCCGGCTGGTTCCTCTGGCCGTCGCGACCGGCGGGGCTCTACCGGGTGACACAGGGCGTGCACGTCGCCAGCGGCATCGCGTCGATCCCGCTGCTGCTCGCCAAGCTCTGGGTCGTCTACCCGAAGCTCTTCGATCGGCCCGCCTTCACCGGCGCCGCCCACTTCCTCGAGCGCGTGTCACTCGTGCCGCTCATCGGCGGGGGTCTCTTCCAGCTGTCGAGCGGTGTCGCCAACATCGACCAGTGGTACCCGTGGCCGTTCGGTTTCCGCGTCGCGCACTACTGGGTTGCATGGATCACGATCGGTGGGCTCGTCATCCACGTCGCGGCGAAGTGGCACGTGACGCGCGCGGCGTTGGTCCGCCGCTCCGCCGACAGTGGCGACCGCGCCAACGGCGCGGATCGTCGTGCCTTCCTCGGGACGATCTTCGGCACCGGCGCGCTGCTCACGCTCTTCAGCGTCGGCCAGACCGTCCGGCCCCTCGAACGGCTCGCGCTGCTCGCGCCTCGACGGCCCAGCGTCGGGCCGCAGGGCTTCCCCGTCAATCGCAGCGCGCACGGAGTCGGCGTCGTCGACGCCGCGCGCGATCCCGACTACCGGTTGACCGTCGACGGCCGAGTCGAGCGTCCGCTGAGCCTGAGCCTCGCCGAGCTCGTGTCGATGCCCCAGCACGAGGCCACGCTGCCCATCGCGTGCGTCGAGGGTTGGAGCACGTCGCAAACGTGGCGTGGCGTGCGCGTCCGTGATCTGCTCGAACGCGCCGGTGCACCTCGCGACGCGGAGGTCACCGTGCACTCGCTCCAGGGCGGCTACGCGGCGGAGCTGAACCGCCTTCATGCCCACGACCGCGACACGTTGCTCGCCCTCGCCGTGAACGGCGACACCCTGCACCTCGACCACGGCTATCCCTGTCGCCTGATCGGGCCCAACCGGCCCGGAACGATGCAGACCAAATGGGTCGCGCGACTCGCCGTCCACTGACCGCCGTGCCGGCACGACGCGGCCCGGGGTTCTGGGTCGCGCTCGTGACCGGCTGGTGCCTCGTCGCCATCGGCGTCAGCGGTCTGCTCCAGCGCGAAGGGCGCGACGACCTCGCTGGAGGTCGCGGCCTGGGTCGGAGGCGGCCATGCGCTCCACGACGCGCTCCTCGCTCCGGCCGCCGGCCTGGTCGGGCTCCTCGTGGCGTGGGCGGTTCCACGCATCGCGCAGGCGCCGGTCCGCGCGGGGCTCATCGCCAGCGCGGTCGTCGTCGCGGTCGCGTTCCCGGCCTGGGGCGGGTTCGGACGCAAGGCGAACAACCCGTCGGTCCTGCCGCTCGACTACACGACCGCAACGCTGACGGTGATCGGTGTGGTCTGGGTGCTGGTGGCGGTGTGGCTCGCGACGCGCATCGTCCGACGCGCGCACGAGACGAGTGGGCGCGCGTGATCGCCGACATCGGCATCTTCGGAGGCTCCGGCTTCTACACCTTCCTCGACGACTGCACGGAGCACGTGGTGGAGACGCCGTGGGGACCCCCCTCCGCGCCGCTCACCATCGGGTCGATCGACGGCACGCGGGTGGCGTTCCTGCCTCGCCACGGTCGCAACCACGAGGTGCCTCCGCACCGCGTCAACTACCGCGCCAACGTCGACGCGATGCGCCAGCTCGGGGTGCGTGCGCTGTTCGCCCCGTTCGCGGCGGGGTCGTTGCAGCCGTCGATCCATCCCGGCGATCTCGTCGTCGTCGACCAGCTCGTCGACCGCACGTCGGGACGGCCCGAGACGTTCCACGACGACTTTCGCGACGGGCCGTGCCACATCTCGCTCGCGGACCCCTATGACGAGGGTCTTCGACAGCGGATCGTGGAGTTCGCGCGTGCGCGCGGGATCGTGGCGCACGACGGCGGAACGGTTGTCGTCGTGAACGGCCCACGGTTCTCGACGCGCGCCGAGTCGTCGTGGTTCCGCTCCGTCGGGTGGCACGTCGTGAACATGACCCAGCATCCGGAGGCCGCCCTTGCCCGCGAGGCGGGTGTGCCGTTCGCGGGCATCGGCCTCGTCACCGACTACGACGCCGGGCTCGCCGGCAGCCCGGAGGTCGCCCCCGTGACCCAGGAGCAGGTGTTCGCCTGCTTCCGGGCGAACGTCGACCGCGTGCGTGGGCTGCTCCACGACCTGATCGCCCGTGAGTAGGGACGTAGCCCGCCCTGCTTGACCTTGGACAACCGCCGCCAATAACGTACACTTGATGTGGTAACCGTACGAAAGGCCGCGGAGATGAGGCTGCGCCCGGCCGGCGTGGAGGTGTCGGTCCAGTGGCGGGGGCGGCGGGTGCGCGCGTTCGTGCCCACCCGCCTGGCGGACCGCGACCTCACGCTCGACGCCGAGACGGTCGCACGGGCGGTCCGGGCGCAGGCCGCGGTCGAGCATGGCGCCGAGACGATGCCGGAGGACTACGCGCCGCTCGGCCGGCTGCTCCTGCGCGCCGAGGGGGTGGCGTCGTCGTTCATCGAGGGCGTGACCGCGCCGGTGGTCGACGTCGTCCTCGCGGAAGCGAGCGACGACGGTGAGGCATCGCCGGCCGCGTGGGTTGCGGCGAACCTCGCCGCCGTCACGCAAGCGATCGCCGAGGCCCACACCGGCCGGCTCACCGTCGACACGCTCTGTCGCTGGCACCGCACACTCATGACCGGGAGCCCAACGCCGTCCGCGCATGTCGGTGCCATCCGCACCGAGCAAGGATGGATCGGCGGAACCTCACCGTTCGACGCGCACCTCGTCACCCCGCCACCCGACGCGCTGCCCGCGTTGCTCGACGACCTCGTCGACTACGTCAATCGCGACGATGCCGACGTGGTGAGTCAGGCCGCGATCGCGCACGCGCAGTTCGAGATCATCCATCCCTTCGCCGATGGGAACGGTCGCGTCGGACGCGTGCTCGTCGCGTGGATCCTCGTCCGGCGGCTGTCGCTGCTGACTCCTCCACCCGTGAGCACACGCATCGCAGGCGACGTCGGCGGCTACGGCGCGGGCCTCGTCCGGTTCCGCATGAGCGATCACAACGGGTGGGTGCAGTGGTTCGCCGACGCGGTCTCCGGTGCGGGTCGCGCGCAACAGGATCTCGTCGTCGCCGTCGAGCGTCTGCGCGCGAGCTGGCGTGAACGGCTCGCCGCGCCCCGCGACGGATCGAAGCGGCTTCGGAGCAACGCGGCGGCGTGGCGCGTCCTCGACCTGCTCCCGCGCCATCTCGTGCTCACGGGCTCCGTGGTCGCGTCGCAGCTCGACATCCCGCTGAAGTCGGCGAACATCGCGCTGCACGATCTCGTCCACGCGGGCGTGCTCGTCGAGCAGGGGACCGTCCAACCGACCGGACGCGGCCGCCCGAGCCTTCTGTACGTGAGCGCCGAGCTCCTCGGCCTCACCGGCTCGAACCCACTGCGCGTGTGAGCGCGCGAGGCGCGTCGAGCCGCCTGGCGAAGGCCTACGCGATCGGGTCGTCGGCGAGGAGCGCCGGGAGTGCCGCGTCGTCCGTGTCGTCCGCCGAGGCGGCATAGTGCGGGTGCACGTCGCGCAACATCGTGAGCACGAGGACGGCGAGGCCGATCGCGGCGGCGGCGCTGATGACCGCCGCGACCTGCATGCCGTCGGTGAAGGCGGCTTGGGCGATGCCGAGCGCCCCGTGGCCGAGCTTCGCCGGGAGATGGGCCGTGGCATCGACCGCGCCGCCGAGCGTGTCGCGGATCGTGTGCGCCGATGCCCGCGGCACGCCGTCGAGGGCCCCGCCGTCGAGCTTCGAGCGGTAGATCGCAAGTCCGATGCTGCCGAACACCGCGATGCCGAGCGATCCGCCCAGCTCCGCGGCCGTCTCCGACATGCCGGCCGCCGCACCCGCACGCTCCGGCGGCGCGGCGCCGATGATGACGTCGTTCGTCAACATGAAGATCGGCGAGGTGCCCAGCGAGAACAGCATCGACCCGACGACCAGCACCCCGATGCTCGACGTCGTCGACAGGGTGGCGAGGAGCGCAAACCCGAGCGCGGCGAGCACGAGACCGCCCGCCATGATCCGTGAGGCGCGGACGTGGCGGGCGAGATGAGGGGTGATGTTCGAGCCGACGACGAACGCCAGCGACCACGGCAACGTCCACACGCCGGCCATCAGCGGCGACTGGTCGCGCACGAGCTGCAGGTATTGCGGGACGAACAGGAATCCGCCGAACACGATGAAGACCGCCAGCCCGTAGGTGGTGATCGACGCGCTCGAAGGCCCGGATCCGGAACAGGCTGAGGTCGATGAGCGGGTCGTCGAGCGTGTGTTGGCGCCGCACGAACGCCGTGCCCGCGATCACACCCGCGACGATCGAGAGCACAGGAGTGATCCCGAGACCGTTCTGGGCGGTCTCCTTCAGGCCGAAGATGACCGCGAGCACGGCGACCAGTGACAGCGCCGCACTTGGGAGGTCGGGTCGACCCGCCCCCGGATCCCGGTACTCGGGCAACATGCGCGGCCCGAGGATCAACAACAGGACCATCACGGGCAGCGAGAGCAGGAAGACGGATCCCCACCAGAACAGCTCGAGCGCGAGCCCGCCGACGAGCGGACCGATGGCGCCGCCGACGGAGAAGCTCGTGATCCAGATCGCGATCGCAGTGCTGCGCTGTCGTGCGTCGAGGAACATGGTGCGGATCAGCGAGAGCGTGGAGGGCGCGAGCGTTGCACCGGCGATGCCGAGCACCGCACGCGACGCGATCAACATCTCGGTGGACTTCGAGAACGCCGCCAGGATCGACGCGGCACCGAACGCAGCGGCGCCGATCATGAGCAGCCGGCGACGACCGATGCGGTCGCCCAGGGTTCCCATCGTGATCAGGGAGCCCGCGACGAGGAAGCCGTAGATGTCGATGATCCACAGCAGCTCGGCGCTGCTGGGTTCGAGATCACGGCTGATCGCAGGGATCGCGAGATGCAGGACGGTGAGGTCCATCGCGTAGACGACGCACCCGAGCGCGAGCACGCCGAGCCCGATCCACTCGCGCGGAGTCGCTTGCTCATGCTGCGCGAGAGGTGCTGTTGCCATCGGCTGCCCTTCGCTCGGGTCTCGCCCGGCGCCCGACTGTACGGGGCGCGGCCGTCCGAGGTGTGAGCGTTTCGGCCCCGTGTCGCCAGGGACGGGACACGTCGAGGGGCGGATGGATTCACCGGACGCACGCGCAGCCCCGCGACCAAGAGTCGCTCGAGGAGACACTCGAGCTCCTGTCCGATCCGAAGGCCATGCGCGAGATTCGTCATGCCGAGGCCGCGATCGAGTCCGGCCAGGTGGTGACCGCCGACGAGTTGCGTCGGAAGTATCTGAACCGCTGATGCACTGGACGGTGGTGGTGGCCGCCCCTGCGGAGCGGTCGCGGAGCCGGCTGAGCGAATCAGTTGCCGCTGCGATCGTCGAGTTCATCCTCGGACCGCTCACCGAGGCGCCCACCATGGTCGGCAAGCCGCTGCAACGGGAGCTGTCCGGGTACTGGTCGGCTCGTCGCGGCTCGTATCGCGTCAGCTACCGCCTCGACGATGACCGAGGGCAGATCATCGTCGTTCGCATCGACCACCGAAGCGACGTGTACCGGAACGCGTGAGCGCCGCTGACGAACGAGCCCTCATCCAATGCCGAGCAGCGTCTGACACACTGGCGTTGTGTTCCGCGGAACAGTGAGTGAGCTGCGTCGGTATCCGGTGAAGTCGATGGACGGCGAGCTGCCGTCGTTGGTCGTGATCGGTTCCACCGGCTTCGAAGGCGACCGCGCGTACGCGATCGTCGATACCGAGACGGGCAAGGTCGCCAGCGCGAAGGACCCGCGCCGTTGGGCGGGATTGTTCGCGTACACGGCCCGCTACGTCGATGACACGCGTCGCGGCGCGCCGATCGTCATCGAGCTCCCTGACGGCACGACGGCGCGCAGCGACGCGCCGGACGTGAACGACCGCCTCTCCGACGCGCTCGGTCGCACGGTCACGCTGGCGTCGCACGACATGACGCACCTCACCTACGACGACGTCTGGCCCGACGTCGACGGCACGGCACCCGCCGACGTCATCGCCGCGACCCAGACCGGTGTCACCGAGGATGGCCTGGCGGTCAGCACGCTCGGGCTCGGCGGCCTCGCGCCCGGCACGTACCAGGACCTCGCGCCGATCACGCTCATGACCTCGGCGTCGATCGCGACCATGGCACAGCTGCAGCCGTCGACCGCATGGGACCAGCGCCGCTTCCGTTCCAACCTGGTCATCGACTGCGACGGTGACGGCTTCGTCGAGGACGAGTGGAGTGGGCGTCAGCTCCACATCGGCGACACCGTGCTCGACGTCATGATGCCGACGCCGCGCTGCATCATGACCACGCTCGGACAGCGCGATCTCCCCGCCGACCGCGAGGTCCTGCGCAGCCTTGCCCAGCACCACCGCGTCGGCATCCTCCGATCCGACGGCGGCGAACGACCCGGGCTCTTCGCGTGCCTGGGTGCCTACGCCACCGTTCGCGAGCCGGGCCGCATCAGCGTCGGCGACGACGTGCGGCTCCTCTGAACGGCGCCTACCGCTCGTGTTCGCCGAGGTCGTGTTCGAAGGCATCGAGCAACGGGCTCGGGTGCCGCGTGCCCGCCGGCCTAACGTCGCGGCATGTGCCGAAACATCACGGAGCTCCGCGGCCTCGAGCCCCCCGCCACGCGCGAGGAGATCGAAGCCGCCTCGAAGCAGTTCGTCCGCAAGGTGACCGGGATCGCTAGACCCAGTGGCGAGACGGCCCACGAGATCGACCACGTGGCGCTCCACATCGCGGAGATGGTCGAAGAGTTGCTCGACCGGCTGCCGCCGCGCCGGGGCGTCCCGAAGACGATCCCGCCGCTGCGCCGGCCCGAGGTCCGCGCGCGCATGGGGCTGACGCCGCTGTCCTGACCGCGCCGGATGCGCCATGATTCCTCTCGGGAAGGGGGAGCCATGACGCAAGCGTTGGGTTCTATGGGACGCTTGCCAGGTCGTCGACTCCGCCGCCGACCGAGGGGCGCGGTCGCGCCCGGCTCAGCACTTCGAATGGTTGATGAGCGCCTGTTCGCTCGCCCCGAGTGTCATTCCCATCACGACGCGCTCGGGACCGAACCCGAAGATGATCACGTGGCCTTCCGGATTTGTGATCGTCAGCGTCACGTGGGTACCCGGAGGCTCGTTGGTTGCGCTGTAGTCATGCGCCACAGCGTTCGGATAGGTGCGTATTACGTCGTCGTACGTGCTACCGACGTGCACCCCGGAAATCGTGTAGATCGCGGGGTTCTGGATGTCGATTTCGTCGATTGAGCCCGTCGGAAAATCGAGGTCCCAGATCATGAACCCCATGTACTGCACGCCGGGAGGTCCGAGGATCGGACTGGGTTTGGTGAACGGCTCGAAGCCGCTCCCGGGTCCGGGCAAGAGAAAGGCGCCGCAGCTGTTCGTGGACTCGATGCTCACCTTTGCGGCCCGTTCGCCTTCCGCGAACGTCATCCCGAGTTTGATAGGACCAAGTCCTGCGTATCCCAGACGCGAACCAGTCGTGAGCCGATCCTCTGCAGGCGCGATCGTCGTCGGAAGCGGCGCCGACGTAGAGGCGGTTGTCACCACGGTTGAGGTTGTCTGCGGAGTCGCCACGGTTGACGCCGTCGGCGAAGTCGCCGCGTCTCGCTGCGAGTCCCCATCCGAGGAAGCCACCACCGCCACTGTCAGCGCGCAGGCAACAGCCGCGAACCCCGCAATCGTTGCGACTAGCCAGCGACGCCCTGCCACAGTCATGTGCTGCCCGATTCCTTCGCCGCCTGCATGGCGGTTCCTGTGTGCGGTCACAAACTAGTGCCCGAACTTCGGACGTGATCCGACGACTTCCGTTACTGGATTGGAGGGCCATGACGCAGACCTTGGGGCCGTCGCTCGCCGACGAGGCCCGGCTCACTGATCCGGCGTTCTTCGCCGACGATCCCTATCCGGTGTTTGCGCGCCTCCGCTGTGGAGGCACCCGTGTACTGGTGCGAGGAGGGCGGCTTCTGGGCGCTTTCTCGCTACGACGATGTCCGTTTCGTCGGCCGCAACCCGGGTGGCTTCACCTCGACGCGTGGCGTCGTCCTTGCGGACCGGGCGACGCGAGGCCAGCCGAGGAAGCACTACCCCGAGGGCAGCGTGCACCTCATGCTCTCGGATCCGCCACTGCACACCCAGCTCCGTCGTGTGACCGCAAGTGCCTTTGCGTCCGGCGCGGTCGCCGCGCTCGAGCCCATGATCCGGCGGATCGTGTGCGATGTGCTCGACGACATCGAGCCGGGCACGACGGCCAACGTGGTCGACGTGCTCTCCGCGCCGATCCCGATCTGGGTGCTCGCGGCGCTCTTCGGCGTGCCCCGTTCGATGTGGGAGGACTTCCGCCGCTGGACCGACAGCATGGTGCTCCTCACCGACGCAGTCGGCGACGAAGCTGCGCGACACGCAGCGAACATCGCCGAGCTCAACGTGTACTTCGCCGGGGAGTGCGAGGCTCGCCACCGTGAGCCGCGTGGCGATCTGCTCTCGATGTTGGCGTCAGGCATGAAGGGCGACCAGCCACTGTCGATCGACGATGCGGTGGTCTATTGCAACCTCTTGACCGTCGCCGGGAACGAGACGACCCGAAACACGATCTCCGCTGGCGTGCGTGCGTTGGGTTTGCACCCCGACCAGCGAGCCGTGATGATCGATGACCCGGCTCGTACCCAGGCGAGCACTGACGAGATCCTGCGGTGGGTGAGCCCGGTGCAGGAATTTGCCCGGACCGCGACCCGGGACACGGTCATCCGCGACCAGCCCATCGCGGCCGGTGACTTCGTCGTGATGCTCTACCCGAGCGCGAACCGCGACGAAGACGTGTGGGAGCGCGCGGACACCTTCGATGTGACGCGACCCGCTGATCCTCCGCACGTCGCGTTCGGCTTCGGGCCCCACCTCTGCATCGGAGCCGCACTGGCGCGCCTCGAGCTCGACATCGTGTTCGAGGAGCTGTTGCGTCGCTTTCCTTCGTTCGAGCTCGCGGGTCCGGTGAAATCGGTGCCGGGTTCGGTCGTGTACATGATCGAGGAGCTGGCGGTCACCTTCCAATAGGCAGACTGCCCGAGACAGAGGAGTCGCGTTGACACGGTTCGATGGTGCGGTCGCGGTCGTGACCGGCGGAGGCAGCGGCATCGGGCGTGCGCTCGCACACGAGGCCGCGAGCAGGAGCATGAGCGTCGTCGTCGCCGATGTCGACGAGCCGCGGGCGGCCGCAGTCGCGCGCGGCATCGCCGCAGACGGCGGCCACGCGACTGCCGTCCACTGCGATGTCACCGACCTCGCATCGGTCGAGACGCTGGCCGCGGCTGCACTCGACACGTACGGCGGCGTCAACCTCGTCTGCCTCAACGCGGGGGTCGCGGCCGGCGGCACCGTCGAGGCGGCGAGCAGCGCCGACCTCGGGTGGATCTTCGAGGTCAACGTCTTCGGCGTCTACCACGGCGCGCACACCTTCATGCCCCTGCTGCGCGACGCGGCGCGCCGCGGCGACCTCGCGCACGTGCTCTGCACCGGCTCGGAGCACTCGCTCGGCGTCCCGCCGTACGTGGGCGCGGCGAGCGTCTACACCGCCTCGAAGCACGCGGTGCTGGGTTTCGCCGACGCGCTCCGTCGTGACGGTGCCGACGACGGCATCGGTGTGACCATCTTCTGCCCCTCGGTCGTGGCGACCGACCTCTGGGACTCCAAGCGCACCCGGCCCGACCGCTACGGCGGCGCCGTGCGTGCACCCCACGAGGTCGGCGAGCGCTTCGCGGCCCGTGGCCTCTCCGCCGATCTGACGGCATCACGCGCCTTCGCAGGGGTCGAGCAGGGCGAGTTCATCGTGCTCACCGACCCGATCGTGCTCGATTTCGTCGAAGCGCGGGCACACGAGATGCTCGCTGCGGTGCAGCGGCGACGAGCGGCACCGGCCAACTGAGGACGCGGTGGACGAGGAGCAATCACGAGGGGCCGGTCGAACGACCGGCCCCTCGTGTCTCCGATTCGGCGTTTCCGATCGCCTACGGCGTGAGGTGCGCTCCCGCCGGGACCGTCTCCGATGCCGCCGAGGCACCATTGAGCGTGAACGAGCCGAACCCTTCGCCGTAGCCGGGGGAGCCGTGCTCGAGGACGTCGAGGCCCATGAGCTCCTCTTCCGCCGACACCCGCAGACCGACGGTCGCCTTGATCGCCGCGAACATGATGATCGACGCGACCGACACCCAGAGGCCGATGGCGATCACCCCGAGGAACTGCGCGACGAGCTGGTCGGTGCCACCGCCGTAGAAGAGGCCCTGCTTCCAGACGCCCGCAACCTCGTGACGGGCGAAGAGCCCGACGCAGATCGTGCCGAAGGCGCCACAGATGCCATGAACCGCGACCGCGCCGACGGGGTCGTCGACCTTCAGGACCCGCTCGATGAAGTCGACACCGAACACCACGAGCACACCAGCGGCCAGGCCGATGATCAGCGCACCGACGTTGCTCACCGCGGCGCATCCGGCCGTGATGGCGACGAGGCCGGCGAGCAGGCCGTTGCCGGTCATGCCGACGTCGGGCTTGCCGGTCCTGATCCACACGGTGCCCATCGCGGCCAGCGCGGCGGCCGCGCCCGCGATCGTCGTGGTGAGCGCGATCCCGCCGATCGCAGCGTCCGCAGCGAGCTCGGATCCCGGGTTGAACCCGTACCACCCGACGAGCAGCACGAAGCAGCCGAGGATCGCGTACGGGATGCTGTGACCGAGGATCGCCCGCGGCTTGCCGTCGGCGCCGAACTTGCCGATGCGGGGGCCGAGGAACTTGGCTCCCCAGAAGGCCACCACACCGCCGACCATGTGGACGATGCTCGATCCCGCGAAGTCGTGGTAGGCGGTCGGGAGGGGACCCGTGCCCTGGAACAACCAGCCGCCGCCCCACTGCCAACGCACGACGACCGGGTAGATGATGAGGCTGATGATGAAGCTGTAGATCAGGTATGCCTTGAACTTGGTTCGCTCAGCCATCGCACCCGACACGATGGTCGCGGCGGTGGCTGCGAAGGCCACCTGGAACATGAAGAACACGGGCAACGTCAGATCTCCGTAGGAGACGGCGCCGCTCCCGAGGAAGAAGCCGTCACCTCCGAAGAACTTGCCGAACCCGCCGAAGCCTCCGCCGAACGCGATCGCGAACCCGACGGCGAAGAAGGCGATGGCGCCCGCGGAGAAGTCGATGAGGTTCTTCATCATGATGTTGGCCACGCTCTTGGCGCGGGTCAGGCCTGCTTCCACGAGCGCGAAGCCCGCTTGCATGAAGATGACCAGCACGGCCGTGAGCAGCACCCAGACGTTGTCGAGGTTGACCTGGATCGGGTCGACCTCCTGCGCGAAGGCCGGTGTCGCGAGCATCACGACGGTGAACGCGGCGACCCCGACGAGGGTCAAGGCCTTCGGCCATCGCCGCCGCAAGCGCGCGCGAGACGGTACGTGCATGAGAAGCTCTCCTTGCTCGACAACGGTGACAGGACGTCGACAGGTTCCGGTGTGGACGTTTCAGCCGTGTTTCGCGCACCCGGCGGTCAGGCCAAGGCGTTGTGATCGAGCTGGGGCCGCAATCTTTCGAAATTGGGGCGACCGCTCAGCCGGTTGCGGCGGACGTCAGCAGGTAGCCCTGATTGCGGACGCGACGCAGGGCGAGGCCGGTACCCCGAAGGCGACGGGTGAGGCGTCCCATGGCCGCCCGCAACGCCTCGGGATGCGCGCTCGTGCCTGCGACGGCGCACAGCGCCTCGAGCTCGGCATTGTGGATCACCTCGCCGAAGCGTGTCGTCAGCAGCGCCATCAGCTGGAGCTGCGACTCCGAGAGGGCGTACCACTGGTCGGCGAACCACAGGAGACCATCCTCGATCGCGGGTCGTTCGAGCATGGCCGCGGACGCGGCGCGCCAACGTGCGTGTCCGCGCGTCGAGCTCGACCGCGTCGAGCGGCTCGCGGATCCAGTCCTCGAGCTCGTTGCAGTCGGGCGGGGCGGGCTCGCCGACGGCCACGACGAAGAGGCACGGCAGGCCGAGATCCGAGAACCGCGAACGCGAGGCGGCCTCGGAGGGCCAGGGAACGAGGGAGACACCGTTGGCGCGACCGGCAAGGCGTGGCACGCGGGGCGCGCGCCGACGTCGATGAGGGCGTGAGACATCGCGGCTGCTCCTCGGCGCGGTGACGCGCCAGGGTCAGTCGGCGCAGAGCTGCGTGGATGCGAGGATCTGGCCGAAGCGGACGGACGAAGCGACGGAAAGGCCGTCGCGAAGCCGCTCACGCGTGGTCGGTGGTCCTCGGCAGGTGAGCTCGTCGAGACACGGCGCGGGGTGTCCCACGGTGCGCGCGGCCCTGCGGTCTGCGGTGCTCGGGAGCGCGCGGAGCTGGAACCCCTGCCCGCCGAGCACGGCCGCGATGCCGCCCGAGCGCCCGCGGGGTTGGCGTTCGAGCGCCCCCGAGCGATGCGATCCCTGGCTGGAGCCGGTGCCGAGCACGCTCGGCTGCGCGCCGGCCCGGTGCGCGAGCTCGAAGCGCGCGCCGGTCGCGCGGGAGCCCCCCCTGGAGCGTCCGCCGCGGCGAGCGGCGTTGCACCGAGGAGGACGAAGCCCGCGGCGAGGGCGCCCGCGCTCAGGCCGATGAAGATGCGCCGTGGGATCAGCCGTCCGGCTGGTACCCGCTTCGACCGCTGCATCGGGGGGCGGCTCCGAGGATCGACACGACAGATCCACCGCCGACCGTTCGGCGGTGTGCCGACCAGACTTCCCGGCTCACCTGGGACGAGACGCTAGGCGCGGGCCAGGACATGGCTGTTCCGGGCGCGTGAACGCACGATGAACGGAGGCCGGACTGGGGAGCTACGCGTTCGCGACGGGAGATCAGGGTGGTCGCGAGCGCGAAGAGCACGACGACCCACGCGATCGCGACCACGAACGCGACGCCGGGCCGGAGCAGGTCCGAGTCCGGGCGCACGCTGTAGATCGCCCCGCCCAGGGGGCCGGGCAGGAACTTGGCGACGTCGTGGTTCCACGGGCTCGGCAGCGCCTGGGCGAGGATCGGGAGCACGAGGACGAGTCCGAACAGGATGGCGATCGCTCCCGCCGTCCGCCGGACGATCGCGCCGATGGCCAGCCCCAGGAGCCCCACCATCGTGAGATAGGCGCCGGCACCGAGCACTGCTCGCAGCACGTGCGGATCGCCGATCGAGACGCCGATGTGCTTCGACTGCAGGATCGATTGCCCGACGAAGAAGGCGGTGAACACGGAGACCATGCTCACCACGAGCGCACTCGCGCCGAAGACGACCGCCTTTGCCGCCAGCACCACGCGCCGCTGCGGCACGGCCGTGAAGGTGGCGCGGATCAGCCCAGTGGTGTGCTCGGCGGTGATCACGAGCGTGCCGAGCACGCCGATCGCGAGCTGCGCGAGGAACATGCCATTCAGGCTGTGCGCGGTCGCGTCGAACGTGAGCCGCTCCCGGAAGCCGATCTCGTCGTACCGGCTGACGTAGGCCCACGAGAGCAACGCGCCAAAGCCGGCAGTGATCGCGAACGCAGTGAACAGCGACCACATGGTCGATCGCACCGAGCGCAGCTTCGTCCATTCCGAGCGCAGCACGGCGGGGAGCAGCGCCCCGGTGGGTCGACCGGCGCCCGAGCCGGCGGGCGTCGGTCCCGGCGAGCCGACGTCGGTGCGCACGCCAGTGGTGCTCATCGGGCCTCCGCGTGGGGGGGAGGTGCGGTCGAGCCGTGGTACTCGACGCTGTCGTCGGTGAGCTCGAAGAACACATCCTCGAGCGACGCCCGTTGCGGGCTGAGCTCGTGGAGCGCGATGCCCTGCGTTGCCGCGAGGTCCCCGATGCTCGCGGCGTCGAGGCCGGTGACCGACAGCGCGCCGTCGTCGCTGCGGACGCTCGCGCCGCGCGCGACCAGCAGGGTGCGCAGGTCGCCGGCGCGTGGCGATCGCACCAGCACCGACGAACCGGCGCTGGCGATGATGTGATCCATGCTGTCGTCGGCGATGAGCTTCCCGCGACCGATCACGAGCAGGTGCTGCGCGGTGAGCGCCATCTCGCTCATGAGGTGGCTCGACACGAAGACGGTTCGACCCTCGGCGGCCAGCTGGTGGAACATCGTGCGGATCCACACGATCCCCTCGGGATCGAGGCCGGTCACGGGTTCGTCGAACAAGAGGATCGGCGGATCGCCGAGCAGCGCGCCGGCAATGCCCAGGCGTTGCTTCATGCCCAGCGAGAACGGGCCGACCCGCCGCGACGCGACCTGGGTGAGCCCGACGAACCCGAGCACCTCGTCGACCCGTCGCTTCGGGATGCGGTTGCTCTCGGCCAGCGCACGCAGGTGGTCGACGGCGCGGCGGGTGGGGTGGACGGCCTGGGCGTCGAGCAGCGCGCCGACCTCGTGGGCGGGAAAGCGGTGCTCGCCGTACGCGTGACCGTTCACCGAGACTCGGCCCTTCGTGGCCGCGTCGAGCCCGAGGATGAGGCGCATCGTCGTGCTCTTGCCGGCGCCGTTCGGGCCGAGGAAGCCGGTGACCCGCCCCGGCGAGATGTCGAACGACAGATCGTCCACGGCCAGCGTGGTGCGGTAGCGCTTGGTGAGGCCACGTGCCTCGATCATCGGGGCGCCTCGATCATCGTGCGGCTGCCCTCCGACGGCTGCGGGGAACTCAGACGGCCCCCGACCTTAGGGTCAGCGGCGGGCCGGTTCCGGTGCACCGTTCAGCGAGTGCTCAGCCGCCCCGCATGGTCGCCACGACGTCCGTGTAGTGGTCGAGCTTCTCGAGGACGACGTCCGGCGACGCCGGTGGCAGGGAGAAGCTCGCCCGGTGCACGCCCAGATCGGCGAGGCGCGCCAGCTCGCGTGGATCGTCCGGCGCACGATGGGAGACGAGCAGGATCGAGGACGGATCGCGACCCGCTTCCTCGGCCATCCGATGGAGCGTGGCGATGGTCTCCGCCTCGAAGACGAACGGCATCCAGCCGTCGCAGAACTCCACGATGTGACGGAACACGGCCTCTCGTGGGGGAGCACCCATCACGATCGGCGGGTGCGGCGACTGCACGGGCTTCGGCCAGGACCAGCTCGGGGCGAGGTGCACGTGCTCGCCGTCGAACGACGCAACGTCGCGCGTCCAGAGCTCCTGCATCGCGAGCACCTTCTCGCGCAGGATCGGGCGGCGCTGCGCGGGATCGATGCCGTGGCTGCGCGCCTCGGCCTGGTTCCACCCGTAGCCGATCCCGAAGATCATGCGCCCCTTGCTCAACGCGTCGAGCGACGCGACCTGCTTCGCGACGGCGATGAGATCTCGCTGCGCGACCAGGCACACGCCGGTGCCGATCAGCAGCCTCGTCGTGACGGCGGCGACGGCTGACAGCCACACGAACGGGTCGTGGCAATGCTTGTACTCGTCGGGGACCACGCCGTCGGGTGTGGGCGCCTGACTGGTGAGCGGGATGTGGGTGTGCTCCGCGACCGACAACGAGAGGAAGCCCCGCTGCTCGGCCTCCCGTGCGAGCACGTCAGGTGCGATGCCACGGTCGGTGGGCGTGATCTGCAGGCCGAAGTCCATGCCGCATCATGGCGCAGTGGGCGGCGTGCCAGCATGGGGGGCCTCAAGCCCCCGTGACGGAGGAGCCACGCCGTGGAGGACGTCGAGATCGTGCAACGCATCAGCGCGCTGGCCGACGAGGAGCACGAGCTCGAACGCGCACACGAGGGCAAGGCGCTGTCGGATACGGACCGGGAGCGGATGCGTGCGCTCGAGGTCGCGCTCGACCAGTGCTGGGACCTCCTGCGCCAGCGCCGGGCACGACGCAACGCCGGTCAGGACCCCGACGACGCCGCGGTGCGCCCCGAAGACGTCGTCGAGCGCTACCGCCAGTAGCCGCCCGCGGCTCAGCCCGTCGTGAGCCCGGCGAGGCGGTTCGCGTCGTCGAACTGACGGTTCACCGCGTCGAAGTCATAGTCGCGCTCGACCAGATCACCCGGACCCCACTGACGCCGTGGCTGGTTCACGAAGTCGCCGCCGTACACGTGGATCGCACCGGTCAGACGGTCCGCCGGGTTCGTCACCGCGTGGATGGCCTCGCGGCCGAGCACGCACACCTCACCGGTCTCGATGCGCCGCCCGGTCGTCTCGTCGATGGTGCCGTCGGTGCGCCGGTAGAACTGGTTGTCCTCGACGCCCGTGTAGATGCCGATCACCGCCCACATCAGGTGGTTGTGCGGCATGAGGTGCATGTGCGGCGCCCAGGCCAGGTTGATGACGGTCAACTCCGGGGTGTGGTGCAACAGGGTGATTCCTCCTCCGCGCGGCTCGAGCGCGTCGGCGACCGGGCCGGGCGTGCGCAAGGCACGGGTGACGATCTCGCGCGCGGCGGCGTGTCCCCCGGGGGCGCCGGCCGAGGTGGCGAGCTCGTCCAGGAAGGCGTCGAGATCGAACATTGCGCCCATTGTCGCGCCTCGCCGGCGCCTCCGGCCGGGGCGTTCCTTGACGCACCGTGGAGGCGCTCCTACCGTGACCGCGGTCCGGACGTCTCGACTCTCTGGGGGCCTGCGTGACGCCGTCGTGGTTGCTGTCCGCCGATTCGCATGTTGTCGAGCCGCCCGAGGTGTGGGACCGCGTCGAGCCGGACTTCCGTGCGCGGGCGCCGAAGCTCGTCGAGGCCGACGACGGTGACTGGATCGTCGTCGAGGGGCAACGTCTCCTCGCGATGACCATCGGCGCGCAGGCGGGCAAGCGTTTCGAGGGCCTCGACAAGCTCAGCGCCACCGGCCGTTGGCGCGACGTCGCGCCCGGTGCGTACGACCCCGACGCGCAGATCGCCGACAACGAAGCCGACGGGGTGTGGGGCGTGGTGCTCTACCCGACCGTCATGACCAATCTGTTCCGCTACGACGAGACGCCCTTCTTCTCTGCGCTGGCGCGTGCCTACAACGACTGGATGACGGAGTTCTGCGCGTCGCATCCCGACCGTCTGAAGGGCATCGCCGTCATCAATCCCGACGACCCGGCCGAAGCTGCGGCCGAGCTCGAGCGTGTCCGCAACCGTGGCGCGGCGGGCGGGTTCATCCCGACCACGCTGAAGGGCGGCGGCTCGTACGCGGATCCGGCGCTCGAACCGCTGTGGGCTGCCGCGGCCGCGCTCGACATGCCCTTGAGCCTGCACATGGGCGCGATGCGCACCCCGTATCCGCGCAGCGGGTTCGACAAGGCGCACATGGAGTTCGCGTCGTTCCGGCCGAACATGGACTACCACGTGCGCATCGCGATGACCGCGATGATCGCCGCGGGGGTCCCCGCCCGGTACCCGACGCTTCGTATCGCGTGCGTGGAGCACGAGTGTGGCTGGGTGCCGTTCTGGCTCTACCGCATGGACGACACCTACACCACCAACTGGCTCGGCAACCACGTGCACCGCTATCCCGACGGCGTGCTCCCGAGCGACGTGTTCCGCGAGCACTTCTTCGTCGCGTTCCAGGACGACATGCTCGGGTTGCGCGACCGGCACCTCATCGGCATCGACACGCTGATGTGGGGCAACGACTACCCGCACACCGAGACCACGTGGCCGCGCTCGCGGGAAGTGGTCGACGAGATCATGCGCGATGTGTCCGCAGAGGATCGCCAGAAGCTCACCGTGGCCAACACCTCGCGCCTCTACGGCTTCGAGGTGCCGGAGCCGGTGAGCGCGTGACGCGACCATCCACGCGTTGACCCCCGTGTTCTTCGACGTCCCCGTCGCCGGCGGCGACCTCCGGGTCACACGCTGGGGGAGCGGTCCCTCGCTCGTGCTCGGCATCCACGGCGTCACCGGCTCGTCGATGGGCATGGCGGCGGTCGCGGCACAGCTCGACGGGCAATCCTCGATGGTTGCGCCCGACCTGCGCGGGCGTGGCGCGAGTGCATCTCTTCCCGGGCCGTTCGGGATGCGCGCCCACGCCGAGGATTGTGCCGCCGCGCTCGAGCACCTGGACGCCGGCCCGACACTGGTTGTCGGCCACTCGATGGGCGCCTACGTCGGAGTCGTGCTCGCGGCGATGCGCCCGGAGCTCGTCTCCCAGCTGATCCTCGTCGACGGCGGGTTGCCGTTCCCACCGATGCCCGGCATCGACGCCGACGTCGCCCTCGCCGCGCTCCTGGGCCCGGCGCTCGAGCGACTCCGCCAGGACTTCGCGTCGCTGGACGAGTACCGGAAGTACTGGCAGGCGCATCCGGCGCTCGTCGGCGAGTGGAACCGCTCGCTCGACGCCTACATCGCGTACGACCTCGAAGGAGAGCCGCCGCGGCTGCGCTCCCGTGTGCGCGAAGTGGCCGTCCGCGCCGACAGCGCCGAGGGCCTGCGCGACCCCGAGCTCATCCCGTCGTCGTTCCGCGCGCTCGCGTGTCCGGTGCTCCTACTCCGCGCGACCCGCGGCCTCCTGAACCAGCCGTTGCCGCTGCTGGCGGACCCGCTCGTGCAGCAATGGCAGCGCGAGGTGCCCCAGCTCGTCGACGAAGTCGTCCCCGACACGAACCACTACACGATCGTGTTCGCCGATCGCGGCGCGCGCCTGATCGCGGAGAGGATCCGGGAGCGTCAGCTCAGCACGTAGGTGCCCGGCGCGTCGCCGAGCGAGCGGGAGTGCTGCTCGGGCGCGGGAGGGGCCACTCGCTCACCGGCCCGCGCCCCGAGCCATTCGGCCCAGTCGTTCCACCAGCTCTCGGTCCGTGGCGTCGCCAGGGCGAACCACTTGTCGGCTTCGACGGGCAGCTCATCTCCGGTCCAGTGCCGGGCTTTCGGCGACGGCGGGTTCACGATGCCGGCGATGTGGCCCGACGAGCTGAGCACGAAGCGCACCGGTCCCTTGAACAGCTGGGTGTTCTGGTAGCTGCTCCGCCACGGGACGATGTGGTCGTCGATGGCGGCGAGCACGTAGCTGTCGGTCGTGATGTCGGAGATCCGGAGTCGATGCCCGAGTGCCGAGAACCGGTCGTTCGCGATCGCGTTGTCGAGGATGGCGCGCATGAACTCGGCGTGCGCGCGCCCGGGGATGCGGGTGCTGTCCTCGTTCCACGCGAGGAGGTCGAACGCCTTGGGTTGCTCGCCGAGGAACCATCCGTCGACGACGTAGCGGAACACGAGGTCGTTCGCGCGCAGCAGGTCGAACGTGTGCGCCATCTGCTTGGCCTCGAGGTACCCCTGCGCTTCCATGCGCTTGGCCATGAGCTCCACGGCGCCCCGGTCGGTGAACACGGAACGCAACACGCCGCCGTCGGTGTAGTCGAGCGCGGACACGAGGTACGTCGACGAGTTGACCGGGTTCCTCCCCTCGGCGTCGAGGTGGGCGAGGCTCGCCGCGTTGAGCACCCCGCCCAGACACGCGGCCACCGTGTTGACCTGCTCGGCGCCCGTGATCTCTTGGACTGCGTCGATTGCGGCGAGCGGGCCCAGACGCAGGTAGTCGTCGAACGACCAGTTGGGGGTCGACGGGCCGGGGTTGCGGTAGCTGATCGAGAACGTCGTGTGCCCGTGTCGGACGGTCCACTCCACGAGGCTCTTCCCCGGCGCCAGGTCGAGGATGTAGTAGCGGTTGATCCACGGCGGGATCGCGAGCAGAGGGATCTCGTAGACGTCGTCGGTCTGCGGCGTGTACTGGAGGAGCTCCATGAGCTCGTTGCGGTACACGACCGTGCCGGGAGTCGCGGCCAGATGCGTGCCGACGCGGAACTCTTCAGGATCGACGCGTCGTGGCCAGCCGTCGTTCTCGCGCACGTCGCGCAGGAAGTTGCGCGCGCCCTGCACCGCGCTCGCTCCCCGTGTCTCGGCGGCGCGGCGCAGCGCGACGGGGTTCGTGACGAAGGAGTTCGTGGGCGCGATCGCGTCGCCGATCAGCCGCGCGGTGAAGCGCGCCTTCGAGCTCGCGGGCTCGTCGAGATCAGCCGCGTCGACCAGTTCCTCGAGCATCCGCGCGGTGACGAGATACGCCTGACCGAGTCCCCGGAAGAACGGGTGGCACTGCCAGGCCTCGTCGGTGAAGCGCCAATCCTTGGGGTCGGGCGCCACGATCGGCTCCACGTCGGCGCCCATGAGCTGGGCCGCGGTCGTCGCGCCGACGGCGGCCATGCTCGCGGAGTAGCGCGTCAGCACCGGGCCGGAGCGCCACGGCTGCAGCAACGCGTGCAGCATGGCCGAGGAGTACGACCGCAGCAGGCCGGCCGGGTCGGCTGGCTCGGCCAGGCGTTCCGCCTCGCCGAGCGCGTCGAGCTCCGCTTCCGGGAGCGTGTCCTCGTCGGCCTCGGCCATCGTCGCCATTGTCCTTCCCCCCACGCGACGCCGATGTCGGACGTGGGCACGGGCCCACGAGAGAGACGCACGGCGTCGCCAACCCCGGTCCTACTCCTCTTGGCGCTGCACAACAAGCACCTGGGCACGTTCATCCACCGCTTGTGCGGCCGTTCACAAGGGAGCGTCGAGCTCGGCGGCCTCGAAGTGCTGCGTGTGGATGCGCTCGGCGGGGGCCTTGCCGGAGTCGACGGCGTCGTAGGTCCAGTCGGGCTGCTTGTCGGCCTGGCGCTCGTCGAAGGTCACCACGGCGCCCTCAAGATCGTGGACCGGGACGATGAGCACGCGCTCGCTCGGCCCGGCGCCGCCGTCGACGTGCGCGCGAGCTGGGTCCCGAAGCGACTCACGATGCTGCCGACCACACGTTGGTGCTGGGTCGCGAGCGAGCACCGCGCACTGTCGGCGACGGTACGCAGGCGATCGGTGATCGCGTCGAGGTCGGGTTCGGTCGCGGTCGAGCACCGTACGCCGTCGAGCAGCGCTGCGAGGGCGAGGCCGTCCTGCTTGCAGGGCGTGCACTGCCCGCAGGACTCGACGGCGAGAAAGCGGGAGACGCCGTGGGCGACGGCCGCGAAGTCGGTCGTCTCGTCGAACACGATGAAGCTGGCCGCGCCGAGTCCGCTGCCCGCGGCGCTCCATCGCCTCGTAGCTCACCGGCGTGTCGAGCTGCTCCTCGACCAACAACGGGTTGGCGACGCCGGACATCACCGCGACGATGCGATGCCCCGAGCGTGCCCCGCCGCCGAGCTCGTCGAGGACCGCGCGCAGGGGCGTGCCCATCGCGACCTCGCCGACGCCTGCGTGTGCGGTGCATCCGGTCACGGTGCACACGAGGGTTCCGGGTGACGCATCGGTCCCGACCTCGCGGAACCATGCGGGACCGTGCGCCAGGATGCCCGGCACGTTGGCCATCGTCTCGACGTTGTCGACCAAGGTCGGCGGAGCGGCCGAGTCGCGGCTCGTGTCGGCCATGACGACCTGCGAGGGCGCCGTCGTGCCGGCCGGATGGATCTCGTCGATCCCGTGGCGGTACGGAGGCGCGACGCGCGGGAACGGGGGCCGGCCGTCGATGGCCTCCAGCAGCGCGGTCTCCTCGCCGTAGAGGTACTCCTCCGGGCCCGCGAACACCGCGAGATCGACACCGTCGGCCCATCCGGCTCGGATCAGCTCGTCCATCACGCGCTGCACGATCGGGATCTCACGGGTGAAGGAGTCCTTCGTGGCGACCACGACCTGATCGGCGCCGACCGCGGTCGCCGCGATCAGCGCACCCTCGAGCACCGCGTACGCGTTGCCGCGCAGGATCGCGCGGTCCTTGAACGAACCGGGCTCGCCCTCGGCCGCGTTGACGACGACCGTCGCCGGCATCACGGGGGAGTCGTGGCGCACGACGGCGTCCCACTTGCGGCCGGTGGGGAACCCGGCGCCGCCACGGCCGCGCAACCCCGACGCCATCAGATGTTCCACGACTCCGGTTGGGCTCAGCCGCCCGGCGGCGTCGAGTCCGGTGCCTCCACCGGCCGCCTCGTACTCGGCGAGGGAAGCGAAGGACCTGAGCACGCGGGTCTCGGCCATGCGCAAGTGATGCCCATTCGCGGTGGCGCGTGAAACGGGAGAGGACTCCTACGGTGCGGGGCGCAGGAATCGCCGCACGAAGCGGGGGCTGGGCTCGGGTGGCGTGCGCTCGAACTGCTCGGCGAGCGCGAGCGCGTCCGGCCGGATGGCGCGGCTGTTGATCCCGCCGATGATGGGCCCCATCACGTCGCCCCCGCCGCCGCCCTTCCCGCCACCGGCCTTCCCCGTGTCGCCCCCGCCGTCGCCGCCACCACCCCCGTCGCCACCACTACCGGCCTTGCCCCCACCCTTGCCGCCGTCGCCCGAGCCGTCGCCACCACCGTCCCCGTCCCCGCCGCCCTTCCCGCCGCCGGCCTTGCCGGAGCCGCCGCCGTCCCCGTCGTCACCGCTACCGGTCCCGCCCGTGCCATCACCTTCGCCGGTCCGGCCGATGCCCTTGCGGCCGTCGCCGGTGTCGTCCCCCGCATCGCCGGTGTCCGTGTCGTCGCCGGTGTCGCTCGTGTCCTCGTTGTCCTCGCCCGTGTCACGATCGTCGTTTCACGTGAGGATCGGGATGAGGATGGCGAGCACCAGCGTGAGCCAGTAGCCCACCTTGCGGCCGTTCTGGCTCGTGTCGACGAAGAAGTAGAGGACGACGACGAGGAGCGCCCAGCCCTCCAGGATTGGGTCGCGCCACGACCGGGGCGGGAGCCACGCCGGGCTCGGTGAGGGTTCGGTGTCCTCGCTCGACGGTTCGGGTTCGACGGGCTCGTCGGGCCACCAGCCGCCCCCGCCGCCGCCACAACCACCACCACCACCCGGAGGCGACGGTTCCCCGCGCGCCGGCGTGTCGGTCGTCGCGGTCGAGGGATTGGTGCCGGCCGCGGTCGTCGTGCGCAGCAAGGGGACCGCGCGCTCGAGCGCCATGACGAGGCCCACGACGGCGGGGACCGCGGCGAGGGGGGACAGCGGCACCAATCCGTGTGCCGTGAACACGCTCGCGCTGAAGCTCGCGCCGGGCCCGACCCCCTCGATCGCGGGGGTCGAGAATCCGTACCAGGGAAGGAACCCGGCGACGAACGACCCCACGCCAGCACCGACCACACCCCACTCGCGGGGACAGGCGCGATGCGAACGAAGCCGGCGCGCGCGGCTCGTCACTCACGAGGCGCGTGATCGTGCTCGACGTTCACGATGCTGCTCGAGGACTCCGACGAGGAGCACGACCCCGGCGACGGTGGCCAAGTACAAGCCCGCGCCGCGGGAGGAGCCCTGCGCGTCCATGACGAGGAAGCACAGGCCGGTGATCGCCCCATACCCCGCGAGGAAGAAGTCGATCTGCGGCCAGCTGAAGCGACCGAGCCGCGTGGGGACGGCGACGTCGGTGAACGCCCCGAGCAGCATGCGGCCCGCGATCACGAGGGCACACACGAAGGGGAATGTCGTCAGAGGAGCGAGACCACTCGCGAACGCGTTCCCCCACCCTTCGTACCAGGAGAGGAACGCCGCGACGATCGACGCCGCCGCACCGGCGAGGACGATCAGGTCACCACGCGTCCATTCGGGCCGCCCGCCGGAGCTCGCCACGGCCAGCAAGGTAGGAGCCGCGGGTCGAGGTGTCAACGGGATCCGCCGGGTGGTGGCACCACGGCGCGGCGAGTAGACACACCGGGTGACCTCGGGCGAGCAGGTGCGCCACACCCTGCCCGACGACGCGAGCGCGTTGCGCGCCTTCCCGTGTTCCGCTGGCGCTTGGTACGAGAACGAGGTCCAGACGCTCGTCCGGGGCAAGATCGCGGACCGCGTTGCCGCGGGGATCCCGGCGCTGATCGTCGAGGACGCCGACGGTGAGATCGTCGCCGTGGCCGCGCACGAAGCGCGGCGACATCCCGGCGGGAGCGGGTCGACGGTCTCGTACCTGCTCGCCGTCGCCACTCGCCGCGAAGAACGCGGTGACGGTTCCCTCGGCGCGGCCCGCCTCACGCGGGTGTTGCGGGCCACGTTCGCCGACATGCTCGCGTCCGATCGCGAGCCACTGTGCTACTGCATGGTGGCGGTCGACAACGCCGGCATGCGGAGCCTCTGCGAAGCGTGTGGCTTCGTGGCCGGACCCGTGCCCTCCGACGCGCGCTACTGCTTCTACACGTCACGCCTGGCTCGCCAGGAGTGACGCCGTCGTTGCCGCAGCGCGACCGCGGTCGTATGCTCCGGCCGCTGGTATGCGAGACGGATCCGACTCGGGAGCGCCCATGGCGATCGGCGTCTACTACCAACCGGAGTCTCTCGATGCCACGCAGTACGACGACCTGATGCGGCGTCTCGCGGCCGTTGGCGCTTCGCGCCCGACCGGTCGGTCGCACCACTCGTGCTTCGGGCCCGACGACGCGCTCGATGGTCTTCGAGATCTGGGACTCGCAGGCAACCTTCGAAGCGTTCGGGCGAACCGTGCTCCCGATCGTCCAAGAGCTCGGCCTCGATCGGGGGCGATACCCCGCGATCGTGCCCATCCACAACGTGGTGACCTGACGCAGCCTCGCTAGGTTGGGTCAGGCGGTTGTTCGACGTCCTCGGTGAGACGGACGAGCGCAGGCAACGCGGCCGCGACGCGTGCGCGCTCGCGAGCCGGCAGCGTCTGCAGCCGCTCGATGAGGAACTCCGCCTTGTGGGCCTGCACCCGCTCGAGCACCTCGCGTCCCGAGTCGGTGACCTCCACCAACGCAGCGCGCCGGTCGGACTCGTCGACCTTCCGCGTGACCAGCCCTTCGGTCGCCAGCGCGTCGACGGCCCGCCACACCGTCGCGTGACGGACACGCTCGCAGGAGGCGAGCTCGGTGATGCTGAGCGGCCCTCGGTTCGCGATCACCGCAAGCGCGCTCAGCTGGGACATGCTGATCTCGGCCCGGTCGAGCACGGCCTCCTGGCGCAACCGGCGTGAGAATCGGTTCAGGACGAGCCGCAGCTCCATCGCGATCGCCTCGACGTCGGGCTGACCGTCGGTCGGCATCCTCACCCTGCTTCGCCGCGCACGAGGTCGGCGGCTCGCTCGGCGATCATGATCGTGGGCGCGTTGGTGTGCCCGCTCACGAGCGTTGGCATCACGGACGCGTCGACCACCCGCAATCCGTCGATGCCGCGCACGCGCAGCTCGGGATCGACGACCGACGTCGCGTGTGAGCCCATCGCGCACGTCGCGATCGGGTGATACCCGCGGCTCGCGCGGGTCGCGACGTAGTCGGCGAGATCGCTGTCGGACTGGAGGTCCGGTCCGGGCGCGAGCTCCTGGACGACGAAACCCCGGAAGGCGTTGGCCGCGGCGATCTCCCGCGCGCGGCGGATCGCGGCGACGAGGACGGAGACGTCGGCCGGGTCGCCGACGAGCTGGTGCTCGATGACCGGCGGAGCGTCGGGCGACGCCGAACGCAGCGTGACCGTGCCCCGCGTGTGCGGGTGGCAAGCCCAGCACCCGATGTTCACTGCGGGAACGTCCATCCGTGCGAGCGTGCCGTGCAGGCGTTCGGCACCGCGCTGCTTGGGGGCCAACGTCATCCCGAATGGCGCGAACGTGATCTCGTAGTCGGGCCGCGGGTTCCCCGGCTCGACCTTGTCGAAGATGAACGCGTGCGACGGCGGGGTCGTGACGGCACCCTTGCCGCGCAGCACGAAGTCGAGGCCGTGGCGTACGACACCCACTGGGGTGACCTCGACGTTCAGGGTCGGGACGTTGACCTGCATGCTGACGCTGCCGATCGGATGCTCCTGCAGGTTGCGACCTACCTCGGGGCTGTCGACCGCGACGTCGATCCCGAGCGCGCGCAGCTGGTCGGCGGGACCGATGCCCGACAGCATCAACAGCTTCGGCGACTCGATCGCTCCGCCCGACACGAGGATCTCCCGCCGAGCGGTTGCCCGCACCGTCTGCCCGCCCTGCCGGTACTCGACGCCGGTGGCGCGACCGCCCTCGATCAGGATTCGGGCCGCGACGGCGTGCTTGGCGAGCGTGAGGTTCCGGCGACGGCGGGCGGGTGCGAGGTACGCGCGTGCAGTGCTGTGGCGCGTGCCCCGGCGGATCGACACCTGCGCGTACGAGACGCCTTGTTGCGTGGCGCCGTTGAGGTCGGGGTTGAAGCGGTGACCCACCTGTTGGGCCGCGTCGACGAACGCGTCGGTGAGCCGGTGGTTCATTCCCGAGAACGAGACGCGCACGGGTCCGCGATCGCCCCGGTATTCGTTGCCGCCGCCGACGAAGCGCTCGGAACGCTTGAAGTAGGGGAGGGCGCTGCGGTAGTCCCACCCGGTGCAGCCCAGCGCCGCCCACTGCGCGAGGTCGGCCGGGTCGCCGCGGGTCCACACCATCCCGTTCACCGAGCTCGACCCGCCGAGGACCTTGCCGCCGGCCCACACGTTGACCGCACCCTTGCGTGACGGGTCGGGCTCGGCTGGATAGCGCCAGACGTCCTTCGCCCGGATCTGCAGCATGCCCGCGGGCAGGCGGATGAACGGGCTGATGTCGTCGCCGCCGGCCTCGAGGAGCAGCACGGTCGTGCCGGAGTGCGCGCTGAGGCGGTTCGCGAGCACGCAGCCCGCGGAGCCGGCGCCCACCACGATGTAGTCGAAGTCGGCGCTCATGCTTTCCCGCTCCCTTCGAGCCCGCCCGGCGATCCGGAGAAACCTAGCAACCTTCCCCTCGGGCCTGCCGTCCTTCAGACGGTGGCGATCTCCTCGGCCATCGTGGTGGCGCGCTCGACTGCAGACGAGGGAAGCGCCCGCACCCAGATCGCGGCAAGCAGCGCGGCGAACGCGTAGGCTGCCGCGATCACGAGGAACGCGACGTGCGCTCCGCTCGTGTAGCCCCGCGTGGAGACGATCCCACCCACCACGGCCACGCCGATGACGCCACCCGTCTGGCGGCTTGCGTTGATGACACCCGACGCGACGCCGGTCTCTTCGAGCGGCACGACGGTGGTGACGAGGGCGACGGTCGCCGGCAGCGCCAACGAGATGCCGAGCGAGAGCGTGGCGATGCCGATACCGAGCACCGCGTACGGACTCGACGCGTGGGAGAAGGCGAGCACCGCACCACCCGCGCCGGCCGTGAACAGCCCGAACGTCATGGGCAGCCGCGGACCGACCCGCGCCGTGAGCCGTCCCGACAGGAACGCGATCGGCGCCCCGACCAGACCCATCGGCACCAGCGCGAGGCCCGTCGCGAACGCGGAGTAGTGACGGATCTCCTGGAACAGCAGCGAGAGGATGAAGACCGTTGCCCAGACTCCGAAGTGCACCGACGCGCCCGCAATCGCGCCGACCGTGAACGATGGCCGCGAGAACAGCTGGAGCGGGACCATCGGCGACGCGCTGCGTTGCTCGACCACGATGAACGCGGCGCCGGCGAGGAGAGCCGCGGTGCCCGCGCCGAGCACCTGCGCTCGCGTCCAGCCACCACCACCTTGGATCAGCGCGAACGTCAACGATCCGAGCGCGATGACTGCGAGCACCTGACCAGGCAGGTCGAGGCTGCGTGTGTGTTGCGGTTCGGTCCTCGGCAGCGCGCGGAGTCCCAGCGGGATGCACACTGCGATGATCGGGACGTTGAGCCAGAAGATGCTGCGCCAGCCGAAGGTGTCGACGAGCGCTCCCCCGGCGGCTGGACCGACGATGGGCGCGAGGCTCGACGTCGCGAGCCAGGCGCCGATCGCGCGAAGCGCGGCGGCGAGGCTCGGCGAACGTGTGCGACAGCAGCGCGAGCGACGATGGCAGGATCATTGCTGCGCCGAGGCCTTGGAGGATCCGTCCGGCCACGAGGACGGGCAGGCTCGGTGCGATGCTGCACAGCGGCGACGCGATCCCGAACGCCGTGAGTCCGAGCACGTACACGGTCCGGTGACCCATGCGATCGCCGACGACTCCCGTCGTCAGCATGAAGCTCGCGAGCATCAACGTGTAGCCGTTCAGGACCCACTGCAGGCCGGCGACCGAGCCGTGCAGGTCGCGACCGATGTCCGGGAGCGCGACGTTGACGATGTTGATGTCGAGCAGCGCCACGATGAAGCCGAGGCACACCGCTGCGAACGCCCAGGTCTCGTCGCGAGTCCAGCGGTCGTCGCGAAGTGCGCGGCTCATCAGGTGGGGGCTCCGTCGGCAGTGGGGCGCGGAGTCCGGGTCTATCACCCGGGTCGTGCCGACGTGCCCTCCCGATGTGCGATCAACCGGTGGCCACCAACGAGAGCACGCCGTCGACGTTGGCGTCGGTCGCCAGACGCGCGGTGGCGGCGGTGCTGCCCTCGAGCTGGCTCCGCAAGAAGTCGGCGACGACCGTGGCGACGGCGGGCCCGTCGGGATCGGTCGTGAACGGCTCGAGGTGCGAGCCTCCCACCACCGAGACGAGCCACTTCGCTCCGGTGGCCTCCGCGAACATCTCGCGGCTGGCCGAGAACGGGTTCACCTCGTCGGAGTCGCCGTGGATCGCCAGGAGCGCCGGGGACACGCCGTCGAACCAGGTGCCCGGGAAGCCGAAGGCGCCTCCCGACAGGATCACGGCCGCGCCGACGCGCGGGTCGCGGTACTGGGAGTCGAACGCCACGCCCGCGGCGGTGATGCCGCCGTCCGAATGGCCCATGATCGCGACCTGACCCGATCCGATCGTGGTCCGCAGCGCGGCGGGGCGTGTCGACGTGCCGAGCAGCGAGGTGATCACGAACGAGACGTCGCTTGCCTGTTCCACGTAGTCGCGCCCCGGGCTCGCCGTGATGGCGGTGCTCGACCGCGGGAAGTCGGGTGCCGCGACGACGAAGCCTTGTGCGGCGACGGCCTGGAGGAGCTCGGAATAGGTCGCGGCCGAGACGGCGAAGCCGTGCGCGAAGACCACGAGCGGGAACGTGCCGCTCGCCGCCGCGGCGTTCTCGGCGGCGTCGGCGCTGGGAGCTCCGGTGGAGGGGTAGTAGACGGTCACGTCGAGCACCCGCGGGCTGCCGTCGACGTCGCGGGTCTCGTCGAGGTAGGTCGTGTGCAGGACGCCGACCGCCTACGTGCCGGGCGTGGCCGTGGACGCCGAGCTCTCGCTCCTCGTCGTGGCATCGGCCGTCGCATCCGACCGGCGTGATGCGTGCACGTCCGCGTTGGTCGCAGCGCCCGACGTGAACCCGAGCATCGGCGCGGCGAAGGCCGTCAGGATCGTCAGCGACGCCGCGATCAGCGTGCTGAACAGGAGACGACGACGGCCGGAACGGTGCACGACCGCACCATCGGCGAGTCCGGTAAGGCGTGGTTTCCGTGAGCGTGAAGGAACTGTAAGAACCGAATTGACATGCTCTTACGGCCCTCTTGCGTAGAGTTCCTATGGTTCGAGCTGTGAGAAGCGAGCCGAAGTCCGCGCAGGTGCTCGTCGCCGAGGACGACCGCTCGGTGCGCGAGGCGCTCGTCCTTGCCCTCCAGCTCGAGGGCTACGACGTCACGGCAGTGACCGACGGGCAACAGGCGCTCGACGCGTTGGCCGATCTCGCACCCGACGTCGTGGTGCTCGACGTGATGATGCCGAACGTCGACGGTCTGAGCGTCTGTCGTCGGCTCCGCTCCCGCGGCGTGAGCGTCCCGATCCTCATGTTGACGGCCCGTCACGAGATCTCCGATCGGGTGTCGGGCCTCGATGCCGGCGCCGACGACTACCTCGTGAAGCCGTTCGCGCTCGACGAGCTCAGCGCTCGGCTCCGGGCGCTGCTGCGCCGTACCAGCGTGTCGGGATCGGACGAGCTGCTGCGCGTCGCCGACCTCGAGCTCGACCCGTCGGGCCGGACGGTCACGCGGTGTGGTGTCGAGCTCCAGCTCACGAAGACGGAGTTCGACCTGCTCGAGCTGCTGATGGTGAACGCAGGAGTCGTGCTGACCCGCGACACCATCTACGACCGGATCTGGGGCTTCGACTTCGAGACGAGCTCGCGCTCACTCGACGTCTACGTCGGGTACCTGCGCACCAAGACCGAGGTCGACGGTGCGCCGCGCCTCGTGCACACCGTGCGCGGGGTCGGCTACGTGATGCGTGTCCCGTGAGCCTGCGCTGGCGCATCGCGGTCGGGCTGGGAGCGATCGCGGTGCTGGTCGCGACGTTCGCGGCCGCGGCGGCGTACATCTCGACTGCTGACCGGCTCGACCAAGGGATCGACGAGACGTTGCACGCGTGTGCCGTGGAGCTCGCGCGGACGATCCGGCCACGCCCGCGTGCAGGGAACGCGACTGGGGTGAACGTGCCTGCGAGCTCCGGCGACGAGGCGAACGACGGGTCCGTCTTTCCCCCGACGGGCGGCTTCACCCGCCCCGACGGCTGCCCGCCCGTGGGGGCGCTCCAACCCGCGGGAGAGCGCGCAGCTCCTGAGCGCGTCGGGAACCGTCACCGTCTGCATCGAGGGTGGCCGTGACCTCCCGGTCGACGCCGCGGACCGCGCCCTCACCGGCCGCACTGCGGAGACACGCTTGCGGACGGAGGACGTCGGCGGCGATCGCTTCCGCGTCATCACCGTCGGCCTCGCCGACGGGACCGCGCTGCAGATCGGGCGGAACCTGCACGAGGTCGACGACGTGTTGTCGCAGCTGCGACTACGGCTGCTCGGCATCGGTGCGTTCGGCGTCGCCGCCGCGATGCTCCTGGGGTGGTTGGTCGCGCGTCGTGTGACGGAGCCCGTGGAGCGGCTCCGGGCCACTGCCGAGCGCATCGCCCTCACGCAGGACCTGGAGACGCCGGTACCCGGGGGCGGCGCCGCCGAGCTCGGGAGCCTGGCACGGAGCTTCACCACCATGGTCGACGCGCTCGCGACGTCGCGTCGTGAGCAACGCCAACTCGTCTCCGACGCGAGCCACGAGCTGCGCACACCGCTCACGAGCCTGCGGACCAACGCCGAGCTGCTCGCCCGCGCGGATCGGCTCGACGCCGACCAGTACGCGCGGGTGGTCGACGGCATCCAGCTCGAGGTGGGCGAGCTCGCCGACCTCGTCTCCGAGCTGGTCGAGCTCGCGACGGATCGATCCAGCAACGACGAAGCGATCGAGACCACGCGCCTGGGTGAGCTGGCGCGCGACGTCGCCGAGCGGGCACGCCGCCGGAGCGGCCGCACCGTCACCATCACGGTGCACGGGGACGACGGGGTCCGCGTCCGCCCGTTGATGGTCACGCGGGCGATCTCGAACCTCGTCGACAACTCGATCAAGTACAGCCCCGAGCCCGGCGCGGTCGAGATCGTGGTCCGGGGTTCGAGCGTCGACGTCCGCGACCACGGCCCTGGGATCCCCGACGCGGACCTCCCGTATGTGTTCGACCGCTTCTACCGCTCGACCGCGACGCGTACCGCACCCGGATCGGGCCTGGGTCTTGCCATCGTGCGCCAGGCGATCGAACGTCACGGAGGCAGCGTGCGCGCGGCGAACGCCGCCGGCGGAGGCGCGGTCGTGGGCTTCGATCTTCCGCGCCGTCAGCCCGAGCTCTGACGAGTGCACGAGCCCGCCACGCGCGACTCTCACCTGGTTCTCACAGAGGTCCCTGCTCCTCCTTACTGCGATCGCGGACGCTGGCACGGCATCGAGGGCGAACCGACCCCGCGTGGAGGAGACTCATGGACGCACCGCCGGACCCACCGCGGACCTCCCCGACGCGCCGCAAGCGGCCACACCCTGCCCGCACCGCTCGGCAGTGGAGTGCCGCGCTCAGCGTCGCCGCGTTCCTCGGGACCGGCGGCATCCTCGGCCTGCAGTCCCATCTGCAGAGCGCCAGCTCGTCGGTCGCAGAGTCGTCCGAGAGCTCGAGCGCCACGAGCGGGAGCACCAGTGCCGCCAGCGGCACGAGCTCGTCGAGCAGCGCGACCACCGCGACCGCGCCGTCGAGCTCGTCGCCGTCGACCTCGGGGTGGAGCAGCTCGTCGCGTGCGGTGACCTCGACGCGGGGGAGCTGACGTGAACGACGTGCTCTGGTACAGCGCGCGTGCGAGTGGGCTGGTCGGGTGGCTCCTGCTCGCCACCGCGAGTGCGTGGGGCCTCGCGCTGTCGTCGAAGGTGCGCGTGCCTCGAGCGCGGCCCGCGTGGACGCTCGACCTGCACCGCTACCTCGGTGGTCTCGCGACGGCGTTCACGCTCGTGCACGTCACATCGATCATGGCCGACACGTACGTGCACTTCGGTCCGGTCGAGGTGCTCGTTCCCTTCGCGTCGTCGTGGAAGCCGGGCGCGGTCGCTGCCGGGATCGTGGCCTTCTATCTCCTCCTCGCCGTCGAGCTGACCTCGCTCGCTCGGCGCCGCATGCCCGAGCGTGTGTGGCGGCGCATTCATGCGCTCGCCTTCCCGCTCTTCGTCGTCTGCACGGTCCATCTCCTGACCGCGGGTACCGACGCGTCTTCGCCGCTCGTGCGTCTCGTCGTGATCGTGGGCACCGGTCTGGTCCTGGTCCTCTCGTGCCTGCGTGCGGCCACCGCGGCGCGCCGCCGGACCATGCCGCCGCGGGTGAGGGTCTCGCCGGTTCGCCCCGACCCGTGGGTGCTCGAGCCGCAGCCCGCCCCGCCGTCCGCGGCGTCGTACGCTCCACCGTTCATGGAGGAGTTGCGCACGCCTGTCGCACCGCGTGGATGACCGACCACGCGCCGTACCTCACCTCACGACTCCAGGGCTTCGGGACCACGATCTTCGCCGAGATGTCGGCCCTCGCCGTCCGTCATGGCGCGATCAACCTCGGCCAGGGCTTTCCCGACACCGACGGTCCGCCCGAGGTGCTCGACGCGGCGGTTGCGGCGATCCGTGACGGCAGGAACCAGTACCCGCCGGGACCAGGAATTCCCGAGCTGCGCTCGGCGATCATCGATCATCAGCGGCACTGGTGGGGGATCGAGCTGGACGCCGACACCGATGTCCTCGTGACCGCTGGCGCGACGGAAGCGATCAGCGCGGCGATGCTCGCGCTCTGCGAGCCCGGCGACGAGGTGGTGACCTTCGAGCCGTACTACGACTCGTATGCGGCGACGATCGCGATGGCGGGCGCACAGCGGCGCGTCGTGCAGCTGCGGCCACCGGACTACGCGTTCGATCCCGACGAGCTCCGCGCCGCGGTGACGCCGCGCACACGGCTGGTACTCCTGAACTCGCCGCACAACCCGACGGGCAAGGTGTTCTCGCGTCCGGAGCTCGAGCTCATCGCCGCGCTCTGCATCGAGCACGATCTCCTCGCGGTCACGGACGAGGTCTACGAGCACCTCCTCTTCGAGGGCGAGCACGTCCCGCTCGCGACGCTGCCCGGCATGGCCGAGCGCACGGTGTCGATCTCGTCGGCGGCGAAGACGTTCTCGTGCACCGGTTGGAAGATCGGTTGGGTCACCGGACCCGAAGCGCTCGTCAGCGCGGTCCGCACCTCGAAGCAGTTCCTTACGTATGTGAACGGCGCGCCGTTCCAGCCCGCGATCTCCACTGGTCTGCGGTTGCCCGATCAGTACTTCCTCGACCTCGCGGCCGATCTCGGCAAGCGACGCGACCAGCTGTGCGACGGCCTGGAATCGGTCGGGCTCACGGTGTTCCGTCCTGCGGCGACGTACTTCGCGACCGCCGACATCCGCAGCGTCGGCGAGGACGACGGCGACGCATTTTGCCGAGCGCTCGCGACGCGATGTGGCGTCGTGGCGATCCCCAACGTCGTCTTCTACGACGATCGGGAGGCGGGCCGGTCGTTGGTGCGGTTCGCGTTCTGCAAGCGACCCGAGGTCATCGACGAGGCAGTGTCACGGTTGCAGCGGCTCGCGCGATGAAGGTCGCCGCGATCCAGCACGACATCGTCTGGGAGGACCGCGACGCAAACTTCGCGCGGCTCGCGCCGAGGATCGACGACGCGGTGGCGAACGGCGCGCGGCTCGTGCTGCTCACCGAGATGTTCTCCGTCGGGTTCAGCATGGACACGGACCGCCTCGCCGAACCGGTCGACGGACCGAGCACGCAGTTCCTCGCCGACGCCGCGCGGCGGCGCGTGGGTGGGAGGGTCACTCCCGGAGCGGGCCGAGGGTGCGAGCCGGCCGTCGAACACGTTCGTGCTCGCGGGTCCGGCGGGCGAGGTGCACCGGTACCGCAAGCGCCATCCCTTCTCGTACTCGGGCGAGGACCAGCACTTCTGCGCCGGCGACGACCTCGTCACGGTGACGGTCGACGACCTGCGCTGCTCGCTGCACGTGTGCTACGACCTGCGTTTCGCCGACGACTTCTGGACCGTCGCGCCCGACACCCATTGCGCGCTCGTCGTCGCCAACTGGCCCCGATCGCGTCGCGAGCACTGGGTGACCCTGCTGCGGGCCCGGGCGATCGAGAACCAGGTGTTCGTCGTGGGCGCGAACCGCGTCGGCGAGGGCGGGCGTGTCCGCTACTCCGGTGACAGCCGCATCGTGGGACCGTTCGGCGAGTCCCTGGCCGAGGCCGGCGACGGCGAGGCCACGCTGACCGCGGATCTCGACCCTGCGCTCGTGACCGAGACCCGTGCGAAGTTCCCGTTCCTCGTCGATCGGCGCGGCTGACGGATCGGGCGGAGCGTCGTACGCTCCGCCGATGCCCGAGATCGAGATCGTCCCGGTCGTCGACGTCGACGTCCTCACATCGGAGCTGAGCTTCCCGGAAGGTCCGGTGGCGCTCGACGACGGCTCGGTCCTCGTCGTCGAGATCCAGGGTGGCCGCTTCACGCGCGTGTATCCCGACGGCACGCTCGAGGTGCTGGCCCACACGGGTGGTGGTCCCAACGGCGCTGCGATCGGCCCCGACGGGCATGCCTACCTGTGCAACAACGGTGGGATCACCGACCCGTACGCGCTCGGGAGCATCCAGCGGGTGGAGCTGACCACGGGCACGGTGACGACGGTGTACGACTCGTGCGACGGACGTCACCTCTTGAAGCCGAACGACATCGTGTTCGACTCGACCGGCGGATTCTGGTTCAGCGACATCGGCGCACGACAGGGACGCACGTACGTGCGCGGATCGATCTACTACGCGCAACCCGACGGCAGTGCGATCCGTGAAGTGCTGCATCCCCTCGACCACCCGAACGGGGTCGGTCTCTCGCCCGACGGCACCCGTCTCTACTACGCGGAGACCATGGTGGGCCGCCTGTTCTTCCGCCGGCTCTCCGCGCCGGGCGTGGTCGCCGACCTGGTCTCACCGCCGCCGCCCTTCCAGCCCGAATACCTGCTCTGCGGCCTGCCCGACTTCCAGCTGCTCGACTCGCTCGCCGTCGACCGCGACGGCAACGTCGCCGTGGGCACGCTGCTGTCGGGCCGCATCACCGTCGTCGCGCCCGACGGCTCGTGGGTGCGCCAGCTGACATTCCCGGAGTCGCTGTTCGATCCGTACGTCACCAACGTCTGCTTCGGTGGTCTCGGGGACCGCACCGCCTACGTGACGATGAGCCAGACCGGCAAGCTCGTGTCCTTCGCGTGGCCGGAGTTCCGCTAGCCGCGGTCCTCGCTCGTTGCGGTCACGAAGTCGATGAGCTGCTCGACGGCGGCGACGAACGGCTGCTCGAGGTCCTTCCAGCTGCGGGCCGACGCGAGCACGCGCCGCCACATCGCGCGCGGGTCGTCGACGCCCAACCGCGCGGCAGACGCCCTCCTTCCACGGCGTTCCCCGCCCGACCGATGGCCATGCCGCGATACCGACGCTGGCGGGCCGAACTGCTTCCCAGACGTCGACATAGGGCGTACCGGTCACGAGGACGTGGGGATGTCGCACCGACGCGGCGAGCCGCGCCTCCTTGCTGCCCGCCACGAGATGGTCGAGCAGCACGCCGAGCCGGCGACCCGGGCCTGGTCGGAGCTCGGCCACGACCGCGGCGAGCTGATCGGCGCCGTCGAGGCGCTCGACGACGATGCCCTCGACGCGCAGGTCGTCGCCCCACACCTGCTCGACGAGCTCGGCGTCGTGGACGCCCTCGACCAGGATCCGACTCGCCCGCGCGACCCGAGCTCGCGCGCCGACCACGGCGCGGCTTCCCGACGCGGTGCGTGCGCTGGCCGCGACGCGCCCGCCGCGTACGGAGCTCGGCGCGGCGTCGACCGCGGGCGTGTCGGGCGGCGCGACCAGGCGCACCGCGGAACCGTCGACGGCGAAGTCCCCGGGGCCGTTGCGCCACCGCTTCTCGAGACCGGTGTGCCCGCGCACGACGACGTGGTCGCCATCGAGGGACACGATCGTTCCGACGAAACCGCTCGCTCGGTGGAGGACACGCAGTCCTGGGGAAGCGGGGCAGGCGGGGTACTGCGAGGCCAGGCGCTCCGGCCCGTCGACCGGTCCGGAGAGGATCCCGCCTCGGGGCCGGGTTGCCGGTCTGTCGGGGGCGCCCGTCACGGCGGGCGACCGTATCGCCGGGGCGCGCCTCTGGTCGGGATCCCGGCGATGTGTGTATGTTCCATGCATGGACACCTGGATGATCTCGGCGGACTCGCACGTCATCGAACCGCCGGACCTCTGGGATCGGGTCGATGCCGAGTTCCGCGAGCACGCGCCTCAACTGGTCTCCGATCCCGACGCCGACTGGATGTACTTCAACGGCGTGCGGATGGTCTCGTTCACGCTCGGCGCCCAGGTGGGCAAGCGCTTCCAGGGGCTCGAGCACCTCAAGCCGTCCGGCCGTTGGGCCGACGTCCCGCCCGCCGCGTACGAGCCGCGCGCGTACCTGGAGGAGAACGAGACCGACGGGGTGTACGGCGCGGTCGTCTACCCGTCGTTCGGGTTCGTGATGTACGCCGCGGTCCAGGACCCGGCGTTGCTCGCCGCGTTCACACGCGCGTGCAACGACTGGATGGGTGACTTCTGCTCCGAGGACACACGACGGCTGAAGGGGATCGCGCTGCTGGCTGTCGACGACATCGACGTCGGGGTCGCGGAGCTGGTGCGCGCCAAGAAGCTCGGCTTCGCCGGCGCCATGATCCCCATGGACAAGCCGTCCTACGACGACCCCGCGCTCGATCCGCTGTGGGCGACCGCGCAGGAGCTCGGCATGCCGTTGAGCGTGCACACGGGCGGGCGGCGCATCCAGGTCGGTGCGTTCGACAAGGCGCACTCGGCCAAGGCCATCGTGCGGGTCACGTCCGACTACAGCCCGCGCAAGGCGCTCGGCGAGATGCTGTTCTCAGGCGTGTTCGAGCGCTTCCCCGCGCTGCAGGTGGGAGCGGTCGAGTTCGAGGCCGCGTGGGTGCCACACTTCCTGCGTCGCCTCGACGACACCTACACCCAGAACTGGCTCGGCAACGAAGTGCACCGCTACTCCGACGGTCGGCTCCCGAGCGACGTGTTCCACTCGAACGTCTTCGTGACCTTCGAGGAGGACGACCTCGCGTTGCAGCACCGCGAGATGATCGGCATGGACGGTCTCATGTGGAGCAACGACTACCCGCACACGGAGTCGACCTTCCCGCGTTCACGCGAGATCGTCGACGAGATGATGCGCGAACTGCCGGACGACGACGTCCGCCGCCTCACCTACGCCAACGCGGTAGAGCTCTACGACTTCGTCGAGCCGCCCGTGCTGGCGGCTCAGGCCTCGACCGGGGGCAGGTAGAAGGCGCGTCGCAGGGCGTTCGCCTGCTGGAGGAACGAGTTGAGGCCCACCTCGGTGGACACGCCGAGGATGTCGAAGCCGTGGGTCACGCCGGGCACCTGGTGGAGCTCGACCGGCACTCCTGCTCGCATGAGGCGGAGCGCGTACTCGTTGTCCTCGTCGCGGAACACGTCGAGCCCCGCGCTCAGGACGTACGCGGGCGGGAGGTTGCTCACGTCGGCGACGCGGTTGGGCGCCGCGTAGCCGGGCGCATCGTCGCCGCGGTTGGGAAGGTACGACTCCCACATCAGCACGCAGCTGCCACGGTCCCAGATGCTGCTCGGGGAGTCCATCGACGCGGTCTGCATCCGGTCGTCGAGCACCGCGTAGGCGAGCAGCTGGAACACGAGGTCGGGGCCACCCTCGTCGCGGGCCCGCAGCGCGAGGCCGGCCGCGAGGCACGCGCCGGCACTCTCACCTCCGACGGCGAGCCGAGTGGCGTCGATTCCAATCGTCGGTGCGTGGTGTGCGACCCAGTGCAACGCGGCGAACCCGTCGTCGAGTGCTGCGGGATATGGGTGTTCGGGGGCCAGCCGGTAGTCGACCGACACGACGATGCAGTTCGCCTTCGCCGCGTACAGCAGGCACCACGCGTGGTCGGTCCCGAGGTCGCCGAGCATGAACCCACCGCCGTGGAGGAACACCAGGCCGGGCAGGGTGCCGACCGCGCCGGTCGGCGTGTAGATCCGTACCGGGACGTCGCCGCCCGGACCGGGGATCGTCGTGTCCTCGATCTTGAGCTGCGCGAACTGCTCCGGGCCGCCCATCGCCGCGATCGTGGCCTCGACCATGACCGGGCCCATCTGGGCGGAGAGCTCGCGGCGCATGGCGAGCTCGCTCGCGTCGGCGATCGGAGTGAGCGGAAGCTCGGCAAGGATCGCGGCGAGCTCGGGGTCCATCCGCACGGCTGCTCCCTTCCACGGCGCACGATCGGATACGGGCGGGACCCTAGCTCGGGAATCGACGTGTGTTCTCGGCCCGGCCGGTGAGACTGCGCACCTGCATGTTCGCTTCGCTCGCACCGCCGACGCCGCGGAGCTCGTGCGCCTGGCGGGCGTGATGTACGCGTCGATCGGCATGGACCTGTCGGATCGTCGCTGGGAGGTAGAAGGTCGCCGACTGGTCCATGCACGGCTCGGTGACACGCTCGCGGCGTTCATCCACACCGTCGAGCTGCACGCAACCCCCATGGTCGAGCACCTCTGCCTCGCGATGGGCTTCGACGACATGAGCCCGCGAGCTCTGCGTCGCCGCGCGCCCGGATGACGCATCGGGAGCGCGGCGACGCATCGGGTCACTCTCCGGTGGTGCCGTCCAGGAGCTCGCGTGTGGCGTCCGCGTGTCCGCAGTGGCGCCCCGTCTCGTGGATGAGGTGCAGCAGCACCCAGCGCAGATCACGCCCGTCGCCGTCAACGTGGAGCGTGTCCAGCGGCAGTGCTCGGACAACCGCTTCGGTGGCCTCGGCGCGCTGCGCGTAGGTCTCGCGCAGCGATCGCACCGTCGTCACCGCGTCGGGCCGGAACTCCGCTTCGTCGCGCGAGACACGCGCACCTCCGAAGCCACCGTCGATCCACCGCCACTCCACGTGTGTGAGGTGGTTGACGACGCCCGCGAGCGAGATCAACCGCCCGTCGGGTTGCCAGTGCGCCTGCTCGTCGGCGAGACCGTCGAGGTTCCGGAGGACCGCGCCCCGGAGGAACCGCAGCCATCCGAGCAGCAGCTCGCGCTCGTCGTCGGTGGGATTCGGGAATCCGAGCTCCTCGTCCGTCGCCACCGGCCGACGGTACGCGCCGCCGGTCTCTTCAGTTGTCAAGGATCGAGTGGGAAGTCACGCCACCTTCGGTCCGGCGCGTGCGGGTGGGCGCGAGGATCGGTCGGTACGGTTGGCGTGTAGGTCGAGTGCTTCGATGCGGAGCCCGTCGGGTTGGTTCGGGTTCCCGGCAAGGACCCAGGGTCCGTGCGGCGCCAACCGGGCGTGATGGTCGGTCCCGCCACCGGTGCACACCGCGGCGAGGTTGGCGATCTCGTCACCGCCACCCCAGCTGCGCGGCACGAGGTGGTGGACCTGCAAACCCGTGCGACGGTCACAGCCCGGCCAACGGCAATGCCCGTCGCGCAGCAGCACGGCTCGGGTGATCTTCGCCGGCAACGCCGTCGACCGCACACCCTGCGCGACCGGCGCGCCATCCACGACCAACACCGGTTCGATCGCCGCATTCGCACGCAACTTCTCGACCATCGCATCCGGCAACGGGATCCCCGCGACTTCAGCCGGCCCGTGCAACGGGACCTCGACCACCACCAGCGGCTTGGACCGTGCGACCGGCGATTCGACATCCGCGAACCGTTCGCACAGCTCCACCAACGCGTCCGCCGCCCGATGCTCCCGCGAATCCCACGGCTGACCCTTCGGCGGATGCATCCGGTCGATCATCCGGTTCATCGTCGCTTCGAACAGTGCGCCGTCGAGATCGGCCAGCTCACCCCGGATCGAGAGCATCCCCCGATCGGCCTGCCACCACCAGCTGCAATGACCGAGCCTCACGCCGCTTCCGCGCATCCTCCACGCTCGGCTTCTGTTGCGAGCGCGCCAGGCGCGCCAGATCAGCCGGCGCGACGTTCGGTGCCCGCCGTGCCCACTCGGCGTCGCTGTCAGGGTCCGCGAGTTGTGTCACCGCCCGCAACTGGTCGTCGCTCAACCCGCCCGCGTGCGCGACCGCCGCGACTTCGGGCAACGACTCCAACGCCCGCGCGCACTCCACCGTCTCGCGCAGGGTCCGCACCGACACGCCGTCTTGGGCGGCGAGGTCCTCGTGGAGCTCTCCGAGCTCGTCCATCACGCGCAGGACCAGGAGCTCGTCAACGCGGGCTTGGCGCTGGATCTGCACCAGCTCTCTTCGCCGCGCACGCCGCCACTCGGGCGACCGGCGCCGCAACTCGTCGAGGCGGGCACTCATGTCGAACACGCCCCCATCCAAACAGGGGGGTACGACACTGATTGCCCTGAATCGGCCCTCCCGCAGAAGAAGTCCGAGAAGTCCGGAAAGCGAGTCACGAGCAGTCCCGCATCGCACAACGAGGTGGGGCGTAGCTTTGGCGCATGAGCATTCGGGTGACGATCGAGGACCTGCAGGCCGAGCTCGTGAACTTCCCCGCCGCGCCGTACCTGCTCACAGTGAACGACGACGGCCGACCCCACAGCGTGGCATCGCCGATCTCGTGGCACGACGGTCGCGTCGTCCTCGCCCCGGGCAATCGGACGTTGCAGAACGCCGCGGCCCGGCCGCTGGTGGCGCTCGTCTTCGCGCCGACCGAGGCCGACGGCTACAGCCTCATCGTCGACGCCGTCGTCGTGGAGACGCGCTTGGACGGCGCGGGTGACAATGAGCTCGTGATCGAGCCGACCGGCGCGGTGCTGCACCGCCCGGCACCCGTGGGCATGGAGCCGACCTCACCGTGTGGCTCGGACTGCCTCCCGGTCGGTGCCACCCCGAAACCCTGACGACGCCTCAGGCGATCGCCTGGGCGTTGCGGCGGGCGTGGAGCCAGTCGCGAAGGCCGAGCAGCGACGTGCAGTCGTCGGCGTTGTAGCGAGCGAGGTCGTCGAGGATGGTGACGTCGCCGGTCTGCAGGAACCGCTCGTAGGCGACGATGCTCGTCCCTGCGTCCATCACCGCGCCCTCGGGCCGGTCCCGGTAGAGCTGTTCGACCTTCTTGAGGGAGTACGACGCGGTCGACAGCCGGACCGAGTTGCGCACGATCTCGTAGAGATCGACGAAGACGCTCCCTTCGATCAGCGCGTCGAGCTCGGCCTGACGGGTCTCGTGAAGCGCCGCGAGGCGCCTGCACGCGACGAGCTCGTACGACGCGTAGTGATACACGTGCGCGTCGGGGAACACGGCACGCTGCGCGGTGACGAGATCGATGGCCGCTTCGAACGCGACGCGCTCCTCGGCGCGGTCGTGCGCCCAGAACGCGAGGTACTCGACACCCGCGGGTGCGAGACGGGCCAGCCCGAGGAGGTATTCGACACCCGCGCCGTCGAGCGCGTGCGGCGCTCCCTCGAGGTCGAGGAAGAGGTCGCCGCCCGACGGCTCGGGGAGGGCGTCGAAGGTCGCTGACGCGAGCACGTCGTAGAGGGGGCGCACGCTTCCCTCGCCACGGACCTGCAGCTCCGCTTGATGCCGCATCCGTTCGAACAGCTCGTCGGCGAGGCCGGGAACGTGCGAATCGAGCGGGCGCGCGCGCGAGCGCGGTGCGGGTCGTGATGCCCGCGGCGCGCAGCAGCTCGATGTGTTCGTTGCGGATGTCGGCGACGAGCGCGAGGTGGTCGTCGACCCGCCGTTGCTCGGAGCAGATCGCCGTCCACCGGCAGCGGCTGCAGTGGCCGACGCGCTCGGGGTAGGTCGTCGCCGAGGTATCCGTCAGCGCGGCCTCGAAACGGTCGCGGAGCTCCAGGTACTGCGGCCAGAGGTCGGCAATTGCGCGGCAGTGGCGCGCGCCGTCGCCCGTGAACACGTGGAGGCGTTCGGGCAACCGTCCCTGGATCTCCGCGAGAAGATCGGAGCACCAGCAGAGCTGCACGACGGTGGACCGGCGAACGGTCCGTGCCAAGCGCGCGTCCGCGGCCTCGTAGGACCACGGGCCGAGGTCGCCCGGTCGATCGACGCGTTCGAGGAAGTCGGCGTGGGCCATGCGGCCGCCCACCAGCAACGTCGCTTGGAAGATCACCTCGGCGCCGGCGTGCATGGCCTCCGCGGTCTCGCGCGCCGCGGCCGCAATGCCGTCGCGCGCACGCGTGTGTGCATCGATCGCGGCAACCTCGACGCGTCCGCGTTGCTCCTCGAGCACCGAGTGTTCGTGCTCGCGGCCCAGGCGGTGCAGCACGTCGAGGAAGGGATCGTGGTGCTGGGGCCGTTCGCGCTCTCCCCGAGCCGCGGCGAGATCGAGCTGGGTCAGGTGCTCGCATGCGGCGAACCCCGACAGGTCGGCGGCGCCGGCGATCAGCTGCCCGTCGACGATCTGCATGGCTCCAGCATGGCGCGATCGCGGGGCGCCGTTCGGGCAATGGGCCCTCGCGCCCCTGGCGTCAAGCCTCTGACCAGCTCACGAGCGCGTCGAGAGCCTCGATCCGGGCGCCGTCGACGAGGAGGGGGTTGATCTCGAGGGACGCCAGGTCGTCGCCGAGGGAGGTCGCGAGCGCCGCGAACCGCAGCACGACGTCGACGAGGGCGTCGAGGTCGGTAGCCGTCGTGCCGCGAGCGCCACGCAGGAGTGCGGAGCCCTTGAGCTCGTCGACCATGGTGCGGACGTCGGACGCGTCGATCGGCAGCACCCGCACGCTGACGTCAGCGAAGATCTCGGTCCAGACACCACCGAGGCCGAGGGCCAGGACCTGGCCCCACACCGGGTCGGCAACGACGCCGAGCAGCAGCTCGACACCACCCGTCCGCATGGGGCTCACGAGGAAGCCGTCGAGCGGGGGAGCGGGGTCGAGGCCGGCGATGCGAACCGTGATGTCACGCGCCGCGTCGGCGACCGCGTCGGTGCTCGCGAGGCCGAGTCGGACGGCACCGACATCGCTCTTGTGCTGCAGCTGTGGCGAGACCGCTTTGACGACCGCGGGTAGCCCGATCTCGCCCGCGGCGATCGCCGCGTCCTCCGGCGTCGTCACGAAGCGCGCCGGCACCGTGGGCACACCGGCCGCTTCGAGCAGCCGGCGCGCGGTTCCTCCGACCAATCGCCTCGCCGCTCTTCTTCGGCGGGCACCGGCACCTGCACGCCGCGGGCATCGGTCGCCGCCCGTCGTTGCCGCCGCCGTTCCGACCACCAGGCCGCATGGCCGAGGGCCTCCATCACGAGGTCGAGCCCTCCCGGGCCGAGCGGTAGGCCGACCGCCGCGGCGAGCTCACGTTCCTCGGGGAGGTACGCCTGTCCGAGGCTGGTCGTGAAGACTGCCGGCACCTTCGTGTTGTGCAACGCGATGCCGAGGTTCGTGAGCTGCTCGCGCTTCTGCGGGGGCACCCCGCAGTTGCCGACCTCGTAGAGGACGACCAGCGCGTCGATCCCTTCGTCGGCGCCGAGGATGCTCGTGCAGCGACCGAACAGACCGACGTCACCCGCGGCCGCGCCGGTCACGTCGAGCGGATTCTGGATCGTCGCGTAGTCCGGGAGATCGGCCGCGAGTGCGGTGTGCGTCGCCTCCGAGAAGGGTGGGATCTCGAGCCCGACCTCCTCGGCGCGGTCGGCGACGATGTCGCACGCGCCACCCGACACACCGAGTGCCGCGATGCGTCGACCGCGGATCGGTCCCGTATGCGCGAGGAGCGCCGCGGTGGTGGCGAGCGATTCGAGCGAGTCGACGCGGATGATGCCGGCTTGGCGGAACACGGCGTCGATCACGCGGTCGTCGCCGACGACCGAGCCGGTGTGCGCGGCAGCCGTACGGGCCGCGAGCTCGCTGCGACCGATCTTCAACGCGACGATCGGCTTGCCGGCCTCGAGCGCGCGGGATGCCGCCGCGAGCAGCGCGTCGGGGTGCTTGATCGACTCCGCGAACACCGCGATTGCCCGCGTCTGCTCGTCATCGACCAGGTAGTCGACGATGTCGCTCACACTCACGACGGCTTCGTTGCCGGTGCTCGCGAGGACGCTCACGCCCTCGTCATAGGCCTCGAGGTACCGCAGGATGACGGCGCCGAGCGCCCCGCTCTGCGACACGATCGCGACGGGGCCCTCGACCATCGTCTGTTGCCAGATCGTCGGGAACAGCGAGACCTTCTGCGGCAGGTTGAGGAACCCGAGCGTGTTCGGTCCGAGCAACGCCATCCCGTGCTTCGCCGCCAGCGCGACGAGCTCGTCCTGGCGGGCGACGCCCTCCTCGCCGGCCTCCGCGAACCCCGAGCTCAGGATGACACCGCTCGTGATCCCGCGGGCCGCGGCGTCTTCGATCACTTCGAGCACCGCGGAGCCGGGGACCATCACGTACATGAGGTCGACGGGAGCGTCGACGTCGCGCAGCGTCGGGACCGCGGGTCGCCCGTGCGCCTCGCTCGAGCGCGCGTTCACGAAGTGGAGCGCGCCCGAGTAGCCGACCTTCTCGAGCGCGTTGAGGACCTGGAACGACCACGGCGACTTGTCGGAGGCGCCGACCATCGCGATCGATGTCGGCGCGAACAGGCGCCGCAGCGCGCCGGGGGCGAGCCGGCCGCCGGTCTCCGACGTCGCGCTCGTCTGGTCGGTCATCACATCCTCCGCTGGCCCGCCGGGGGCTTCCGCGCACCGCGAGTGCGGGGCTCGTGACGAGCCGTCACGGTATTCGAGGGTCGAGGTCGCGACCAAAGCGTGCGCGGTCGGAACGGCCCTGGCGGGACGACCACCGCCACGTCGCGGAGATGCGTGGCCCCGCGTGCGCCACCTTCGGGACGGCGTGCTCCCAGTCGACCTGGCACCGCCCGCCCATCACGAGCAGGTCGCCCGAGGCGGGCGCAATGTCGATCGACGGTCCACCGCGCCGCGGCTTGACGAGGAACGGCCGCCGCGCGCCGAGGGTGACGATCGACGATCAGGGTGCGGTCGAGGTACCGCAGCTCACGGTCGCGGTGGGCGGCGACGCTGTCGCGGCCGTCCCGGTAGTAGTTGAGACCGAGGCTGCCGAGCCGCACCCGGAAGTGCCGTTGGAGCGCGGTGCGCGCCTCGAGGAGCGCGGGGTGCGGCGGTGGTATGTCGGCGCCGTACCAGCAGGAGAGCCGGGGTTCGTCGACCATCCGCTCGTACATCCAGCGCCGGCCCTGCTGCCACGGCGCAGTTGCGATCAGGATCTCGAGCACCTGGTCGGCACCGCGGAACCACTGGCGTGACACGTCGACCCATGAGCGCTCGTCGAGCTGGATGCGGTCCGTGACCGCGTTCGGGTCGACACCCGGAGGACCGAAGCCCAACAACGACCGCTGCAGGGGAGTCACCGCATCCGAGGCTAGACGAACACATGTTCGGGTGCCAGGGGATTCTTGCGGGTTCGTGTCGTCGCCCGGTGAGAGGTGACGGCGGATGGGGTAGCAAGGCTTGATGGAGTTCATCGACCTCCCCGAGCCCCCCGACGATGACGGCGGGTCGCTGCGCGCCCGTGCAACGTCGGCGGTCGCCACCGTGCGCGACCGGATCGTCGACACGCCCGGGGCGTTGGCCGATCTCGGAGAGCAGGCCCTCGACCTCGCGGTGCGGCGCGCGGTGCAGTCGCCGCTCGACGTACACGGACCCGACGACGTCGCGCGCGTACTGCGGTCGCGCTCGCTCGACTCGCAGGGGCCGATGGGTGCGGTGCTCGGCTGGCTGGGAGGTCGTCTCGCGACGCGCGTGCTGCGCATCGGTCGACGATTCTCGATCCCGGTGCGGGTGCTGCTCACGGCCGCGCCTCCGGTGATCCAGGCGCTCCGTCACGGCGCGTTCGAGGTCCACGTGCTCGCGTCGTACGTCGTGCAGCGGATGCGACTCGAGGGCCTCACCGCCGACCAGCGCACCGTGCAGCGTCTCGCGGTTGCGGCGTACCTGCGTCCCGACCAACCGGTGGTCCCGGCGGGCGACGGCGTCACCGGTCCCGGCGCGTCGCATGGGTGTGGCTCGAACGCGCCGTCGGTGCCGATCAGAACCGCGCCGAGCGTGCCGCGGATCGTCTCGAGATCACCGATCTCCGCGCGTTCGTGTGAGCGCGGGTATGCGCCGGTCAGCTTCCTTGCGCCCACGCGGCCATCGACGTGTAGATCTTGATCACCTTGCCGGAGTAGTTGGGATCGGTGGCCCAGTTGCCGTGGCCCATATCCGTCCAGGTCGGTGCCCAACCTTTGGCGAAGAACGTGTCGAAGCGCCGGGCTGCCGACGTCGGGTCCGAGCCGTAGAGATACGGCGAGACCGGGTGTGCCAGCTTGGCTGCGCGCGAGTACTGGTCGGCGTAGTTGAGCAACAGCTGGATCTGTGCGCGCACCCCGTCGGTCGGCGTGGGGAAGTGGACGCCGTCGGAGCAGCTGTCGCACCAGCCGATCCCTGCATAGTTGTTCGCAGGCGCCGACGAGAAGCCGCCGGTCTCGAGGACGGACTGCGCGAAGGCGAGGTCGCCGCGGATGCCCTCGTCGTTGCCCTCGTTGACGTAGATCTGCGTGAGCTGGTCGATGGTCACGCCGCTGAGGCGCGGTGAGTAGTGCTGGGCCTTGAACCAGCCGGCCATTTGCGCCGCGGTGAGAGCCGACAACCCCGTCACGGGATAATTCCCCGCGCGCAGCGCGCCGATGGCGCGTGCCGTTGCCAGCAGCGTGTTGGCTTTGGCGACGGCCTGGTCGAGCGTGGACTGCTGTTGCTCCATGTTCGCAATGAGGCGGTCGAGCTCGTCCCGCTGACTCTCGAGCGCCTGCTGCTCGGTGCGCAGGTTCTTCTGGAGACCTGCCAGCGCGTCATCGGCGTCGACGAGCGCGTTGATCGCCCGCTGGTCCTTCTCCGCGGCGATGTCGCCGAGCTTCTTGCGGCGCATCGCCTCGGACAGCGACTTCGTGAGCAAATGCGTCACGCTGTTCGCGCCGGGGCTCCCCATCACGTAGAGCGCGGCGGGCGCGAGCCCCCACCTGCGCACGCAGGAGTGCCCGTTGGTCGGCCAGCTGGGCTCGTTGCGCCGTGAGCTCGGTGATCTGGCCCTCGTGCGCGGCGATGTCGCCCCGCTTTGCGTCGCGCTGTTGCGTCATCCCTTCGAGCCGGTCGGCGGCTTGATGGGCCGCCAGCTGCGCGGCGTAGAGCTCGTCGAGCGCGTGCTTGACGTCGGGGTCGTAGTCGACGCTGTCCTGGGCGACGGCCCGGGGAGCCAAGACGACCGCGGGGGCGACCGCCGTGGCCAGGGCGAGGGCCACGAAGATCGCGGCGACACGTCGCGAACGCACCGGGTGAGCCTAGGCAGGTCTCGCGGTGCGTGCCAACAGAGGTCACTTCCACCACTGCACCACCACGGCTCACACGTTCAGGGAGCACACGGAGCCCTGGTCCACGTGCTTGGAGCGCCCGGTATGGTCGGGCTTCCCCCGAATGCGAGGAAGGACGATCCGATGGCGCAGCGCAGCGAATACGCACCCGGCACCCCGTCGTGGATCGACATCGGCACCGACATCGAGGGCGCGAAGGCCTTCTACGGTCCCCTGTTCGGCTGGGAGAGCGAGGACGCCGGTCCGGTGGAGGAGACCGGTGGGTACGGCTTCTTCACGAAGAACGGCGGCACGGTCGCCGGCTACGGGCCCCAGCAGAACCCCGGCCCCCCGTTCTGGACCACCTACATCTCGGTGGCCGACGTCGACGACACCGCGAAGAAGGTCGAGGCGGCGGGCGGAACCGTCGTCGTCGCTCCGATGGACGTCATGACCGCCGGGCGCATGGCGGTGTTCCAGGACCCACAGGGCGGTTTCGTCTCTGCCTGGCAACCCCAAGAGCACCACGGCGCTTCCGTCGTCAACGAGCCGGGATCGTGGTGTTGGAGCGAGCTGCACAGCCGCGACGTCGACGGCTCCAAGGCCTTCTACGAGCAGGCGTTCGGCTGGTCGTCGGAGACGCACGGGGGCGAGATGCCCTACACGGAGTTCAGCATCGACGGCCGGACCTTCGCCGGGATGATGGCGATGATGCCAACCATCCCGCCGCAGGTGCCGACCTTCTGGCTCTCCTATTTCGCCGTCGACGACACCGACGCCTCGGTTGCGAAGGTCCAGGAGCTCGGGGGCTCGGTGATGATGCCCGCGATGGACGTCGCCACTGTGGGTCGGTTCGCGATCGTCGGCGACCCACAGGGCGCGGCCTTCGGTCTCATCACGCTCAACCAGCCCGCGGAGTAGTCCTCACGAGGGTCGTTCGGCGACGGCGGGGCGGGGCGCGGCCACGCCCCCGGGCTCGAGTCCAGAGTCGATGATGCGGAGGCCGCCCGCGCGCGCCGCGATCGCCAGCGAGACCGCGGCCAGGAGGCAGCCCGCGCCGATCAGTGCCGCGCGGAGGCCCGTGGTTCCGGCGACCAGTCCGATCGCGAGCGCGCCGATCGGAACACCGCCGAGGAAGGCCATCTGGAAGATCCCGGACACGCGGCCCCGTTGGTGTTCCTCGACGTTGGCGTGGATGCTCGTGAGGAACGAGACGCCGGTGACCACGTGCATGAGCCCCATGACCGCCGCGGCCCCCACGGCGATGCCGTAGGTGGGCGCGGCGCCGAAGAGGATCTCGACGCTCACGTAACAGGCGAGACCCACCACCACGATCCGCGACCGTTGCGCGCGGTCGCCGAAGAAGATGAGCGCCATCGAGCCCAAGAGCCCACCAATGCCGTACGCGGCGGCGAGGATGCCGTACTCGGTCTTGCTGCCCGAGAGCACGTGGCGCACGAAGGGCTCGAAGAGCTGAGGGACCGACCCCCCGAGGAGCATGTAGACGGCCATCATCGTGATCGGCAGCGCGATGGCCCGGTGGCCGCGCATATAGGCGAAGCCCTCGCGGAAGTGGCGCACGAGCGGCGGCCGGGCTTCGGTGCTCGGTGCGTAGCGATCCGAGATCGTGAACAGGACCAGGATCACCGGGATGAACGACAACACGTTCAGCAGGAACGAAGCGCCTGCTCCCAGCGTCGCCGAGGGCGAGGCCGGCAAGGCCAGGCCCGAACGCGCGTGCGGCGGTCATCGACATCGTCGTCAGTCGCACCGCGTTCACAATGCTCTCGCGGGGAACCAGCGTCGGCGTGAACGACACTTGGGAGGGGTTGTTGAGGCCTTGGGCAACGGCGCCCGCGGCCACACACGCGAGGATCGTGAACCGGGTGGCGCCGCCCGTCGTCCAGATGACGAAGAGCACCAGCGCGGGGATCGCCATGAGCACCTGGGTGACGAGGAGGAGGCGCTTGCGCGAATAGTGATCGGCCAGTGACCCGGCGAGCGGTGCGAGGAGCACCGACGGGAAGAATGTGACGAAGGCCGAGAATCCGACCCAGGCCGTCGAATGCGTGAGCTGGTCGATCACGTAGGGCACGGTGACGAGCTGCATCCACGTGCCGGCGTTGGAGACGAAGCTCGCGTACCAGAAGGCGGCGAAGTCGCGGTGGCGAAACGAGTCGAACGAACCGCCGCCGGGGCGACGTGCCGAGTCGGTTGCCATTGCCAGTGAACCTACCGTCCCCGCTGGCTGCGTACGCTCTAACCGTGGCGGTCCCCGGAGCTCCCCGAGATCGCGGCGCGCCCCGAGGCGCGCCGGGCGGTCGCGCCGCGAACGAGAAGCGCGCCAGCCAGAGCCGAGGTGGTCAGAGTCGAGGTGCCGAGAGTCGAGGTGGCCGAAGCCGCGGGAGTCGGAGCGAAGGGACGCGGCCACCGACGCGGCGCCTCAGCGCGGGGCTGCGCATCGGGGTCATGGCGGCACCCGGTGATGTGGTCGCGCAGTCGAAGCACTTCCGCGTCGCGGAGGCCGACGCGGGCGTGGAGCCATTGGTCGAGCGGACGGTGTCCCCGTGGTACGAGGCCACCCCCGACGGGTTCCTCGTCGACGTCCGCGCGCATCGCCTGCTGACCCAGCACGCCGCACCAGCAGAGTCGATCTGGCCCGAGGTGCGCGACCTGATGTCGTCGGAGCTGCGGTCGCGGCCGCGCGTCTACGCGAGCGACCTCCCGGGTCGTGCGCTCGACGTCGCACTCGACCGCTTCCTCGCGGCGGTGCGCCCCATCCACGAGCACGGCCGGCTCGGGGTGCTGCTCTTCCCCTTCGGCTCGTACTTCGTGCCTTCGCCGCGCACGCTCGATTACCTCGCGTGGCTCCGCGGGCGCAGCGGCGACCTGCCGATCGCCGTGGAGCTTCGCAACCGTCAGTGGGTCGACAGCCGGCACCGCGAGGAGACCTTGCGGTTCTTCGAGGAGCACCGCCTCTCCTACGTGTGTGTCGACGCGCCGTCGGGCTTCGAGAGCTCCCTGCCGCCCCTCGCGGTCGTGACCGCGTCCCCGGCCGTCGTCCGGTTCCACGGCCGCGACGCGGATGCATGGGAGCGCGGCGCCGACACGGGCGACGACCGGTTCGCGTCGTCGTACCGGCGCAGCGACCTCGAGCCGTGGCGGTCGCGGATCGACAAGCTCACGAGCGGGGGTCGCGCAGTGCACGTGCTCTTCACGACCGGGACCGCCGACGCGGCGGCTCGCGACGCGCGTCTCCTCGTGCGTGTGCTCGCCGAGGAGCCGGCGCCCGCGCCCCCCGAGCCTGCGCCTGCCCGCGGGAGACGGCCACCCCACCGGCGCTGACGGTCTGCCTCGGCTCGCTGGGCAACGTCCGCGATCTCTGGAGCTGCCTAGGCTCTCGCCAATGACCGTTGGCAGTGTCAACCGGCGCCTCGGTGGGCTGGTGACGTTGCCCTCGATGGAGACGATCCAGGAGCGCGCCTACGCGCGCCGGTGGATCGTGCTCGGCGTGCTCTGTTGCACGCTCGTGATCATCGCGGTCGACATCACCGTGCTGACGATCGGCATCCCCTCGATCGCCCGGTCGCTGCACGCGTCGAGCAGCGAGCTGCAGTGGATCTTCGACGCGTACACGCTCGTGTTCGCGGTCCTGCTGCTCACCGGGGGGAGCCTCGGGGACCGCTTCGGGCGACGGGGGATGCTGCAGGTCGGGCTCGCGGTCTTCGGGATCGGATCGCTCGTTGCGGCATTCGCGGGGAGTGCCGGCGAGCTCATCGCGGGCCGGGCGATCCTCGGTGTCGGTGCCGCATGCATCCTCCCGGCGACGTTGTCGATCGTGCGGAACCTCTTCCCGGCGCACGAGCGCGGGACCGCCCTTGGCATCTGGGCTGCGACTGCGGGCTTCGGATCGGCGCTCGGACCGGTCATCGGTGGCGTGCTGCTCGACCAGTTCTGGTGGGGCTCCGTCTTCCTCATCAACTTGCCGGTGGTGCTGGTAGCGATGCTGGCGGGGGTGTTCCTCGTCCCGACGTCGAGGGATCCGACGCGTGCACGCCTCGATCCTCCGGGTGTCGCGCTGTCGATCATCGGGCTCCTGTCGGTGGTGTACGGCATCATCGAGGCGCCCCGACGGGGTTGGACCGACGCCGTCACCCTCCTCACCGTCGTGGGTGGGTTCGTCGTGCTGGTGGTGTTCCTCGTGTACGAGCGGCACCGCAGCCAGCCCATGCTCGACATCCAGCTGTTCCGCAACCCGCGGTTCAGCGCGGCGACCACGGTCTTCTCGCTCCAGTTCTTCGCGAACACGGGAGCCATGTTCGTGCTCACGCAGTACGAGCAATTCGTGCTCGGCTACTCGCCGCTCGCCACCGGCCTGCAGTTCGCGCCCTGGTCCGTGATGTTCATGGGGTGTGCGTTGGTGAGCGCGCGCATCGCACGTCGTTTCGGGACGAAGACCGTGGTCGTCTTCGGGATGTCGATCGCCGCCTCTGGCGCGTTGCTGCTCTCGTTCCTCGACACGTCGTCACAGTTCTTTCCCGACGTGTTCTTCCGCGGCTCACTGATCACGATCGGGATGGGCACGATGCAAGGTCCGACGGTCGAGTCCGTCATCGGTGCGTTGTCGCGCGCAAAGGCGGGTGCGGGCTCCGCGGTCAACGACACCATCCGCCAAGTCGGCGGTGCGCTCGGCCTTGCCGTCATCGGGAGCGTCGTGGCATCGGTGTACGGGTCGCGCGTCGGTCGGTTCCTGGAGGAGGCCGGCGCGAGTGATGCGCTGCGCCAGCAAGCCGAGCGATCGTTGGGCACCGCCCTCCAAGCGGCGAGTCGGCGAAGCGGCGACGCCGTCGTGGGGCTGGCACGAGCCGCGCGCGACGCGTTCGTCGATGGCATGCACGCCGGCATGCGCTTCAGCGCCGGCGCGCTGTTCCTCGGCGCTCTCGTTGCCCTGGTGTGGCTTCCGGCCCGGGCGGGCCCGGCGCCCGTGGACGAGACGCTCGGGGAACTGGCCGAGGCCGAGGCGCTCTTTCCTCCCGTCTGAGTCTCGGCAGTCTGAGGTTGGTGTCGTAGGACGCGGCGAGACTGTCGGGCGACGAGTAGCCGGTGGACGCCGGGTGGAAGCGAGGCAGGTCGTGCAGATCGTCGACGGCGAGATGATCCTCAGCCCGAGTGACCTCATCGGGTTCGTCGCGTGCGCGCATCTCGTCGATCTCGAGCTCGCGGTGGCGCGGGGTGAGCAGCGGCGACCGAATGGCCAGAATCCGCTCCTCGAGGTCCTCGCCCGCCGCGGCGACGAGCACGAGCGCGCGCATCTGGAGCGCTTGCGCGCCGAGGGGCTCGACGTCGTGGAGCTTCCGTTCCCCGAACCGACCCTCGCCGCGCTGCACGCTGCGGAACTCGAGACGCGCGCGGCCATGGCTCGCGGCGCGTCCGTCATCTACCAGGCCTCGTTCTTCGACGGTCGCTGCCGCGGGCATGCCGACTTCCTCGTGCGGGTCGACGCAGCGAGTCCCGAGCTCGGCAGCTGGTCGTACGAGGCGGTCGACACGAAGCTCGCCCGCCGCGTGAAGGCCGAAGCGATCGTGCAACTGTGCTCGTACTCGGAGCACATCGCCCGACTGCAGGGCTCGTGGCCGCGGCAGCTGCACGTGCTGGGCGGCGATCACGTCCAGCACTCGTACCGGGTCGCCGACTACGCCGCGTACGCGCGCGGCGTCCGCCGCCACCTCGTAGCCGAGCTCGAGGCGCCTCGCCCCGAGCACTACCCCGAGCGCGTCGGCCACTGCTCGATCTGTCGCTGGTCCGACGAATGCGCGGATCGGCGCCGCTCCGACGACCACCTCGTGCTCGTCGCCGGAATGCGCAACGACCAGGCCGTCCGGCTCCGAGCGTCCGGGATCCCCACGCGCGCGGCGCTCGCCTCGAACACCTCGGCCGTCGCCGGTTTCGGCGACGCGACGCTGCAGAAGCTTCGGGCGCAGGCCGCGTTGCAGGTACATGCCGCCGGGCGGGTGCCGCCGGAGTTCGAGCTGCTCGAGCCGGTGCGCGCGGCGGACGGCACGGTCGAGTGGGGCGGCCGCGGTCTCGCGGGGTTGCCCGAGCCCTCACCCGGCGACCTGTTCTTCGACATGGAGGGCGACCAATTCGCCCTCGACGGCGGTCTCGAGTACCTGTTCGGCGTCGTGGAGCACGGGCCGGAGAGGAGTCCGCGCTTCCACACGTTCTGGGCGCACGATCGCGACGAGGAGCGGGCCGCGCTCGAGTCGTTCGTCGACTTCGTCGAGTCTCGCCGCAGGGAGCACCCCGACCTGCACATCTACCACTACGCGCCGTACGAGCCGAACGCGCTGAAGCGGCTGATGGGGGAGCACGCGACGCGCGAGCGCGAGATCGACTCGTGGCTGCGCGGCAAGCTCTTCGTCGACCTCTACGCGGTGGTGAAGCAGGCGGTGCGTCTCTCCACCGAGTCATACGGGTTGAAGGCGGTGGAGTCGCTGTACCTGCCGGCTCGTGACGGCGCGGTCGTGGACGCAGGCGGCAGCGTCGTTGCCTACGAGGAGTACCTCGCGTCGCGTGATCCGGCGCGGCTCGAGGAGATCGCCGTGTACAACGAGGCTGATTCCGCGTCGCTCGTCGGTCTGCGCGAGTGGCTCGAGGCACGACGCGTCGAGGCCGCGGCGCGGTGTGGTCCGGTGCCCCGGCGGGGCGCGGAGAGCGACGGCACGCCGTCGGAGCAGCTCGACGCACGCGAGGCCGACGTCGAACGGCTCGTGGCGCGGTTGCTCGACGGCCACGCGGGGGACCCAGCACGCGTGCTTCTCGCCTCGCTGCTGTCGTGGCATCGTCGGGAGGCCAAGCCCGAATGGTGGGCGTACTACGAGCGCCGCGACTCTGCGGAGCAGTCGGATTTCGTCGACGACCGTGAGTGCATCGGTGGTCTCGAGCTGCAGGGGATCGTCGGGACGGAAGGTCGCTCGACCGTCTACCGCTACGGCTACGAGCCCCAGGATCACAAGATCGGACCGGGGGACAAGCCGCACGACCCGGCCACCGGGAAGCTCGCGGGGGAAGTGACCGCCGTGGACGACCTGGCCCGCACGATCGACCTCAGGCGCGGCGCCAAGGTCGACGCACGCCAGCACCCGCGTGCCTTGATGCCGTCGACGCCGGTTCCCACTGACACGCTCGAGGACGCGTTGCGCGAGCTCGGCGCCTGGGTTGCCGACCACGGTCTCGATGGCCCCGGTCCCTGGCGTGCCGCGCGGGACCTCTTGGCGCGCCGTCCACCACGTCTCCGCGGGCTGCCTCGCGGTGAGCCGCTCGCGCACGCGGGAGAGCACGGGCTCGAAGCCGCACGCCGGCTGCTGGAACGCCTCGACCAGTCCTCCCTCGCCGTTCAGGGCCCGCCCGGGTCCGGCAAGACCTTCACCGCCGCGCACCTCGTGGTGGATCTGGTGAAGGCAGGAAAGCGCGTGGGCATCACCGCGCACTCGCACGCCGTGATCGGCAACCTCCTCACCGCAGTGACCGAGGTGGGCGGCGATCTCGGGATCCTCCAGAAGTGCAAGGAAGACGAGTGGTGCGGTATCGACGTGGTCGCGCGCACCGACGACAACAAGGAGGTCGAAGCAGCGCTCGCAGCGGGCGGCCCGAGCGTCGTCGGTGGCACGGCGTGGCTCTGGACCCGCGGGGATGCGGGGATCCGTCGACGTGCTCGTGGTCGACGAGGCGGCACAGAAGTCCCTGGCCGACGTGCTTGCGATGAGCGGCGCCGCGGAGAGCCTGGTGCTGTTGGGCGATCCGCAGCAGCTCTCAGCGCCATCGAAGGGCGCGCACCCCGACGGTGCCGAGGTCTCCGCGCTCGCCCACCTGCTGGGTGAAGCCGCGACGATGCCGCCCGAGCTCGGTCTGTTCCTCGAGACGACGCACCGAATGCACCCCTCGGTGTGCTCGTTCGTCTCCGAGGTTGCCTACGAGGGCCGGTTGCGGTCGGAGCCCGGTCTCGAGCGGCAGTCGGTCGGCGATGGCGTGGGCCTGCGCTTCGTGGCGGTCGAACACCACGGCAACCGCGTCGCGTCACTCGAGGAAGCCGAGAAGGTCGCCGCGCTGGTCGACGATCTCCTCGGTCGCGCCTGGGTCGACCGGCACGGCAACTCCCGGGCCACAACGATCGACGATCTGCTCGTCGTGGCTCCCTACAACGCGCAGGTGGCCCGGCTGCGACGAGCCCTGCCGGACGATCCGCGTATCGGCACGGTCGACAAATTCCAGGGTCAAGAGGCGCCGGTGGTCATCTACTCGATGGCCACCTCCAGCCCCGACGACGTGCCGCGAGGGATGGAGTTCCTCTACGATCTCAATCGGCTGAACGTCGCAGTCTCGCGGGCGCGTGCGCTGGTGTTCCTGGTATGCAGCCCGGCGCTGTTCCGCGTGGTGTGTCGAACACCGGAGCAGATGCGCCTGGCGAACGCGCTGTGCCGGTACGTGGAGTGCGCGCAGGTGCCGTCGACCCCGAGCGCTCCAGGCGGGGTGGGCCCTCGCGGACGCGCCGCCTGAGAGCGCCAACGTGGTCGTCGGTGTCGCACGCGGCGGTGGTCTCCATCCACCACGTCGTGCCGGCGTCACGGAATTCGGTGACGTCGTCGAGCGAGTCGCGTCCGGCCTCGCCGGTCTCGCCCTCCACGATGATGTCGATCGAGGTGGCCCCGGCGGCTTCGGCACGTGCGCGGAGCGCGGCAATGCCGGCAGGGGTGTTGACGAGCAGCCCCTTGCCGACGAGGGTGCCGTCCTTGCGGTAGAGGGCCTCGCCTTCCGCGATGACGCCGTCGTAGCGCAGTGCCCGGGCGACGGAACGCTCGCTACCGAGCGCCGCGGGAACCCAGATCGGGATCCGCGGTCGCTGCAGCGGCCGCGGCAGGAGGCGCAGGTCCTCGATGTCGTAGTGCGCACCCTGGAAGCTGAACGACTCGCCGCTCCAGGCGCGTTGGACGATCTCGAGGCCTTCGTCCAGCTTCTCCGCGCGCGTGCGGATGTCCGAGGCTTCACCGACGCGCGTGACGCCACCGTCGGTCGGGGCGCCGAGGCCCGCAGAGAGGATGAAGCGGCCCCCGCTGAGGTAGTCGATGCTCACGGCCTCACGTGCGACCTTCCATGGTCGACGGCGTGGAAGCGGGGTCAGGAAGGTTCCGATGGTGAGGCGCTCGGTGCGCATCGCGATGGCAGCGGGCTGAATCCACACGTCGAACACGACGCCGAGCCTGCGGTTCTCGATGCCTTCCCAGCAGAACACCCCGTCCCATCCAGCAGCTTCGGCGTCGACCGCGATGTCCGCCGCGGTCAACGGATCGAGGACGAACGGGAATTCGATGCCGAACCTCACGACGCGCGGGCTCCGCCCTCCGCCGGACTCTGCAGCAGCAGGTCGTAGACGACCTTGAGCGAGCCGTCGGCCTGGCGTTGGAAGATGCTGACGAACCGGCCCGATCGCCGGGCCGCCTCGGTGCCATCGCGCGCTTGGATGGCGTCGTAGGTCGCGACCTCGAGCACGAGGTCTTCCACCTCGATCGTCGCGCTCGAGCGGATGTCGGCCTTGATGCGTACGCCCGCACCGAACACGCCCTGCCACTTCTCGAAGATGGCCGCTTTGCCGGTGGCGAGACTCCCGTCGGCGAACGAGCAGACCGCATCGTCGGTGTAGATGCTCGCGGCGCCTTCCGCGTCGCCGTGTGCGGCCGCCTCGACCCACGAACCCAGCAGCGCTTCGACCTCAGGGTTGCTCATGCGGCGGGATCGTACGCCGATCCCGGTCGGCGTGACTTGGCTCAGGGGCGCGCCGTGTCGACATCTTCGGGATCCCCTGGATGGTGAGCACCGACTCCTCCCTCGAGGGCGGGGCGTAACGTGCGAAGGGCAGAAGGGCCCCCGGGGTGAGCTCGACGTGATCAGGGAGGGACACGAGGTGGGGGAACGATCGGGTCGACGATCGGTCGCCTCGCGCCCCGGGCTCGCGTTCGCGTCGGTGTGTCTCGGCTTCGCCGTGGCGTCCATCGACTCGATGGTGGTGAACGTCGGTCTGCCCGCGATCCGTGCCGACCTCGGGGGGCGCCTGTCGCTGCTGCAGTGGGTCGTCAACGGCTACGTCGTCGTCTTCGCCTGCTTGTTGCTGAGTGCGGGTGCCTTGGGCGATCGCATCGGCCAGAAGCGCGTCTACTTCGCCGGTCTGGGCCTCTTTGGTGTCGCGTCGCCGTTGTGCAGCCTGGCGCCGAGCGTGGGTGTGCTCGTCGGCGCAAGGGTGCTGCAGGGCGCGGGCGCCGCGTTGATGTTGCCGAGCTCGTTCGCGTTGATCACGCACACGTTCCCGGATCCCGCCCAGCGCGCCCGAGCAATCTCGATCTGGATGGGAACGAGCGGGGTGGCGTCGGCCGCGGGACCCGCCGTCGGCGGCATCCTCGTCGACGCGTTCGGATGGCGCAGCATCTTCTGGATCAACGTGCCGATCGTGGTGCTCTCGCTGGCGCTCGGGTGGCGCCACATCACCGAGTCGCCGAGGACGCCCACCGGCAGGGTCGACGTTCCCGGGCAGGTCCTGGCCGTCGTCACCTTGGCGTCGTTCACGTTGACACTCAGCAAGGCGGCCGATTGGGGCTGGCTCTCGGCTCCGATCATCGCTGCGTTCGCCGCATGCGTGGCGCTGCTGGCCGCGTTCATCGCCGTCGAACGCGGCAGCCGGCACCCGATGCTGCCCCTCGACCTCTTCCGTCTGCCGAATGTGACGGCAACGACCGTGCTCGGCGCGCTGAACCTCGCGACGATCTTCGGGGCGCTCTTCGTGCTCACCCTGTTCCTGCAGGAGATCCGCGGTTACTCGCCACTCCGTGCGGGCTTCGCCCTGATGCCGGTGAGCATCATCGGTGCACCGATGTGTTTGATCGCCGGCCGCTTGAACGCGAGACACGGACCCAGGCGGGCGCTGGCCCTCGGATTCGCGATCGGTGCGATCGGCGCACTGGTGCTCGCGACGGTGGGTGCGCACACGAGCTACTGGGTGATCGCCGTCGGTTTGATCCTCGCCGGTGGCGGCACCGCGCTCGCCGTACCGTCGCTCATGACGTCGATGGCCGGCAGCGTCCCCCCCGACCGTGCCGGCATCGGCGGCGGGATGCTCAACGCGGCCCGCCAGACCGGCGGCGCGTTCGGGGTCGCGCTGTTCGCAACCATCCTGGCCGCGCACGGCATCACGAAAGGCCTCCACGTGTCCTTCGCGATCATCACGGGTATCTTCGTCACCGCCTGTGTGGTCGCGGCTCGCTGCGTCGGGCCGCTCCGAGCGCCCGAAGCATCCGTGTCGCGTGATCCCGCCGTCGTCGGCCCGTTGCACATCCAGGAGGCTGACGCCGGATAAGGCCAGGGGCGCGCGTCCGCGCTGGTCGATAGCCTCGACCGCGGGCCGTGCGGGCGAGCCCAGGATGGAGAGTCGGAGTGCTCGGCCGCGTTCCGTACAAGTGGATCGTCGCGACGATCTTCGTCGTCGGGCTCTTCATGGAGCTCATGGACACCACGGTGGTCAACGTGGCTCTTCCCACGCTGGCACGCGACTTGCACATCCGCGGTGGTGGGATCGAGTGGGTCGTGACCGGCTACCTCTTGTCGCTGGCCGTGATGATTCCCGTGTCGGGCTGGGCCGGCGATCGCTTCGGAACCAAGCGCACGTTCTTGTTCGCGTTGGTGGTGTTCACCGCTTCGTCGATGTTGTGCGGGATGGCGAACGGGTTGCCGGAGCTCGTGGCGTTCCGGGTGCTCCAGGGCGTCGGCGGCGGCATGCTCACGCCCGTCGGGACGGCCATGCTGTTTCGCGCCTTTCCGCCGGCCGAGCGGGCCCGGGCTGCGACGATCCTCATGGTTCCGGCGGTCGTCGCCCCGGCGACCGGGCCCGTCGTCGGCGGACTCCTGATCGACTCTCTGTCGTGGCGCTGGATCTTCTTCGTGAACGTGCCGACCGGCGTGTTCGGATTCCTCGTCGGCTTCTTCTCCTTGGAAGACCACCGCGAGGGAGTGCCAGGATCGTTCGACGTTCCCGGCTTCGTCCTCTCCGGCGGCGGTCTCGCGTCGATCCTCTACGCGTTGTCCGAAGGTCCCGGGAGCGGCTGGGGGTCGACGACAGTGGTGCTCACCGGCGCGCTCGGTGTCGTGCTGTGCGCGGTGTTGGTCGTGGTCGAGACGCACGTCGCGCACCCCATGTTGATGCTCCGTCTCTATCGAGACCGCATGTTCCGCATGGCCAACACGGTGCTCGGTCTCGTCTTCGCGAGCTTCGCGGGACTGCTCTTCCTCCTCCCCTTGTTCCTGCAGGGCCTTCAAGGGCTCTCCGCGCTGCAGTCAGGGCTCACGACCTTCCCGCAGGCGATCGCGGTCGCGATCTCGGCTCAGCTCATCGGGCGCGTGTATCCCCGAGTGGGTCCACGACGCCTCATCGCCGTCGGAATGGCGTGCATGGGGCTGGTCACGTTGGCGTTCGCGTTCGTACCTGTCGGGATCGACCTGTGGTGGCTGCGGGGCCTGATGTTCGTGCGTGGGCTGTTCATGGCGTGCGCGCTGCTCCCGCTCCAGGCGTCGGCCTACGCCAACATCGAGGCCCCCGACATGGGTCGTGCGACGGCGATCTACAGCGCGCAACGCCAGACCGCAGCGGCGCTCGGTGTCGCGATCGTCGCCAGCGTCTGGCTGAGCAAGACGAACGCCGTGAGCCATGCCGACATCGGCGGTCGGCTCCACGCGTTCCACCTGGCCTTCGCGGTCACAGCGGGCCTCCTGTTCCTGAGCGCGGCTCGCGGGGGCCTTGATCCACGACGAGGACGCGGCCTCCACGATGCGCCGGGAGCCTGAGGCCGTCCCAGCAACCAGCACCGCCGCCGTCACTGCGGCGAGCGACGCCTGACGTTTTCCGGTTCTTGGTTGTAACACGCGGTGGAGTCGCGCGCACGATGACCGGGACACCAACGAACCGATCGAGCAGGAGGAAGCGCCATGTTCGCTCAGGTCATCCACGGACGCGTCGTCGACGCCGACGCGTTCATGCGCCAGACGCAACGCTGGGCCGACGAGCTCCGACCCGGAGCCAGCGGATTCCTGGGCAGCACGGGCGGGATCACCGCCGACGGCCGCTTCGTCGTCGTCGCCCGCTTCGAATCCGGGGAGGCCGCACGCGCGAACAGTGATCGCCCCGAGCAGGGCGCGTGGTGGTCCGAGACCGAGAAGGCGGTCAGCGACGTCGAGTTCTACGACTGCACCAAGGTGACCACGATGATGGGCGGAGGCGCAGACGACGCTGGGTTCGTCCAGGTCATGCGCGGGCGGATCACCAACCCTGCCAAGATGGCCGAGATCGAATCGCGGATGAGCGAGTTCGAAGCCACCATGAAGGAGGTGCGGCCCGACGTGCTCGGCGACGTGATCGCCGAGCACGGTGACGGCACCTACACCGACGTCGTGTACTTCACCTCCGAGGCCGAGGCACGCGCCGGCGAACAGCACGAGATGCCCGCGGAGGCGCAGGCGATGATGGGCGACCTCATGAGCGCGATCGAGATCACCGACTACCTCGACTTGCGCCAGCCCATGTTCCTCGGTCCGCGGTAAGCGCCCTAGTCTCCCGCGGCGTGACGTCGACCGCGGAGTGGCACGACGCTTGCGGCCTCGACGGAGAGCTGGCTGCGCTGGCGACCGCCAGCACAGTCGTGTTCTCCGTCGAGGCGCGCAAGCAAGCGGTCACGCCGCGCACCTTCTCGTTCGTCGACGGCGTCTTCACGGGTGACGGGGGGGAGCAGGAACCGGCGTTCGCACTGCTCGCGACGCCGCACGCGTGGGATGAGTTCTTCGCCGCGGTCCCGCGCCCGTGGTACCAGAGCTACTTCGGCATGCTCATGCGCGTTCCGGGGACGCTCGTCGACGGGAGCGAGCTGGCGTTTGCGCAGCACGCGCACGTGGTGCGGCGCGTGCTCGAGATCGGGCGCGAGGTCTTCCACGGTTCCGAGAGCGACGCTGCCGATGACCTGGGAGCGCTCGCAGTCGGTGATCCCGGCGCGATCGTCACCCAGGCCGTCGACCTGGAGGTGTGCGGCTCGCGCTCGCGTGTCTCCTGGCGGGAAGCAGGCGCAGGTCGCGACGTGCTGCTGCTGCACACCGCGGGTTCGGATGCTCGTCAGTTCGACCGTCTCATGGCCGACCCGCGCCTCGCGCGGTCGTGCCACTTGGTGGCCTTCGACCTGCCTGGCCACGGTCGTTCGACGCCGAGCGTCGGAGTGCTCCCCGGTGCCTACCGCTTGACGACCGATCAGTATGCCGAGACGGTGCTCGCATTCCTCGACGCGGTGGGACTGGATCGCCCGGTCGTTGTCGGCGCTTCGATGGCGGGGCAGATCTGCCTCGAGCTCGCGCTCCCGCGCCGGATCGGCTCGGTGGCGTCGTCGCGTGTGAGGCCGCGGACCACGTGCCCGGGCGACACGTCGCATGGGCGCTGCACCCGCAGGTGAACCAAGCGGTGTTCGTTCCCGAGTGGGTCTACGGCCTCATGGCCCCGCAGAGCCCGCTCGAGTGCCGCCGCGAGGTGTGGTGGCACTACTCCCAAGGCGGCTTCGGCACGTTCTTCGGCGACATCGCGTTCTACAGCGGTGGCTGGGATCGTCGCGACGTGATCGGCGACATCGACACCGCACGATGCCCCGTGATCATGCTGACCGGCGAATACGACTACTCGTGCACCTCGGAGATGTCTCAGGCGACCGCAGCGAAGATCAAGGGCGCCGTCTTCGAGGTCATGGGCGAGCTCGGACACTTCCCGATGGCGGAGAACCCTTCGCGCTTCGTCGAGCATCTGCTGGGTGCACTCGAGCACATCGACAGGGGTGGGGTGTGAGCGATCGCGGCACGGGGCGAGCGCGCGCCTCGGCCGGTCCGAGTCAGAAGCGTCCGGCGGTGCTCGCGCGCGAGATCGCGCTCGAGATCCTCGACCGCGGGTGGCCGGTCGGAGCGTCGCTCGGGACCGAGCCGGAGATCGCGGCGAAGTACGCAGTGAGTCGGGGAGTGGTGCGCCAGGCAGTCCGGATTCTCGAGAACGAGCAGATCGCGACCATGCGGCGAGGCCAAAAGGGCGGCCTCATCGTCGCCGCACCCGACGGTGCCGCGATCACGACCGCCACCGCGCTGCTCCTCGAGTACGAGCGCATCAGCGCCGCCGACCTCGTGACCGTCCGCCTCATTCTCGAGCTGCCCGCGCTTGAGCTCGCGATCGACCGCATCGACCACGACGGCGCGCAGGCGCTGCGAGACGCGCTCGACGGCGAAGTCGACGCATCCGGAGGCCCGTCGCCGGCGGCCGACTACTCCCAGCTGCACCGACGTATCGGGCAGCTCAGCGGGAATCGAGCGATCGAGGCGTTCGTCGACGTGCTCGCCGCGGTGAGCGCCGCGCACACGGTTGGCGTCGGCCACGCAGCGCTGTTCGATCAGGCGCGCTCGGCGCCGTTCCCACCCGGGTTCGCGGCGCAGACCCACGTCGAGCACCGGCGCATCGTCGAGGCGATGCTCGCGAAGGACAAGGACACGGCCCGCAACCTGATGACCCAGCATTTGCAGACGAGCATCGACCTCATGGAGTAGCGGGCGACGCCCGCGCCGCTAGGAGGTCGCGGCGACGGACTCGCGATGGGCAGCTTGACGGCCCGAGTGGCGCTCGTCGAGCCACGCTCGCCACGCCTCTCCTTGCTCGTGCGCTTGGGTGCCGAGCGCGGCGATGCGGTCCGGATTCGTCTCGGCGACACGCGTGGTCACGGTCGTTGCGACCCGCATCTCGAGCACTTCCGCGCCCTCGGGGCCGGCTTGGTAGGTGTACGGCTGGTCGGCGGCCACGAAGAAGCCGTCACCCTTGCCGAGTGTGCGGTTCCCGAGGGTGATCTCACCGTGACTCACGTAGTACAGGCAGTCGGCGGAGTGGCTGTGTCGAATGATCACGTAGTTCGGCGCGACCTCCACCGCAGCGAGGCTGAATCCCTCGTTGCCCTCGCCGCAGAAGAGCACGCGTGCCTCGACGCCTCGGCCGAGGTTCGCCTCCCGGAAGCATGCCTCCATGTCGGGCGGGTACTCGGTCGGTCCGAGCATCGTGGCGAGCATGCTCGGTGCGTCGACGTCGACGAAGATCTGCAGGTCGCTCGCGCTCATGGCTCCTCCCCCAGAACGACGGTCGGCACCTCAGGAACGGGTGACGTCGCCGGAGCGTACCTCCGCGCGGGAGGCGATGATCCTCCCGACGTCGTCCATGAAACTGTGCAGGTCGGGAACGCTGCCGCCGAGCAGCAGCGTGTCGACGCCGATCGCTTGCATGCGGTCCATCCAACCCGCGACGTCGGCCGTCGTTCCGACGCTGGCGAGTCGATCGATCATGTAGTCGACCAGCCCCAGCTCCGTGAGCAGCTCGAAGTTCACGGGGTTCTGCAGCGACGCGTGATGTGCGTAGTCGTAGCGGGCGGCGAACCGGCGATGCGCGTCCTGCAGCTCCGAGGGGATTGTCTCGACCTTCGTCGTGAGCGTGCGCGCGGAGACGACCGGCGCCACCATCGCCGCCGCTTCGGCGCGGCTCGGGGCGATGCCGGTCGGCGCGTACAGCCACACGTCGATCGGCCGCTCCGCGCGTGCGGCGCGGAGCTCACGGATACGCGCCGCGAGGCCGGCCTCGTCGAGATCGCCGAGCCGGAGCATGACGCCGTCGCCCTCGCGCACGGCGACGCCGAGCCCTGCGGGCCCGGCTGCGTGCACGACGATCGGCACCGCACGGCGCGACCATTCGACGCGGCCGCGCGTGGCCTGACTGTGCAACGCGGGGTCGAGGGCGGTACGGATCGCGACGATGGTCGCTTCGAGGTCTGCGATCTTCGCCGGCGCCAGGCCCAAGGTGCCCGTGGCCGATTGGCCGGCCCCGATCCCGAGCATCGCGCGGCCGCCGGAGGTCTCGTCGATGGTGGCGAGCGCGCTCGCGGCGACCACCGGATGGCGGGTCGAGGGGTTCGTGACGGACGTGCCGAGCGTGACGCGTTCGGTGACCAGCGCGCAGGCGGTGAGCGTGCAGTACACCTCGCGGAAGATCGACTGCGAGTCGCCGCTCGTGAACGCGTCGAAGCCCACTTCCTCGGCGTGCCGCGCGTGATCCTGCATGGCCCGCACGGTGGTGCTGCCTTGCGGGCTGACTGCGATCCCGATGCGCATGTGCGGTCCTCTCGGGTCAGCTGACGAGGGAGACGAAGTCCTTCACCACGAGGAACGCCATCGTGAGGATGATCACCGTCCCGAGCGCGGTGTACCACCAGCGGACGCGATGGTTCGCGCGCCAGAGCCGGCGGATGCTCATCGTGATCGCGACGATCGCGCCGAGGCCGATGACGACTCCGAGCCCCGGCCCGATGTCTGCCAAGCCCAGGATCGGGCCGGTGATCGGGATGATCACGTACATCACGAGGCAGCGGAACATCGCGACGAACAGCGATGTCTCGAATGCCTTCTGCGCGGCGCCGCTGTCGGCGCGCAACGGCTGGTCGGGGAGCCAGAGGATCTTCCGCATGCGTCGCTCGGCGCGGTCCCGGCGGCTCTCGACGCGGGGGATCTCGGTGACGGCGCTCATTGCGGCGACAGGCTACGCCTGAGGGCTCCGCCATGTCCGTCCGGCCCTGTCGGTCCGGCGCTGCGGGTAGCCTCGAGCGGGCACCGAGATGCAGCGCGCAACGTCTGGGCGCAGCAAGGGGGAGCGGTGGAGCAGCGGCGAATCCGATCGTTCTGCCGGCTGTGTCCCGCGCACTGCGGCATCGTCGCGACGGTCGAGGGCGAGCAGGTCACCAAAATCGAGGGCGACCCGCAAGACCCGATCTCGCACGGCTACACGTGCCCGAAGGGGCGCATGCTCGGACGGCTCCACCACCACCCGCGACGGCTCGACTACCCGATGCTGCGCCGTGACGATGAGCTCGTACGAGTGGAGTGGGACGAGCTGCTCGACGACCTCGCGGCGCGCCTGTCGCGCGTCCGCGCCGAGCACGGGAACGACGCCCTGGCCGTCTACGCGGGCACCGCGGGCGCGTTCGACGCCCCGACGCGTCTCGGCATCCAGCCCCTGTGGGCCGCGCTCGAGACCCGCAGCCGGTACACGCCGATCACCGTGGACTGTCCGGGCAAGCTGCTGGTGTCCGACCTGATCGCGGGTTCGACCGGGCTGATCCCGATCCCCGATTACGACACCGTCGAGATGCTCCTCTATGTCGCCGACAACCCGGTCGTCTCGCATGGCAGCTACCACTTCATCTCGGACCCGGTCGTCCACGTCCGCGAGATCGCGCGGCGCGGAGAGGTGTGGGTCCTCGACGTGCGTCGTACCGAGACGGCCAGGCTCGCGACCCGGCATCTGGCGGCGCGCCCGGCGACCGACTACGCGGTGCTGGCGTTCCTCGTGCGCGGGATCCTCGACGAAGGTGCCGATCACGAGTACCTGGCGGCGCACGCGATCGGCGTCGACGAGCTGCGCGCCGCCGTCGAGCCCTTCACCGTCGAGCGGGCGGCCCAGATCACCGGACTCGAGGCCACGGCCCTCGACGAGCTCCTCGCCGCGGTCCGCCGACACGGCCGACTCGCGATTCAGACGGGCACGGGCATCAGCATGTCGGCGAACGCCAACGTGATCGAGTGGCTCGCGTGGGCGCTCCACATCGTGACTGGATCGCTCGAACGGCCCGGCGGGTCGTGGTTCAACCCCGGGTACCTCACGCAGGGCCCACCGCCGCTGCCGAAGGCGAAGCCACCGGAGCCGGGCCCGCCGAGCCGCCCCGACCTGCATCGACGCTGGGATCAGTACCCGGCGACGGCGCTCGCCGACGAGATCGACGCCGGGAACGTGCGAGCGATGCTCGTCGTGGGTGGGAGCCCAGCGACATCGTTCCCGGACGCGGCGCGCATGCGCGCCACGTTGTCGAGCCTGGACGTGCTCGCGGTGTGGGACGTGGTCGAGAGCCCGATGAGCGAGCTCGCCACGCACGTGCTGCCATCGCTCGACGGTCTCGAACGTGCCGACTTCAACTACCTCACCGCGACGGGGCTCGAGTGTGTCGCGGCGATGTACACACCCGCGGTCGTCGCGCCCAAGGTGGAGCACCGGCCCGCGTGGTGGAGCGCGCTCCAGGTCGGCCGCCGCATGGGCCTCGAGGGGTTGCCCGACCTCGCGCTCGACACCGCGACCGACGACGACGTCATCGCGTCGGCGTTCGGCCGCGGACGGATCTCGTTCGACGATCTCCGCGCCGCGGACGGTCCGGTGGTGTTCGGGGGGGCTGAGCACGGCTGGGCCCTCGAGCACGTCGTGCCCGACGGTCGCTGGAACGTCGCGCCCGTGGAGCTCGTCGCGCAGCTGCGCGACTGTCGCGAGCCGGCGCCGCTGGTGTTGACGCCGCGGCGCCAGGTGCGCCACGTCAACTCGACGCTGATCGACGACGGCGAGACGCAGTTCGTGGCGGTGCAGGCCGACATCAGCCCGAAGGACGCGGCCGCGGCGGGCATCGCCGACGGTGACCGCGTGCGGGTGACGAGCTCCTATGGCTCGCTCGAGCTCACCGCCAACGTGACCGACCTGATGATGCCGGGCGCGGTCTCGATCCCGCACGGCTACGGGCACGTGAACGTCAGCGCGCTCACGAGCGGCACCGAGTCGATCGACCCACTGACCGGGATGGTCACCCAGAGCGGTCTCCCGATCGAGATCGAGCTCGTGTCCTAGACACGCGCTCGCGAGCGCAGCGTCAGCCGCCGAGAATCGGTGTCAGCGCCTGCGATTCCGTCGGAGCCGGCGGGGGAGCGCCCTGCGCCAGAGCGCGAAGCGCCTGGTCGAGTTGAGCCTGCGCTTGGTCCCGCGCCTGAGCGGCGAGTGCGTCCAGCCGCGGCCGCTGCAGGTCGACGACCTGCTGTCGAGCGCGTACGCGTTGGCTCGTGGTTCCCCTGAGTCACTCCGGTCCGCAGGGCGCACAGCTGCAGCGCCGACGCGCGATGATCGCCGCGATCGCACTCTCGCGGCAGCTCCCCGTCCACACGTGCAACGAGGACGACTTCTCGGGCATCGCGGGGCTCACGGTCGTCGGGGTCAGAAAGGCGAACCCACTCAGTCGCCCGTCGCGTGGAGCGCGAGCCAACGGGTGCCGGCTGCGGTCCTCACGACCTGATGGTGGGCACCGGCCGGGATCAGCACCCACGAGCCCGGCCTCAGATCCAGTACGCTGCCGTCGATCTCGAAGGTCGCCGCTCCGGCGAGGACGACGACCCACTCGTCGTGGTCCTGCACCTGCGCGGCGTGGCGCGGGTCGGCGGAGCTCGTGATCGCCTCGATGGTGACGTTGCCGATGCGAGCAACGGCCGAGGAGACCTCACCGACCGTCGGGGGCGTCGGCTCCGGAAGTCTGTTCATGAGAGGTTCCGGACGTTCCGCACTCACGACACTGCTCCCGCGCGCCGCCGAGCGGGTCTCAGGGAGCCGGGATGGTCGGTTGCGGGCTCCCGGCGCAAGCAACGCGCGCCCGAGACCGTGGCGCCGATCGCCCACGCGACGAGGACGGCGAGATCACCCCAATGGTCCTCGGCGACATCGAAGCTCACGCCGCGCACGGCCTCGTGGCTGCCGTACGACTTGCGGAGATCCCCGACCGAGACGGCGGCAGACATGGGCGGACTCCTTCTTGGCAGGTGCCGGTCCCGACGTCAAGGCAGCGCCGCCTGCGGTAGACAGACAGCGATTCACGCGGTGGGGCACGGGAAGGACGGATGGGAACGATGGAGCATCGAACGATCGGACGCTTGTCGGTTCCGCTTGCGGGGATCGGGTGCAACAACTTCGGGATGCGCCTCGACGCCGACCAGGTGCGCGGGGTCGTGGACGCCGCGTTCGAGGTGGGCGCGACGCATTTCGACACCGCCGAGAGCTACGGGGGCGGGCATTCCGAGGAGTTCCTGGGTCGGGCGCTGCGCGGTCGGCGCGAGGATGCGATCGTGACCACCAAGTTCGGGTTCCCCACGGGTGGGGTGGAGCGACCGGGGAGCGCAGCGAACGTGGCTCGCTGCATCGCGGCGAGTCTCGACCGGCTCGGCATGGACCATGTCGACCTGTATCTGCTCCACCGCCCCGACCCGACCACGCCGATCACCGAGACGTTGGAGGCGATGGCCAGACTCGTCGCCGCGGGCAAGGTGCGAGAGATCGGCGGTTCGGGCTTCTCGGCCGAGCAACTTGTGGCGGCCGACACGGCGGCGCGGGAGCTGGGCGTGCAGGGCTTCGTGAACATCCAGAACGAGTACAGCCTGCTCGATCGCTCCGTCGAGCGCGAGGTGCTCCCGGAGTGCGACCGCCTCGGCGTGTCGTTCGTGCCGTACTTCCCGCTCGCGAGTGGGATGTTGACCGGCAAGTACCGCCGCGGCGAAGGGCCGCCCGCGGGGACCCGGCTCGCAACGTGGGGTGACCGCGGTACCGCGTTGCTGTCCGACGACAACTTCGAAACGGTCGGCCGGCTCGAGGCGTGGGCACGACCGCACGGGCACACCTTGCACGAGCTCGCGCTGAGCTACCTGTCGAGCGCGCCGGTTGTCGCGAGCGTCATCTGTGGTGCGATGTCGCCCGAGCAGGTGCGTGCGAACGCCGCCGCAACGACCGCATGGACGTTGAGCGAGGCCGAACGCGCCGAGGTCGCCGGACTCGCGGCCGGAGGTTGAGGCTCAGTTCGTCCGGATCGTCGCCCGAATGGTCCCGTGGTGCAGCACTGCGCCGATCCCTTCGCTCGTGGTGAAGTACCCGCCGTCGAGCAACGCGAGCGCCTCCCCTTGGGGTTCACTCGACGTCGCGACCGAGCACCGCTTCGCGCGCAACGTGCGTGGCATGCTCGCCCCGCGCCTGCGCGTCATCAGGTGGACGTCGCCGTAGCTCCGGAGCGCGACAGTTCGGCCATCGGGTGAGACGTCGCCCGCGGTGACCGGAGCGATGAGACCCAACCGGACCCTACCGGCGCGCCGGAGCGCGGCCGTCCCACCGAAGGCATCGGGCGCGAGCGGGCCGGTCGTGTACACGCTCGCCGGGCCGACCAGGACCTTCGTCACGATGACGACGGTCCCGTCGTCGGGATCGACGAGCAGCGCCTCTGCGTCGTGCGGCCCGTCCGGATAGGTGAGGGTCAGCACCGCAGGTGGGGCGGTGACCCGGGTGGCGGCGCTCGGGTCGGGCTCGGGCACACGCACAACCTCGATCGAGGCCCGATCGTGGTTGTTGTCGCCGATGTCGCCGAGGTAGAGGGACCAGGACCCGCTCGTCGGACCCGGCCCGAGCGCGATGTCCTCCCAATCGCGTGGGCGCGACGGTCGGGACGGTCCACGTCCCGAGGTCGGCCCCGTCGAGACCCACGGCGAAGACCGCGCGCGGTCGCCGGAGTCGTTGTGCGCCCAGAGCACACCCGGATGCGCCCGCGACGCGACGAGACCCGAGGTCTCGGTGAGCTCGCGGCTCGTGAGTGTCCCCGCGTTCGCCACCGTGATCCGGTGTTTGCATGCCGCGTGGACCAGCGACGAGCGTGCCGACGCGGCGCCGGCCGGCATGACGCTCAGCGCGGCAAAACCCACGAGTGCAGTCACCATCCACGCCGCGGCGAGCGTGTCGTCGGCGCAGGCTCACACCAGTCCCGAGCGGACCGCCATCAGAGCAGCTCGACGATCGTTGCGTTGGCCAGACCGCCGCCCTCACACATCGTCTGCAGCCCATAGCGCACGCCCTGCTCGCGCATGCGCTGGAGCATGGTCGTCATGATGCGCGCGCCGGACGAGCCGAGCGGGTGGCCCAGTGCGATTGCCCCTCCGTCGGGATTCAGCAAAGCCGGATCGGCACCGAAATCGGCTTGCCACGCAAGCGGCACCGGCGCGAAGGCCTCGTTGACCTCGAAGGTCCCGATCTCGTCGAATCGAAGCCCAGAGCGCTCGATCACCTTGCGGGTCGCGGGAATCGGTGCGGTGAGCATGATGACGGGATCGTCGCCGGCCACCGCCACGCTGTGCACGCGCGCGAGCGGCGTGAGCCCGAGCTGCGCCGCGCGCTCGGACGACATCAGGAGGAGCGCCGCCGCACCGTCGCTGATCTGCGACGAGTTCCCCGCGGTGATGACCCCCCCTTCCTTGAATGCCGAGCGCAGCGAACCCAGCGATTCGAGCGTGCCGCCGCGGCGTACGCCCTCGTCCGTGTCGACGACCGTGCCGTCGTCCAACGTCACCGCCACGATGTGCTTGGCGAAGCGGCCCGCGTCGATCGCGGCCGCGGCGCGGGCATGCGACTCCAGAGAGAATGCGTCGCAGTCGGTGCGACTCAACGCCCATCGCTCGGCGATCATCTCCGCGCCGATGCCTTGGTTGAACTCGATGCCGCCGTAGCGCGCGAGCAGGCGGGGTCCGTACAGCTCGCCGCCGCCCGCGGTGAGCGAGCCCATGGGGACCCGGCTCATGCTTTCGACACCGCCGGCCACGACGACGTCGTAGTGGCCGGCGACGACGCCCGCCGCGGCGAAGTGCAGCGCCTGCTGCGAAGACCCGCACTGACGGTCGACGGTCACACCGGGGACGGACTCGGGCCAGCCGGCCGCGAGCGCGGCGCTCCGCCGCGACGTTCGCGCCCTGATCGCCCACCTGACCGACGCAGCCCCACACGACGTCCTCGACCATCGCCGGATCGATGTCGGCGCGAGTGACGAGCGCATCGAGCACGGCCGCCGAGAGGTCGACCGGGTGCACGCCGGCCAGGCCTCCGTTGCGCTTGCCGATGGGAGACCGGACGGCCTCGACGATCACCGCGTCACGCATGAGAGCTCCTTCGTTCGGTGGCTTGGGGCGAGTCCTTCTCGGTGTCAACCGCCAGAGGGGGCCGCATACTCCCGCTCACACCCGGATCCGGAGCCGCTCGCGGCCACCGGCCCCCAGCGCCCGAGCGATCTCTGCCGGCAGGGGTCCGATCCCGTGCGCACGGGCCGCGAATCCCGCCACCAAGCGGTGCCACAGGGCCGGTCGCACGATCATCGCGTGCCGTTCGCGCCGCATCTCGACCCGCATCAGCTCCGCGGCAACCAGCCGCGCGCGCTCGGCGTAGGCAAGCGACGCGCGGGGGCTCGTCAGCGTGTCGAGCGTTCCGTGCACGATGAGCACCGAACGGCCCGCCAGCTGGTCGACCGGCTCGCCTTCCGGCACCCACGGCGCCAGCGCGGCCACCGCGCTCACGTTCCGGTCGCCGGCGACCCTCAGCGCGGTCCGCGCGCCCATCGAATGGCCCACGAGGACCACGGGCACGTCGCCATGGCGCCGGCGGATCTCCGCGAGGGCCCACGCCGCGTCCGGCAACGGCGAACCATCGGCGTTCCAGCCCCGGAGCCGGTACCGAAGCGCCAGGACCGCGACGTCGTGACCCGATGTCGCCTCGACCACGGCCCGCGCGAACGGACGCATGCGCCGAACCGCGAGTTGCCCCGCGCGCGTCGGCTCCGCGCTCTTCGCGCGACCGCCGTGCAAGACCAGCGTCGCCCCCGTCGCGCGCGCGGGCGCCGAGAAGACCTCGAGCGTGGGCGCCGGCGCACCAGTCACGTACCGGAGGATACGAGGCCCCGCACGCTCGCGGCGTCGAGGGCTAGCCTCCGGCTGGCACCAGGCCGCGCTGAGGGGGGATGCGATGAGCACGGACAGCTCGAACACGTACGACTACATCGTCGTGGGCGCCGGTTCGGCCGGCTGCGCGGCGTCGTACCGGCTGGCCGAGAGCGGGCAGCACCGCGTGCTCCTGCTCGAAGCCGGGGGCTCGGACCGAGCGATTCCGATTCGCGTGCCCGCGGCACTCATGAAGCTCGACCAGAAGTACGACTGGCGCTACGCGGCCGAGCCCGACCCCAGCCGCAACAACATCGTCGACCACTGGGCCGGTGGCCGCGTGATCGGTGGGTCGAGCTCGATCAACGGCATGGTGTGGGTGCGCGGCCATCGCTGGGACTTCGACCACTGGGCGTCACTCGGGTGCGAGGGCTGGGACTACGAGAGCGTGTTGCCCGTCTTCAAGCGCCTCGAGCACTACACGAGCGGCGGCGACGCGGCGTTCCGCGGGTACTCCGGTCCCCAGTACGTCTCGAAGGGCCGCGTGAGCCACCAGCTCACGGACGCCTTTCTCGAGGCGGCCCAGCAGGTGGGTCACCAGTACAACGACGACTACAACGGCGCGGAGCAGGCGGGCGTCTCCCGAGGCCAGCTCTCGCAGAAGGGTGGGCTGCGCCACAGCACGGCACTGGCCTACCTGACCAAGTCGCGCAAGAAGAAGAACTTCACCCTGGAGACGGACGCCTTGACGAAACGCGTCCTGTTCGAGGGCAACAAGGCCGTGGGCGTCGAGTACCGGCAGGGCGGGGCCGTCCGCCAGGCGTACGCGACGCGTGAGGTCATCATCAGCACCGGCGCGCTCGCGACGCCCAAGCTCCTCATGCTCTCCGGCATCGGGCCGGCGGAGCATCTCCGAGAGCACGGTGTCGCCGTCGTGCACGACCTGCCCGGCGTGGGTCAGAACCTGCAAGAGCACCTCTACACGACGATGCAATACGCGGTGACGGTGCCCACACTGAACCGGTTCCTCACGCCGACCAAGATGTTCACCGCGGGGCTCGACTTCCTGTTCCGCCGCCGCGGCCCCATCACCGCCGCGTTCGCCCACGTCGCGATCTTCGGCAATGCCGGTTCACCCGACCACACCGACTACGAGGTGCTCTACGCGCCGCTCGGCGTCGCGAGCGAGGGCGGCGACACGGAGTTCGAGGGCGGGAGCCCTCGTGAGTACCAGCACGATGTGCACGCGATGAAGCTCATGAAGATCCCGGCCGTGACCGTTCTGCCGTCGATCGTGCACCCGCAGGCACGGGGGACGATCACGCTGCGGTCGGCCGACGTCGACGACCAGCCGGTGATCCGTCACCAGCTGGTGTCGCACCCTGACGACATCTCGATGATGATCACGGCAGCCCGGGCTGTCCGCGAGATCATGGACGCGCCGGCCATGAAGGGTTTTGTGCGGCGCGAGGTGCTGCCGGGTCCCAAGGTCCAGACCGAAGACGAGTGGGTCGAGTACCTCCACACGTTCGCGTTCCGGGGCGAGCACCCGTGTGGCACCGCGAAGATGGGCACCGACGACCTGGCCGTCGTCGACCCGCAACTGCGGGTGCGTGGCGTGGAGAACCTGCGGGTCATGGACGCGTCGGTCATGCCGACGGTCACCAGTGGCAACACGAACGCTCCGTCGATCATGATCGGCGAGAAGGGGGCCGACCTCGTCCTCGGGCGCTAGGCCGGCGGTACCCTCGGCGAGCATCGACTGCGGGAAAAACCCCAGGTCGGGGGAAGATTCGGCCGGGCGCGCCCGTTGGAACAGGATGGCACGCCCGGCAGCACGCTGATCCCTCCAGACCAGGAAGCTACGGACGGGGCCGCGCCCCCCTCTCCCGCCCGAGGTGGGGCGCGTCCGCGTTCGGCCTGGGGGAGCGGATGTCAGGCGCGTTCAGGTGAACGCGGGGCGCAGCGGCAGCCCGCTGACCCCGCCAACCGTCTTGGTCCCGAGCGTCTGGTGGACCTCGATCTGGTTCGCCTCGAAGCCCACGGCCGCGGCGGCCATGTAGAGGTGCCAGACACGCACGCGGCCGATTCCCACGATCGCAACCGCTTCGTCCCATTGGCGTTCGAGGTTCGCCACCCACGCGCGCAGCGTCCGGGCGTAGTGCTCGCGCAGGCTCTCCATGTGGCGCGCCTCGAAGCCGGCCTTCTGCATCGCGGAGATCACCTGACCGATCTCGTGGAGCTCGCCGTCGGGAAAGACGAAGCGGTCGATGAAGTCGTGGCGCAGGAAGCGCTTCGGGAGCGACAGCTCGGATCGTGCCGGGCGGTGCGCGGGGCGGCTGATCGCGTGGTTGAGCAGCCGGCCTTGGGGACCGAGCAGCGAGTGACATCGCTCGAAGTACTCGCCGAGCCGCGCCATCCCGACGTGCTCGAACATGCCGACCGAGCTGATCGCGTCGTAGGGCCCGTCGTCGACGTCGCGGTAGTCCTGCAAGCGGATCTCGACCCGGTCCTCGAGGCCGAGCTCCGCGACGCGTCGCCGTGCGACCGCGACCTGGCGCTCGGAGACGGTGACTCCGACGCACTTGACCCCGTGGTGCCGCGCGGCGTGGATCAGCATCGAGCCCCACCCCGAGCCGATGTCGAGGAGGCGCTTGCCCGCGTCGAGCCCGAGCTTGCGACAGATCAGCTCGTGCTTGGCGGCTTGCGCGTCCTCGAGCCGTTCGGTGGTCTCGGTCCACACCGCGCAGGAGTACGTGAACGACGGGCCAAGCACGAGCCCGTAGAAGTCGTTGGACACGTCGTAGTGGTGGGCGATCGCTGCGGCGTCCCGCTCGCGCGAATGGCGCCGACCGTGGAGGCGCGCCTCTTCCGGCGGCCGTGGCACCGGCTTCAACCCGCGGAGCCCGAGGAGCTTGATGCCGTCGAGGATCTGGCTGGGTCGGACCTTGAGGTATTCGACCCGCTCCGCCAGAGCCAGGGCGTCGAAGAGATTGCCGTCCACGGCGAGGTCGCCCGAAACGTACGCGCGACCCAGTCCGAGCTCATTCGGCGCGGTCACGATGCGATGCATGGCGCTCGGTGACTTGATGACGATGGTGGTCGCCGCGTCCGCGGGGCCGGCCACGCTGCCGTCGTAGGCGCGGATGGCGACGGGAAGATCGGGACCGAGGAGGTCCGCGAGGAAGCCGGCGACCGTCACCGGCCCGAATGTATCCCTCACGCGGCCGAGCGCCCAGGGAGAACCCGCCGACGACGCACGGGAGGAGCGACCGCTCGGAGCGGAATACAGTCCGCCTGGCCAGCGGGGAACCGAGCCTTGGAGGGATCGGGCATGACGGAGACGCGACCGGTCGCAATCGTGACGGGCGGAGCGAGCGGGATGGGCCGCGCGCTCGCGGTGCGTCTCGCGGCCGATGGGCACGACGTGGTCGCGGTCGACCTGCCGTCGCAGGCCGAAGGCCTCGACGAGACCATCGCCGCCATCGAGGCACAGGGCGCGCGCGGCGATCAGTGCGTTCGCCGACGTCTCGTCGACCGCCGATCTCGAGGCCGTGGCGGAGAAGACGCTGGCCGAGTTCGGGCGTGTCGACCTCGTGGCCAACATCGCCGGCATCATGGTGGCCGGCGAGATGCCGATCTGGGAGATCACCGCCGACCAGTGGGCGCGCACGCTGCGCGTCAACCTCGAGGGCGTGATCAATGGCGCCTTGGTGTTCGTCCCGATCCTCGCTGCGCAGGGGCGTCCCACGACGATCATCAACATGGGGTCGATCTCGAGTTACTCGCACGCGCCGTGGAGAGCGCCGTACAACACCAGCAAGATCGCGGTCGCGGGTTTCACCGAAGCACTGCGCTTCGAGCTCGCCGAGCGTCATCCGGATGTGCGCGTGATGTTGGTGTGTCCCTCGGCCGTTGCCACGAACCTCACTCCCAGCATCGCCGCGATGCGGGAGCGCATGGAGAGGGGGGAGACCATCGAGAGCGCGTACGGAAAGGTGTTGACCGCCGACGAGGTTGCGGCCGCGATCGTCGAAGGCAAGGCGAAGGGCGAGTTCTGGGTCTTCACCCACGTGGGAACGCTGGAGGCAGCCGAACAGCGGACCGTCCCGATCCTCGACGCGATGAAGCGCCAAGTGGGCCGAAGAGTCTGAGGTCGTAGCGCGCCGGAGCCGACGGCGCGTGGACACTCAGGTCAGTGTCGTGACGCGGCCGCTGACGCCGAGGTAGGCGGCGCGGACCGCATCTGAGGCGAGGACCTCGCTCGGCTCGCCTTCCCTGATCAGCTGACCGAAGTTCAAGACGACGACCCGGTCGCACAGCGAGGCCACGACGTCGATGTTGTGCTCGATCAGCAGCACTCCGATGTGGAGCGAGTCCGCGATCGAGCGGACCGCACGCGTCATGGCGTCGCGCTCGTCGCCCGCGAGGCCCGCGGCGGGCTCGTCGAGGCACACGACGTAGGGATCGGCCGCGAGCGCGCGGGCGAGCGCGACGAGGTGCTGGTCTCCGTAGGGCAGGGCCTCGACGCGCTCGTCGAGCAAGTGCTCGAGATCCAAGAGGGCGCACGCGCGCCGGGCGGTCGCGCTGAGCCTGGCCCTCCCGGGAAGGAGCCAACCCGTCACGAACCCAAGAACGCGGCGCCGATCGCTCGCCACGAGCAGGTTCTCCCGCACCGTCAAGCCGTCGAAGAGCTCGAGGTGCTGAAACGTCCGTCCGAGGCCGGCACGGGCGCGTCGGTGCGCGCTCCAGCGCGACACCGGCCGCCCTCGGAGCGTGATGCGTCCCGCCGAGCGGCGTTCGAACCCGGTGACCGCATCGATCATGCTCGTCTTGCCTGCACCGTTCGGTCCGATCACCCCCAGGACCTCACCGGCGCGCACTTCGAGGGTGACGTGGTCGACGGCGCGCACCGGGCCGTAGTCGACCGTGAGCCCGTCGAGCGCGAGCAGGCGCTCTCCGACGGGGATGGCTGGGCGCGTTGCCTCGGACCGGACCTCCACCGGGCGGCGTTCCTTGCGGTGAAATCCAGGAAGCGTGAATGCCTTCGCTCCACGCCGCCGGCCGCGGTGATGCACCCAGGTCAGGAGCCGATCGCGCGGCGGGGCGATCAGCGCGACGAAGCCGTCGGGTTCGAACAAGAGGATGAGGACCACGAGGGGCCCGGCTGCCGCCAGGAGGAAGTCGTCGATCGCGCCGGGACCATTGAACGCGTGCGAGATCGGACCGCCGAGCGTCGTCAGCGCGGGATACACCACGCCGAGCACGAAACCGATTCCGCCGACGATCGTGAACACGAGCACCCGGATCGAGAGGAACAGGCTGTTCTGGTCGATCGCCACCGCGCCGGTCCGGAACGTGATGACGCCGGCGATCAGACCCATCACCGCGCCGCTGAGTGCGAACGCGGCGAGCTTCGTGCGTGCGACGGAGATGCCAGCAGCCGCCGCGCCGCGCTCGTTGGCGCGGACGGCAAGCATCCGGCGGCCCGCGGGTGAGCGGCGGAGGTTCGCCACCCCGATGCCGGCGACGAGAACCAACGCCAACGTCGAGCGCGGCGAATCGCCGCTGATGGAACGCGGGCTCGAAGTTGATGCCGAACAGGTGGAGCGGCGGCACCGAACCGCGCAGCGGGAGGAACGGCCGGTACGTGCCGATGGCGGTCGAGACGACGATCGTGAAGCCAATGGTGGCAACGGCGAGCTCGGTGCCGCGGACGCGCACGGCGGGCAAGCCAGCGACAACGCCGACCACTGCGCCCGCCAGCACGCCGCCGATCATCCCGCCTTCAGGTCCGAGACCACCGAACCACGTCGAGGCCACGGGCGCGATGAACAGCGACGCCAAGCCCATCGTCGCGTACGTGGCCAGGCTGAGCTGACCGGCGTACCCGGTGAGGATCACGAGCGACAGGCTGATGAGCGCGGTGATCGCGCCGTTCGCAATCGAGATGGATGCGCCAGAGGTCGACGTCGACACCACGAACGTCGCGATCCCCACCGCTGCGGCAAGGACGAACGGTCGCACGATGCCCGAGCCGACGCGCGTGAGCCGGCTGGCGGTGAACTGTCGTCCCGGGACCGAGACGCCGCGGACGAGGAGCGCGAACAGGATGATCACATACGGCGACGACAGGCGGATCGGGCCCGGGATGTTGTAGAGCACGCCGACGGCCTCGAAGATGCCCATGAACAGGCCCGCGGCCACCGTGATCCCGTAGTTCCGGAAGCGGCCGAGGACGCTCGCAGCGAAGGCGTAGTTGATGAGCAGCGTGAGACCACCGGCCGACAAGCCGATGACAGGTGCGACGACGATGCCCGACGCAGCAGCGAGCGCCCCGCCGAGTGCCCAGGTTCCGATGCCGGTTGGGTGCGGTGAGATCCCGAGCGTCGTTGCGGCAGTGGGGGAGGTCTGCAGCGCCGTCGCAGCCAAGCCGAGTCGCGTCCGCCGGAAGAGGATCGAGAGGCCGACGGCGAACACGATCGTCACCACGAGCATGACCGCGACGTCGTAGCGCATCGGCTGGCCGAACAACTCGAAGCTCTTGGTGCCGAAGAAGCGCGTGGGAAGGGCGGTCGTCACCGGATGTGTCTTCGTGATCGCTTGCGTGAGACCGAGCAGCACGCCAACCGTCGCCACGACCTTCGAGAGCTCCGGCGCGTTCCGCAGCGGGTACATGATCAGCGCGTACATCAAGAGGCCGACGATCGCTCCCGTGATGATGCCGATGGCGATCGCGAGCGTGAGCGGCAGCGACAGGAGCGAGTGCGCGCCCCCCGCATAGCAATCCCAGAAGATGTAGGTGCCGACCGCGCCGACGGCGCCCTGTGCGAAGTTCAGGACGCCTGAGCCTCGGTAGACGGTGACGACGCCGATCCCGGCGAGCGCGTACGCGCCGCCCCCGTAGAATCCGATGATCACGAAGAGCCACAGCGAGCTCATGGCGATGCGCTCGCGCTGACGCGGCGGTCGTGCCGCTTCTTGCCCAACCCCCCACCCATCCGACCCCCCGCGACGCGGTGCGCAGCGTCACACGTCGGCTACGAGCTCCCTCAGCCGGGTGCACACAAGCTCCACGTGTCGCTGCTCGACATCTTCGGGCATCCCGGCGATGGATGTCCAGAAGTAGGCCTCGACGAAGGGCACGCCTTCAGCTCGCTGTCGGAGAAACGCCGCGCACTCTTCTGGAGTCATGACGGCGAAGCGCGCTGGCTCACCGTTCGGGCCCGGGCTGCGCCACTTCTCCGGATCGACCGGCTTGGGCTCGGGTGCGCCGGTCCCTTCGACCATGTAGTGCCGGTAGGTCTCCCATTGGTACTTGAGGTGCGGCGCGATCCGGGGCCATGCCGCCTCGGGGTCGTCGGCGAGGACGATGTTCTGGTGCTCTGCCATGCGTACCAACGCGGGATCGTGTCCGGCGCCGAGCAGCGCCTCGCGGTACGGCTCGAGGAGTGCGGGATCGGCGCTCAGCAGGCCCATGCCCTGTCGCCCGGCGATGCGCGCTCCGCGCGGCCCGAAGAAACCGCCCCACAGCGGCACGGGGTGCTGGATCGGCTGCGGCGTTGGGGTGCCGTCGGCCCAGAGTTGGCGCAACTCCGCGATGCGTTGTTCGGTGATTGCGTACCGCTCAGCCAGGTTGACGCCGAAGGCCGCGTATTCGGGCACGCGGTACCCGGCGCCGAGCCCGAGCTCGAGTCGGCCCGCGCTCAGGAGGTCGACGATCGCCGCCTCCTCCGCGAGCTGGATGGCCGGCCGGAGCGCCGGCAGCATGATCGCCGTCCCGATTCGGACGCGCTTCGTTCGGGCGGCCACGGCGGCGGCGAAGGTCAACGGCTGGGGCAGGTAGCCGTCCTCGAAGAAGTGGTGCTCGCTGAACCACACGGTGGCGGCGCCGAGCCGTTCGGCCTCTTCGATGGTGTCCAGCGTGCGCGCGTAGTGCGACGCCCACGGTCGTTCCCACGCCGGCGGATTGCGGAGGTCGAAGTACATCGAGACGCGCATCGGGTTCCTCCGCGGTCGCCGTTCGAGCGGGCGGGAGCGTACCAGGGGGTCCTCGGAGCCCGACCCGGGAGGGTGCGATCCCCGAGTCGTAGACTCACGGGTCCGTTGGCACGCACCGTTGCGCAAGGAGAGTCTTCGTGGACCTGAGCTTCGGCCCCGAATACGAGGAATTCCGCGCCGAGGTGCGCGCGTTCGTCGAGGCCAACTGGGATCCTGAGCAGCGCGCCGACTTCGCGACGCAAGCCGCCTTTCGCAAGCTCGCGGTCGAGCACGGCTACCTCTACCGCTCCATCCCGAAACGCTACGGCGGTTCGGAGCAGGAGCTCGACGGTCTGAAGTCGCGCATCATCAAGCAGGAGTTCACGCGCCGGCGTGCCCCGATGGAGGGTCCGGGGGCGGCGCCGGGGTTCCTCGTTCCGACATTGCTCGAGCGCGGCGCGGACTGGCAGCGCGAGCGGTTCATGCCCAAGGCGATCACGGGTGAAGAGGTGTGGTGCCAGGGCTACAGCGAGCCCGGTGCGGGCAGCGACCTGGCCTCCCTCCGGACCACCGCGGTGCTCGACGGCGACGAGTGGGTGATCAACGGGCAGAAGGTGTGGACGTCCCTCGCGCACGCCGCCGACTACATCTTCATGCTGGTGCGCACGGAGCCCGACGCGCCGAAGCGCAAGGGGATCTCATACCTGCTGGTGCCGATGAATCAGCCGGGCATCGACGTCCGTCCGCTGAAGCAGATCACCGGCGAGACGGAGTTCAGCGAGGTGTTCTTCACGGACGCGCGCACGCCGGCCGATCATCTGGTCGGCGAGCGAGGGGAGGGCTGGTCCGTCGCGAACACGACGCTCAAGCACGAGCGCGCCTTCCAGAGCGACATCGGCTTCCTCGAGAACCTGTTCGAGAGCATGGTGAAGCTCGCGAAGCGGGTCGAGCGCGACGGGCGTCCGGCCATCGAGGACCCGACGATTCGCGAGCGGCTCGCGGAGCTCCAGGGCTGGTTGGAGACGCAGCGCTACTCGCTCTACATCCAGCTCTCGCGTGCGCTGAAGGGTGAGAGCGCGGCTCCGCTGTCGTTCACGAGCAAGCTCGCCGGAACCGACTTCGGTCAGCGGATTGCTGCGCTGGCGCAGGACCTCATCGGCGACTCGGCGCTGTACTGGCACGCCGGCGCCATCGCAGGGCAGCGGCCGGGCAACGAGCGCTGGATGTTCCAGTTCTTCGGGTCACTCGGCAACTCGATCGCGGCCGGTGCCTCGAACATCCATCGCAACATCATCGCCGAGCGCGGGTACGGCCTTCCTCGCGACGCCTACAACTAGGCCACACCCGCGCGGCGAGCGCGCTCCCATCGGTCGACTTGCGCGGGTTGCTGCCGCCGTCTAACGTACAACCATATGGTTGTAGTTATGGAGGACGAACAGGCTGACCTGCTGTTTCACGCGTTGGCCGACGCCACGCGACGTGACATCGTGGGGCAGGCGCTCGCCGCCGAGCACTCGGTCTCCGAGCTCGCCCGCAGGTATCCAATGACGTTCGCCGCGGTGCAGAAGCACGTCGCCGTGCTGGAGCGGGCGGGCCTCGTCACCAAGGAGCGGCGAGGGCGTGAGCAGCTGGTGCGCGGCAACGTCGCCACGATCCATCAGGTCGCGCAGCTGCTCGATCAGTTCGAAGTGGTGTGGCGAGCTCGTCTCGAACGATTCGGTGCAGTACTCGCCAAGGACCGATGCAAAGGAGACCCGACATGATCGTGATGAACGTCGAGAAGGATCCCGAAGCCATGACGATGACGATGACCGCGGAGTTCGACGGTCCCGTCGCGCGCGTGTGGCAGTTGTGGGCGAACCCGCGCGACCTCGAGCGATGGTGGGGTCCGCCGACCTATCCGGCGACGTTCGTCGAGCACGACCTGACACCGGGCGGGAAGGTCCACTACTTCATGACCGGTCCGGAAGGCGATGAGCCCCACGGCTGCTGGCGAGTCCTCACCGTTGACGCTCCGCACCGACTCGAGTTCGAGAACGGCTTCGCCGACGACACGGGGAACCCGGATCGCAGCATGCCCACGATGACGATGCGGGTGACGCTGACCGAACAACCCGGCGGCGGCACCCAGATGGCGATCGAGACCGCGTTCCCGTCGGCGGATGCGATGGAGCAGCTCGTCTCGATGGGGATGGAGGAAGGCCTTACGGCGGCGCTCGGCCAGATCGACGACATCCTGCGAGCAGGAGTCAGCTCGCCGTAATCGAGCTTCGGCCATGCCAACGGTCGTGACGAGAGTCACGCGGGCGCGACGCCGAGCACTTGTCCGCAGCTCGCGCAGGAGAACACGATCGCATCGAGCGCGGCTCCCGAGTCGGTAGTAGCGCCGACGACGCGAGACGCGAGGTTCTCCTCGAGTGCGACGCTGCACGATGGGCACTTCGCTGGGCTGGCCGCGGTGTCGGCACGTTCACGCGTGTCGACACCGCGATCGGTCTCGAGTGTTTCCGACGAGGCGTGGCGGAGCGACTCCACGTCGACTCCGAGGCCACGCAACACCTGACCCGCGGTTCCTTCGACATCGAGCAGACCACACAACACATGGTCGCTCGTGATGACGTCCGAGCCTTCGGCGTGCGCGAAGCGAGCTGCCCGGCCGAGCGCGCGATGTGCTCGGGCCGTTCTCGGAAGCGGTCCGGTCGCGGGAGTTGCGATGCCGGACGAGGAGCCCACGGCCTCGCGCACCTTGCCGCGCGCGGCGGTGAGCGTGACGCCAGCGTCGGTCAGCGCAGCCGACGTCTCGCTGGCGTTGGTGAGCAACCCGAGGAGTAGGTGTTCGGTGCCGATGCGATCGTGACCGAGTTCGCGGGCCTCGCGTTCGGCCAATGCCACGGAACGCGCGGCTGAAGGATCGAACCCGCGCAGCTCGCCGGGATCGGCGACATGCTGACTCACGGTCCCCATACTGGCCGCTCGCGCCCACCCGTGCGTCGCTCGCCCCTCGTATCGTTCGCGCCATGCCGTCGGTCATGGCGTTGAAAGCCATGAACAGATTCCACCGTCTCGTGCTCACGTTGAGCCGTGGGCGCCTCGGATGGCGAGTGGTCGGGATGCCGGTACTCGCGCTCAGCACCATGGGCCGCGCGAGCGGCCGGTGGCACACGGTGATGCTGACGTCGCCGGTACAGGACGGCGAGTTCATCGTGGTCGTCGCTTCCCGCGGCGGCGACGACCACCATCCCGACTGGTTCCTGAACCTGCGTACCGTCCCCGTGGTGCGGGTCGCGTTCGCCGGAGAGCGTGAGCGGCCGATGCGCGCACGCGTGGCGACCGCAGAGGAACGAGCCGCGCTGTGGCCGCGGGTGACCGCGGCGTACCAGGCCTACGCCGACTATCAGGCACGGACGGACCGTGAGATCCCACTCGTGCTGCTCGAACCGTGCGATGGTCCCCACGACTGAGGAGATCTTGGCCGGGAGGCCTCACGTCTCAGCCGCGGGGCGGACGTCGCAGAAGACGAACCCGTCGCGTTCGACGATCTCGCCCGTCTCGATCGGAATCGGCGAACGAAATCCTGGCCCACTCCATACGAACGTGTGGAACTCGCCGCCCTCTCCGCACGGATCTACTCCTTCCGGCAGCTCGGCGAGCAGATGCTCATCCCACGTTTGGCCCGCGATCTCGACCGGTGCTTGCGCGGGGTTCACGCACGTGATCACGGCCCGCACTCCGGCGGCGAGCATCTCGCGTGCGAGCGGTCCCGTGGGCAGCTGCCAGAGCGGGAAGCGCGGGCGCACCCCAGTCCCGGAGAGGGTCCGCTCGCGGTAGGCGCGGACGTCCTGGAGGTAGAGGTCGCCGAACACCATCTCGTCGACTCCGTCGTCGCGCGCGATGGCGATCGCGTCCCGCATCGCCTGCTCGTACACGTCGTTCGGGCACGGAGCTGGCAGGTCGACGACGTGAAGCGGAAGTCCGAGCCGTTCTGCTTGAGCCACGACGAGCTCTCGGCGCACGGCGTGCATGGACACACGGTCCGCGGCCGCATTCATCGTGACCAACAGTCCGACCACGTCGACGGTCGGATCGCGGCGCGCCGCAGCAAGCGCGAAGGTGCTGTCCTTGCCGCTGCTCCAACTCATCCAGGCTCGACTCACGAGAGGTACGGGCAGTGCCGGCATCTGGTGTCGCAGCACGAGCCTCTCGCGGTCAACCACGCGGCGGTGAAGACGAAGAGGCCCGTCGCTGGGTCCAGATACCCATCGGCGCCCAATGCCATTGCGGCCTCGTGCGCGGCGAGGATTACCTCGCGGTCGGGGGAACTCGGATCGAGCCGTGACGGCGGCGCCTCGGTGGACGAACGAGCTCCTCGCGAGGCGGGTCTCACGCACCGAGCGTACGTCCCTCGGGCCGGATGCACGCGAGGCCGAGCATCGGTTCCCTCCCGCCGAGCACGTGTCGCGCCCGAGACCGTGAAAGCCGTCAGTCGCCGAATGTGCGGCCCAGCAACAACGTTCCTGTGGCGTCGAGGCGGTGATGGTGGGCGTCGTGCAACGCGAAGCACGCGAGGCCGGCGACGGTGAAGCGGTCGATCTCGTTCTCGCGGCCGACGGGTCCACCGCGTCGGGCCGTGCGTGCCCAATCGCGGGGGTCGCGGCTCTCCGTGATCTGCGCAAAGCGCCGGGCTTCGGCATCGATCTCGTCCGCTACGGCCACGGGATCCATCTGGTTGTAGGTACCGTCGCGATCATGCTCGGACCAACCGACGAGCGGATCCTCCTCGGCGACAGCGAGCACGATGCGCTCGCTGAACACGCGCAGCATGTCCCGGACGTGCACCGCGTACTCGAGTGGCGACCAGACCTGGGGCGCAGGGTGATGCCGCAGCCCTGACAGCTGCGCGGCCTCGAGGAGTCGACGCCACTCTGCGGCCGTGTCGACTGCCAGGGGACCCAACAAGTCCCCAGGAACAGCAGCCGGACAGAACCCGCAGAATGGACACGGTTCGGTTTGGATGCGGACCCACTCCCATGCCTCGGGCACGCCGAGATCCTCCCACGGGGCCGACAACAGACCTCAGCGATTTTCAGTTGCCCCGGCCCGCGTCACGTCGCGAGTCGCTGGACGATGGCAGTGACACCTCGCGGGAAGAGTCTTCCTCGTACCTATGGCGTCGCGGCCAGCGCTCGCGCTTCGCTCACCATCGCGATCATCGCCTGACGCACTTCGTCACCGCTGGTGCACGGTTCCGGAAAGCCGATGCGGACCGCGGCACGTCCGCCGGGCTGATCGCGATCATCTCGAAGCCATACCGATCGACCGCCGACATGCTTGCGTCGGTCGTCTCAGGCCGGCCGAGCAGGTGACGGCAGAACAGCACCTGCGCGTCGACGTGGTCCGCGTTCATGTGCGCGATGATCCCCGCAGTCGCTGCCGCGAGCGGATCGGGTTCGGCGGCGGCGTACACGTCCGCGTCGACCCAGCTCATGCGGCCGTAGCCGCCGACGTAACGGATGCTCTCGACGTCGAGGCGGTAGAACGCGAAGTCGCCGAAGTCGATGTAGTACGACGCTGCGGGGTTGGACGCGAGATAGCGATCGCGCGCGAGCGATCGGTCAGCTTCGGCGACCGGAGTCATCTGCCCCATGAGCGTGACGCGCCCGCTGGCCAGCGGGTCGGCGCCGTCAGGAACCGGCTCGGTCACGAGCAGGCTGGCTCGGGGATCGCGGAGCACGTTCTGGGTGTGCTCGGCCATAAGGCTGACGAAGAACAGGGGGTTGCCGCGGTCGTCGAGGCCGTAGCTGGCGACCGACCCGTACGGGAAGCCGGCGGGGTCGGTCGCGATCGTCGAGAGCGCGCCACGCGTCCCCGCACTCACGAGCGTGCGGCAACGCTCCGCGTGCGAGGGCTCAGGGGGTGGCGGCATTCCGGGAGCGCTCGCCATCGCGCCCCCTTCGTCGCCGTCGGGAACCTGGTGTCCGGTGGGTCGTCCGTCCATCGGCCAACGCTAGGGGTTCCGCGGCGGATCCCGCGAGGTCACGTCCCGTGATCGGTCTGCGCCAGCTCGCGGAACGCGTCAGGAACGCGTCGTTCGTCGGCGAACACGACCGTTGCGTACCCCACTGCGTCACGTCCGAACCGGGTCCGAACGGTGTCCATCGCCCGCTCGAGCGCGCCGCGCGAGATGCGGGCCTCGGCGTCCGGAGGCGCCGGCTCGTCGTCGGCGTCGAGCGTGAGCTCCAGTTGGAGTGGCCGACTCGTCGACGAGGTTGGACACGGCGATCGCAAGCAGCGTGATCTCGCGTTCGTTGGCGTGGTCCTCGAGCGCGGCACGTGCGAGCTCCATGCTCGTGTCGGTGAGCTCACGCGTACCGGATACGGCCGATGGCAGGGTTGACGATCGGGTGATCGCCCGCATGCCCGTGAAGCGCACGCGGACGGTGATGGTGCGCCCCGCCTGGTTGGCCGCGCGCAGCCGCGTCGCGACGCGGTCGGCGAGGAAGCCGAGCGTCTCGCCCAACAGCTTGCTCGAGACGGCCCGACGTCCGAGTGCTGCCTGCGCACTCACCGAACGCGCGTGGCGCTCGGTCTCCAGCTCGCCGCGCGTCGGCGTTCACTGCCAGCGCGCCGAGCTTCGTGCCGACGGCGTGACCGAGCAGGCCCTGGAGGAGAGCGGGCGAGGAGGCGGCCAGCTCGCCGATGGTGTGGATGCCCGTCGATGCGAGCCGCGCGCGTGTCGCCGGGCCGACGCCCCAGAGCAGCCCGACGGGGAGCGGATCGAGGAACGCTTGCTCGGTACCGGCCTCGACGACGACCAGGCCGTCCGGCTTGGCTACCTGCGACGCGACCTTCGCCAAGTGCTTCGTGCGTCGCGACCCCGATGGAGATCGGGAGCCCCAGCTCGTCGCGGACGCGGCGTCGGATCTCGTCCGCAGATCTCGGCGGGTGACCCGAAGAGATGTGTCGACCCCGCGACGTCGAGGAACGCTTCGTCGATGGAGACACGCTCGACGACGGGAGTGAAGTCGTGGAGCACCGCCATCACGTCGTCGCCGCGGCGTTGATACTCGCCGAAGTGACCCTCGACGAACACGAGCCGCGGGCAGAGCTGGCGAGCCGCGCCAGCCGGCCATCCCGGCGGTGATGCCGAAGGCCTTCGCCTCGTACGACGCCGCGAGCACAACACTCGCCGCCGACCGCGATCGCCTTGCCGCGGAGGCCCGGATCGAGCAGCTGCTCGACGGACGCGTAGAAGGCGTCGAGGTCGGCGTGGAGGATCGTCGCCCGGTCGCGAGCGCCCATCGAGGCGCATCATAGCGAACAGACGTTCGGTCCGAGGGGATGCTCGCACCGTCGGAGCTTGACCAAGGCGCGAGCTCCGCCGCGTGGGGCATGATCGCCAACGTGAATGGTGCGGGGACGTCGCGGTGGTCGATCCAGTCGGAGGGCTCGTTGCTCTCGATCCGGTCGAAGGGATCGATCCTCAGCATCGGCAGCGTGGGTTCGATCCTGTCGATCGGGAGCATCGGCTCGTTCGCGTCGGCGTTCTCGATCGGATCGTTCGCGTCGCTCGGGTCCGCGCTGTCGTCGTGCTCGCGTTGGGCCGCGCTGTCGCACCACGCGCGCGGAGGCGCCCTGCGGCGCGGCTAAGCGTCGGGTCGCGCGTCACTCGGCGCGACGGTTGGCCACGCCTCGGCGATCAGACGGTACGAACCGAGGCGATCCTCGTGGCCGTGCGTCATCGTCGTGATCATCAGCTCGTCGGCGCCCGTGCGCTCCACGAGCTCCTCGAGACGATTGCGCACCGTGTCGGGATCGCCGATCACGTGCGACGACGTCCACGACTGCAAGAGCTGCTGCTCGCCGGGTGTGAAGCGGTACTCCGCCGCTTCCTCCGGCGTCGGGTACACGTCGGGATGTCCGGAACGCAGGCGCACGAACGCGAGTCGCCCCGATCCGGCGAGCCAACGCGCCCTCCGTTCGTCTCCGCGCATACGACCGAGACGCCGAGCATGACGTAGGGCTCGTCGTTCGTCGCCGCGCCGGTCGAACGCCGCTCGATAGGTCGCGATCGCCTCCATCGCCTCGCGGGTGCGAAGTGGTACGCAAACGAGAAGGGAAGGCCGAGCACTCCGGCCGCATGCGCGCTGTAGGTACTGGAGCCGAGGAGCCAGATCGACGGGAGATAGCCGACGCCGGGGACCGCGCGCAGACAAGCAAAGGGATGGGCGAGGGCAACGCGCCGGTGAAGAAGCCGAGCAGCTGCCCGAGCTGCTCCGGGAACTCGTCCTCCGACTCGATGCCGGCATGGCGTCGGAGCGCTCGAGCGGTCAACGGATCAGTGCCCGGCGCGCGACCGATGCCGAGGTCGATGCGTCCGGGGTGCAGCGCCTCGAGCGTGCCGAAATGCTCCGCCACCGTCAACGCCGCGTGGTTGGGCAACATGACACCCCCGGAGCCCAGCCGGATCGTCGACGTCGCCGCGGCGAGGTGTGCGATCAAAACGGCCGGCGACGAGCTCGCGATCCCCGGCATGTTGTGGTGCTCGGCGACCCAGTGTCGGTGGTATCCCAGCCGCTCGACCTCGCGCACCAACTCGGTCGAGTTCTGCAACGCCTGCGCCGGCGACGAGCCGCGCCCGACGGGTGCGAGGTCGAGCACCGACAGCGGGACGCGAGCCGGTGTCATGGCGTCCGCGATCTCGCGGCCCAGCCTTGCCGACTACGCCGACGCGGGGATGATCAGTCCCGCGAACTCGTCGAGCTGCTCGCGAGCGTCACTGAGCAGGAACTCGTCGAGCGTCGCTCGCTTGAACAGCAGGTGGCAGTCGTGTTCCCACGTGAACCCGATGCCGCCGTGTGCCTGGATCGCGTCGCCGCAGGACTTCACCGCCGTCGTGCGGCTGAAGCTCCCCGCGATCGCCGCCATGCGCGCCGCAGTCGGGAGGTCGCTGTCGAGCGCTTCCGCTGCGTTGTCGACCGCGAGATGCGCCCCGTGCATGCCGATGTGCATGTTGGCGAGCTTGTGCTTGATCGCCTGGAACGACCCGATCGCCCGACCGAATTGGTGACGCTCCTTCGCGTACTCGACCGCGAGGTGGAGCAGCGCGGCTGCCCGCACCGACCGCGTCGGCAGCCAGCGCGACCACGCCACGCTGGACCAGGGACGCGCTCACCGCTTCGGCATCGCCGGCGAGCGCGGCGCCACCACCGAGTTGCACGCCGTCGAAACGGATGTTGGCGAGCCGCCGTGTGAGGTCGAAGCCGCTGACCGGGTCGACCATCACGCCCGGAGTTGCGGTCGGGACGAGGAAGAGGCACGGCCCACCCTCGGTCCGCGCGGCAACCACGACCACGTCCGCCGTCTCGCCGTCGAGGACCCAACCCGCCCTGCCGTCGAGTCGCCAGCCACCGCTGTCCGCGGTCGCGGTCACTTCGAGCAGGTCGGGCGCGAGCCGCCCGGTCGACCCGGTCAAGGCGACGGCCCCGGTCGTCTCGCCCATCGCGAAGCCGGGCAACCACTGCTGCTGTTGCTCGGGAGTACCGCCGAGCACGATCGCCGTCGTGGCCAGCACGGCGCTCGACACGAACGCCCCGGGCGTCAGGTGTGCGCCGAGCTCTTTGGCGATCAACGCCGCCGCGACCATGCCGGCTTCGGCGCCGCCGTGCTCTTCGGGCACGAGCAGGCTGGCCCAGCCGAGCTCGGCGATCTCGGCCCACAACGGAGCCGCGGCGGAACCGGGCTCGTCGAGCAACGCGCGGACCGCCTCCGAGCTCGACCGGTCGTCGAGGAACGACTGCGCGGCCTCGCGCAGCGCTTCTTTGTCCTCGCGTGTGAGCGTCGTCATGCGGTCTTGGGCTCCCGTGGCAGTCCGAGGATGCGCTCCCCGATGATGTTGCGTTGGATCTCGTTGGCCCCGGCCGCGATGGTCCAGGTCCACGACTCCATGTGATCGAGCATCCAGTTGCCGGTCGTGTAACTGATGTTGAAGATGCGCGTCGCGGGGGTCTGCGCGCGCATCCCGCGGATGCGCGCCGCGAGCCCGGTCAACGCCTGGAGCGTCTCGCTGTAGAAGACCTTGACCACCGAGCCCTCGGGCCCGACGTCGCCGTGGGTCACCACGCCGGCGACCATGTCCTTCGCCATGAAGCCGAGCACGTCGACCTGCGCCACCAGACGCGCGAGATCCTCGCGGATGCCCTCGTGGTCGGAGGCCATGCGCCCATTGCCGATCGCCGTGGCGGCGGCCTCGGCGCAGATCTGCTCGGAGGCGATCGCGAGCTGTGCGTGGAGCTCCACGATCTGGGTGGCGCGTTCCGTCGAGAGCGTCGTCTGCGCGAGCCGCCATCCATCGTTCTCCTCGCCGATGCGGCAATCGGCCGGGAGCATCACGTCGGTGAGGAAGATCTCGTTGAACTCGGCCGAGCCGGCGGCCTGACGGATCGGCCGGATCTCGACTCCGGGGAGCGAGAGGTCGAGGATGAAGAACGAGATGCCCTTGTGCTTGGGAACCTCGGTGTTGGTCCCGCGAGGAAGATCGCCCAAGTGGCTTCCTTCGCGAAGCTCGACCAGATCTTCTGCCCGTTCACGACGTAGTGGTCACCGTCGCGAAGGGCGCGGGTCTGCAGTGCCGCGAGATCAGACCCGGCGTTGGGCTCCGAGAAGGCCTGCGCCCAGATCTCGCCGTCGAGGATGGCTTGCAGGTGCTGCTGCTGCTCGGGCGTGCCGTGGTGGATCAGGGTTGCGGCCGCGTGCTGGAGCGAGATCTCGAGGAGCTTGGGTCTCGGCATGTCGCCGCGGACGATCTCTTCTTGGATCACGAGCTGCTCGTCGAAGGTGAAGCCGCCGCCACCGAACTGCTTCGGCCAATGGGGCGCGAGCAGGCCGGCGTCGCGGTACAGGGCGGCGACTTCGACGTTGAACTCGCGGAACTCTTCGGCGTCGGCGCGGTCGAGCCGCTCGTGCCACCCCGCGGGCCGAGCGCTCGCCACCCACTCGCGGACCTGACGGCGCAGCCCCTCGACATCGCCGGTGGACTCGATCACCGTTGCCAACTCGTCTCCCATGGATTCACTCGGCGCGCCCGCTGCGCACCTTATTTCGCGCCGGCGGAGCCGTCCTCATTCACGCGGGTGCGCGGCGGCGGCCCCCGGTGCTCAAGGGGATCGCTGGTACTCTCCGTGACCCGTGCAGACCTTCGGCTTGTACATCGGTGGAGAGTTCTGCCCGAGCGCGGGCGGCGCCACCTTCGAGACGATCAACCCGTATACCGGCAAACCCTGGGCGCTCGTGGCGCGAGGCGACGAACGGGACGTCGACGCCGCGGTGTCGGCGGCGCACGCAGCATTCCTCGGACCTTGGTCGCAGCTCACGCCGACGGCGCGCGGTCGGCTCCTCGTGCGCCTCGGCGAGCTGGTACGCGACCATGCCGACGAGCTGGCGATGGCGGAGCTGCGCGACAACGGCAAGGCCATCACGGAGCTCCGCAACGCGATGCGCACCATGTCCGAGTGGTACGAGTACTACGGCGGCCTCGCCGACAAGATCGAGGGCAAGGTCGTGCCGGTGAACAAGGCGCGATCTCTCAACTACACCGTCGAAGAGCCCTACGGCGTCGTCGTCGCCATCCTGCCGTGGAACTCACCGCTGCGCCTCGCCTCCTGGAAGCTCGCGCCTGCGCTTGCGGCGGGCAACACCGTCGTCGTGAAGCCTTCCGAAGCGACCTCGACGTCGATCCTCGAGTTCGTGAAGCTCGTCGAGGAAGCCGGCTTCCCGCCTGGCGTCGTCAACGTCGTGACGGGCCTCGGGCCGAACGTCGTTCCCGCGCTGGTGAGTCACCCGCACGTTCGCATGGTGGCGTTCACGGGTGGCGAGCCGGCAGGGCGCATCGTCGGCGAGCTCGCCGCCGCGGACGGTAAGCCCGTGCTGCTCGAGCTCGGCGGGAAGTCCCCGCAGATCGTGTTCTCCGATGCCGACCTCGAGCGCGCCGCGCGTGGCATCGCGATGGGCATCTTCGCGTCGGCGGGGCAGACGTGTCTCGCGGGCTCTCGCCTCCTCGTCAGCGGTGAGGTGCACGACCAGCTGGTCGACCGTGTGGCGGAGATCGCCAGCAACGTGCGCATGGGCGACCCGATGGACGAGCGGACGCACGTCGGTCCGGTCGCCACGCCACAGCAGTACGACAAGATCCTCCAGTCCATCGCAAAGGCACGCGAGAGCGGCGCGACGTTGCGCCTGGGCGGCGGCCCCGCAGACGTCCCGGGTGGTGGCTCGTTCGTGCAGCCCACGATCTTCACGGACGTCACGCCCGAGATGTCGGTCTTCCAGGACGAGGTGTTCGGTCCGGTCCTGGCGGTGACGCCCTTCGACGACGAGACCGAGGCCATCGATCTCGCCAACCGTGTCGCGTACGGCCTGGCCTCGGGCGTGTGGACCCGTGACCTGACGCGCGCGGATCGGGTCGCCGCGGCGATCGAAGCGGGGACGGTCTGGGTGAACTGCTACCGCAACACCGTGCCGCAGTCGCCGTTCGGTGGCTACAAGCGCTCCGGGATCGGACGCGAGAGCGGCACCGACATGATCCGCGAGTATCTGCAGGTCAAGAGCGTGTGGATCGACCTCGCCGACGAGCTGCCGATGCCCTTCGCGGCGAGCTGAGGGGGACGAAGCATGGCCGACGACATCTACGAGATCTATGCCATCAAGTACGCGTCGAACCCCCGCCGGAGCCGTGCCGAGAACCTGATCTACGTGGCACCCGACGACCCGCACGACACCACGATGCCGCTCGATTTCTTCGTGTGGGTCGCCGTCGGCGAGCGGCGCACGATCATGATCGACAGTGGCGCCAGCGAGGGGACGTGCAGCGGTCGCGGCCACGACTTCATCCGGCGTCCGGCCGACGGGCTGGCGCTCCTCGGCATCGACGCGGCCGACATCGAGAACCTGGTGACGACGCACCTCCACTGGGACCACGGCGGCAACCTCGAGCAGTTCCCCAACGCGCGTCTGCACGTCCAGCGGCTCGAGATGGGGCACGCGACCGGCCCGCTCATGAACGAGCCCTTCTTCCGCCGACCCTACGACCCCGACCAGATCTTCGAGTACCTCAAGCAGCTGTACGCCGGGCGGGTCAGCTACCACGAGGGTGAGGACGAGATCGCGCCCGGATTCACGATCCGACACGTCGGCGGGCATACACCGGGGATGCAAGTGGTTCGGGTCAACACACGCCGCGGGTGGGTCGTGCTCGCGGCCGACAGCATCCACTTCTACGAGAACATCCTCATGAACAACCCGTTCCCCGTGCTCGTGAACATCGTCGACTACATCGCCGCGTGGCGCACGGTCGAGCACCTGGCCGATTCGTTCGACCACGTCGTGCCCGGGCACGACCCGCAGGTGTTGCGTCGCTATCCCGCGGCGAAACCCGGCACCGAAGGCATCGCCGTTCGTCTCGACGTCGCGCCCGCGCCGCTCGAAGGGGTGGGCACGTGAAGATGCGCGCCGCGGTGATGCACCGCCAGGGCGTCGAGCCGCCGTTCGTCGAGACGCATGCGTTGGTGGTCGAGCACGTCGAGCTCGACGAGCCCGGTCCGGGTGAGGTGCTCGTCGAGCTGGTCGCCGCGGGACTCTGTCACTCGGACCTCTCCGCGATCACGGGTGACCGTCCGCGCGGGTTCCTGCGGTCGCCGGACACGAGGCGGCCGGGATCGTGCGTGCCCTAGGTTCCGGGGTCACGGAGCTCGCCGAAGGCGATCACGTCGTGATGGTCTTCGTGGCGTCGTGCGGGCACTGCGACTACTGCGCCGAGGGACGCCCCAACCTGTGCCAGGCGTCGTGGACCGCGCGAGCGCACGGCACGCTGCAGACCGGCGCGCGGCGGCTCCGCCTGCACGGCGAGCCTCTCCACCACACGAGCGGCATCTCGGCATTCGCGGAGTACGCGGTGGTCGTCCCGGCGTCCGTCGTGAAGATCTCGCCCGACGTGCCGCTCGAGGACGCCGCGGTGTTCGGCTGCGCAGTCGCGACCGGAGTGGGCGCGGTGGTGAACACCGCGCAGGTGCGGCCGGGCACGAACGTCGCGGTCGTCGGACTCGGGGGCGTCGGCCTCAGCGCGCTGCTCGGCGCGCGTGCGGTGGGAGCCGGACGCATCGTGGCCATCGACATGAGCCCGGCGAAGCTCGAGAAGGCGACCGAGCTCGGCGCCACCGACGTCTTCGATGCGCGTGACCCTGAGTGCGCGGCGCAGGTGCGTGCGGCATTTCCCGGGGGAGTGCACTACGCGTTCGAGATGGCGGGCGTTTCCCCGGCCGTCGCGCTCGCTGTACGACATCACCCGGCGCGGCGGGATGACCGTGACCGGGGGCTCCCACGCCCCGATGCGACGTTCCCGGTTCCGCTCGCGGCGCTCGTCGCCGACGAGCGAATCCTGCGCGGGAGCTACATGGGCAGCAGCGTGCCGCGGCGCCACATCCCGCGGTACGTGGAGCTCTACCGGCAGGGTCGACTCCCGGTCGAGAAGCTGCGCTCCGGCACAGTCACGCTCGACACGATCAACGCGGGCTTCGACCGCCTGGCCCGCGGCGAGACCGTGCGCGACATTCTCGTCTTCGACGACTGAGCCGCGTCGCCCGGCCGATCACGCGACGGCCGAGCGCGCGACGGCAGGTCACTCGGCGGGCGGCACCGGCTGGGGTGCGGGCGGACCGACGTAGCGGGCGCTGGGCCGGATGATCGACGTCTCCCGCCTGTTCGAGGATATTGCGCGCACCAGCCGACGACTCGCGCCGCGGCGAAGGTGGGGGTGAAGAGGTCGCGCGGGATGCCGCACAGCTCCATGACCACGCCCGCGTAGTACTCGACGTTGGTGTGGAGCTCGCGGCCCGGCTTCAGGTCGGCGAGCGCCTTCTCCACGGCGGCCTCGACCTCGACGGCGAAGTCGACCAGCGGTCCGCCCAGCTGCTCGGCGATGTCGCGCAGCATGAGGGAGCGCGGATCGTCGGTGCGGTAGACGGGGTGGCCGAATCCCATGATGCGCTCGCCGCGAGCGATCGCCGAACGGATCCACCGTCGACACGGTCGAGGGTGCCGATCTCGTCGAGCGTGTCGAGCGCACGACTCGGCGCCCCGCCGTGCAGCGGGCCCGAGAGGGCACCGACGCGCGGCGATCAGGCAGGCCGCCGACGTCGGCCCCGGTGGAGGCGACGACCCGCGCCGGTGAACGTCGAGGCGTTGAGGCCGTGATCGATCGGTGAGGATCAGGTACTGCTCGATCGCCCTGGCTCGCTCGGCGTCCGGAATCCGACCGTCGATCATGTAGAGGTAGTTCGCCGCCGTAGAGAGATCGGGGAGGGGATCGAGCGGTTCCAGGCCGACCGAGAGCCGGTGAGCGCCGTCACGATGACGGAGTCGCGGCGCAGAGGCGGAGCGCGTTGGCTCGGCGCGTCGCTGCGTCGGTGTCGTAGGTCGCGGGGAGACCATCGAGGGGACGAGCAGGGCAAGGGCGGTGCGCAGCCCGGCCAGGGCGCCGTGGGCGGTCGTGGCGATGGCGGCAGGATCGTGGTCAACGCGTCGGGCAGCGTCCGCGCAGGCGGCGATCGCCGCCGATGAAGGCGGCGTCGCGCGGCGAGGCTGGGGAGGTCGACCTTCGAAGAGGAGGTACCAGACGTCCTCGAAGGTGCGCACTGAGGCGAGCTCGGGCGCGGCGTACTGCGCGGTAGTGGTAGAAGCCCTCAGTGCCACGAACGTCGCCGAGCGCGGTGTCGGTGACCACGACTCCCTTGAGTCCTCGGGGTGTCTCGGTGCTGCTCATCGTCGTGCCTTTCCTCGTCTCTCGACCCCGAGCGTCCGCCGCACCGCTCATCTTGTCAACGTTGATTTCATCAATGTATCTTGGTGCATGGCCTCCTCCGGCGGCGAGTGGCTCACCGCCGCCGAGGCGAGAGATCGTCTCGGCGTGCGGGCCCAGACGCTCTATGCGTACGTGAGCCGGGGCCTGATCCGCAGCGTGCGGGTGCCCGGATCGCGGACGAGTCGCTACGCGCGTGTCGACGTCGAGCGACTGGCAGCTCGGGCGCGCCGGACGGTGCCCCGGCGAGGACCGGACATCGTCGTCGACTCGGCCATCACGCTGCTCGACCCGGACGGGCATCTGTTCTACCGGGGCTGGGACGCGACCGACGCGGCGGCGCGAGCGCCGTTCGAGGCGGTGGCGGAGTGGTTGTGGGGAACGAGCCCGGATCGGCCGAGCATCTGGGAGCCCCGGCCGCGCGCCGTGAGCGTCGGTAGGTCGGCGCAGCGAGGGCTCCCTGCCGGCACGGCGTTGCCCGACCGACTCCGCGTCGTCGCCGCGAGCATCGGCACCGCCGACCCCCTGCGGAACGACCGTCGACCGGCGTCCGTCGCCGCATGTGCGCGGGGCATGATCGCCACGCTGGTCGAATGTCTCCCGTTCGCCCCGGGCGCGCACGCGCCCGCGGCGGGCGCGTCCCTTGCGGCCCGGTTGTGGCCTCGCGTCTCACCGTTGCCGGCGACGCCGGCTCGTCTCCGTGCGCTCGATCATGCGCTCGTGTTGCTCGCCGATCACGAGCTCGCGGCCTCGACCCTCGCCGTGCGCGTCGCGGCGTCGACGTGGGCCGACCCGTATCTGCTGGTGCTCGCGGGTCTCGCCACCGCCGGAGGCAGCCTGCACGGCAGCGCGTCGGAGCGGGTCCGTGGACTGCTGCGACAGGTGGTCGCGGGTTCCGACGCCGAGGTGGTGATCGGGGCGCGGCTGCGTGACGTGCAGTTGGTGCCCGGCTTCGGTCACGCGGTCTACCGCAACGCGGACCCGCGCGCCCCGCGCTGCTCGAGGCAGTGGGGCGATGCCGTCCGCCGGCGGCCGTCTGGCGCGCGGGGGCCGACGTGCTCGACGTCATGCAGCGCAACGACGGGCCGTCTCCCAACATCGACTTCGCGCTCGGCGTGCTCGCGGAAGCCAGCGGCATGGTCGACGGCGCGGGCGAGGCGGTCTTCGTCCTGGCGCGCTGCGCGGGCTGGATCGCCCACGGGCTGGAGGAGTATCCACACCGGCTCCGCTACCGCGTGCGCGTGGCGTACACCGGGCCGGCGCCCGAGCGGTGATCGCTCCGCTGGCGTCGCTCGATGTCACCGGACATGCTGCGCCGACGCTTCCACCGAGACGAGGAGCAACGCATGCTGATCGTGCACGGCCAGAGCTGGATCGGTCCCGACATCCGCGACGAGTGGTCGGCCCGCGCCAAGGAGAACGTCATCCGCGTGCGTGGAGAGGGCGGCTGCGTGCTCTACACGTACGCCAACGACCTGCTCGAGGCGGATCTCATGCACACGTTCGAGGTGTGGACCGACCAGGCCGCGTTCGACAGGCACGTCGCCAACCCCGATCACCGGGCCCGGGTGGCCAAGAACCGCGAGCTCGGTGCGACGGCCCACGAGGTGAAGATCTACGACGTGAGCGGCGTGCGCGACTACCTGCGCTGAGACGACACTCCTACGCGGTGGCGAAGGCCGGCTCCGCATCGCTCACCGCGCGGCGGAGGACGTCGTAGGGGTCGTCGAACGAGTGGCCGGACGCGAGACCCCAGCGACAGAGCGCCCCCGCGTTGCGTACCAGTCGCTCGCCGACGGCGACGCCGTCCTCGTGGCGGCGGAGGTCACCCACGACGACGACCAGGGTGTCGTCGTCGAGTCGCGCCAACGTGTCGGTCGGGCGCAGCTTCGCGGACAGCCGCGCGGCGACGGTCGCAAGATCGACCCGATCGCCACGCGGGGTGGAGAGGTCGCGGAGCACGAAGATCGCGACCTGCGTCGCGTCCCGACCCCCCCGGAGCAGCGCTCCACGAAGTCGATCGACCAGCAGCACGCCGGTCGGCAGCCCGGTCTCGCGGTCGAAGAGAGAGTGGTAGAGCGCTCGCTCGTGGGCACTGATCGGGAGGTCTCCATCCATGCGGGAGGTATCGGCAGCAGCGCCGAATTGGCACATGGCAGTCCTGTGTCAATTCCACCGGGCGCACCCAGGTCAGTGGGTCTCCGGCGCAGCTCCGCGACGCTGAACGTGGGCTCAGCCAACGTCGGTCGCGCGCGTCACGGGCCAGCGGGGTTCACCCTCGTGCGTCGGGTGACCCGAGTAGATCTGCCCGACGTCCGCGTCCCCCTGCGTCGGCCCCTCGCGTGGGGTGTACTCGTCCCCGACGCCGTCGAGGAGGAAGCCGTCGCGGTATCCCTTGGCCGCGACGGCGTCGCATCGTTCGGCGTACTGCGGGAAGCCCAGGAGCGGCATGAACACCCGCGGCTTTCCCGGGATGTTGGAACCGAGGTACCAGGAGTTGCCCTGTGGGTACAGCGTCGTATCGGCGACGGCGTTCACGTGTTCGACCCAGGCCGACGCGGCCGCCGGTGTCGCCTCGATCGTGTGATCGCCGTGGTTGTCGAGGTACTCGATGCAGTCGGAGATCCACTCGACGTGCTGCTCGATCGACGTCGCCATGTTCGTCAGCACCGAAGGGCTGCCGGGTCCCGAGATCGTGAACAGGTTGGGGAACCCGGGAACCATGAGCCCGAGGTGCGTGCGTGGCCCGTCGCGCCACGCATCCTTCAGGGTCAGCCCACCGCGTCCGCGCACATCCATCCGGAGCAGCGCTCCGGTGAGGGCGTCGAAGCCCGTGGCGAACACGATCGCGTCGAGCTCGTACTCCACACCTCCGGTCACGAGTCCCTTCGGGGTGACCCGCTCGATGGGATTGGTGCGCACGTCGACGAGCGTGACGTTGGGCCGGTTGTAGGTCGCGTAGTAGTCGGTGTCGAAGCACATGCGCTTGCACCCGATCAGTGTGTGGGGCGAGAGCAGCTCCGCGACCGCGGGGTCGTGCACGATCTCCCTGATCTTCGATCGCACGAACTCGGCGGCGATCTCGTTCGACTCGACGTTCGTCAAGATGTCGCCGTAGGCGCCCATGAAGATCGGTCCGCCGACCTCCCAGAGCTGCTGGTAGCGGCGCTGCCGTTCCTCCGGCGTCGCGTCGAGCGCCGATTCCGGGTTGGGGCGGCGCCGCGAGCCCGCGGCCCCGGGCATCTTGCGGTTCTCCTCGCGGAGCTGCCGGTAGGTCGCCTTGACCTCGCGGAGGACGTCGGCGGTCAGCGGGCGGTTGCGGGCGGGGACGGTGTACGCGGGCGTGCGTTGGAACACGAAGAGCTGCGCGGCCTGCTGAGCGATCATCGGAATCGCCTGGATCCCCGACGAGCCGGTCCCGATGACACCGACTCGCTTGTCCGTGAAGTCGACGGTCTCATGTGGCCAGCGACCGGTGTGATAGCTCTCCCCGGCGAAGGTGCCGATGCCGGGGAAGTCGGGCGTGTTGGCGCTCGACAGGCCGCCCGTTGCCATGACCAAGTACCGCGCGACGATCTGGTGGCCCCGGTCGGTCGTCGCGTTCCATCGCTGTGCGGTCTCGTCGAAGTGCGCGGACGTGATGCGGGTCTCGAGCTGGATGTCGCGGCGGAGGTCGAAGCGGTCGGCGACGTGACGGAGATAGGCGAGGATCTCGGGCTGCGCCGCGTAACGCTCGGTCCATACCCATTCCTCCTGCAACGCCCCGTCGAACGAGTACGAGTACTCGACGCTCTCGACGTCACACCGTGCGCCCGGATAGCAGTTCCAGTACCACGTGCCGCCGACGTCGGGTGCCGCGTCGAAGACGCGCACACGCAGCCCGAGGCCGCGCAGCCGGTGCAGCATGTAGAGGCCGCCGAAGCCGGCGCCGACGACAACGACGTCGTACACGCCTGTGGGCGTCGTTCGGATGATCTGGCCATTCCCTTCGGTCATCGTGTGCGCTCCTGCTCGTCGATGCTGGTCGTTCGTCGACGTTGCCGGTCCTGGCGACGCGGCGACAGGGCCGATCGGCCCTACCTCGAGCTCGCGTCCTGTCGCATGGTCGATGCATGCCGACACTGGCCACCAACCGAGGGGAGCACCTGTCGTGACTGCTGCCACCGCCACCAAGGCGTCCGATGAGCAGACGATCGAAACGTTCGTCGCCGAGCTCCGTGAGATGATCAAGCGCGAAGGGCTTACGCCCATCGACGCGCCCTTCCTTCGCAAGCTGCGCGCCGGGGAGTTGACGCGGCCGCAGCTCCGCACGTGGGCGGAGCAGTTCTATCTCGGATCGCTCAACGCTCCGAAGTGGCTCGCCAACGACCTGATCAACTGTCCCGATCCCGATCTCGCGCGCGAGTTCGCCGAGAACATCTACGAGGAGATGACGGGCCGGCTCAGCGGCAGCAAGAACCATGCCGAGCTCTGCCGGGACTTCCTGCGGGCGCTCGACTTCACGGACGAACAGATCGCCGCCATCCGCCCGATCCCGCGCTTCCGTCCGGTCTTCGACCTGGATGTGCCGAAGAAGTACGACCCGGAGGATTGGTGGATCAAGGTCTGCCTCGACGGGCTCCTGTTCGAGGGCGCATTCGGTGACGCCTCCCAGCTCATCTATGACGCCCTCGTCGAGCGGTACGGCTTCACGCCCGAGCAGGCGCGGTTCTTCGATGTCCACGCCGAGGCCGACAAGGAGCACGGCGAGACCCTGATGAAGGCCTTCGGGCACATCGCGAACACTGAGGCGGGCCGGGAGAAGATTCGCCAGCGCGTGCTCGATGCCGCCCGTCGTGCCCAGCTCATCTACGAGAACTATGGCGACCCGAAGGCGATCGACGAGGACGACTTCTACTGATCAGGTGGTCGGTAGGCTCTGTCCCTTGCCGAGTGTGGGGGACCGGGCGTGAGCGCATCGAGCGACAGGGTCGCCGATCCAGTCCCTACGCCCACCGCCTTGATCGGGGTCGACGCAGGCGGCACGTTCACCGACGTCGTGCTAGTCGACGACGCGGGGACCGTGACCGTGGGAAAGGCGTTCTCGACCCCTGACCGACCCGCCGACGGCGTGATGTTGGCCATCGCCGACGCGGCGCGGACCGCGGGCATCGAGCGCCGGGTGGCGCTCTCGTCGGCGCGGCTCCTGGCCCATGGCACCACTGTCGGTGTGAACGCCTTGCTCACCCGCAGCGGCGCGCGGGTCGGTCTGCTCACGACGGCCGGATTCGAGGACACGCTCGCGATCGCGAGGATCGACAAGACCACCGGACTCCCACAGGACCTGCTGCTCGACCCCTTCGCGTGGCGCAAACCGGAGCCGCTCGTCGCGCGCGGGTGCATCCGGGGCATCGTCGAGCGCGTCGACCGCTGGGGCGAGGTCGTCGTGCCGATCGACGAGGAGTCTGCAGTCGCCGCGATCGATGCGCTCCGCGAGCTCCACGTGGGCGCGGTGGCAATCTCGTTGCTCTGGGGTTTCGCCAACCCGGTGCACGAGCAGCGCCTGGCCGAGATCGTGGCCGAGCGTCTCCCGGGCGTGCACGTGACGCTGGCGTCGGAGCTCGCACCGCGCCTGGGCGAGTACGAGCGCACGACCTCCGCGGTGCTGAACGCGTACATCGGGCCCATCGTTGCCCGGTACCTGCAGGACTTGGACACCCAACTCCGAGGCGAGCAGTTCGGCGGGTCGCTGTTCGTTACGCAGTCGACCGGCGGGGTGCAGCAGCTCGAGCAGGTTGTCAAGCGGCCGCTCGACACCGTGTGGTCGGGTCCCGTCGGCGGGCTCGGCGCCGCGGCGGCGATCGGCCGCGTGCTCGGCCACCGCGACATCATCACGTCCGACGTCGGCGGGACTAGTTTCGACGTCGGCCTCGTCGTCGGTGGCGCGCTGCAGTACGCGCGGCGACCGACGATCGGGCAGTACGCGATCGCGACGCCGGTTGTCGACGTCGAATCGATCGGGACCGGTGGCGGGAGCATCGTCTGGATCGACCCCTACTCCGGCGGCTTGCGCGTCGGACCCCGCAGTGCGGGCGCTTCGCCGGGACCGGTCTGCTACGGCCGCGGAGGGACCGAGCCGACGGTGACCGACGCCGCGGTCGTGCTCGGCTTGCTCGACCGGCTCGGCTCTGAGATCGAGCTCGATGCGGAGTCCGCAGAGAAGGCGGTGCTCGCGGTCGTCGCCGAACCGCTCGGACTCGATCCACATGAGGCGTCCGAAGCCATCGTGCGCGTGGCGTGTGCGCAGATGGCCGACCTGGTCCGCCGCGTCACGGTGCAGCGCGGACACGACCCGCGCACCTTCGTGCTCTACGCGTTCGGCGGCGCGGCACCGCAGTACGCGGCGCGCTACGCCGCCGAGCTCGGGGTTTCGCAGGTCGTCGTGCCCGCGAACGCCGCGGTGTTCTCCGCGTACGGCGCGGTGGCGAGCGACGTGCACACGTCCGCGGAGCTCGAGCTCCCCGCCGTGTTCCCACCGCCGCTGGCGTGGCTCGAGGAGGTACTCGACCGGCTCGAGCACCGCGTGCGAACCGAGCTCGCGGGCGCAGGCGACCCGACCGCGGTTGTGGTCGAACGATCCGCGACGCTGCGGTTCCGCCGCCAGGTGCATGCGTTGCGGGTTCCACTGCCGCCCGGGCGAATCGATGCCGGCACGCTCGATGCTGTTGCTGCCGGTTTCGAGGACGAGTACCAGCGGGTGTTCGGCCCGGGTACCGCGTACACCGACGCCGGGATCGAGTTCGTCGGAGTTCGTGTCGAAGCGACCATCCCGATGCCGACGCCGGTGCCGCGGCGTCCGGATCGTTCGGGGCGGGAGCCCACGCGCCGGCGCCGCGCGTGGTTCGGAGGCTCGGCCGTCGAGTGTCCGGTCTACGACGGCGCCACGCTCTCACCCGAGCTGACGCTGGCAGGTCCGGCGTTCGTGGAGCTCCCGACGACGTGCATCGTGATTCCTCCGGGCGATTCGGCCACGATCGACGACATGGGCAACGTCACCATCGCGATCGGAGCCCGCGCGTGAGCACCGTGAGTGTCGACGCCGCGACCTTCGAGATCCTCCGCTACCGGCTGTGGTCGATCACCGACGAGGCCGCGATCACGATCGGTCGCGTGTCGGGTTCGCCGGTCGCCAACGAGTCGTACGACTTCAACGCAGGCATGATGACGGCTACCGGCGACGTCGTGATGATCGGCGCGTACGCCATGCCGCACGCCGCCGCCCTCGACGTGATCGTGCGCTACATCATTCGAGAGCACTCCGACAATCCCGGGATCCGACCGGGTGACATGTTCCTCACCAACGATCCCTACGTCGGCGCGCAGCACCAGCCCGACGTCGCGCTCGTCGCACCGATCTTCGACGGCGATCGGCTCATCGCCTGGTGCGGCAACTTCGTGCATCACTCCGACGTGGGTGGCCCGGTCGCGGGCAGCGTGACCGCCGGCGCGACGTCGATCTACTCCGAGGCGATGCCGATCCCGCCCATCCGCATCGTCGAGGCCGGCGTGGTTCGCAAGGACCTCGAGCGCGAGTTCCTGATCCGCTCGCGCACCCCAGGCTTGAATGCGCTGGACCTGCGTGGCCAGATCGCGGCGAACAACGTGATGACCGAAGGAGTGCTCGACTTGTGCCGGAGGGAGGGCACCGACGTCGTGGTCGAGACGATCGACCGCCTCGTCCGCACCACCGAGGCGAGGTTCCGGTCGCGGCTTGCCGAGCTCCCCGACGGTGTGTGGCGCCGCGAGGTCTTCATCGAGCACGACGGTCTCGAGGATGCCGTGTACCCGGTGGTCGTCACTTTGACGAAGCGAGGTGACGCAATCGACCTCGACTTCTCCGAGAGCGCGGACCAGGCGCCGTCGCTCATCAATGCCGGAGTGGGAACGCTCCGCGGCGCCATCCTCGCGATCACGCTCGCGATCCTCGGCTACGACCTGCCCCCGGTGCCCGCCGGCCTCTGGCCCACGATCACGGTGCGGTCGCGTCCGGCCTCGATCGTCGACGCGCAGTGGCCGGCCGGTGTGTCGATGGGGAACACCGCCGTGGGTGCCGCGGTGCGCACCGCCCTCACCGCGTGCTTCTCGGCGATGCTCGGTGCCGGCGGCAGCGAACGCGCCATGGGGGCACACAACGGCGCCTTCGGCGGGCAGACGATCTTCGGGCGTTGGGACCACGGCGCGACGTTCGGCACGATGATCCTCGACGGAACGGCGGGCGGTGGCGGCGCGTTCCGCGACCGCGACGGCCTGGACAGCGGCGGGAGCATCGCGTCGCCCAAGGCGACGATCGCGAACGTCGAGACCGCGGAGTACCACTACCCGCTCCTCTACCTGTGGCGCCGTCAGCTCGCCGATTCCGGCGGACCCGGCCGCCATCGCGGGGGCGTCGGTGGCGAGCATGCGTACGTGCTGCACCACTCCGCCGGCGCGATGGACTCCACGACGTTCGCGCACGGGGTCGAGCAGCCGGCGACTCCAGGTGCGGGCGGCGGTGAACCGAGCTGGCCGAACGGGTTCGTCGTCGTGCGCGGCGGCCGTGACGTCCGTGCGCTCGACGTCGACGACCTCGACGGTCGACGCGAGTTTCTCGCGCCGAAGGCCGTCACCACCATCGGTCTCGACGACGTGATGGTGCACCAGTATGGAGGTGGCGGTGGGTACGCGGACCCGTTGGATCGTGATCCCTCAGCCGTCGTCGCCGACGTGCAGGCAGGCCTCGTGAGCGCGGGGAGCGCGGCGGCGGACTACCACGTGGTCGTGCGCCAGGAGTCGGCCCGGTGGGTCGTCGACGCACCCGCGACCACTCGCCGCGCGAGCTCGAACGACGGCGGCGCGCGGGGTCACCCGACCTGGTCGCGCCGGAGACCTGTGGTCACGACGAGTCCGTCATCGAGCGGGTTCCGGTGCCGGAGCGTTGGCCGGCAACCGCGGCCTATGAGGGCGCGGCGCGCTTCGAGCTGCGTCGCGTGCACTGCACGCGCTGCGGGCGTCAAGTCGAGGCGGTCCTCGCGCTGGTCGAGGACGCCTGAACCTCAGCGAGCCGGTCGGGAAATGCTCGCCCGACCAGCCGGACGCGCAGCAGACTGCTGGAATGCGAACGCTGCCCCTGGCCGAGCTCGAGGCGGGCCTGGCCGAGATCCGGCGCGCGCCCGCCGACCACGGGGTCGTGCAGCTCGTCGTGTGCCGGCCCGCCGTCGACGAGCGTGAGGAGCTCGCCGAAGGACGCTTCACAGTGGAAGGCGGCCTCATGCGCGACACGTGGCGGGTTCGCGGCAGCACGTCGACCGATGACGGCAGCCCGAACCCCGAGGCCCAGGTGACCATCATGAACGCACGCGCCGCCGAGCTGATCACGGGTGCGCGGTCGCGCTGGGCGTTGGCTGGCGACCAGCTCTTTGTCGACTTCGACCTCAGCTGCGACAATTTGCCGAGCGGGTCGCTCCTCGCGATCGGCTCGGCGGCGTTTGAAGTCTCAGCGAAGCCGCACACGGGCTGCCAGAAGTTCAGCGCCCGCTTCGGCGTCGACGCGCTGCGCTTCGTGAACTCCCCGGCGGGCGCAGGGCTGCGCCTCCGCGGTCTCAACGCGCGAGTCGTCGAGCCGGGCATTGTGCGACCGGGCGACGCGGTCCGCAAGCTCACCCCGGAAGAGGCGTCGTACGATCGCCGACCGTGACGAACCGACACGTCCAGCTCGAGGGGCCGGTCAACTTCCGCGACCTCGGTGGCTACGACACGCTCGACGGGGGACGCGTGCGTCCGGGCCGGCTGTTCCGGAGCGACTCGCTCCACACCGTGACGCGGGCGGACCTCGACATCCTGCGCGACCTGGGCATCCGGGCGGCGATCGACTTCCGGGCCAACGACGAGATCGAGGAGCTCGGGATCGGTCCGATCGGTGCCGTGTCGGTCCGTCATGTGCACTGCCCCACGTTCGATCGCACACGTGGGACGGGTCGTTTGCTCGAGGGTCGCACCGCGGCGGAGCTCTACCTCGCGATGCTCGAGCGCGGGGCAGGTTCGTACGTCGCTGCTGCGAACACGATCGCCGAGGCCGCGAACCTGCCGGCGGTCTTCTTCTGCCTCGCCGGCAAGGACCGCACCGGGTGCTTCGCGGCGGTCGTGCTCGGGCTCCTGGGCGTCTCCGATGCCGACGTGGTCGCCGACTACACGTTGACCCAGTTGAGCGTCCCGACGATCACCGCGCGCCGCATCGAGCGTGACGGCGCGGAGGTCGAAGCGCGGCGATGGACGAACATCCCACCCGAGTTGCGCGACGCGCGCACCCACGTGATGGAGGAGCTCGTCGCGCTGGTGCACACTCGATGGGGTGGCTGGGAGGGCTACGCGGCCAGCGTCGGGATCGCGGATGACGTGGTGGCGCGCCTCCGCGCGGAGCTGGTCGAACCGGCTGCTCCGTCGCGCTGATCAGTCCCGCTCGCGTCCCGGAGCTCGGGCCGGTCGACGAAGAGGCAGCCGAGCTGACCCGCCAGCCGACTCACCGAAGGGCTCTCGTCGTCGGGCATGGCGCCTGTCTCCCCGCCACGTGTCCGGCTTCACCGAATCCTCACGATCGGCTGACGCGGGCTCCGCGCTCGTCGTCTTGGCTGGTGCAGGTCCTGCACCGACGCCAGAGGTCTGAGGGGCCAGACCTATGAGGGGAAGGTCGATCATGGAATGGCTGGTGTTCCTGGCGGCGATGGTGGTGGCGCTCTTCGTGCGGCCGCAGGCCCTGGTCGGCCTCGCGGTGCTCGGGATCGTCCTGGTGCCGCTCGAGCGCGCCTTCGCGCTGCGATCCCAGAAGGTGTTGCGGCGGGGGCTGGTCACCGACCTCACGCATCTGCTCGTGAACAACCTGTTCGTGATCGTCGGCACGGTCGTTCTGGTCGTGGCCGGCGCCTTCCCCCTCCTCTGGGTGCGCTCCTTCGATCTCGAAGCCGGGCTTCCCGCCGCCGTGTCCATCGCGCTCGCGGTCGTGCTCGTGTTCCTCGGGAGCTACTGGGGTCACCGGCTGACGCACCGCGTGCCCTTGCTGTGGCGCTTCCACGCGGTGCACCACAGCATCGAGCAGATGGACTGGATCGCGGCGGGGCGCCTCCACCCGATCGACGCAGCGTTCACCCAGGCGTTCACCGTGCTGCCGCTCGTCGTGTTGGGGTACGACCGGGGTGTCTTCGGCGGGGTCGCCGCGTTCTTCGTCCTGCTCGCCATCTTCCAGCACGCGAACGTGCGGTTCAGCGTCCCCGTCCTGCGATGGGTCGTGAACACTCCGGAGTGGCACCACTGGCACCATGCGCTCGATGCCGAAGCCGCGCGACAAGAACTTCGGGCTCCCGGTCGTCGACCGGATCTTCGGGACGGCGCACCTGCCGCGCGGCCGACACCCCGCCGCGTTCGGGACGACCGATCCGGTGCCGGCGACCGGATACCTCCGGCACCTGGCCTACCCCTTTCGGAGGTCAGCCGGCGGCGGCGTCTCCGAGGGCGTCGGCGCCGCCATGGACGTTCAACGCGATGTGGTCGGTGCGCATCTCGGCCGCGGTGGTGACGTGATCGCGGGCGAAACCCTCGATCTCGTCGGTTGAGTAGCCGAGCTCGGCCAGGACCTCGCCGGTCTGCTCGCCGAGCTCGGGTGCCGGCCGCGACTCGGATGACGCCACGTCGTCGACGAACGCCGGCTCACCCACGAAGGTGAACGGCCGACCCTCCCGATCCGTGCCCTCGTAGAAGATCTTGCGCGCCGCCATCTGCGGATCGTCACGGATCTCGGCGGCCGTCACGTAGCTCGGCCCGAACGGCTGGCGATGCTCGATGCCGAACTGCATCCACTCGTCGCCGCGTCCTCGTCGAGATGATCGCCTGGATCTCGCGGCGCAGCTCGACGCCGCGGATCTGGTCCTTCAGGTCCTCACGCCCGACGAGGTCGCAGAAGCGTTCCCAGAACCCCTTCTCCTCCGGGCAGAAGAGGACGATCTGCTCATCCTTGGTGAGGTACCACTGGTAGCGCGCAATGCCCTGCCATTGGTCCTCGCGCTCCATGGCCTCGACGAGCGCCGGCCGGTTCAGCTGCGCGTTGGCGGCGGTCCACGCGGTGGCGACCACGGCCGCGGCTGCGGAGACGTCGATCAGGCACCCCGCGCCGGTGCGCTCACGATGGGCGAGCGCGGCGGCGACGTGGAACGCGGTGTACACCGCGCCGGCCGCGACGCCCTCCGACCCGACCGTCATGCTGGACCACGGGCGGACCGGCTGCTTCGGGTACGTCAGCCCGTCGTTGCCGACCATCATCGGCCGCCCACCGGCGAGCGCGTCCATCATCTGACCGTGCGTCGGGATGTTGCGGTACGGGCCCGTCGCCCCGAAGCCGGTGTTCTCCGCGTACACGAGGTCGGGTTTGTGGGCCCGCAGCTGGTCGTAGCCGAGGCCGAGCTTCTCGTTGCGCTCGGTCGTTCCGTTGGTGACGAAGACGTCGGCGGTCGCGATCAGCCGGCGCAGTATGTCCTGGCCACCCTCGGTGCTGAGGTCGAGCGCGAGGCTGCGCTTGCCCTTGTTCACTTGCCGCGTGGATGTGGCGGGTCTCCTCGATGCGGATGTAGTCGCCGAGGAAGGGGCTCTCGATCTTGACGACCTCCGCGCCGAGGTCGACGAGCAACATCGACGCCGACGCGCCGTTCAGGAGCACCGACGATTCGACGACGCGGTAGCCGCTGAGCAGTCCTGCCGACGCGCTGAGATCGCCGCTCACCCGCGGGCGCCGGTGTAGTTGATCTCGTAGAGCGAGCCGTCGGGCTCGTGGTACTCACCCGTCGAGTAGCTCCGGCGCAAGGTGGAGACGTACATGCGATCGCCGCTGAAGCGCAGCTCCACCCAACCGCCCTGGAAGCCGTCGGCGAAGACGTGGGTGTTTCCCTCGGGGTCGATGCGCAGGATGCGCACGTCGTAGGGCAGTGGCCCGTCCGGTGGCTTCGACACGTGCATCAGGTTGATCGACCCGAAGTCGGCAAGGAAGGTGTGACCGGCGAACGGCCCGAACTCGGGCGGTGCCACCTCGGCCATCGAGACGCCGATGTCGGCGTGGAGGATCGGCTCGGGATCGACCTTGTCGTTCGCGATCACGAAGTAGTCGACCTTGTGGTCGGACGGGGCCTCCGCTTCGAAGCTCTTGTCCGCCACGCCGCAGAGGAGCAGCTTTCCCTCGTGCTCGCCCCAGATGGGCCCGGTTGCCCAGAAGATGTAATACGGCATGATCGGGTACGGAACGTTCGGCTCGTCGAGGATGATGTACGGCTCGATCGACCCGTCGATCCCAACCTTGTAGATCACGCAGTTCATCATCGTCTGGCAGAGGTAGACGTCTTCGAGGCCGCTGCCCGGCGGGCTGAAGCCACCGATCATCGCCGCGCCGGGCTCGCCGCCGCCGATCGTGCCGGCCTTCGGGATCTCCGCGACGAGCACGGGTGTGCGCGTCGCAGGATCCAGCCGGAAGATGCCGTGGCCCTTGAGCGCTCCCGCGCGTCCGCCGCCGAGCTGGCTGGGGAAGAAGAGGTGGCCGCCCCAGGGGCCGAACCACTCCGGCGCCTTGCGGATCATGTACGGCATGCCGGGGAGGCTGTTGGGACCGATGAGCTGGTCGAGCGCGCCGCTGCGGTGGTAGCGGTAGATCGCGCCGTGGCCCTCGTCGGGGTTCCAATGGAGCGGGTCGCGCTGCGGGCCGTGGTCGCTGAACACGAGAGAACCGTCGCCATCGACCCAGCCGAGGATGGGGTCGTAGAGGATCGTCCCCGCATCGATGTCGACGCGCACCTCGTACCCCGGCTCGAGAGCACGCACGCGGAACTCGCACTCGTGCATCAACTGCTCACGTGCAACGTCGTGACCCACCGCGTACTCCTCTCTGCAGCGAGAGCGAGCCTATCGATTCCCTGCTGGCCGGGCGCCTCCGCAAGTGGGGCGATAGAGTCCGCGCCGCACACATGCCGAGGAGGATCGATGAAGGTCACGATCGACACGTCGCTCTGTACCGGGCACGGCCGCTGCTACACGTTGGCGGGCGACGTCTTCGAGTCGGACGACGAGGGCTACTCAGTGCTTCGTTACCCGGACGGCATCCCTCCCGAGCTCGAGGCGAGTGCTCGCCGGGCCGTCGAGGGCTGCCCTGAGCAGGCGATCAAGATCATCGAGGAGTAGCTGCCGGCGCCGGGCTGCGGCACGCGGGCATCCCGAAGGGGACGCTACGTGAAGGTTCGGCCGCCGTTGGCGCCGATGGTCTGACCGGTCACCCAGTCGGAGTCCTCGCTCGCGAGGAACACCACGACCGGGGCGACGTCCCGGTCGGCGTCGCCGAAGCGCTGCAACGGCATCAGGTTGTCGAGCAGGTTCTGCACCTGTTCCGGCGCGCGCCGCTGCCACTGCTCGAACGACGGCGACATCGCGGCGGGCCACACCGTGTTCACCTGGATGTTGTACGCGCGGCCCCATTCCCACGCGAGTGCCTTCGACTGCGCGCGGATCGCACCCTTCGCCGAGACGTAGCCCGCCATGTTGTCCTCCGCGGGGTTCTCGCTCGTGCACGAGCCGAAGTTGATGATCTTGCCGCGCCCGAGCTCCTTCATCGAGGGGAGGACGGCCTTCGAGAGCATGAACGCGGCGAGCGGACCGGTGCGGATCATGCGCATGAAGTCGTCGACCGACAGGTCCTCCACACGCGGGTAGGTGCGCCATTGGGCGCAGTTCACGAGGATCTCGACCGGCCCGAACGCAGCGACGACTCCCTCGACGATTCGCGCGCACTCGGCTTCCTCGCCGATGTCGGCGACGACGGCGAGACCCGGCGCGCCGATCTCGGCGGCCGTCGCCTCCGCGCTCGGCGCGATCGATGTCGACCACACCGACGCGTGCGCCCTCGCGTGCGAACGCAAGCGCGACCACGCGTCCCATGCCGGCACCCGCGCCGGTGACGATCGCGACCTTGCCGTCGAGTCTCCCCATCGTGGCGTCCCCAGGCTCGTGGTCGAGGTGGCAGGGCGAGGAGCTTGCGTCAGTCAGCGCTCGTCCGCAACTCCACGGAGATACGCCGCGATCGTGCCTGCGCAGGTGAGCTTGTCGTCGCCCGCCGCCGAGCCGTAGCGACTCACCGCGCTGATCGAGAACGCCGGGAGACCACACGGGCAGGCATCAGCGTGACCTTGCACCTGGTCGCTCGTGATGATCCCACCCCAGCGACCGGCGACCGAGCAGTCGAACAGCGCGAGACGCCCGACGACATCACCGGCCTCGGGTCCGAGCACGGCCTCGCCGGACTCGTCGAGGACCAGCGGCACGATCGATGCGGGCACGTGCCAGCGCCGCGCCGAGCAGCGACCGAGCGGTGCGTTGAGCTCGCTCATGCCGTAGAAGGTCGTGATGCGCGAGCCGGCGAAGAACGCCGCGAGCTGCTCGCGGAAGTCGTCGGGCAGCTCGAGTCCCTTGCCGCCTCCCTCGTAGATCACCACCGTCTCGGGATGGAACGAACCGTCTGCCATGCCGGCCACGCGAAGCCGTTCGACGAGGCGCATCACGAGTGGCGCGATGCCCCGGATGATGATCGGTTCGTGCACCCGATCGAGCACTCCGGTCGTGATGCGCTCGAAGCTCTCGTTGCTCTCGTCGCGGCGGCGGGCGCCATCGCGGTCGATCTCCGCGAGCTCGGCGGGAGTGATCGTGCCGTCCTGCATCCACGCGCGGAGCACTCCCATGCGAGCGAGCTCGTCGAGCCCGGCCTCGCGTGGCATGAGGAACATCGTGGCGTCGGGATCGCAGAACCCGTCGGCGAGGACGCGGAGCCCGGTCGCCAGACGATGGTGGCCCTGCGCGGGCCCCAGGAGGAACGCGGGTCGTCGAGCGCCGGGTGACAAGCCGGTCATCCAGCTGATGCCGCGTGTCATGGCCCCGCGGTGGAACGCCACGTCCGCCTCGGCGACGGGCAGGAACGACGCCTTGCCACTCGTGCCGCTCGACGCGTGCACGAGGAAGCCCGCGTCGCGCAGCCGCGTGAGCCAGTCGTCGATGCCCGACACGTCCTCGAGGTCGATGGAGGGCACGGGTGCAGTCGCCAGCGAGCCCAGCCACCCGCTGCAGCGCGCCCCAGCGCCCGGCGTGCACGAACCGCTCGGGATAGCTCTTGTAGGTCTGGTGCGAGAAGAGCAACTGGCGGACGTCGTCGAACGAGCGAACCGTGCTGATGCCGGTGTCGATCGCGCGCGTGTCGAGGACGAGCAGATGGCGACGCGTGCGCTCGAGCTGTTCCTGGACGGCCTGGAGCTGCGTCGCGGCGAGCTCGTGCGCCGGCACGCGGTACGGGTCGTCGCCGTCGCGCCGCGCCAGCAGCGCCGCGATCGCCGGCGAGGGCGGCCCGACGGACAAGCCGATCGTGTCAGGCTGCACCGAACGCCTCGCGTTGCATGCGTGCCCACTCTTCGTCGGTCATCGCGTGGCGCGCCGCCACGCGCTCCTGAGCCGCCTGGCTGAGCACCACCCGCAGCGGGCTCGCCGGGTTCTCCACGAGATCCGCCATGTCGGCGGCGGCGACCTCCGTGGGCATCGCCGTCGCCGCGCCTTTCGCGAAGCGTGCCTTCTGCCCTTCTGCGATCGCGGCGTAATCGTCGAGGAGCTCCGTCTTGCGGCTGTTCGCGTTCAACTGCGAGACCACCGCCGGTGGGCGGACGACCGTGACGCTCACACCGAGGTGCCCGACCTCGAGGCTGAGGCTCTCGCTCATCGCCTCGAGCGCGTTCTTGCTCGCGCCGTAGACGCCGGAGAGCGGGAAGGTGAGCGGCGCCGCGATCGATGAGACGTTGATGATGCGCCCTGACCGTCGCTCGCGCATTCCGGGGAGGTAGGCCTGGATGAGACGCCACGCGCCGAACACGTTCGTGTCGAAGGCGTCGATCATCGCGGGCAACGACACGCTCTCGACCGGCCCTGAGAACGAGACGCCGGCGTTGTTGACCAGCACATCGACCTCCGGCACTTCTGCTTTCAACGCCGCGACGGACGCGTCGCTCGTGACGTCGAGCGCGTGGCGCTCGGCGACATCGAGGTCGTCCAGCGAGTCAACGCGCCGCGCCGTGGCGATCACGTGGTGGCCCCGTTTCGTCAGCTCGGAGGTCGAGCGCGCGACCGATCCCGGTCGAACAGCCGGTGATGAGAACTCTCGACATGTGCGCTCCTTCGAGTCGATCTATCGCTGCGCACGCCCACGCGCGGTGATTGCCTCACGGCGACGCGCGAACTCCTCGGCGTCGAACCCCTCACCTTGCCAACCGCGCGCGGGTCTGCTCGTCCAGCACCGCCTGGGCGCCGGTCGTCGCCGCCGTCTCGCGGTACGCAGCGAGCAACGCGCGCACGGCCGCTTGGTCGTTCGATGCGATGTCGGCCGCGAGCGCGAGTGCCGTCGGCATGAGCTCCTCGTGTGGCACCACTTTGGTGACGAGACCGAGTCGCCACGCATCCTGCGCATCGAGGAAGTTGCCGGTGAGGCTCATCGCGAGCGCGGGGCGGTATCCGACCACGCGGGGGAGCGCCACGGTCATGCCCCAGAACGGGAGGATGCCGACGCGAGCGTGCGTGTCGCCGAACTTGGCGCGCTCCGACGCCACCAGCACGTCGCAGCACAGCGCGAGCTCGAGCCCGCCCGTGACCGCGGCGCCGTTGATCGCGCCGACGAGCGGCTTCGTGAGCACCGGCCAGGGGTTGCCGGCCTGGGTGAGCGTGCTGATGTCGAGCCCGCCGCCGGGCTCGAGCTCCTTGAGATCGAGCCCGGCGCAGAACACCGGATCGACTGCGGTGAGCACCACGACGTCGACGGCCTCGTCGGCGTCGACCTCGCGGAGTGCCTGCGCTAGGGTTGCGAGGAGGGCCGCGTCGAGCGCGTTGCGTGCGTCGGGTCGGTTGATCGTCAGGATGGCGACACGATCGCGCACCTCGACGTCGAGATGAGCTGTCATGGTTCCGTGCACCTCATTCCGGGCGTGATGCCACGCGTGGTCGACCTATCGGCGCTTGCATGCGAGTAGAGTACTACGGGTGTTCGGCCGTCTCCGGAGAGGCGCGGCGGGACAGGCGGTCTCCGTAGACTCGCCGAGATCTCGCGCCATGCACTGGTTGGGAAGAGGATGCGCGCATGACCGTCGCCGGCAACGGTGCATCGACCAAGCAGTCGGCGAGCTCGCGCGTCTACGAGTTCGTCAAGCAGCAGATCGCGGCCGGCGGCTATCCAGCCGGTGAGCTCATCACCGAGATGCAGGTCGCCGAAGCCCTCGGGGTCTCGCGCACTCCGGTGCGCGAAGCGTTCATGGTCCTCGGCAGCGAGGGCTGGCTTCGGGTCTTCCCCAAGCGCGGCGCGCTCGTGGTGCCGGTGACCTATGCGGAAGTGACCGATGTGTTCGAGCTGCGCCGGATCATCGAGGTGTGGGTCACGGACCGCCTGTTGTCGGGTCCCCTCTCCGACGACGTGCGCCGCGAGCTCCTCGACGCGGTCGAGCTGCAGCGCGTGGCGCTGGGTGCCGACCTCCTCACGTTTCGCGCCGCAGGGCAGCGGATCCACCAAGTGCTCGTCGAAGCCACCGGCAACGCGCTGCTCGCCGACGTCTACCGGAACATCCAGGGCCGCCAGCTGCGGATGGGGCCGTCACCCGTCGAGCCGGCTCCGGTCGCCGGCTGGCGCGAAGGGCTGGTCGAGGAGCACGAGCAGCTGGTCGCCGCCATCCTCGCGGGGGACCGCGAGACGGCGGTGCGGCTCACGGACGAGCACCTGACGAGCCAGGCGGGAATCGAGCGCCGTCCGCGCCCCGGCTGAGCCCTCGGGCGAGTCGTTCTTGCATACAAGAGCTATACTAGGACCTTCGCCGAGGTCTCGGGAGGGCCGCCGTGAGCGCATTGGTACCCGTCCGCCACTTTGCCCGCGGAGTCGTCATCGAGGGAGCGGGGCGCGAGTACCGCTCGCGTGATCTCGAGACCGGCTTCTCCACGCCGGAGCTCGACCTCACCGCGTTGGTCTGGCCGCGCAGCGAGATCCCGCCGGCGGCCGAGCTCCCCTACGAAGAGATCTTCGGCTTCCTCGTCGAGACCGCGCGCCGGCTCGACTACGACGCCAACCCGCACCTGCAGGAGGCATGCCACCACGCGTGCCTGGTGAACCCCCTCGGTCACGCGGCGATCGAGCAGGGGTACCGCTCGCTCAACTCGTTCTTCGATCGACGGTTCATGGAAGCCGAGGTCGATGCTGCGCTCGGTGGTCGCTACGACGGCTGGAAGGAGGTCGTGCGACCGGGCGGTGTCCACATGAGGATCCGTCCGTACGCGGGTCGGATGGTGCACGTCATCGCGGGGAACAACCCCGGCGTCGGTCCGATCACGATCGTGCGCGCGTGTCTCAGCCGCGGTGTGCACCTGATCAAGCTGCCGTCGAACGAGCTGTTCAGCACCGTGGCCGTGCTCGCGACGATGGCGGAGATCGATCCGTCACACCCGCTGGTGCAGTCGTTCTCGGCCGCGTACTGGCGCGGTGGCGACGCAGCGGTGGAGTCGGTGCTCTACCGGCCGCAGTTCTTCGACAAGATCGTCGCGTGGGGTGGCACCGCGGGGATGCAGCACTTGCAGCAGTACCTCGGGCCAGGACTCGAGCTGGTGTCGTTCGACCCGAAGACCTCGATCTCGGTGCTCGGTCACGAGGTGTTCGACAGCCCCGAGACGGTGCTCGCCGCAGCAACGGCGGCGGCGCAGGACGTCGGCGACCAGGAGGGCTGTTCGTGCAGCCGCATCCAGTTCATCGAAGGCAGCGTCGAGGAGCTCGATCGCTACTGCGAGGAGCTGTTGACCCAGATCAACGTTCGTGCCGCGAAGTCCGAGGGCGGGCGCGTCACGCCGTCCGAGATCCGCGACGAGGTCGAGGTGCTCCGCCACATGACGCCCGACTTCCGGGTGTGGGGTGCGATCGACGGCACCGGTCTCGTGATCCGCTCCGACGAGCCGGTCGACTTCGACCTGATCTCGCGCACGGTGAACGTCGTGCCGGTCGAGAACATCGCCGATGCCGCGCGCTTCGTGAACGTCGCGACGCAGACGATCGGCGTGTATCCCGAGCACCGCAAGGTCGAGGTGCGCAACGCCTTCGCCGCGGCCGGAGGCCAGCGGATCGTCACGTTGGGAAGCTCCGGGGGACTGCCCAGCCTCGGCCGCCCCCACGACGGTTTCTACCCGCTGCACCGGATGGTGCGCTGGGTCACCGACGAGGACTGAGGAGCGACGACATGCGTGACACGAGCGAAGCACTCGCCTTGCCGGCGGGCGGTGCGCCGGCGGGGAGTGCCACCGCACAGCTCCTCGAGTGGGCGACGCTCGACGAGGCCCATCGCCGTACCGCGGCGGAGTTGTTGCCCATCCAGCTCGAGGCGCTCGACGAGCGACTTGCCGAGCGTCGTGAGCAGATCCCGGTGCTCGACCAGCGTGCGCGTGACGTCGGGACCGACCACATCAAGGATCTCTCCGACATCGTCCCGCTGCTCTTCTCGCACCAGACGTACAAGAGCTATCCGGAGAGCTTCGTCGCCAAGGGCCAGTGGTCGCGCATGAACGCGTGGCTCGACACCCTCTCCACTGCGGACGTGCGCAGCGTCGACGTCGAGGGGGTCGCCGACATCGACCAGTGGCTCGATCGTCTCGAGGCCGCCGGTCACCACGTCCACGCGTCGAGTGGCACGACCGGCAAGTCGTCGTTTCTCAACTGGACCGATCTCGACCTCGAGTGGCACCGCGTGCAGCAGGCGCACGCCTTCATCTGGGCCGGTATCCAGCCCGACCACAGCCGGGTCGGGATCATCCTCCACCCGACGCGGGGCTACCAGCGTCCGATGGACTCGGGCCGCATCGTCGCGGAGTTCTTCACGCGGCCCGATGCGACCTACTACCTCCTCGACCGCAAGACCAGCGTCGCGGAGCTGAACCGGTGGGGCGCGATCCGCAAGGCGATGGAGGACGGCACGGTTACCCCGGCCGACCTCGAGCGCATGGAGCGTGAGACGCGCGAGCGTCAGGCAGAGACCGAGGCAGGCTTCGCCCGCATGGTCGAAGCCCTCCAGCGCCATCGGAGCGAGCCTGTCTTCGTCCGCTGCGCCTGGGCGGAGCTCGTGCAGCTCGTCGACACCGCTCGCGCCGCCGGCATGGAGAACGGTCCCTGGACGCCCGGCTCCGTCGTCGCGAGCGGCGGTGGGCAGAAGGCGGCGTACATCCCCGACGACTTCTTCGAGCGCACGACGTCGTTCTTCGAGGGCTGCCAGTTCGTCGACACGTTCGGGATGTCGGAGATCAACAACTCGTTCGCCTCGTGCAGCGCAGGACGTCGGCACGCGCCCGCGCAGCTGCTCCCGGTCATCCTCGACGAGAGCGGCGAGCAGGTGCTCAGCCCCCCGTCGGGCGAGATCGTGGGCCGCCTCGCGCTGTTCGACTTCACGCTCGACGGCCGCTGGGGTGGGGTGATCACCAGCGACGAGGTCCAAGCGGACTTCTCGCCGTGCGCGTGCGGGCGTAGCTCCGTGACGATCGGCAGCATTCAACGCTACGGTCGCGGGACGCCAGCCGGTGACGACAAGCTCACCTGCGCCGGGACGATCTCCGCGTACGTGCGGGGTGCGATCGGCGCGTGACCCGAGACCATCGAGACGGGAGCGAACGAACGGTGCCCGAGGACTACGAGTGGTTGAAGCGCGACTGCGAGCACAAGATGGAGGTCCTCGAGCCGGGCTTCACGTGGCAAGTGCTGGTCGACGTCGGCGGTCCGCTGTACGACCCGATGCTCGGGTGGGCCGATCCCGACCACAGCTTCGTGTTCTGCGACATCGGGGGTCAGCCGGAGCGGGGGTGGAACCCCGAGCAGGGTCACGGCGCGATCTATCGGCTTCATGCCGACGGGCGGCTCGAGACGATCGTCTCGCACGAGAAGATCGGTCCGGGCATGCCGATGTCACCGCGGCGGGCGCCCGCATGGTTCGGTGACTGGGAAGGAACGCTCTTCTTCCCCGGTCAGAGCAAGCCGGGGCGGGCCGGCGCGCTGTCGGACCACTACGTCTGGCGCGTCGACGGCGATCACGCGGTCCCGTTCTCGGTGCTGCCCCACTCGGGAACCATCGGCGACGGCATCCCCGGTGCGCTGTGCATCGGCGGTTTCGCGCCGCAGGGCTCGGAGTACGAGGGCACCTACTTCTGCAACTCGTTGATGAACTGCACGATCTACGCGGTCACGCCCGACGGCAAGGCCGAGGTGTTCATGGTGCTCGACAAGCCGAACACGCCGGCGAAGCTGTCGCCGTACCGGGTGTTCTGGGCGGACTCGAGCTGGGGTGAGCACGAGGGCACGATGATGATCGCTGCGCTCACCGCGAGCGATTTCGAAGCCGAGGCTCCCGAGCACAACGACACCGACTACTACCTGATCGAAGACGGCAAGGTGGTGCCGAAGCCCGTCGCGGCGGAGAACCTCGGGCGATCGATGGCGGTCGTGGCGCCGCCGGAGTTCGGTCCGTTCGGCGGCGACGTGTTCTACGCGCTCCAGGGTTCGATGAACCAGATGCACGTCACCAAGATGCGTACCGGCTCGCTGCCGTGGGACGAGAAGATCATTCGTATCGACCGCGACGGCAACCATCACGTGTTCGCCGACAAGCTCCAGGGCGGCGGGTGGAACGAGCTGCTCTTCGACGGGGACCGGCTCATCGTGTCGTCGCTGCGGCGGAGCTACTCGACCGGCGAGTACCACGAGCCCGACGGCTCGATCTACGACATCCGCTGGACTGGCTGAGCTCACTCAGCGGTCCCCACGAGGCGGTCCGGCGGGCGGTCACGATACTGTGACGGGCCCGCCGGGCCGTCCCGCGCGGCGGTGAATCACGAGCCCCAATCGCGACCACAGGGAGTTCCACCGTGCCGATGGATGCTGAGCGGGTGCTCGCGGCGAGCCCGCTCGAGAAGGACGGGTCGTGGACGGCCGACGACGTGATCCTCTATCACCTCGGCCTGGGTGCGGGCGTACCGCCGGTCGACGAGCGCGAGCTGCGCTACACCTACGAGGACGGCCTGCAGGTCCTCCCGTCGTTCGGTGTCATCCCGGCCCAGGAGGCGGTGACCGAGACGACGGGGCTCCCGGGATTCGAGTTCGACCCCGCGTTGATGCTCCACGGCGAGCAGGCGATCGACATCCACGCGCCGATCCCGCCGGCCGCCGATGTCGTCCACCACAGCCGCGTCGCCGCGCTGTGGGACAAGGGGAAGGCCGCGCTCGCGGTGCTCGAGACCCGCACGCAGATGCCGGGCGGCGAACCGCTGTTCACCAATCGCTTCAGCCTGTTCCTGCGGGGCGCGGGTGGGTTCGGCGGTGACTCCGGCCCGAAGTCCGTCGACCTGATCCCCGAGCGCACGCCCGACTTCACCGTCGAGGCCCGCACGCTCCCGCAGCAGGCGTTGCTGTACCGCCTGTCGGGGGACAAGAACCCGTTGCACGCCGACCCCGCCTTCGCGAAGGTGGCCGGCTTCGACCGTCCGATCCTGCACGGCCTGTGCACGTGGGGGATCGCGTGCAAGGCGCTGGTCGACCATGCGCTCGACGGCGACGTCACCGCGGCGAGCGGCTGGTCGGCGCGGTTCACCGGCATCGTGTTCCCCGGCGAGACCCTCGTGGTCTCCGGGTGGCGTGACGACGGGCGTCTGCTGGCCACCGTCGCGACCTCCGAACGCGGCGAGACCGTCCTGTCGAACGGCGTGCTGACGTTGCGGGGCTGAGATGACGGACCAGGCGTCGCGTTGGGGACTCACCGTTCCGCTGGGCTCGCTCTCCCTGCCCGACCACCGCGCGATGTACCGCGAGCTCGCCGAGGTCGGATACACCGACATGTGGTCGGCCGAGCACAGCGGCGCCGACGGGCTCACGCCGCTCACGCTCGCGGCCGCAGTCGAGCCGCGGCTTCGCCTCGGCACCGCGATCCTGCCCGTGTTCACGCGCGGGCCCGGTGTCCTCGCGCAGACCGCGGCCGCGATGGCCGAAGCGAGCGCGGGCGGGTTCGTGCTCGGCCTCGGTGCCTCCTCGGACGCGGTCGTCGAGTCGTGGAACGGCGTGCCGTACCAGAGGCCCTATCAGCGCACGCGGCGACGTCGTGCGCTTCGTGCGCCAGGCACTCACCGGCGAGAAGGTCACCGAGGAGTACGAGACTTTCTCGATCCGGGGCTTCCGTCTCGCGCGTCCCCCGGCTGCGGTCCCGAAGGTCCTCGTCGCCGCGCTCCGCCCCCAGATGCTCGCGCTCGGGGCGTCCGAGGCCGACGGTGTGATCCTCAACTGGCTGTCGTCCGACGACGTGAAGCAGGTGGTGCCGATCGTCCGGGAGAAGAACGCGGACGCCGAGGTGGTCGCCCGCATCATGGTTGCGCCCACCACCGATGCCGAGGCGGTGCGTGCGACGCTGCGACCGGTGATCACGGGCTACCTCAACGTCCCCGGGTACCGGGCGTACATGCAATGGCTGGGCCGGGGTGACGCACTGCAGCCGATGTGGGACGCGTGGGACGCGGGTGACCGCAAGGCCGCGCTCGCGGCGGTTCCCGACTCGGTGGTCGACGAGCTGTGCGTGCACGGCAGCCCCGACGACTGTCGTGCGCAACTGGAGCGCTTCGTCGAGCACGGGGTCACGACACCGGTCATCGCGGTGATGCCCGTGGGCATCGACGAGCGCGAGGCCGCGGCGTCGCTCGCACCGCGGCGATAGAGGAGCGGGAAGATGGACGACATCGAACGTCTGTGGGCGATTGAGCAGATCAAGCAGCTGAAGGCGCGCTACTTCCGACTGATGGACAAGAAGCGCTGGGACGAGTTCGCCGAGGTTGTCGCGAAGAACGCCGTCTTCGGCAAGGACGACGCGATCGTGCACGGCCGCGATGCGATCGTGGAGAACGTGAGTGGCACGGCTGGTACGGCCAAGACGGTCCACCACGGTCACATGCCCGAGATCGAGATCATCGACGACACGAACGCACGCGGCGTGTGGGCGATGTACGACTACTACCTCGAGCGTCCCGACGAAGGTGCGGCCGCGTGTGGCTTCGAGGGCGCCGGCCACTACGAGGAGACCTACCTCTTCGAAGACGGCGCGTGGCGGATCCAGACGTGCATCCTGCGCCGCTTGAAGATCACCCCGATCGGCGCCGGCCTCCCCGCGTTCTACCGGCGCTAACCAGACGAGAGCACGAGCGCGCATCATGAGCGAAGCACCGCTGTTGATCGAGCAGGACGGGCACGTGCTGACGGTCACCTTGAACCGTCCCGATCGTCTCAACACGCTCAATTACGAAGTGCGCAACACGCTCACCGAGCTGTGGCCGAAGATCGCCGACGACCCGACGGTGCGTGTCGTCATCGTCACCGGTGCCGGCGACCGCGCGTTCTGCGCCGGGGGCGACGTCGAGCAGCTGGCGGGCAAGGAGGAGTACCCGCGGTTCACGGCTCGACAGGCCAAGGTCTACAAGCCCGTGATCACCGCGGTGAACGGCGTGTGCGCGGGTGCGGGTCTCCACTTCGTCGCCGACGCCGACATCGTGATCGCGAGCGACCAGGCCACGTTCCTCGACCCGCACGTGAACGTCGGTCAGGTCAGCGCGCTGGAGCCGATCGGCCTCTCGCGCAAGATGCCGCTCGACGCGGTGCTGCGCATGGTCGTGCTGGGCAAGTTCGAACGGCTCGACGCGCAGCGCGCGCTGGAGCTCCATCTCGTCGGCGAGGTCGTCCTGCACGAGCAGTTGATGGAACGCGCGCGTGAGCTCGCGGGATTCGCGGCGGCGGGATCTCCGCGCAGCACGGAGCGTTCGCTCCGCGTGATCTGGGAGAGTCTGGAGGGCGGCATGGAGGACGGCCTGCAGCGCGGGTTCCAGGCGTTGATGGACCACCGCGAGCATCCCGACTCGGTGGAAGGCCCGGCGGCGTTCATGGAGAAGCGCGACCCCAACTGGGTGCCGTAGCTGCGGTCTGTCCCATGACCGGCGTCGCCGTCGGGGTCGACGTCTCGGTTCGCCGCGGGCTCGACGTCGTGGTGGTCGACGACGCGCTCCGGGTTGTGTGTGCTCGATCCCGCTCCAGCCCTGACGATCTGCGAGCGGTGTTGGATGACTGGCGGCCCGGATGTGTCGCCATCGACTCGCCGCCCGGACCCGGGCGTGTGCCGGGGGCCAGCTCGCGTGCATGCGGGCAGCAGCTCCGCGCGCTCGGCGTTCAGGTCTTCCCTTGATGGCGAGTGGATCGTCGTCCCAAGGTCAGGCGCGCACTTCAGTCGCACGCGACCGCAACTGCGAGTGCGGCACAGATCTCGCGCATGCGTTTGTCGCTGAGGCGACCCAATCGTTCGACCAGAGTTCCAACCGAGACGCTTTCGACCGAATCGAGGTTGGCTGCCGATCGCTTCGGGATCGGATCCTCGCTGGGCTCGAGCAGGACCTCGCTACCGAGTCTGCGAATCGTCGTCGTGCACGGCGCGACCAGCACTCGTCGCAATCGCGGGATCGCGGCGTCGCGCGAGAGGACGACGACCGGACGGCGCGCCACGTCGGGCACCTCGCACCACCACACCTCTCCTCGAGCGGGGAGCGTCACGACGCTGCGCCTGCCTCGCGGAACGAGGCCAAGTCACCCCAGTCATCCGGTACATCGAGGGGGACGTCGTCGTAGGCCGCGTAGCTCGCGTCCAGCTCTGCAGCTCGCTGACGTGTGAGCAGCGCGACCAGCGCCTCGTCCAGCAGCCCTGCGTCGTTCAGGCCTTCACGTGCGGCACGGGCGCGCTCGAGCAGGTGCTGGTCGACCGTGGTGCTCACCCTGACCCGCGGCATGCCATAAATGTACTACATCTGTGCTACAACGCACGAGGGGGTTACTGTGCCTTCGCTCGAGTGCCACGCGACGCCGAGGGGGACGACATGCTGGTCATCGACGGAGACGGACACCTGGTCGAGCCGCCCGAGCTGTGGTCGGACTACGTGCCCACGGGGATGCGTGACCGCATCCGGCTCGAGCCGGCCGACGACGGCCTCCCGGGCCGTCTGGTCATCGGCGAGTACGTGCTCCCGCTCTTCGTCGCCGAGGCGCCCTTCGGCTATGGCGACTCGTTGCGGCCCGGTGGTCTGAAGCCCGGCCGGGTGGAGAACCTGCGCTACGGGCAGTCCGAGCCCGGGGGCTGGGACGCGCACAAGCGTCTCGAGGTCCACGACGCGGAGGACATCGTCGCCGCGGTGATGTTCCCGACGATCGGGCTCCACTTCGGTTCGGTGACGGATCCGGAGGTCGCGGTCGCGGCATGTCAGGCGTACAACCGCTGGGCCGCCGACTACGCGAGTGCGGCTCCCGACGAGCTCCTCGTCATCCCGGCGCTGCCCGGCCATTTCCCCGAGCTCGCCGCGCAGGAGCTGCGCCGCTGCGTGGAGGAGTACGGCGCCGTGGGCGCGGGGATCCGGCCCAACCCGACGGTCGACGGCCGAAAGCTCGACCACCCCGACTTCGAGATCCTGTGGTCGACGGCCGAGGACCTCGACGTCCCGATCTGCTGTCACAACATCGCGTGGCGCGACCGCGACCAGCTCGCGTGGGACCGCAACTTCGGGAACTTCATCACGCTGCACACGGCGGTCCACCCGCTCGAGGCGATGGTCGCGTTCTCGACGCTGTACCAGGGTGGCGTCTTCGAGAGGCACCCGGGCCTGCGCGTCGGCTTGATGGAAGCCACCTGCGGTTGGGTGCCGTTCTGGCTCGAGCGATTGCACGAGCACTGGGAGCAGGTGGGTTGGCTGGTCGGATCCAAGGAAGACCCTCGAGAGGTGTTCCGTCAGCACTGCATCGTGGGATGCGAGGGCGAAGAGGAGATGGTGCCGTACGTGCAGGAGCGCTTCGGCAACAGCTCCGTGCTGTGGGCGAGCGACTATCCGCACTTCGACACGGAAGCGCCGTTCACCGCCGACATGCTCGAGCGCACCGACATGACCGAGGCGCAGCTCGCCGGCGTCATGCACGAGGCCGCCGTCGACTTCTACCGGCTCGACTGGGACCGGATCGTGGCGTCGAACGCGAAGCGGCGCGGTCTCGCCCGCGTGGGCGCCGCTGGCTGACGCCTTCGAGGAGGGCGCCGGTACACTTCGCTCGCTATGGATTTCGACCTGAACGAAGACCAGCGTCTGCTGCACGAGACGCTCACGCGGTTCTTCGCGAAGGAGTTCTCGCTCACGGAGGTTCGGTCCGTCTTCGAGAGCGACGAGGGCATGAGTGCCGACCTCTGGTCCGCGCTCGCCGGTCTCGGCGTGCTGGGCGCTCTCGTCGACGAAGCGCACGGCGGCATGGGCCTCGAGCTGCTCGACCTCGCGGTCGCCGCCGAGTGCCTCGGCTACGCCGGTGCCCCGGGCCCGTTCCTGGAGCACGTCCTCGCGGCACTCGCGATCTCCCTCGGAGGAAGCGACGCCCAGCGCGACCGGTGGCTGCCGGGTCTCGCCGATGGAAGCATCCGTGCTACGTATGCCGTCGCCGAGGGTGGGGAGCGCTGGCTCCCCGAGTCCTGGACGCTCGACGCCGACCAGCTGCTCACCGGCTCGAAGCACTTCGTGTTGTCGGCCTCCGGCGCCGACCTCACGGTGGTCGGGACGAGCGGCGGCGGCTTCACGCTCGTCGAAGGCGGCGCGGCCGGCATGACGACGACGACGGTCGAGGTGCTCGACCGCACCCGGCGCTTCGCGACCGTCGAGCTCGACGGCGTCGCGCACGACCCACTTCCCAACGGTGTCGAGGCCAGCGGTCCGGTGCACGACGCGGCGTTGGTCCTCCTGGCGGCCGACGCCTACGGCGGCGCGGTGCGGTGCGTGGAGATGTCGGTCGAGTACGCGAAGGCACGTGAGCAGTTCGGAGTGACGATCGGCCACTTCCAGGGCCTCAAGCACCAGCTCGCGAACATGGCGCTCGAAGTGGAGCCCACGCGCGGCCTCTCGTGGTACGCGGCGCACGCGTTCGATCACGTGCCCGACGACGCTTCACGGTTCGCCGCGCTGGCGAAGGCGCACATCACGGATCGCTACGTGGAGGCGTCACGTCGCGCGGTCGAGGCACACGGTGGCATCGGCTACACGTGGGAGTGCGACGTCCAGTTCTTCCTCAAGCGGGCTGTCTTCGACCGTGCGATGTTCGGCAACTCCGCCGTGCAGCGCCGCCGCGTCGCCGCCCTCAACGGCTGGTAGCCGCGGCTCCGGTCGCTGCACCTCCAGGTGGAACCGGCGCGGGGGCACCGATAAGGTAACCATCCGTTTCGGCGCCTTGAGGAGGACCCAGCGATGGCCGACGAGGATTACGGCTGGCTACGAGCCGACTGCGTGGACAAGATCCGGCTCGTCGAGCCCGGGTTCGAGAAGCGGCTGATGGTCGACGTGGGGGAGTGGCTCTACGACCCCATGATGGGCTGGATCGACGACCAGGGCGTGCTGACCCTGTGCGACATCGGTGGGCAGCCCGAGCGGGGATGGGACCCGACGCGCGGCCACGGCGCGATGTACCGGGTGTACCCGGACTCGCGTATGGAGCGCTTCGTTCCCTACGACAAGATCGGCCCGGGCATGCCGATGTCGCCGCGGCAGGCGCCGGCCTGGTTCGGCGACTGGGAGGGAACGCTCTTCTTCCCGGGCCAGAGCAAGCCGGGCCGCGAAGGCGCCCTCTCGCCGCACTACGTGTGGCGCGTCGAGGGTGACACGGCCGTCCCGTTCTCGGTGCTTCCGCATGCCGGCAAGATCGGCGGGGGAGTGCCCGGCGCGCTGTGCATCGGCGGGTTCGCTCCCTTGGGCAGCGCGCACGAGGGCTACTACATCTGCAACACGCTGATGAACTGCACGATCTACGTCGTCGACCCGCAGGGCCATGCGGAGCCGTGGATCGTGCTCGACGGCGACTCGTATCCCTTCCCCGTCTCGCCGTACCGCGTGTTCTGGGCCGGCCCGAACTGGGGTGAGCTCGAGGGCCGCATGATCGTCGCCGGGCTGTCGCAGGCGAGCTTCGAGGAAGAGGCGCCGCCGCACAACAACGTCGACTTCTTCGTCGTCGAGGGGGATCACATCAACCCCGAGCCGTTGCGCAACGAGGACATGGGCCTCTCGATGGCGGAGATCGCGCCCGCGAGCTTCGGTCCCTTCGGTGGACAGGTCTTCTACAGCCACTACGGCACCGTCAACCTGATGCATGTCACGAAGCCCGAGCCGGGTCCGCTGCCCTATACGGGCAAGATCTTCCGCATCGACGAGCACGGCGAGGAGCACCTCTTCGCCGACAACCTCCAAGCCGGGTGGAACGAGATCCAGTTCGATCCGCGTGGGAACCGCATGCTCGTCGCGTGTCTCCGCCGGAGCTACTCGACCGGCGAGTACCACGAGCCCGACGGCACGATCCACGAGATCGTCCACACGGGCTGACGTGTCCGACCGCGAGACCCGTCCGTCGGGGCCGGTGCCGCTCGACGGACGGGTCGTCGTGGTCATGGGTGGTGCACACGGCCTCGGCCGGGGGCTCTCCGCCGGGCTCGGCGACGAGGGCGCGACCGTCGCGGTGCTCGATCGTGTCGGCGACCTCGGCACGCCGGTCGAGGGCGCCGCGTTCGTCGTGGAGTGTGCCTTCGAGAGCCGGCGCGATGTCGAGCAGGCGCTCGAGTCGGTCACCGAAACGCTGGGTTCCCTCGACGCGGTGGTGTTCGCCGCGATCCCGTTCGACGCGATGGTGCTCACACCGTTGCTGCAGACGGACGACGACGGCTGGGCTTCACGCTGCGAGCGCGTGCTGCAAGAGGCGCTCTGGTGCAGTCAGGCGGCCCACACGGCGTTCGGCGACCGCGGTGGTTCCCTCGTGTTCCTCACGGCAAGTGGCGCGGCAGGGGGGCCTCGTCGGTCTCGTTCCCGTGACGGCGGCGATGGAAGGTCTGCGTGCGCTCGCGAAGTCGGCCGCGCGCTCGTGGGGCGCGCAGGGCTTCACCGCGAACTGCATAGCTGTCGCCGACCAGCTCTTCCTCGGCCCGGGCATGGAGGCACCGGCGTCCCCGACCCGCAACACGGAAGCCCTCGGTCGCGCGCCCGACGCGCGCCGCGAGATCGCGCCGGTTGTCGCATTCCTCGTGGGCGATGGCGGTGCGGCCGTCACGGGTGCCACGATCACCGTCGACGGGGGTGTCGTCATGACGCCTTGAACGCCGCGTCGAAGCACGGGGGAGGACCACGATGACGACCACCAGGGTTGGCGACCACCAGGCGCGCACCTCGAACGACCGCTACGTGGTCGTGTCCGTCGACTCGCACGTCGGGCCGTCGATGCGAGAGCAGCTCCGTCCGTACTGCCCGGCGAAGCACCTCGAGGTCTACGACGAGTTCCTCCAACGCGAAGCGATGCCTCCTCCGGAGACGGGACACCACGTCGTCACGCTCATTCCTGAGGAGTTCCGCTATCCCGACGGTTGGTCGGAGCGCATGCACCGCGCCGCGGCGGTTCCCGGCAACCAGGACGTGCACGCGCGCCTGCGCGACATGGACGCCGAGGGCGTCGCCGCCGAGGTGGTGTTCCAGGGCGCGCAGAATGCGGAGGCGATTCCCTTCGCGCCCAACCTCCGGCTGCACAGCACGGACTGGGAGTGGGAGCTCCAGCGCGTCGGCATCCGCATCGTGAACCAGTGGCTGGCCGACTTCTGTGCCGAGGCGCCGGACCGGCTGCTCGGTGTGGCACAGGTCCCGACGTGGGGCGACGTCGACGCTGCGGTCGACGAGGTGGTCTGGAGCCGGGATGCCGGGCTGCGCTGCGTCAACTTCGCAGGTGACCGCAGCCGCTCGCGCCCCGCGTACAACGATCCCGTGTGGGAGCCGTTCTGGAGCGTCGTCGAGGAGTCGAACATGCCACTCGCGTGCCACGCGAGCGCGCCGCATCTCGACACCTACTCAGGGCCGGAGGCCGTCGAGCTGTTCAAGTCGGAGATGGGGTTCTTCTCCACGCGTGCGCTGCCTTACATGATCTTCAGCGGAGTCTTCGAGCGTCACCCGGGTCTCAAGATCGTCTTCACCGAGGTGACCGCCGAGTGGATCCCCGGCATGGTCCGTGACCTCGACTCCCTCTACCTCGCGCCGGAGCGCTCGGTGCTGGTGCGGGAGCGGCTCCCGCGCACGCCGAGCGAGTACTGGAGCACCAACTGCTTCGCCGGCGTGAGCTTCATGTCGAACCGCGAGGCGCAGGCCGCCCACGAGGTCGGCATCGGCAACATGCTGTGGGGTCGCGACTACCCCCACGAGGAGGGCACGTGGCCCTACACGTCGCTCGCGATGCGCAAGACGTTCGCGGGTATCGCTCCCGACGACGTGCGGCTGATGTTGGGCGAGAACGCGATCGACGTCTACGGCTTGGACCGGTCGCGACTCCGAGCGATCGCCGATCGGATCGGCCCGACGTCGGAGGACGTCTCGACACCACTCGAGCCGTCCGAGATCCCGCACGACTACTCGTCGCTCAGCTTCCGCGACCACGGCCGGTGGTCCTGAACGCTCCGCGTTCGCGTTGGTCGACATGGCGCCGCTGGATCTCGACGCAGGGGCGTTCGTTACGCTGCCGGCGTGCGTGACGAGGGGCAGGCCCGGGCAACACTGCGTTCGCTCCACCGGGCCCGTCGCCGCGCGTACCTCCGCGAGGACGACTGGGTGGACTCGCTCTACAAGGCCTATCTCACGGCGCTCCTTGCGTTTGCGGGGCTGTTCTTCCTCTCGGGGCTCGCGGGGAGCGATCGGCTCGGCGCCGATGGGCTCGACTCCGTGCGCGCGCACGGGCCCGCCGCCCTCGGCGTGGCGCTCGCGGTGGCGCTGGTCGCCGGACTGCGGTCCGGCTCGCGGGGCGGGCCGCTCGCACCGGAGGCAGCCGATGTCCGGTTCCTGCTCCTCGCTCCGATTCCACGCACGGTCGTGGTTCGCTCGCTCGCGCTGCGTCAGCTGCGCGGTGTCGTGGCGACGCCGGCGATCGTCGGAGCCGTCGCGGGCAGTGCGGTTGCGGAGCGCCTCGGTGGCGACCGGGTGGAGTGGATCGGCGCCGTCAGCTGCTTCGCGGCGGTCGTCGCGCTCGCAGTCTGGGCCTCGGCGCTCATCGCTTCTGGGCTGCGCGTGCGCACGCCCCATGTGTGGATCGCAGCGGGGGTGTTGGTCGGTTGGCCGACGGTCGATCTGGTCGCGCGCATCGAGACCTCGCCGATGACGGCGCTGGGCCACATCGCGCTGGCGCCGCTGGAGTGGTCATGGCTCGCGGTTGCCGGTGGCGTCGCTGCGTTGGTCGTCGTCGCCACCGGCGTCGCGGTCGCCGGTGGCGTGTCCCTCGAGCGTGTCGAGCGTCGTGTGCACCTGGTCAATGAGCTGCGCTATGCGGCGACGCTCCAAGACGTCCGATCGGTGATCGTGTTGCACCGAGAGCTCGCGCAAGAGCTGCCCCGTGCCCGTCCCTGGTGGAACCGCCCGATCCCAGGTGGTGGCGCGTGCTGGCAACGGGGCTGGCGGGGGATCGCGCGCTGGCCGTTCGGTCGCGTCGTTCGGGTGGTGGTCCTCGCGGTGCTGGTCGCCGCGGCTGCGGCCGGTGTGTGGCAGGGTACCGACGCACTCATCATCGTGGGAGCCGGTGCTGCGTTCCTCGTGGGCGTCGACGTGCTCGAGAGCCTCGCGCAGGAGCTCGACCATGCGGCTCGCGCTCGGCTGCTGCCCGTCGCGTGGGGCCGCCTCGCGATCCGCCATCTCGGGGTCGGTGTCGGTGTCGTCACCGCGCTCGCGCTGATCGGCGCGGCCGTCGACACGCTGCTGTTGGGGAGTGGCGCCCTCGCCGTGGCGCTCGTGGTCGCCATCCCGTGCGCCGTCGCCGTCATCGCGGGAGCCGCGCTGTCACTGGTGCTCGGCTCACCCTCGCCGACGTTGCTGCTCGAGTTCGGACTTCCCGAGTTCACCGTGGTGCTGCTCGTCCTGCGGATCGCGCTCGGGCCCGCGATCGCCGCGTCTGCGCTGGTCCCCATCGTGCTCGCGCGCACGACGAGCGGGTCTGCGCACGAAGCGGCGCTCCAGGCGGCCGCGATCCCGGCCCTCGTCTCCGCATGCGCGCTGTCGTGGATCCAGGCGCGGACGGTGCCGTCGTGAGCTCGATCTCGAACGCCGCGGTGGTCGCCGCCGGCTTGACCAAGCACTACGGCGATCGTGTCGCGCTGGACGTCCCCAACCTCACGATCCATGCGGGGGAGCTCGTCGCGCTCGTCGGCGCGAACGGCGCCGGCAAGAGCACGCTGCTCCGGCTGATCGCCGGGCTCATCGAACCCACCGATGGCGACGTGACCGTGGACGGCCATGCGGCGGGGTCGATCGAAGCGCGCGCGGCTCTGTCGTTCGTCGCCGACGAGCCGGTCCTCTACGACGACCTGAGTGTCGACGAGCACATCGAGTACGTCGCCCGGCTCCACGGTCACGACGGCCGCCCGGAGTCGGCGGACGAGCTCCTCGCGCTGTTCCGGCTCACGGAGCGATCGCAGGATCTCCCCGCGAGGTTCAGCCGCGGCCTTCGTCAGAAGACGTCGATCATCCTCGGCCTGGTGCGCCCGCTCGCGGTGCTCCTGGTCGACGAGCCGTTCGTCGGTCTGGATCCCGCGGGGCAGGTGTCGCTCACCGAGCTGCTGGTTGCCGCGGCCGAGTCAGATGTTGCCGTGCTCGTCGCGACGCACCAGCTCGCCTTCCTCGAATGCGCGTCGCGATGCATCGCGCTCGAGGACGGGCGAGTGGCGTACTCCGGCCCGCCAGACGTCGAACGGCTCCACTCGATCGTCCCCTGACGCGCTACTCCTCGACGTCCTCGCCGGCGTAGTACTTGGTGGCGAGGTCGAAGCTCTTCGTGGTGCCGGCCTTGGAGCGTGTCTTCACGAAGTTGAACTCGTCGTCTTCGAAGCGCAGGTTCGTCGCGAACGCGTGGAGGAAGTACGAGAAGGTGTGCGAGAGCCCCATGCCCATGCTCTCCTCGACGAGGCGGTAAGCCTCCTTCGCGATCACGATGCCGTCGGCGGGCATGCGGGCGACGACCGCCGCGAGCTCCTCGGTCGTCTTGGCGACGTCGGCGTCGGGGACGTAGCGGCTGAACACGCCGAGGTGCGCCAGCTCGTCGGACATTGCGATGCGCCCGGTGAGGAGGAGGTCCTTCGCGAGGACCGGGCCGAGACGGTGGAAGAAGAGGTGCAGGTCGCCGAGTGACGGGCCGAGGAATCGGGCGGCGGGCATGCCGAGCTGGGCGCCCTCGCCGACGACGCTCAGGTCGCAGCTCATCATGAACTCGAAGCCACCACCGAGGGCGTACTTCTCGACCTGGCAGACCGTCGCCTTGGGGTGGAACAGCAGGCGGTGGTACCAGTCGATGTTCTTGCGGTCGACGACGAGGCGGCGTCGCTGGCTGGGTCGGCGCTTCTCGTCCGGGTGCTTGGGGTCGCGGTACCACTCGTAGACCTGGTTGAGGTCCTGACCGGCGGTGAAGATGCCGTCGGCACCGCGGAGGATGACGACCTTGATGTCGTCGTCTTCGGCGGCGTCGTCGAGGAAGCGCTCCATGTCCTCGTACATCTCGATCGTCATCGCGTTCAACTTCTCGGGTCGGTTGAACGTGATGCGCGCGATGTGGGAAGGCTCGTCCTTCTCGTACAGGATGTCGTCGGACATGGGTCTCCTCGTGATGCCGCCCCGTGATTCCGTGTGGCGCCAGCATGATCGCGCAGCCCGACCGCCGGCGCCGAGTCGTTGGCCCCGCATCGAGCACCCGCGGCGCCGCCCGCCGGGAAGGGGCCGAGCCTTCCGGGGTACGATCCGGCGATGGCCGACCTGCCCGAGAGCGCAGCCGCGCCCGACGCCGACGACACGCTCGACCTCGGAGCCACGCTCGACACGATCTTCCGGCTCGACCCTGGCGCACCAGAGCTGCTCTTCCAGGGCGAGTGGCTCACGTGGGGTGAGCTCGCACACGTCGGCACCGCGCTGCTGGAGGCCGTCGAGAAGGCCGGAGTGCCGTCGGAGTGCGCGATCGGGCTCGTCACCCGGAACCGGCCGTTCGTCGTGGCTGCGATGCTCGGCATCCTCCGCGCGCGGCGCAGCATCCTGCCGCTGAACGCGCTGCTCCCGGACGCCGCCTCCGCCACCGACGTGCACAACCTCCGTCCGGCGGTGATCGCCGCCGACGGGGCCGACTGGGCGCGTCCGGAGTTCCGGGCCGCGGCGGGGGAGGTCGGTGCGCTGGGCCTGGAGCTCACGGGCCACCTCGCCGAGCCGGTCCGCGGCCTCGAGGGCCTCGGGTTCGATCCGAGCCTGTCGCACCACGCGCCGGCGCCCGGCACCGCGACCAGCATGCTCACGAGCGGCACGACGGGAGGCGCGAAGCGCATCGACGTCCTGTCGCAGAGCCTCGGGGCGGCGTGGGTCGCGGCGTCGAAGCACCACGGCGGCAAGAACCCTGGGGCATCGCCGAAGCTGCGCGCCGCGATGACGATCGTCGAGCTGCCGCTGTTCAACATCACTGCGTTCGGCGAGCTGATGATGGCAGTGATGGACGGCCGCCAGGTCGGGCTCCTCGAGCGCTTCGACCCGGTCGCGTGGGGAGAGCTCGTCCGTGACCACAACGTCGTCGCCGGGTTGCTCGTCCCCGCGGCGATGCGCATGTTCCTCGATGCCGACATCCCGAAGGAGTGGCTCGAGGGTCTCAAGGTCGTCCGATCGGGCACCGCTCCACTGGACCAGGCAACAGCCGTCGAGTGGGACGACAAGTACGGCATCCCGCTCATCCAGGCCTACGGCGCGACGGAATTCTCGGGCGCGCTGACGAGCCTCACGATCAAGGACGTCCGGGAGTGGGGGCGAGCCAAGCTCGGCACGGTGGGCCGACCGCATCCCGGTATCGAGCTCCGCGTCGTGGATCCGGCCGACGGGCGGGTGCTCGAGGACGAGGTCGGCATCCTCGAAGCGCGCATGCCCTCCATCAACGGAAGAGACGAGTGGATCCGCACGAGCGACCTCGCGCGCATCGACGCCGACGGCTTCCTCTACATCCACGGTCGCGCCGACGACGTCATCATCCGCGGCGGGTTCAAGATCGACGTCAACGAAGTCGCGCGCGTGCTCGCCGAGAACCCGGCGGTGCGCAGCGCCGCGGTCGTCGGCCTGCCCGACGCGCGGCTCGGACAGGTCCCCGGAGCCGCGGTCGTCCTGGAGGACGGCGTGGCGGCCCCTCCCACCGAGGACGAGCTCAAGCTGTGGGTTCGCGAGCGGCTGACGCCGTACTCGGTGCCGACGAAGATCATGGTGCTGCCCGAGCTTCCACGCACTCCCACCATGAAGGTCTCGCAGGTTGCGCTGCGTGAGCTCTTGACCGCCTGAAGGACCGGCCATGCACCTGTACGACGTGACCCGGCTCGAGGACCGGGTGGTGGGCAAGATCCTCGCCACCCAAGCCGACGCGGTCGGCGACGACATCTGGTTGATGTCCGACGATCGCAAGGTCACCTTCGGCGAGGCGCACGAGCAGGTCAACCGCATCGCCCACGGCCTCTCCCGGCTCGGCGTCGGCCGCGGCGACCTCGTGTCGATGCTGATGGAGCCGTCGATCGAGCTGATCCTCACCGGGATCGCGGCGTCGAGGCTCGGAGCGATCTTCACGCCGCTCAGCACCGACTACAAGGGTGAGTTCCTCCGCAACAGCATCGAGGACACCACCGCGCACGTCCTCGTCGCCGACGCCGCGCTGGCCCCACGCCTCGCGGACATCGAACGTCCCCCTGCGCTCCGCCAGCTCGTCACGAACGGTGAGCGGATCGAGGTCCCCGGCCTCGAGTCGACGACGCTCGAGGACTTCGCGGCCGAGTCCACGGCGAGTCCGGACGTCGAGGCGCGCTTCGACGACCCACTCATGGTGTGGTGGTCGTCGGGCACGACGGGCAAGCCCAAGGGCATCATCCACTGGCACTCGTCGCTGCTGCGCGCGGCCTCGGTGTGGAACAGCGACCGGAGCGTCCGCGAGGACGATCGCTACTACACGTGCTTCCCGATGTACCTGGGTGGCGCATGGACCGGCGCGGTCTGGCCGTCGTTGCTTGCCGGCATCCCCGCCGGGATCGATCCCCGCTTCTCGGTCAACCGCTTCTGGGACCGCACGCGCCACTACGGAGCCACGATCACCAGCACGCTCGGGTCCATGCACATCTTCCTGATGGAGGCACCCGAGCGGCCCGACGACGCCGACAACCCGGTGCGTTTCTTCGCGCCCGTCCCGATGCCGTGGGACATGGTGCCCAGGTTCAAGGAGCGCTTCGGGATCGAGCACGTGATCCAGATCTATGGCCAGAGCGAGACGTGCATCGACGTCTTCCTCGCGCCCGATGACGGCACGGTGTGGAAGCCGAACACGATGGGGCGAACGACGTTCCTGTGGGACGTTCGTCTCGTCGACGACAACGACTGTGAGGTCGCCGTCGGCGAGGTCGGCGAGATCACGATGCGCCCCACCGAGCCGTACCTGCTCTTCGCCGGATACTTCAACCAACCCGAGCTGACCGCCGCGTGCTGGCGCAACCTCTGGCACCACACGGGCGACCTCGCCCGCCGGGACGAGGACGGGCAGTACTTCTTCGCGGATCGCAAGAAGGACTACATCCGGCACAAGGGCCGCAACATCTCGATGGTCGAGGTGGAGACCGTCGTGCAGAAGCATCCGTCGGTTGCCGAGGTGGCCGCGTACGGCGTCGGCACCGCCGAGCTCGAGTCCGAGTCGGAGTTGATGCTGGCGATCGTGCTGCGACCGGGTCGCGCGACGACTGCCGACGAGATGGCGACGTTCGTCAACGAGAACGCGCCGTACTACTTCGTGCCGCGGTTCATCCGCTTCATGGACGAGCTGCCCCACAACGGCCAGTACAAGATCGAGAAGCTCAAGCTGCGCGCCGAAGGTCCGACACCGGACGCCTGGGATCGTGACGCGTCCGGCTTCGTCGTGACGCGATGAGCGATCCGCGCCCGAGCCTCGAGGAGCTGCGCCGGCTCTTCAACCCACGGAGCATCGCGCTCATCGGGGCGAAGGAGGGCAGCCCGCGGGTCGCCGCGTTCCAGCAGAAGATGGGCCAACTCGGCTTCGACGGCCCCCTGCACTTCGTCGGCCGTTCGGGCGGAACCGCCGGCAACGGGCAGCTCATTGCGCGGTCCTGCGCGGAGATCGGCGTACCGGTCGACTTCGCGGTGATCATCGCCCCCGCCGCGGCGGCGCTCGACATCCTCGACGATCTGGCTTCCGCTTCGATCCCGGGCGCCTACCTGCTGGCGAGTGGCTGGGCGGAGACCGGCGCCGAGGGTCGTGCGGCGCAGGACGCGCTGGTCGCGAAGGCCCGCCGCGTGCGGTGTGACGATCGTGGGACCGAATTCGCTCGGCTTCGTCAGCTACACGATGCGGACGGGCGGCTTCGCGAGCAGCTTCCCGCCCGACGTGCGTCCCGGTGCCGTCGCGATCGCGTCGCAAAGCGGGGGGATGGGCGACGCGCTCGCCGAGATGGCGCGTGAGCTCGGTGTCGGCATCAGCCATCTGATCACCACCGGCAACGAGGCGATGGTCTCGACGACCGACGCGCTGCACTACCTGATCGAGGACGACGCGACCCGTGCGATCGCAATGTTCACGGAGTCCGTCAAGGACCCCGAGCTCTTCGTCCAGACTGCGCAGCGTGCCCGAGAGCTCGGGAAGGCCATCGTCGCGCTGAAGGCCGGGACGAGCGTGCTCGCCGCCCGGAATGCCCTCTCGCACACGGGCAGCCTGGTCGGGGACGATCGGGTGATCGACACGGCGTTCCGTCAGTACGGAGTGATCCGAGCCCATTCGCTCGAGGAGGTGCTCACGACGGCGGCGACGATCGCGCACACCGGGCCGCTGTCAGCTCCCGGCGTGGCAGTGGTGTCCATCAGCGGCGGTTCGTGTGACATCGTGGCCGACGATGCGGAGCGTGTCGGCCTTGCGCTCCCACAGCTCAGCGAGGCCGCCCAGGCGAAGATCCGTGCGATGCTCCCCGCCTTCGCATCGGTCCAGAACCCACTCGACATCACGGGCGGCGCTGCCGGCGACGACACCTTCGAGCGGGTGCTCGAGGTCGTCGACCACGAGGACGAGTTCGGGGCCGTCGCCGCGCTGTGCAACGTCCCCGTCTTCGAGTCGGCGGTGACACCGACGGTTGCCAACATGCTCGGGGCGATCGGTCGCGGCCTGCGGAGCAGCCGCAAGCCCGGTGTGCTGCTCTCGCAGACGTTCGCCCACCTCAACTCGGTCGGGAAGGCAGCCGTGGAGCGAGGAGGAGTGCCGCTGTGCCTCCCTGGACTCGCGCTCGGCACGCAGGCGCTCGGGCACCTGTCCTCCTGGTCGCGGTGGCTGGAGCGGAGCCCTCGCCTCCACGGTGCGCCGACGCCCCTCGCCGTGCCCTCCGATCAAGCGACGGGCTCCCTGTCCGAATGGCAAGCGCGGGCGCTCCTGGAACACGCCGGAGTGCCCTTCGTGCCTGCGGAGCTGGTGTCTTCAGCAGACGAGGCGGTGAAGGCAGCGGCGAGCTTCGGAACGCCCGTGGCGATCAAGCTCGTCTCGCCCGACGTCCTGCACAAGAGCGATTTCGGAGCCGTGCGACTGGGCGTCGAGGGCGAGGAAGCGGTACGTGAGGGCTACGACGCCGTCGTCGCGGCGGGTCTCGACGCGGGCCCCGACGTGCGGATCGAGGGCGTGCTCGTCGCCCCCATGCGGAGTGGAGGCCAGGAGCTCCTCGTGGGGGTCACGGTCGACCGGAACTGGGGGGCCATGTTGGTGGTCGGTCTCGGCGGGGTGTTCGTCGAGGTGCTGCGAGACACGGCGATGCGCCTGCTCCCTGTCGGCACTGAGGATGTGGAGGAGATGCTCGACGAGCTCGCTGGAGCGCCGCTCCTGCACGGCGCGCGCGGCACCCCGCCGGTCGCGATGGCGCCGCTCGTCGATGCGATCCTGGCTGTTGCGGAGGCCGGCCTGGGACTCGGAGATCGTCTCGACTCGCTCGAGATCAACCCGCTGCTTGCGGCCGCAGACACGGTCGAGGCCCTCGACGCGCTGGTCGTCCTCAACGGCTGAGCCAGCCGGCTGGTCTCAGTCCCAGCGTGCGTGCACCGCGGCGGGGGAGCAGAAGCTGATGCCGCGGGTGTGGGGAGGCGCGAAGTCGGGGTCGAGGCGGAGGTTCGGCATGTGGTCGAGGAAGGCGTCGATCGCGACGGCGACCTCCATGCGAGCCATGTGCATCCCGAGGCACATGTGAGGTCCCAGCCCGAAGGACAGATGGGGTGTGCTCCGGGTGATGTCGAAGCGCTCCGGATCGGTAAAGCGCGCCGGATCACGATTCGCGGCGGCGAGGCACACACCGATCGGCGACCCGGCAGGGATCTTCGTGCCGTTGAGCTCCGTGTCTCGGACGCAGAGCCGCCAGACGTACTGCGTCGGGGCCTCGAGCCGGAGCGCTTCCTCGATCGCCCACCCCATTCGTGACCGATCGGAGCGCAGCAGCGCGAGCTGCTCCGGATCGGTGAGCAGGTGCGCGAACAGGCTGCCGGTGAGTCGGGTCGTGGTCTCGCCGCCGGCCGGCATGAGGACACGGAGGAACGCGACGATCTCGTCGTCGGTCAGGGTCTCACCGGTGTCGAGCCGCGCCGTGCAGAGCGCGCTGATGACGTCACTGCCCGGTTCGGCGCGCCGCTCGCGCACGTACTCGCCCAGCATGGCGCCCAGCCGCTTCGAGCACTCCGACGAGATCTCGGGCCGGCGGTAGAGCAGGAGACCCACCGCGAGCGTGTGGAGCTCCATGAGTCGCTCGTGCGGGAGCCCGAGGATGCGATGGATCACGGTGACGGGGAACCTGATGCAGAACTCGCCCATGAGCTCCGCGGCACCGTCGTCGAACATCAGATCGATGGCCTCGCCGACCAGCGGCACCACGAAATCCTCGCGCCAGTCGTCCATGGCGCGCTTGGTGAAGGCGTGCTGGATCAACATGCGGTTCACGCGGTGGTCCGGATCGTCCATCGTCAGGATGTTGCGACCCATGGTCTTCTCGACGCTGCGTTGCAGGACGGTGTTCGAGAAGTGCTCGGCGTCGCGGAGGACCTGCGCGCACTCCTCGTATCCGAGCACCGTGAAGGACGGCTGGTCCCAGAAGCTCATGACCGACCGCATGCCGAAGAGGTCGGTCACCGTGTCGCCCGCGTACACGGGCCCGTGCTCGCGCAAGGCTTCGTAGACCGGGTGGGGGTCGGGGAGGTCCTCGCCCATGTCCTTCTCGAACACGGCGAGGACGTCGATGCCCTCCAGTGGATCGTGAGCGTCCTCGGTTGCGGTCACCGACCTCCTAGGACTTCGCCGTCCGAGCACGGTACCGGCGATCCCAGGCGACGTGCCAGACCCACGACATCGTCGCCGCATGCTTCAAGCGGCGCCGCCTCGCCGCGCTCAGAGGTTGGCGGTGACGTTCTCGAGGATCGAGGCGAACTTCGCCTGCGCCTCCGCTCGACGGGTCGGGACGTGCTCGGTGGGGATGTCCTTCGGTTCGTAGTTCCTCAGGATCCGGCGGGCGACCGAGACGCGGTGCACCTCGTCGGGACCGTCGACGATCGATGCGGCGCGGGCCTGGCGGTACATGAGCTCGAGCGGCATGTCGGTCGAGTACCCGAGCGAGCCGTGGACCTGCAGCGCGCGGTCGATCACGTTGTAGAGCACCTGCGCCCCGACGTACTTGACCATCGCCACGGAGTGGCGGGCCTCCTTCTGACCGACGTGGTCCATCTGCCAGGCGGCATGCAGGACCATCAGCCGGAGCGCGTGGATGTCGGCCGCGGAGTCGGCGACGTAGTTCTGGATCGACTGCTTCTCGGAGAGCTTGGAACCGAACGCGTACCGCGACACCCGCGCGCTCGCACATCATGTCGAAGGCGCGCGTGCACTGACCGACCCACCGCATGGCGTGGTGGATGCGACCCGGCACGAGGCGCTGCTGCGCCAGCGAGAAGCCCTCGCCCGGCTTGCCGATCATGTGCTCCAGCGGCACACGGACGTCGTCGTAGTGGAGCAGACCCTCACCGGTGCCCCAGTTGTACTTGCCGAGCTCCGGATACGGCTCCGCCATGGTGCCGAGGACGCGCTCGATCGTGAGGCCGGGTGTCCCCTTGGGGACGATGATCATCGACATCTGCTGGTGCGGCGGGTTCTCCGGGTTCGTCTTGCACATGACGATGAAGAAGTCGGCGGTCGGCGCGTTCGACGTGAACCACTTCCGGCCGTTGATCACCCACTCGTCGCCGTCGCGCGTCGCTGTCGTCTCGAGCAGCGTGGGATCGGCGCCCGCGTTCGGCTCCGTCATCGAGAAGCCGCTGCGCAGCTTGCCGTCGAGCAACGGCTGCATCCACTTCTTCTTCTGCTCTTCGTCACCGCCGACCGCGATGAGCTCCGCGTTGCCCGAGTCCGGCGCCATGTTGCCGAACACGTGCGAGCCGAACACCGCCGCACCGATGAGCTCGTGCATGAGCGCGAGCTTCACCTGACCGAAGCCCATGCCACCCATGTCGGGCGGAAGATGAGCGGCCCACAGCCCCTTGTCCTTCACCTGCTGCTTCAAGGGCGCCTGGAGCTGCTGCATCGTCTCCCAGGGGATGTCGAGCGTCTCGAGCGGCATCACCTCCGCTCGCAGGAACTCGCGCATCCACGCCAACTTCTCCTCGAACTCCGGCTCGGTCGAGAAGTCCCACGCCATCGCAGTCTCCCGTCATTCTGTGCGCGTCGATTCGGTGCCCTGAATACGACCGGAGGCTATCGTCCTGCCCGACTGCATCGCCTGCCGGAGCCTTCGCCTCCCGGATCCTCGGAGACCTCATGCCTGCCCCGATCGATCGCTTCCGCCTCGACGGCAAGGTGGCGATCGTCACCGGTGGGAGCCGGGGTCTCGGCCGTGAGATGGCGCTCGGTTTCGCGCAAGCGGGCGCCGACGTCGTGGTCGCGAGTCGCAAGCTCGCGTCGTGCGAGGACGCTGCCGCGATGATCGAAGCCGCAACCGGCCGCCGGGCGCTGCCGGTCGCGTGCCACGTGGGTCGCTGGGGCGATGTCGAAGCGCTCGCCGAGACCGCGTACCGAGAGCTGGGTCATGTCGACGTCCTGGTGAACAACGCAGGGATGTCGCCGCTCTATCCCGACGCGGTGAGCCTGTCCGAGGAGCTCTACGACAAGGTCTTCGACGTGAACCTCAAGGGCCCGTTCCGCCTCAGCGCCATCGTCGGCGCGCGCATGGCGGCGGAGGACGGCGGATCGATCGTCAATATCAGCAGCCTGGGTGCGATCCGGCCCGACGCGAACATCATCCCCTACGCCGCGGCGAAGGCGGGCCTCAACGCGATCACCGTCGCGCTCGCGCGAGAGCTCGGACCCAAGGTGCGAGTCAACGCGATCATGCCGGGGTCCTTCCTCACCGACATCTCCGAGGTGTGGGACCCATCCGAGACCGCGGCGCGTGAGCGGACGTTCGCGTTGCGGCGCTCAGGCGCACCCGACGAGATCGTCGGTGCCGCGCTCTACTTCGCGAGCGACGCGTCGAGCTTCACGACCGGCGCGATCCTGCGCGTCGACGGTGGCGCGATCTGAATCGGTTCAGGGCAGCTCGAGTCCGAGCTGCTTGCGCGCCGCCGCCTCGTACTCCTCGTCGTCGAGGTCGCGACGGAGCGCGATGAGCCGCTCTCCCGACTTGCCGATTCCGTAGCGAAGCTTGGGCCGCTCGATCTCGAGCAGGTCGGCGATCCCCGCGGCGGCCTCGGCGGATGTCATGCGAGACGCCCCGGTCCCGAACACCGACTTCACGCGCTCCATCAAGTCGACGTAGTCGGGATCGGTGACCTCGATGTCGACGCGGTTGTCGGCGAACGCCGAGACGACTCCACCTGGCTCCGCGATGATCACGTCGACTCCGAGGTGACCGATCTCGACCCGCAGCGCCTCGGTCAGATTCTCCAGCGCGGCCTTGCTCGACGCGTAGAACGCGATCAGCGGGTTGCTGCGGATCGCCGACGGTGTCGACACGTTGATGATCCGGCCCTTGCGCCGGGCGCGCATCTGGGGCAGGACCGCCTGCATCATCCGGAGCGCACCGAGGAAGTTGGTCTCGAGCAGCCGGCGCGCCTCGGCGATCGGCATGCATTCGACGGGGCTCCACGCCGTCACCCCGGCGTTGTTGATGAGGACGTCGATGTGCCCCGCGGTCGCGACCGCCGCGGCCACGGACGCGTCGTCGGTGACGTCAAGCTCGAGGGCCATGGCCGCCGGCAGGTCCTCAATCGCGCTGAGCCGGCGAGCGGTCGCGATGACGTCGTGGCCTCGCTTCGTGAGATCGATCACGAGCTCGCGGCCGATGCCCGACGAGCAGCCGGTGATGATGACTCGGGACACGAACGGCCCTCCCTCGATGGTTCGGAGCGCAGCGAGCTGCGCCGAGCCACCGTCGTAGCACAGTCCTGCCCGGACGGGAGCCCCCGAGCGGGGCCTCGGTATAGTTGACCGCCGCGCTGCGGGGCCGAAATCGAGCCGCACGCACACCTGGTCACCCAGACCTCGACAAGACCTGGACAGAGGAGCGTTCGTGGCTGATCGCAACGCGGGCGGGGAATCGGAGCACGCGGTACGCGACGACTACGACGTCGTCGTCGTCGGGGCGGGCAACGCGGCGATGTGCGCGGCGTTCGCGGCGCGCGAGGAGGGCGCGAGCGTCCTCGTCGTCGAGCGCGCGCCCAAAGCGGAGCGCGGCGGGAACAGCGCCTTCACCGCCGGCGCGATGCGCACCGTCTACAACGGGGTCGACGACCTCGTCGAGCTCATCCCCGACCTCAGCGAGAACGAGATCGCGACGACGGAGTTCGGGGTGTACCCCGAGGACCTCTTCTTCGAGGACATGGCGCGCGTCACGCAGTACCGCGCTGATCCCGACCTCGTCGACGTGATGGTGCGGAACAGCCACGCCACCTTGAAGTGGATGCGCGAGAAGGGCGTGCGCTTCGCGCCGGCCTATGGGCGCCAAGCGTTCAAGATCGACGGCAAGTTCCGCTTCTGGGGCGGCTTGACGGTCGAGGTCGTCGGTGGCGGACCGGGCCTCGTCGAACAGGAGCACGACATTGCGATCCGGGACGGCATCGACATCGTGTACGGCGCTCCGGTGGTGTCGCTCGTGCACGACGACGACGGCGTGCACGGCGTGACGGTGAAGATCGGCGGGAAGACCCGCCAGGTCCGCGCGCGCTCCGTGGTGCTCGCGTCGGGCGGGTTCCAGGCCAACGTGGAGTGGCGCACGCGCTATCTCGGCCCGAACTGGGACCTCGCGAAGGTGCGCGGCACCCGCTTCAACACGGGCGAGGGCCACCGCATGGCGATGGAGGTGGGCGCCGCCGCGGTAGGCCACTGGTCCGGCTGCCACTCCGTGGGCTGGGACCGCAACGCGCCGGACGTCGGCGACCTCGCGGTCGGCGACGGGTTCCAGAAGCACAGCTACCCGTTCGGCATCATGGTCAACGCGACGGGCAAGCGCTTCGTCGACGAGGGCGCCGACTTCCGCAACTACACCTATGCCAAGTACGGCAGCGTGATCCTCGCGCAGCCGCAGCAGTTCGCGTGGCAGATCTTCGACCAGAAGGTCGTGCACCTCCTGCGCGACGAGTACCGGATCCGTGAGGTCACCAAGGTCCAGGCGAACACGCTCGAGGAGCTCGCGCAGAAGCTCGAAGGCGTCGATCCCGAGGGCTTCCTCGCAGAGATGAAGACCTACAACGCGGCGGTCACCACCGATGTGCCGTTCGACCCCACGGTCAAGGACGGTCGTCACCTCGAGGGCGTGATAGTGCCGAAGAGCAACTGGGCGAACACGCTCGACGAGCCGCCCTTCGTGGCGTTCCAGGTGACCTGCGGCATCACGTTCACCTTTGGCGGAGTCCGCATCACGCCGGACGAGGCGCGCGTGGTGAGCACCGAGGGCGAGCCGATCCCGGGCCTGTTCGCCGCCGGCGAGGTCATCGGCGGGCTCTTCTTCCACAACTATCCGGGCGGCACCGGGTTGACGGCGGGCTCGGTCTTCGGGCGCGTCGCCGGGCGCTCGGCGGCGGTCGCCGCGAAGAGCTCGTAGGTGACGACCAAGGCGTTCGTCGTCGGCGATCGGCTGATCGACGACTCCGACGACGTCATCACGTCGATCAACCCCGCGGACGGAAGCGTCAACTACGACGTCCACGCGGCGGGCACGGAGCACGTCGAGCTCGCGACGAAGGTTGCGGCCGCGGCCGCGCCGTCGTGGCGCGACCTGCGTCCGCATCTCCGGGCCCGGATCCTGTTTCGGATCGCGGACGCGCTCGAGTCGGCGGGCGCATTGCTCGCCGAGACCCAGATGCTCGAGAACGGCAAGGTCGCGAGCGAGTGCAAGGCGCAGGCGGCCAGCGCCGCCGCCACCTTCCGCTACTACGGCGCGGTCTGCGAGACGACGGGCTCCGAGGTGACACCGCCGCGCGGTCCGTACGTGTCGATGGCGGTCCACGAGCCCTACGGCGTCGTGGCCGCCATCACGCCGTGGAACTCGCCGCTGACGATGGAGGCGCAGAAGGTCGCGCCTGCGCTCGCGGCCGGCAACGCCGTCATCGTGAAGCCGTCGGAGGTCACGCCGAGCGTCGGGATCGAGATGGCGAAGATCGCGCTCGAGGCGGGGCTTGCGCCCGGGCTCTTCAACGTGCTTCCCGGTCTGGGGCCGGTGGGCGCCGCGTTGGTCGAGCACCCGGCGGTGCGGATGGTGTCGTTCACCGGCGGGACCGCGACGGGTCGCTCGATTGCCGCGATCGCGGCGGCTCGACTGCTCCCCGTTGCGCTCGAGCTCGGCGGCAAGTCGCCTCACATCGTGTTCGAAGATGCCGACCTCGACTCCGCTGCGGACGCCGTCGCGGGCGGCATCTTCGAAGGCAGTGGCCAGTCGTGTGTCGCCGGGTCGCGGCTGTTCGTGGAAGCCTCGATCCACGATCAGCTCGTCGCCAAGGTCGCGGCGCGTGCCGACGCGCTCAGGGTCGACGTGCCGACTGCGCCGGGAGCCGAGATGGGCCCGCTCGCATCGTTCGCGCACCGCGACCGCGTCGAGCGGATCGTCGCCGGTGCGGTGAGCGAGGGCGGGGAGGTCGTGGCGGGGGGCGCACGGCCGGCCGGCGACGGGTACGACCGCGGCGCCTTCTACCGCCCGACGGTGATCGACGGGCTGACGAGCGATGCGTACGCGGCGCGGGAGGAGATCTTCGGGCCCGTGCTCTGCGTGCTGCCGTTCACCGACGAGATCGACCTCCTCCGTCAGGCGAACGACTCGGTGTACGGCCTCGCCTCGGGTGTGTGGACGGCCGACTACCGGAAGGCATGGCGCGTCGCGTGCGCACTCGAGGCGGGCACCGTCTGGATCAACACCTACAAGCAGCTGAGCATCTCCACTCCCTTCGGCGGGTTCAAGGAGAGCGGGCTCGGTCGTGAGAAGGGCATCTCCGGCATGCGCCTGTACCAGCAGTCCAAGAGCCTCTACTGGGGTCTCGACTGAGCGACAGGTAGTGTCCCGCACCGCGGCGGGTCGGCGGATCCGCCTCGAGGATTGGGAACCCATGACTGCTCCGGGTGCTGGACACGGCCTCCTCGTCGACGGCGACCTCGCCAAGGCGCGGACCGATCTCGATGCCCTCCGGGTCGCGGCCAAAGAGCTCGAGGCCACGGGCTATACCGGCGCGACCGTCGCCGAAGCCGGCCACGACCCCTTCCTCCCGCTGGTCGCCGCCGCCGACCACACGTCGGCGCTCCAAGTCGGCACCGCGATCGCAGTCGCGTTCGCCCGCACGCCGATGACCGTCGCGTACACCGCGTACGACATGGCCCAGCTCACGAAGGGCCGCTTCTTCCTCGGGCTCGGGAGCCAGGTCAAGGCGCACATCGAGCGTCGCTACTCGATGCCGTGGTCACACCCTGGCGCACGCATGCGCGAGTTCGTGCTCGCGATGCGCACGATCTGGGATTCGTGGGAGCACGGGACGAAGTTGGCGTTCGAGGGCGAGTTCTACCGGCACTCGCTCATGTCGCCGTTCTTCGCACCGAAGCCCAGCCCCTACGGACCACCCCCGGTCTTCGTCGCCGCGGTCGGCGAGCTCATGACCGAGGTCTGTGGCGAGGTCGCCGACGGCATGCTCGTCCATGGCTTCACCACCGCGACCTACATCAAGGAGCGAACGCTGCCGGCCCTCGAGCGCGGTCGTGCGAAGTCGGGCCGCTCGGCTGAAGGTTTCCAGCTCGCGCTTCCGGTGCTCACGGTGACCGGCGACACCGAAGCGGAGATGGCCGCGGCCAAGAAGGCGGTCCGCGAGCGCATCGGCTTCTACGGGTCGACGCCTTCCTACAAGGGTGTGTTCGAGATCCACGGGTGGTTCGGCCTGCAGGAGGAGCTCAACGTGCTCGCCAAGCAGGGCGAGTGGGAGCAGATGGGCACCCTGATCGAGGACGACGTGCTCGAGACCTTCGCGATCGTCGCCGAACCCGCGAAGGTCGCCGGCGCGATCATGGAGCGCTACGGCGAGCTCGTGCATCGCATCAGCTTCTACGCGCCGTACGAGAGCCGAGCCGAGCTCTGGCCGCCGATCGTCGCGGACCTCGTCGCGCTCCGCACCGCCTGACACGAGGACGTTCGATGGAGGCAGCGTCGCCCGCGCCGCTCCGAGGACCTGACGGCGAGACCGCAGTCGCCGTGGTCACGGGTTCGGGCGGCTTGATGGGTGGCGCGATCGCGCTCGCGCTGGCGTGCGGGGCGCGCGCATCGTGCTCAACGACCGTCGTGACGACCTCATCGCCGACAACCTCGCGCTCGTGCGCGAGACGGGTGTCGAGTCCTGCGCAGTCGCCGCCGACGTGAGCTCCGAGGACGGCGCCAGGGCCATCGTCGGTGCAGGGCTCGAACGATGGGGGCGCGTCGACATCCTCGTGAACGTGGCCGGGGGAGTGAAGGGCCCGCTCGAGAACCCGATCTGGGAGATCACGACCGAGCAGTGGAACCGCACCCTCGCGGTGAACCTCGACAGCGTGTTCCAGTGCACCCGTGCCGCGATCCCCTCGATGATGGAGCGACGCTTCGGCAAGATCGTGAACATCGCGTCGACCGAGTGGTACGGCGCACCGATGTACGTCCACTACGCGTCGGCCAAGGCCGGCGTCGTCGCATTCACGCGATCGGTGGCGACGCAGCTCGGGCCGTACGACATCAACGTGAACGCGGTCGCGCCCGGCGCGACGCTCACGAAGGCCGCATCGCGGGGGAGCTTCCCCGCCGACGCCAGCACTCTGAACCCGCTCGGGCGGATCAACGAGCCGGAGGACATTGCGGGCGCGGTCATGTTCTTGGTGAGCCCGGCGGCGCGCAACGTCACCGGGCAGCTGCTGACCGTCGCGGGCGGCTTGAACCCGTCGCTGTGATGGGCGCCTTCTCGCTCGCGCTCGACGACGACCAGCGCAGCCTCCGCGACTGGGTACACGGGTTCGCCGCGGACGTCGTTCGGCCCGCCGCCGCCGAGTGGGACGAGGCCGAGGAGACGCCTTGGCCCGTCATCGAGCAGGCAGCCGAGGCCGGCTTGTACTCGTGGGATTTCCTCACCACGACGTTCGCCGACCCGACGGGCCTGAGCTTCGTGCTGGCGTGCGAGGAGATTGCATGGGGTGACGCGGGGATCGCGGTCGCCCTCTTCGGCAGCACGTTGGCGGTTGCCGCGCTGGTCGGCAGCGGGACGCCGGAGCAGGTGGCGGAGTGGGCGCCCGCGTGCTTCGGGACGCCCGGGCACCTCCAGCTCGGCGCGTTCGCAGTGACCGAACCCGACGCCGGGAGCGACGTCGGGAACCTCCGCACCCGGGCGCGCTACGACGAGGCGGCCGACGAGTGGGTGATCGACGGAGCGAAGACGTGGATCACGAACGGCGGCATCGCCGACGTGCACGTGGTCGTCGCGACCGTCGACCCGAGCCTCGGTACGCGAGGGGCACGCGAGCTTCGTCGTCCCTCCACGTACACCGGGGCTGCGCATGGGCCGCAAGTTCCGCAAGCACGGCATCCGCGCCAGTCACACGGCCGAGGTCATCCTCGAAGGCGTGCGGGTGCCGGGCCGGTGCCTGCTCGGGGGTCGCGACCGGTTGGAGGATCGACTGGCGCGCGCCCGCGGCGGCTCGCACCAACGTCATCAGGTCGCGCTGGCCACCTTCGAAGCCACGCGACCGGCGATCGCCGCGCAGGCCGTCGGCATCGCGGGTGCCGCGTACCAGCACGCGCTCGCCTATGCGAAGGAGCGGGTGCAGTTCGGGCGTCCCATCGTCGAGCACCAGGCGGTCGCGTTCAAGCTCGCCGACATGCAGACGCAGATCGACGCTGCACGGCTGCTCGTCTGGCGCGCGGCGTGGATGGCGCGGACCGGCGTTCCGTTCGAGCACGCCGAGGGCTCGATGAGCAAGCTCGTCGCCACCGAGACCGCGGTGCGTGTCACCGACGACGCCGTGCAGATACTGGGTGGTGCCGGATACGTGCGTGACGAACCGGTCGAGCGCTGGCGACGCGACGCCAAGATCTACACGATCTTCGAAGGAACCTCGGAGATCCAGCGCCTCGTCATCGCCCGCGCGATCTCGGGCGTGCACATCCAATGATTGCCGTGGTGAAGGCCGAACGGGGGCTGTGATGCCTGGATCGATTCTCGGGAACGCGGTGCGGCGGGTCGAGGACCCGGCGATCTTGCTCGGTCATGCCGAGTACGTCGACGATCTGCCCATCCCGGGCATCCTCACGCTCGTCCTGGTTCGCTCGCAGGTCGCGCACGCGCGGATCCGTTCGATCGACATCTCGGCGGCGCTCGAGATGCCGGGCGTCTCGGCCGTCTACACCTCCGAGAACCTGGACCTTCCGGCGGACCCGGGATTGATGAAGCTGCACGAGCTCCTGGAACGGCCGCTCCTCGCCCAGGGCAAGGTGCGCTTCGTCGGCGACGTCGTGGCCGCGGTCGTCGCCGAGTCCCGGGGCGCCGGCGTCGATGCGTCCGAAGCCGTGGTGATCGAATACGACCCACTGCCTGCGGTGGTCGACATGGAAGCGGCACTGGCGCCGGGGGCCCCGCTCCTGTTCGAAGCGCTCGGCACGAACCTCGCGACCTCCACTGTCGCCGGGAACAGCGCGGACCCGCTTGCCGGCGCCGAGGTCGTCGTGCGGGGCCGCTTCGAGAACCAGCGTGTGGCCGTCGCACCGATGGAGGGCAACGCGATCGCCGTGGTTCCCGGGGACGACGGCGACGGGCACGAGCTGACCGTGTTCGTCGCCACCCAGATGCCGCATCTCTTCCACGGCCGTCCGGTCGCGCTGGCCGGCCTGGAGCCCGAGCGGGTTCGGGTCGTCGCGCCGTACGTCGGGGGCGCGTTCGGCGGCAAGGTCTGGTGCCCGGAGCACATCTTGGCGATCTGTCTGGCACGCGAGCTCGGGCGTCCCGTGAAGTGGGTCGAGACCCGGTCCGAGAACATGATCGCGATGGGCCACGGACGCGCCCAGGTGCAGTACGTCGAGATGGGATACACGCGCGATGGCGTGATCGTGGGCGCGCGGTGCCGGTTCATCGGAGATGCGGGTGCCTATGGAGGGTTCGGCGGAGCCTTGGTCGCCGGACCAACTCGAATGATGGCGCAGGGCGTCTACCGAATTCCCGCGATCTCCTACGAAGCCGCGGTTTCGCTCACGAACACCACTCCCACAGGTGCGTTTCGCGGCGCGGGCCGGCCTGAAGCCGCGGCCTACCTCGAACGAATCATGGACATGGCGGCCGACGAGCTCGCCATCGATCCGACGGAGCTCCGCCGCAAGAACTTCATCGCTCCCGACGCGTTTCCCTACACGACCGCGATGGGAACCGTCTACGACAACGGCGAATACGACCGAGCGCTCACTGAAGCACTGAGAGTCGTCGGCTACGACGAGCTGCGATCCGAGCAGGCCGAGCGTCGCGCGCGCGGCGACACCAAGCTGCTGGGGATCGGCATGGCCGCGTACGTCGAGATCACCGGCTTTCCTGGGAGCGAGTACGGAGATGTGGAGGTGCACCCCGACGGCACCGCAACCATCAAGGTCGGGACGTCCGCACACGGTCAGGGTCATGCCACGTCGTTCTCCATGATCGTCGCGGATCAGTTGGGCATCCCGATCGAGGCCATCCGGTTCGTGCAGTCCGACACCGCGGAGGTCCCGCGTGGTGGGGGGACCGGCGGTTCACGGTCGCTTCAGCTCGGGGGCAATGCCGTCAACGGTGCTGCAGCGATGGTGCTGGCCCGAGCCCGCGAGCTCGCGGCCCAACTTCTCGAGGCGTCGGTCGACGACATCGTGGTGACCGACGACGGCCTGATCGGGGTCGTCGGCGTACCCAGTCGCGCCCTCAGCTGGGCCGAGCTCTCGCCGCGGCAACCGACGCGGGGGATCCGTTGCGAGGCATCTTCGATTTCAAGACGACCACGGCAACCTTCCCGTTCGGCGCGCACGTCGCCGTGGTCGAAGTCGACTCCGAGACCGGCATCGTCACGCTCTTGCGCCTCGTCGCGGTCGACGATTGTGGTCGGATCATCAATCCGCTGATCGTCGCCGGCCAGCAACACGGTGGGATCGCACAGGGCGTCTCCCAGGCGCTCTACGAGCGCGTCGTCTATGACGAAGGGGGCAATCCACTGACGACGTCGTTCCTGGACTACTCGTTCCCGAGCGCGGCGGAATTCCCTTCGTTCGAGGTGTCGAACACGGAGACGCCAACGCACGTGAACCCGCTTGGCGCGAAAGGAATTGGCGAGTCCGCAACGATCGGCTCGACGCCCGCGGTCCAGAATGCGACCGTCGACGCGCTCAGCCATTTGGGTGTCCGCCATCTGGACATGCCGTTCACGCCTCAACGTGTGTGGGAGACGATCGTCGCGGCGATGGAGGGGTCGCTCGGCGATCCCTGGCGTGAGCCACCGGCGATCTTCGATTCACTGCGTGCCGAGGACGTACCCGACGCGCCCGAGGAGCTCAATCTCTGATCGGTGGTGCGGTCGGAGCACGCGAGGTCTGGCGGCGCGCGACACTCGCGAGCTCGGACACGAGAGGAGGGCAATGAGCGTCGAGCCCACGGACGTCGTGAAGGGGTTGGCCGCCGCGTTTCGGAAGCCGGCCGATGTCGACGGCATCGCGAAGTGGTTCGCCGAGGACGGCGTGTACCACAACATGCCGGACGATCCGCTGGTGGGCCGCGCCGCGATCCGCGAGTGGCTCGTCGAGATGGTGCAACCGCTCCGGGACGTCGAGTTCGTGTTCGTGAACATGACGGCCGACGGTGACCGCGTCTACGCCGAGCGGCTCGACTGGGTGGAGATGGTCGATGGCACGCGCGTCTCGCTGCCCTGCAACGGCGTCTTCGAGATTCGAGACGGCGAGATCGTGTCGTGGCGTGACTACTACGACGCCGCGTCGTTCCAGAAGAACCTCGCGGCGGTGAAGGCCGCTCCGCAGATGGGGAGCAGCACGGAATAGGGTCAAGCGTGCCCGACGCGGACCCGCGCGACTACTCCGACGACGACCTCCTCGTTGCGGCGCTGCGCAACGGCGACGAAGCCGCCTTCGCGTGGTTGATCAACCGCTATTCGGGTTCCCTACGACGGCTCGCGCGAATGTTCGTCGCGACCGACAGTGCGGCCGACGAAGTGGTGCAGGAGACGTGGCTCGCAGTGCTGACCGGGATCGGGCGTTTCGAGCAGCGCTCCTCGGTGAAGACGTGGATCCACCGCATCCTGGTGAACCTCGCCCGGACCAAGGGCGTGAAGGAGCACCGCAGCATTCCCTTCTCGTCGCTGCGCTCGGAAGCGGAGGAGCAGAGCCCCGCAGTCGATCCGGATCGCTTCCAGCGCGCGGGTGCCCCGGCGCCTGGGGCCTGGGGTGCGCCGCCGCTGCCGTGGGACGAGCTGCCCGAGACGCGGCTCCTCTCCCAGGAGGCACTCGCCTTCGTGCTGCGCGTGATCGACGGGCTGCCGCCCGGTCAGCGGGCCGTCATCCGCCTGCGTGACATCGAAGGCTGGGATGCGCAGGAGGTCTGTAATGCCCTCGAGCTGTCGGAGACCAATCAGAGGGTGCTGCTGCACCGAGCCCGCGCCAAGGTACGCAGCGCCCTCGAGTCGCAATTCGAGGAGACGTACCGATGAGCCTGTGGAAGCGCTGGCGCCGCCACCGCGAGCAGCTCGCGTGTCGCGACCTCGTCGAGCTCGTGACGGACTATCTCGAGCTGACGCTCGAGCCGTCGGATCGCGCCCGAGTCGAGGAGCATTTGGCGCACTGTGGGCACTGCGCGCGTTATGTGCGCCAGATCCGGCTCACGATCGAGATCACCGGCCGGCTCGTGCCAGCGGACCTCGACGCGCTCGACCCTGAAGTACGGGACTCGCTGCTCGGCGCATTCCGCGAGGCGAACCCGCATCGGTGATCGCGTCGGGACTTTCGTCCGTTGCGAGGGCGGCGACGCGTCTCTAGGGTCAAGCCATGATCATCGATGGTGACGGACACTTCCTCGAGCCGGCTCACCTCTGGACCGACTATGTCGAGCCGGAGTTCGCGTCGCGTGTGAAGGTCGAGCGCGACGCCGCCGGGCATCTCGTTCGCGTGCTCGCCGACGACTGGGGCCTGATCGACTACACGAGCCATCGGAACATGAACGACCGGTGGGGACCCGGGAACTTCTTCATGCCGGGTGGTCTCAAACCGGGTCGTCCCCAGAAGGCCCCGTTCGAGATGGCGGACCCCGGCGGCTCGGATGGCGCGGCGCGACTTGCGGTCCAGGACGCGAACGGCATCGACGCGGCCGTGATCTTTCCGACCTACGGCATGTTCGCACCGCTGGTGCCGGACCGCGATCTCGGTGCCGCGCTGTGCCGCGTGGTGAACGAATGGTCGGCGGACTACGCGAGCGTCGCGCCCGACGAGCTCTACATCATCGCCGCGCTGCCGTGGCAGGAGCCGCAGCGCGCCGCAGTCGAGCTGCGGCGATGCGTGGAGCAGCACGGCTTCGTCTCGGGCTTCGTCGCCCCGTATCCCGCGAGCGACGGCCGTACGCTCGCCGACCCGGGCTTCGACGTGCTGTGGGAGACGGCCGTTGAGCTCGATGTGCCGATCTGTGTCCACACCGGTCTCCGCTCCGATCTGGAGCAGCTCGCGAGCTCGCGTGGCGGGTTCATCGCGCGCCACGCGGCGGTTCACCCGATGGAGGGGATGAGCGCGTTCGCGCTCTTGTACGAAGGTGGTGTCTTCGAGCGGTTCCCGATGCTGCGATTCGGGTTCATGGAGTCGACGTGTGGGTGGGCGGTCTTCTGGACTGAGCGGCTGCACGAGCACTGGGAGCAAGTCGGCTGGCAGCTCGATCCTCCGATCACGCGGTCGCCGGAGGAGGTGTTCCGGGAGCAGTGCATCGTGGGTTGTGAGGGCGAGGAGCACATGGTGCCCTACGTCCAGGGATACTTCGGTGAGGACAAGGTGGTGTGGGCCAGCGACTTCCCGCACTTCGACACCGAGCCGCCGTTCACGGCCGACATGCTCGAGCGCACCGACATGACGCGTTCGCAGAAGGAGGGCGTCATGGCGCGCGCCGCGATCGAGTTCTACAAGCTCGATCCCGATCGCATCCGCAAGTCACGCGAGCGTCGCGGCGTCGCGCCGGAGACCGTCATCGCGTAGCTGGCTTGGTCTGGCTCGACTGGAATCAGACAGGGCGCTGGGTGGCGTTCGCGACGGGGACGCCGAAGGTGCGACACCAGATGAGCACAGTCCAGTCGGTTCCCTCACGTCCGTTCGGGATGTCGTAGTACTGCGTGCCCTTGTTCCCACGGAGCTTCTCGATCTGGGAGCCTTCTGACGGTTGCTCGCGGTTCGCTCCGGACACGAGGTGCACGAAGTAGTCGGGCCCGGGCTCCACGTCGATGTCCTCGAGCGCCACCACCAGGCGCCCGTCGGGCTGCCGGAAGATCGAGGCCGCCCCGCTCGCGTCGTGGTCGATGCCTCGCAAGGCCCCAGTCGAGACGCGCACCGGCTGGGGGGCGGCGGTGCTGCTCGACGCCACGTCTGTGGGCGACGGCGCGGTTGCCTCTCGTGTCGAAGCAGCCTTCGGGAATGTCTCGATCACCGTGCGGTCGCGGAGGGTCGGGAGCACGAGCAGCACGATCCCAGCTCCAGCGACCACGGTCAGGACGGCGCCGCGGAGGAGCGCGACGCGGACGAGCCATGGGAGCACGACGAACGCGAGGAGGAGCCAGCCGGCTGCGAGCCCTGCGGACACCGCGATGGCTCGCGTGCTCATCAGCGCCGACCGGGCTGCGTTCGGATGAAGCACCAGCATCAGCAACGTCCCGCCGCCGAGCAGCACGTGAGGTACGACGAGCGCGATGGAACCCGGACCCAACGTCGGTCGAAGACGCCTCATGATGCGGCCTTTCGCAGGAGGTCCCGTCCGTGGCGGAGAAACGCGAGCGCCGTGGCGAGCGGCTCCGGCTCGTCGGTGAGGGCCGTGAGCGAGAGACTCGCTCCCGCGAACGTGGTGTCGTTCCAGTAGGGGTCGGGCGCCACCTCGGACCAGTGGGTCACGTAGGCGTAGGGCAGTGGGTGCTCGGCGTCGCCGGGGGAGAAGCCGAAGGTGCCGCGCGGTGTGCGGCGATGTCACCGAGCTCGAGCGCGAGGTCGAAGTGCTCGGGCCAGAGCTGGATCTCCGAGGGAGCGTCGCCGGCTGACGCCTCGCTCCGTAGCGTGTGCAGCGCGGTGTCGCCGAGTGCGAACCACGCAGCGAGTACGAGGGCGGCTTGGTCGTCGACCTGGAGTGGCGCGTCCGACGGGATCATCGTGGCAGGTGGGTAGAGGTTCACTGGTGGACCCGGCTCGATCCCGACGACCGCGGCTGCCGCGGCGAGGGTGCTGAGGCGCACGGTCGTTCCGGAAGCAGTGCCATCGACGACGAGGTCCCGACCAGCGATCCGCAATTCGACGCCGCTGCCGAACGCCGGGGTTCCGAAGCCCCCGGGCGTGACACGGAGGCCGATGCGGCCATCCGCCCGGTAGCGGGCAGCCCCGAGGACCTGCTCCGCGAGGGCGTGCCACGCGGTCCGTGTCCGAGCGAGCGCGTCCAGGTCGGGGACTGACGGGAGGGTCATCGGACGTCAGTCTCGCGAGTGACCGTCCTGTTGCAAGGCAATTTGGGGTCTGATCAGATATTTCAACCGGTGATGGGCGGTTACGAGCGATAAGTGTCATACCCCTGGGGTTGGATGGGGTCATGTTCGAGTTGACCGCGCACTTGGACGGGTTGCGGTGTCAGGAGACGGCGTGGCTGTTGGCGCGCGACCGCGAGTTGGAGGCGCTGGAACGACGGGTGCGGGTGGAGCGGTTGTTCGTGGTTCGGATCCTGGATGAGCGCGGCGCGATCGACGAGGGTGCCACGGCCCGCTCTGGGGTGTCGGTGCGGACGGTGCGTGAGACGGTGGAGTGCGCGCGGGCGTTGGAGTCGTTGCCTGAGATCGCGGCGGTCGCGCATGCGGGTGGGTTGAGCGATGAGCAGTTGCGGGCGGTGACGCAGCTTGCGGACGAGTCGACGGATGCGGAGTGGGCGCGGCGGGCACCGAAGGTTTCGCCGTCGGATCTGGCGCGTCTGGCGCGGAGCCAGCAGAAACCGACGGTCGAGGACGCGGTGAAGCGGCGTGAGGCCCGGTCGTGGCGGTGGTGGTGGCAACCCGACCGGGGAATGTTGTCGATCCGGGGTGAGCTTCCCGATGTGGATGGCGCCCTGTTTGAAGCGACGTTGCATCGGATGATCGACCGGATGCACCCCGCGAAGGGCCAATCTTGGGACAAGAGGGAGCGTCGCGCGGCGGATGCGCTGGTGGAGCTGTGTGAGCGGTTCGCGGACGTCGAATCGCCCGTGACACGATCGAAGCCGTTGCTGCTGGTCGAAGTCCCGCTGCACGGTCCGGCCGAGGTCGCGGGGATCCCATTGCCGGATGTGATGGTCGAGAAGCTCCGCGCGGACGCGGCGATCGAACCGGTGTTGGTCGCTGACGGTGTCCCAGTCGTGCGTGGCGCGAAGACCGCTGCCCTGTCACCGAAGATCACCCGGGCGGTGCTCTTGCGGGACGGGCATTGCCGCTTCCCGGGATGTGACCGGCGTACCGGGCTCCAGATCCATCACCTCGTCCCACGGAGCTGGGTGGTGGCGACGAGATTGCCAACCTCGCCGCGGTGTGCACCGGCGGCGGGACCGACCATCACGCCGGGTTGGTCCCCCACGGGCCCTGGGTCCTCACCGGCAACCCCAACCAACCCGACGGACTTCACCTCGAAGCACTCGACCAACACGACGCCCGCGCGGGTCCCACGGCGGCATGATCCCGACCCGCACCCGAGCGGCGCAGAATGAGTGCACCGGTATACCGTGGCCGCCGAGGCGCGCCTCGCGCGCCTGTGTCCATGCCCGTGCCCGAGCCCTGGTGGAGCAGCCGTGAGCCACAACGCGTCGCCCGATCGTCAGTTCTGGAACGAGCAAGCGCAGACCATGCCGCGCGACGAGCTGCGCGTGCTCCAGGACGAACGATTGCGTGAGGCGGTGCATCGGGCCTATGAGCACGCCGGGTTCTTCCGACGCCGGTTCGACGCCGCGGGCGTCCGGCCCGACGACGTGAAGTCGGTCGACGACCTCCAGTCGCTGCCGCCCTTCGTGAAGAACGACCTGCGGGCCAACGAGGCCGAGGTCCCACCGATCGGCGACTACCGGGGGAGCGGGCTCGGCGGTTCGATCCGGCTCGCCACCTCCACGGGTACCACCGGCCGGCCCACGTTCGCGCTGTGGACTCGCAACGACCTCGACATCGAATTCGAGCTCGGGTCACGGAACTGGTGGCGCAGCGGCTGGCGTCCGGGCGACATCGTCGTCAACGCGCATCCCGGCTATCTGAACGGCGGCCAGGGGCTGATGGCGGGGATCGTCGAGCACATGGGGTGCCTCTCGATCTCGATCGGCCCGCCCGAGAGCGACGAGCAACTGGCCGACGTGCTGCGCCGCCTCGAGGACATCCCGATCAACCGTTGGCTCATCATGCCGGCGGCCGCGGTCTGGATCCGCAAGGTCGCGGCCGAGATCGGATGGAAGCAACCACCGCCGCCGCTCGACGCCGCGGGGCCGATGCGCCAGCTCGACCTCATCAGCGCGGGCATGGAGTGCATCGGCAATCTCGGGAGCACGTGCAAGCTCGGCCAGGGTCTCGGCGCGCATCTCGCGGAGGATTACGCGATCGTCGAAGCGGTCGATCCGGTCACGCACGAGCCGGTCGCCGACGGCGAGCGCGGCTACATGCTGTGCACGTCGCTCGGTCGCGACAACCCGATGATCCGCTACAACCTCGAGGACGTCATCCGCATCGAGAGCGCGGAGTGCGACTGCGGCGAGACCAACCGACGCGGGTTCTGGGACGGCCGTGGCGCCGACGTCGTCGACGTCGCGGGGCGCTGGGTGCTCCCGATCGACGTGTGGCGTCACCTGCCGTTCGACGCCGAGTACCTCCTGGTCCGGCGTTCCCGCCCGATGGATCGCCTCGAGGTCCGCGTCGAAGGCCCGATCCCGAAGGACTTCGTCGAGAAGGTCGAGACCGACACGGGTGTGCCGGTGGTCGCCGAATCGATCCCCGAGGGGAGCCTGGCCAAGGCGTCCTACAAGTACGTCCGGGTGATCGACGAGGATTGATCGCCGAGGAATGAGCTCGGAGCTGGCCGGTGTTGCCCCCGCCGTAGGCTGTCCAGGACACCAATTGGGCCTGACGAGACGAGACGAGCTGAGCGTGACGGGCTCAGCGTGACGGGATCGGAGTGATGATGGAACCGGTCGCGGTCGTGGGGATCGGACGCACGGCGTTCACCCGCAGCTCGGGACGCTCGACGTTGGCGCTGGCCGCCGAGGCCTCCCGCGCGGCGATCGCGGATGCCGGGCTCGTCCCGAGCGACGTCGACGGCATGATCAGCTACGCGGTGCACGACTCCTGCCGTTCGCTCGAGGTGTTGCACAACATCGGCGTGGCCGACGCGAAGTGGTGTCACGACATCCTCGGCGGCGGGAACATCGTCTGCAGCGTGGTCGCGACCGCGGCAGCGGTGATCGCAGCCGGCATGGCCGAGGTCGTCGTCGCGTTCCGTTCGCTGAACGGACGCTCGGGCGTGCGCTTCGGCACCATGACCGGCCCGCTCGAGGTCAGCGGTGAGCTCCAGTTCAGCGCACCGCACGGCTATCTCGCCCCGCCGCAGCAGATCGCGATGTGGGCGCGCCGTCACCAGCACGTGTACGGCTCGACCAACGAGGACCTCGGTGCCATCGCGATCACCGAGCGCGCCCACGCCGTGCCCAACGAGCACGCGGTCGCGCGCACGCCGATGACGCTCGACGACTATCTCGCCGGCCGCTGGATCAACGAGCCGTTCCGCGTCTACGACTGCTGCTTCGAAGTCGATGGCGCCAGCGCGATCGTGCTGACGAGCGCCCGGCGCGCCGCCGACCTCGCGCAGCCGCCCGTCTGGTTCCTCGGCAGCGCCGAGTCGTACGGCGGTGGCGGATCGTGGGACGACTGGGACGACCTCTCGACCTTCTTTTCGCGCAACTCCGGGCCGCGCCTCTGGGCGACCACCGGCCTGCAACCTTCCGACATGGACATCGCGTGCATGTACGACTGCTTCACCTTCAGCGTGATGGCCGCCTTCGAGGAGTACGGCTTCTGCGGAAAGGGTGAGGTCGGCGAGTACTTCCGAGAGGGCCGCGCGACATATGGCGGTGACGTCGTCGTGAACCCGCACGGTGGTCTGCTCTCCGAGGGCTACATCCACGGCATGAACCACCACTACGAGTCGGTGCTGCAGCTTCGCCACCAGGCCGCCGAGCGCCAGGTCCCCGACGCGCGGCTCGCGCTCGTGACCTCGGGCGCCGGCCCGTGGGGAAGCTCGCTGGTCTACGGCGCGGAGCGGCCGTGAGCGAGACCGACGCGACGGTGGCGGCGACCGAGACGGAGACGATCGAGGACAACGGCTCGGCCGCGCCGGTCGACGTCCCGCCGCAGCCGGCGGTCGATCCCGACACGGCTGGCTTCTGGGCGGCGACGGCGCGCGGCGAGCTCGCACTCTGCCGCTGCCAGGTGTGCCGCACGTGGCTCCAGCCGCCGATGGAGCGGTGCCGGGTCTGCGGTGGCCCGACCGCCTACGAGCAGGTCACGGGCGACGGCACCATCTACAGCTTCATCGTCGTGAATCGCCCTTCGACGAGCGGCTATGCCGAGCAGGTGCCGTACGCCGTCGCGCTCGTCGAGCTCGATGAGCAGCCGGGGCTCCGGCTGTCGGCCCGCCTCGTCGGGGTCGACCCTCACGGTCCCGAGGTGGCGATCGGGACGCGCGTCCGTGCCGAGATCGTCGGAGTCCCCGGCGGACCGTTCCACGTACCGGTGTTCCGGCCCCGTGGCGCGGCTGGATGACGACCGCCCCCGCGATCGACCGCCAGCTCGAGGCGCGTACCGCCGTCATCACCGGTGCGGGTGGTGGAGTCGGTCGTTCGCTCGCGGTCGTGTTCGCCCAGCTCGGTGCGCACGTCGTGGTCGCGTCGCCGCGCGAGAACGGCGCCGAGACGGTGGCGATGATCGAAGCCGCGGGCGGCTCGGGCGAGTGGTCGCGCTGCGACGCGACGAGCCACGCCGACATCGAGACCGCGGTTGGTGCCGCGATCGCGCGGACGGGCCGGCTCGACGCAATGATCCACAACGCGATGAGCCGTCACTCCAACAAGCCGGTGCGGCTCGAGGACTCCAAGTCCGAGATCTTCGCCGACCACGTGGGAGTCTCGTTCCGCGGCGCCTACTTCTGTGCCCGCGCGGCGCATCCGTACTTGCGCGAGACCGGCGGCTCGTTGCTCGTGATGACGTCGGGTGCCGGGATGGAGGGCTCGAGCCTCAACCCCGAGTACACGATCGTGAAGGGTGCGCTGCGGGGCTTCGCGAAGGCCCTGGCCCGTGAATGGGGTCCCGACGCGATCCGCGTGAATGCGGTGTCGTTGATCGCGAAGTCACCCGGGGTCGAGGAGTATCTCCGTCTGAACCCCCACGAGACGGAGGCGGTCCTCGGGATCGTGCCGCTCGGACGTTTCGGCGACGCCGACACCGACATCGCGCCGGCCGTCGCGTTCCTCGTCGGTGACGGCGGTCGCTACATCACCGGGCAGACTCTCATCGTCGACGGGGGCCGCTACACCTTTGCCTGACCTCCGCGATCGCGTGTGGCCAGATCTCGGGGGCGAAACCGGAGCTCAGGAAAGAGGCAGCGTGGAACCGAGGACGATTCGGTTGGAAGGCTTCGAGGGCATTCATCTCGTCGCCGACGTCTGGGGTGCGGACACGGACTGGCCGGTGCTCTTCATGCACGGAGGCGGCCAGACCCGTCACGCGTGGGGCAAGACGGCCGAGATCCTCGCCGGGCAGGGCTGGAAGGCGGTGACGCTCGACCTTCGTGGTCACGGCGACAGCGAGTGGTCGGAGAAGGGTGACTATTCGTTCACGTCGCTTGCCGCCGACTGCATCGCCGTGTGTGACGAGTTGGGGAAGGCGCCCGTCCTCGTGGGTGCGTCGATGGGTGGTGTCACCGCCATCCTCGCCGAAGGTGGAAGCGATCGGGACGTGGCGGCCGCGCTCGTGGTGGTCGACATCACCGGTCGGGCCAATCCCGAGGGCGTGGAGCGAATCCGCACGTTCATGGAGTCGGGCTTCGACGGCTTCGCCACGCTCGACGACGCGGCGGCCGCGATCGCGGCGTACACGCCGAACCGGCCCAAGCGGGTCAACCCCGCCGGCCTGATGAAGGTGCTGCGCCAACGCGCCGACGGTCGCTGGTACTGGCACTGGGACCCGAAGATGCTGTCGCGGGCGCAACAGCGAGGTGCCGCGGCGAGAGCTGGAGGCAGTTTTCGAGGCCGCATTGAGCGGCATCCACGTGCCGACGCTGCTCGTGCGCGGCGCCGAGAGCGACATCGTTACCGACGAGGGCGTCCACGACTTCCTCGCCAAGGTCCCCAACTCGCGGGTCGTCGACGTCGGCGGTGCATCGCACATGGTCGCCGGTGATCAGAACGACGTCTTCTCGAAGGCGGTCATCGATTTCCTCGAGACGGACGTACGGCCCACCCTCGCCCTTCGAGAGGGTCAGTAGACGCCGGCGTCGAGCTTGCGGTGATCCCAGCTCGCGACCCGCTCGGCCACGAACGTGACGGCGACCCGCTTGGCGCCGATGGCGCGCACGCGAGCGCGCTGCTCGTCGTCGAGCGCGCCGCCGTAGCGGGCTGAGATCAGCTCACCGATGCGCTGGACCTCGTCCCGGTCGCGGACGATGGTGGCAACTCCGCGCATCGACACGCCGCGCAGCTGGGAGTACTCGACACCTGCTTCCACGAGCAAGGTCATGCGCGGGTCACGCGCGAGGTTCACGACCTTCTGGGACTTGGCGTAGGTCCAGAAGCTGATCGCATCGTCGATCACGGCGAACCACATCGGAGCGAGGTGTGGCATCCCGTCGGCGCCGACGGTCGCCACGATCAACGTCCGTTCCTCGTCGAGGAACGCCGCGATCTCCTCGTCGCTCATCACGATGTCCGCCCTGCGACTCATGGGCGGAGCGTACCGAGGGATCGCGTCTCAGGCGCGTTCATCTCGGCGATGATGCCCGCAGTGTCGTTGAAGTCCTGGTTGCACGTGAGCTGCCGACCGATCGACGGGCGGCGCCGAGCACGACCACGAACATGATGTGCGCGTCGGTGCGCGTCAGGTCGTCGGCCCGATGGTGGCGATGATGTCCAGGACGGGGCCGCCAAGCTCCCGACGGCAGATGAGCAGGTCGGGAAGCCAGGGGTGGGGTTGGTTGTATCGCAGCGGCGAGCCGTCGATGCGGGAGACGTGGAGCCCGGTCGCGGCGGCCACGCCCACCGGCGCAGCGGAGTCCCATTCCCACTGGCCGCCGGCATGCACGTAGATGTCGGCGTCGCCGAGCACGACCGCCATCGCCTTCGCGCCCGCCGAACCCATCGGGACGAGCTCGGCGCCGAGCACCGCCGTGAGGTGCTCGGCGAGTTGCGGTGGCCGGGTGCGACTCACCGCGATGCGCGGCGGCCCGAGGCCGAGCGGCGGGAGTGACGGTGGCTCGTCCATCCGGAGCGTGAGGCCGCGGGCGGGCAGGGCGACGGCCGCGGCCTGCACCGCCTTCTCGACGACGAACGCGACATGGACCGCCCAGTCGGTGCGACCGGGCTCGCCGAACTCGCGGGTGCCGTCGAGCGGGTCGACGATCCATGCGTGGTCGGACCCGGCTCGGCCCGGGTCGTCGTCGCCCTCCTCCGAGAGGATGGGATCGGACGGCCGGAGGCGGGCGAGCTCCCCGACGATCAGGTCGTGCGACCGGCGGTCGCCCTCCGCCCGGACGGCGCCAGCATCGTGGTCGGCGTCGTCGAGCTGGCGCCGGATGTCGAGGAGCAGGTCGCCGGCGCTCGTCGCGATGGTTGCCGCCACCGCGTGCGCCCCGGAAAGATCCAGATCGGCCATTCCGGGGACGCTATTGCACAATGGTGGCGTGTCGAGTTCTTCGCGGGCCGCGACGCTTGCTTTCGCGGCCGACGTCGCCGTCGTGGTCGCGTTCGTCGTCATCGGGCGTCGCAACCACCATGCGGATGCCGGGATCGACGGCTTCGTGCGGGTTGCGTGGCCGTTCGCGGTCGCGCTGGGCGCGGCATGGGCGGCCTGCCGCGTCTGGGACTGCCCGACCGCCTGGCGGCGCGCGGCGCCGGCATGGCTGGCGACGGTCGCGCTGGGCATGACGCTGCGAATCGCAGTCGAAGGACGTGCGTTCAAGCCGTCGTTCGTGATCGTCGCGACCACGTTCCTCGGACTCGGGATGCTCGGATGGCGGGCGATCAGCTCGCAGTGGCGAGCGCGGCAACCAGCGCGTCGCGGTCGTCGGCGCGGTGCGCACGTCGACGCTGCATCGCCCGATCGACGAGCAGGGAGATTCCGAAGATCATCGTCGCGATGATCGCGTCCAGCCAGTAGTGGTTCGCGGTCAGCACGATCGCCGCGAGGGTGAAGACCGGATGCAGGAGGGCGCCCCATCGGAGGCGCGAGCGACCGAAGTGGATGACACCCCACGCGACGAGCACGGCCCACCCGAAGTGCAGCGACGGCATCGCCGCGAACTGGTTCGCGACGCCACCGAACACGCTGTGACGCCCGTACACGCTCGGTCCGATCAGCCGCGCCGTGTCGACGAAACCGAGTGGGCGGTACATCCGCGGTGGGGCGAGCGGATACAGCAGGTGAACGGTGAGCCCGACCATCGTCATCGTGATCAGGACGGCGCGCGCCCGGCGATACGGCTCAGGGTGCCGGACGAAGAGCCATACGAGGAATGCCGCGGTGACCGTGAAGTCCGCGAGCAGGTAGTACTGGTTCAAGAAGCGGACCACCGTCTCGCTCCGCAGCGCGACACGCTGGAGCCCGGTCTCCGTGAAGATGCCGAGCGCGCGCTCGAGGTGCATCACCTGATAGCCGTGCTGGAGAGCCTGGCTGACCCGGTCGGCCGACAGCAGCCGCACCGTCTTGTAGAAGAGGAGCAACGACGACAGAAGGCCGATCTCGGCGAGGAGTTGACGCCCGACCCGGCTGTCCCACCATCGCCGCAGCCGCGACCGGGCGTCGCCTGGGGCGCGACGCGTGCGCACAGGTGTCTGACGCATCGGCTCGCCTGGCACGTACAACTCGCGCAATGGTCCCCCGCAAGGCTCCGTGCTGGACGTGCTGCTCCAAGTCTGTCGTGTCCGAACACGATCGGCAACGGCCTTTGTTCCCCTTCGGACCGGCGGGCCGCCAGGCCCTCGACTTGACAGTGATCTCGCCGGCGGTTGGGATCGACCGGGCCCAGCACGCGATCCGCGAGGAGCTTCCGTGACCGACCGTGAAGAGATCCAGGACGTATTGACGCGGTACGCGCTCGGTGTGGATCGTCAGGATCTCGAGCTGCTCGCAGCGAGCTTCACCGACGACGTGCACATCGAGCTGGAAGGGACCGGCGACATCGTCGGCATGCGGCAGCTGCGGGCCGTCTTCGGCGGGTGGGCGGGGCTCTCGAGCATGCCCGGGCTCGAGACCTTCGAGCTCGTCGTGAGCACGCACACGATCGGGATGATCCTGTTCGAGATCCATGACGACGTTGCGAACACCGAGAGCTACTGCACGGTGCAGCTTGTGGGCCGGCGCGGCGCGGAGAACATCGCCCTCGTCCGTGGCATCCGCTATCTCGACGAGCTCACACGAGGTGCCGACGGCTGGAAGATCCGGAAGCGCTATCACTCCGTCGACTGGATGTACGAGGCTCCCGCGTCGATCATGTCGACGACGCGTCTCGAACGTTGAGCCCGCGCGGGCATCTCTCAGAGGAGGCCTCATCATGAGCAGCCGAACGATCATCGTGGGTCTCGACGGCTCGCCGGGATCGGACGCGGCGGGGCGGTGGTGCATCGACGTCGCCGGCTTGCTCGACGCCGAGATCATCGCCGTGTACGCGTTGCCGCCGATGATCGAAGTCGTGCCCGCAGCCGGCGCTGGGACCATCGGCTTCTTCGACGAGAACCTCCGAGGCGAGCTCGAGCAGTCCCTGCACACGTGGTGCGCGCCGATCCGTGCCGCGGGCGTCCCGTGCCGCGAGGAGCTGCTCGACGGAAGTCCGGCAGAGGTCCTCATCCGCGTCGCCGAGGACGTGCATGCCGTGATGATCGTCGTCGGTCGGCGCGGCCACGGTGTGTTCGCCGAGCTGCTGCTCGGCAGCGTGCCCCATCGGCTCACTCACCATGCGCCGTGTCCGGTGGTCGTGGTCCCCGCGGTGCAGGGTTCTGCGTCTTGATCGACGATCGTCGCAGTGAAGATCTGGTCATCCGGTCGGTGTTGGAGCGCCGCGCCGCGGCCACGCCCGCCGACCTGTTCGCGGTCTTTCCGGCCGAGCGGGTCCGCTGGACCTGGGCCGACGCGGATCGCACTGCCAACCGCGCCGCGCGCGCATTGGAGGGACTGGGCATCGGGCGCGGCGATGTCGTCGCCACCCTTGCGGCCAACGGGTCGCTCGTGTTCGAGGCCCTGCTCGGCGCCGCGAAGCTCGGCGCGGTCATCAGTCCGCTGAACCCCGCGTTGCGTGGTGCGTTGCTCCAGCACGCGTTGACGATCGCCGACGCCAAGGTCGTCGTCTGCGATGCCCAGACCGTCGACACGGCACGTGCGCTCGATCTCGGACTCGCCGTGACGTCGCGCGGCGAACCCGACGGCTGGGACGTGCGGATGGGCCGCGCGTCCGAGATCGCTCCCGAGGATCCGGGTCTCGGCTTCTGGGAGCCGTACGGGATCATCATGACCTCGGGGACGACCGGGCCGTCCAAGGGCGTGCTCTCGTCGTCGGCGCATCTCTTCGCGACCGTCGAGGACGCGATGCTCCCGTACGTCGACGCGCGCGACGTGCTGCTCTGCGATGTTCCGATGTTCCACGTGAGCGGTCTCATCGCGCTCGAGTCCGCATTGCAGCGCGGCGCATCGCTCGTCGTGCCCCCGCGCATGGAAGCCGACGGGTACTGGGAGCGTGCGCGGGAGCACGGCGTGACGCACGCCATCTTCATGCCCGCGCTGGCGATGCAACTCGCCGCGGGCCCGCCGTCATCCGCCGACCGGGACCACGTGGTCCGCACGGCCCTGTCCGGGCCGGCGTGGACGGGCTGGGAGGCGTTCTTCGAGCGGTTCGGGATCGAGTGCGCCTACACCTTCTTCAACATGACCGAGATCTCGTCGCCCCTGGTGCGTCACCGGGGCGACGGAACGAACCCGGACGGGGTCGGTCGCCTCCGGGCCGGGGCCGAGGCCCGTATCGTCGACGAGCACGACCAGGAGCTCGGGACGGGCGAGGTCGGCGAGTTGATCGTCCGCACCGACCTGGCGTGGTCGATGAACAGCGGGTACGTCAACATGCCCGACGCGACTGCCGCGGCCTGGCGCAACGGGTGGTTCCACACGGGCGACCTGTTTCGGTGCGACGCCCTCGGTGACTACTTCTACGTGGACCGACTCAAGGACGCAGTGCGGCGCAACGGCGAGAACATCTCGTCGTTCGAGATCGAGCGGGAGATCTCACGGCACCCCGACGTGGCCGAGGTGGCAGTCGTCGGCGCCGCCGACGAGCGCGTGGGGGAGGAGGTGCTCGCGTTCGTCGTGGCCCGGGCGGGCAGGACGATCGGACCCGACCAGGTGTTCGAGTTCCTGGGGCCGCTGCTCCCGCGCTTCATGCTCCCGCGGTACGTCGAGATCCTCGACGCGCTGCCGCGGAGCGCCATCGGCAAGGTCGAGAAGACGCAGCTCCGTGCGCGAGGCGTCGGGCCGGGCAGCTGGGATCGGCGTACGTCGTCGTGAGGCGGGGCCCGCCGGGTGGGACGGGCGCGGGCAGCGACGCTAGAAATGGTCTCCATGGCGAACGAGCCCACCACCGTCTTGAAGATCGACGGCGACCTCGAACGTGCCCGGGGCAGCTTGCAGGAGATCCGCACCAAGGCTCAGGCCCTCGAAGCGGCCGGCTACGCGGGGGTCACCGCGGCAGAGACTGGTCATGACCCCTTCCTGGGGCTGATCGTCGCCGCCGACCACACCGATCATCTCGAGGTCGGCACCACGATCGCGGTCGCATTCGCGCGCAATCCCATGACGGTTGCGTACTCGGGCTACGACATGGCGCGCCTCACGCAGGGCCGGTTCTTCCTCGGCTTGGGTAGCCAGGTGAAGGCGCACGTCGAGCGCAGGTATTCGATGCCGTGGTCGCGCCCCGCGGCCCGTATGCGCGAGTTCGTGCTGGCGCTCCACGCGATCTGGGACTCCTGGGAACACGACGCGAAGCTCGACTTCCAAGGCGAGTTCTACCGCCACACGCTCATGTCGCCGTTCTTCGCGGGTGGCGAGAACCCCCACGGCCGGCCCCGAGTCTTCGTCGCCGCCGTCGGGCCGCACATGATGGAAGCGGTCGGTGAGGTCGCCGACGGCCTCATGGTCCACGGCTTCAACACCGAGGCGTACCTCCGTGAGCGCAGCATCCCGGCGCTCGAGCGGGGCCGTGCCCGTTCTGGCCGCTCGAGCGAGGGCTTCGAGCTCTCGGCGCAGATGTTCGTCGCGACGGGCGAGACCGAAGAGGAGATGGCCGGAGCCAAGCGCGGCGTGCGCGGGCAGATCGCGTTCTACGGGTCGACGCCGGCGTATCGCGACGTGCTGGACGTCCACGGCTGGGGTGACCTGCAGACGGAGCTCAACGCGCTGGCCAAGGAAGGAGCATGGGACCGCATGGGTGACCTCATCGACGACGAGATGCTCGACGCGTTCGCGATCGTGGGAGAGCCGGGCGAGATCGCGCGGAAGATGACCGACCGCTACGGCACGCTGCTCCACCGGATCAGCTTCAACACGCCGTACCCCGTGAGCCAGGCGGTGCTCGACGGCATCGTCGCGAACCTCGCCGCGCTCAGAGCAACGGGGAGTGCCCAATGAGCACCGTCGGTGTCGTCGGCCTGGGTGCGATGGGCGGTGCAGTCGCTGAGCGGATTGTCGGGAGTGGCTTCGCGACCTCGGTGTATGACGTCGATGCGACAGCCGTGGATCGTCTCGTCGCGGTGGGCGCGACCGCAGCGACCATCCCGTCGATTGCGCAGTGCGACATCGTCGTCACGTCGCTGCCGTCGGACGCCATCGTGCGATCGGTGCTGCTGGACGGCGGTCTCCTGACTGCGATGGGGAGCAGTGTGCTCATCGAGCTCAGCACGATCTTGCCCACGACGATGCGAGAGCTCGCCGCGGCCGCCCGTGACGTCGCGGTCGTCGACGCGCCTGTGAGCGGAGGTCCGATGGAGGCACGCGCGGGTGCGCTCACCCTCCTCGTCGGCGCGACCGACGCGAACCTCGAACGCGCGCACCCGGTGCTCGAGGTCCTCGGCGCGATCGAGCACGTAGGTTCGGTCGGCGACGGAAAGGTCGTGAAGCTCGTCAACAACCTCATGACGATGGGCAACATCGCGGTGGCCGCCGAGGCATTCGAGCTGGGCGTGTCGCTCGGCCTGGACCCGCGCCGGATGTTCGACGTGCTCAACCGCTCGGGTGGGCGATCGCAGCACTTCACGAAGCGCATGCCGTGGGTGCTCGACCGCGACTTCGAAGCTCGGTTCGCGCTCGCGCTCGGCGAGAAGGATGTACGCCTCGGCCTGGAGCTCGCGCACGCGAGTGGATATGTGATGCCAGTCGCCGCGTGTGTCCACCAGCTCTACGAGATGGGCATCGCGAAGGGACTCGGGCGAGAAGACGTCGTGTCCGTGATCAAGCTCTACGAGGACTGGGCGGGAGAGCACCGCACGTGACTGCCGCGGACGCCTGGGATCCGGCCCAGTACCACCGCTTCCGCTCCGAGCGATCCCAGCCGTTCTTCGATCTCCTCGAGCTCGTGCAGGCCGGCGCAGCGCCGCCACGGGTCGTCGATCTCGGCTGCGGCACGGGTGAGCTGACCGCCGCTGCGCACCGGCGGCTCCAGGCGCGCGAGACCGTCGGGATCGACCGCTCCGACGCGATGCTCGCAGAGGCACACCAGCTCGAGGTCGCGGGCTTGGAGTTCCGCGCCGGTGATATCGCCGCATTGCGGGAGCCCGACGGCGGCTACGACGTCGTGCTCTCCAACGCCGCGCTGCACTGGGTGCCCGACCACCCGCGCGTCCTGGCGCGCTGGGCGCGGCTCCTCGCGCCTGGGGGACAGCTGGCGGTGCAGCTCCCGGCGAATTCGGAGCCATCCGTCGCACCGGGTGGCCGCGCAGCTCGCGCTCGACGAGCCGTTCGCCGAGGCGCTCGGGTCGTCCTTTGTCGATCCGTCGTCGTGGTCGCTGCCGGCCGAGGCATACGCCGAGCTGCTCGACGTGCTGGGGTTCGAGGAGCAGCACGTGCGACTCCAGGTGTACGGCCATCGTCTCGAGTCGACGGACGAGGTCGTGGGGTGGGTACAGGGGACCACGCTCACTCGCGTGCCGCGCCGCGTTGCCGGCGTCGCTGTACGACGAGTTCGTGCGTCGCTACCGGGAGCGCTTGCTCGACGTGTTGGGGGACCGACGGCCCTACCTCTACCCGTTCAAGCGGATCCTCTTCTGGGGCCGCCTCGGTTGACCGGCGCCGATGGGGCTTGCTGTCACCGTCGGCGCGGGTTGACTCGTTCGCTTGCCGGGTATCGGCATCCCGTGACCTTCTACGAATCGAACCGCGAAGTGCTCCCGGTGGGAGAGGAGCCGGCAGAGTTCCTCGAAGAGCCGGAGCCGTCCGCCCCGTCTCGTCATGAGGCCGCGGACGCCGATGAAGGCGTGCCGTGTGCCCCAGAGGAGCCGCGGCCATGAGCCAGCGGCCGGTGCTCATGCCGAGCGAGGTGTCGAGCCGGCTCGGCTTTTTCGACACGTTTGCCGGCTGGTCGGCACTCGTTGCGAGCCGCGCCTCCTTCTTCGGGCTCTGCGTGCTGCTCATCGTGGTCTGGGTTCCGACGGTCGTCGTGATCCACAGCCTGGACACGTGGCAGCTGGTCATCAACACCCTGACGACGATCATCACCTTCCTGATGGTCGCGCTGTTGCAGAACAGCCAGACCCGCAGCGACCAGGCGATCCAGCACAAGCTCAACGCCATCGCCGATGGCCTCGCCGACCTCATGGCATCGTTGGCGAGCGACCAGCACCCAAGCGACAGCCTGGTGACGGATCTCCGCGAGCTGCGCGAGGCGGTAGGGCTGGAGACGCACGAGAGCACCACGCGCAACCGGCGCGACGGGGTTGGCGCGAACAGCGGAGCGCGCGGCTGACGTCAAGGCGGTAGCCAAGGGCGCCGAGGCACCTGCATTCCCGCCACCCTTGCGCACGTTGGAGCGGCGTGATTGTGCAAGTCGCCGCGTGGCGGGCATGCTCAAGGCATGAGCCCGACGACCTTCACCATTGGCGGATTCTTCACGTCGCCCGAAGAGGTGATCGGCGCGGCGACGCGCCTGGAGCAGGCCGGCGTCGACGGGATGTTCAGCGGCGACTCGCAGTGCCTCGCGATCGACCCGTTCGTCGCGCTGACGATCGCGGCGAGCGTGACCGAACAACTCGAGCTCTCGACCGGCGTGACGAATCCCTACACGCGTCATCCTGCGGTCTTGGCGTCCGCGGCTGCGTCGATCCAGGCGTTCTCGCGCGGTCGCTTCACGCTCGGTATCGGACGCGGTGACTCCGCGTTGGCGTACGTCGGCGCGGCGCCCGTCTCACCCAGTCGACTCGAGGCCGCGTTGGTCCAGATCCAGGGCTACTTGCGTGGAGCCGCGATCGAGCTCGACCCACCGTCAGGCGATGTGCGGCCGATCGCGGAGCTGGGGTCGATCGGTCACGCGCCGGAGACCAGCAGCCTGCGTTGGCTGTCGAGCGAGCAGCGCAAGGTCCCGGTCGAGGTCATGGCGACGGGCCCGCGGGTCATTGCGCTCGCGGCACGCCTCGCCGATCGGCTGACGTTCTCCGTCGGCGCCAGCGAAGAGCGTCTCCGCGCGGCGATCGACCTGGCACGTGGCGCGCGCGTGTCGGCAGGTTTGGACCCAGACGCGTTGGAGCTCGGTGCGCATGTGTCAATCGTGCCCCATCCGAACGTCGATGTCGCGAGGTCGCTTGCTGCGGGCGCGGTGGCGAGCTCGGCGCGCTTCTCCGTGATGCATGGCTCACCCGTGAGCATCGCCGTCGACGACGACGATCGCGGCGTCTTCGAGCGGGTGCGCGCAAGCTACGACATGGACCGGCATGACTCGCCGGAGCTCTCCTTGGGAGTCCTCACCGCTGAGTTCGTCGACCGCTACGCCGTCGTGGGTGGCGTCGACCTCTGCGTGGCGCGACTCCAACGGCTCGCATCGCTCGGGCTCAGCCACTTCTTGACCGGACGCGGTCGCGGCGAAGCAGTCACGAACGAGGACGGTGTGCTTTCGCAGCGCCTCCTGGTAGAGGAAGTGATTCCCGCGGTCCACGCCGCATGAGCTCATCGCGGGCATACGCAAGCGTGAATCGGTAGACCTTGTGTCCCGGCCTCGTCGTCTCCGACGGGTACTCCACGACCGCGAAGGTGAGCTCCGCAGTCGGGCTGCGACCCGTTGGTATCCGCGCTGACGCAGCGCGCGCCGCTGCTCCTCGAGACAGCGCTGCCATCGTTCAGGGCTCGCACGCAAACCTGGGCTGACGGTCACAAACGTCTCGACGGCAGCCACGCTAACGATCCGATCGCGTCGACTGGGCCTCGTCGCCGGTGAGCAGCTCGAGGAGCTGTCCGATCGTGTACTCGTGTCCGGTCTCGGGAAGCGGCAGCTCGTGGTGGATCTCGTAGCGATTCCGGCGTCCGTCTCGCTGCTTCGCCAGATAGCCGGCGGCGCAGAGATCGTTGACGATTCCGAACACCGAGCGCTCCGTCAGGTTGAGCGTGGCCGCCATGTCGCGCAGCCGAGCGCCCGGGTCCTGCGCCACGCACAACAGCACGCGGGCATGGTTCGTGAGGAAGTTCCACTCGGTCACGCCCACAGTCTATGGGAATAAGGATTCTGGAGTGCAGATTAAGGAAATACGTTGCTATACTCAGCCCAGCGTTCCACGTCTCGAGAGGAAAAGCGTTCCGGTGCCACGCCCCCACACGCAACGCGGTGCGCCATCGACACGCTCGGGCGCGAGCGGGCCGGGCGGAGGGCCGCCGGCGCCGCGCCATTGTGGTCGCTGCCGCTTGTTCTTCCCGGGCGACCGATCCCTCGATCCCTCACTGCCACCGCGCTGGTGGGCATGTGCCCCGTGCCGCGCCGCGTTGTTTCCGCACTACCAGGCGACCAACCGGCGATGGCAGTGACCGGGCGAGCCACCGCGGTGAACAGGGCGCTGCAGGCTCCCACCGCGGTCCGGAGGACTCTGGGTGCTGGCGAATGTGATCGGTCTCCCGTCTGGACGTTGAGCCCACGCCCTGCCGCGAGCACCGCCGAGCACGGCTCCCTCGCGCGGCGGCATGTGCTGGCTGCAGTGGCACGTCGAGGCCTGCCCGGAGTTGTCGATGCCTCGTTCATCCCGGCCGCGATCTTCGTGCTCTGCGCCCCGAGATTCGGGAGCAGCGCGGCGATGGTGGTCGTGCTGCTCTGGGGCTATTCGGCGCTCCTGCGTCGCCTCGTGAGGCGCCGGCCCGTCCCCGCGGTGCTCCAGCTCGCGACCCTGGGCTTGACCATCAAGACGATCATCGGGCTCGCGAGCGGGAGCACGTTCGCCTATTTCGCACAGCCCATCGCAACCACGATCGCCATCGGTGGTGTCTTCCTCGGGTCCGTCGTCGTCGGTCGACCGCTGATCGCCCACATCGCGCACGATTTCTGTCCCGTTTCCACCGAGGTCGCGGAGCGACCTGCAGTGGCCCAGCTCTTCGTGGGCCTGACGGTGCTGTGGGCGGTGGTGCAGCTCCTGAGCGCCGTGACGACGTTCGCACTCTTGATCAGTGTGCCGGTCACGGTGTTCGCGGTGGTCAAGCCCGCGGCGTCGTTGGCCACAACGGCGGCAGCGGTGACCATCACCGTGTGTTGGTCGCTTCGCACGGCGCGCCGGGAGGACCTCGTGTTCGCGACCGCCTGAGCGTGGACGGCGCGTCACCGCCGACTCGACGGCTGTCGACATCGGTCCACCTCTCGCCCGGGCATCATCCGGCTCGGCGGGCTCGTCGCGGAGCAGGACAGCTACTCCTGCTTCGTGCGCTTGAGAAGCACTGCGACTGTCTCATCGGTCAGCTCGGTGATGGCGACCGCTTCCCAGCCCTGTTCTCCAACGTCATCAAGGGCTCGGACGGCAGCAGATTCGCCGCGTCCAGCCGTCGGAGCTTCGAACCGAGGGAGAGCAAGCAGCAGATACTCCCATTTCGCGGCGCCGTGGCTGTCGGCGAGGCTCATCGGTGGGGCCCCCGGTGCGGGCGCACCTTCCAACACACGTTGGGGTGGCCGTTGCGGTTCCCGAGATCCTGCCCGAAGACCCCGTGGCCGAGCTCCCGCTCCACCCGATCACGTTCTTTGGCCACCGCGGCGATCACGGACGGGTCCTGGATGCGAGGCCACTCGGGTGCTGGCGGGTTCGTGATCGCATCACGACCTCCGTGCCGGGAACCAGTCGAATTATTGTAGCTTGTTTCAAGAAATCATCTGCTATAGTCAAGCAGCCAGGTCACCGGAGGCGCGCACCCCCTCTTCGCGCGGTCGCCGCGTGTGCCTCACTGCATGTTCTCTTCATCTCTTCGCCGTGGTGTGCGGGATCGGCGGCCCAGCAACGCCCCCACGACGAACGGAGCCTGCCATGGCGCATCCTACGCGAGATGACTTCGGGGTCCTGTGCGACTACTGGAGCGGCGGTGCGCTCCGCGACGCGACCGCCGGCGAGCTTGCGGCGAGCCTGGCCGCGCAGGACTCGGCCCGTGGAATCGTCGTGGTCGATCGGACGGCCTGCACCGTCCAGCCGCGCGGCGCATCACACCTGACCGTGGATCGAACCGTCGCGCCGCCTCGAACCCTTGCCGAGGCTGCAGCGCATTCGGGATAGTCGGAGGGCCCCCGTGGGTCTTCGTCGACGCTGCGCAGTGTCCGCGGCGACGAGGCTCGAACACCCACCGCATCGTGCGCCAACGTGCGGGCCAGGTTCAGATCATCCTGTAGTAGCCGTACACGTCGACGATGAAGTCGGTTCTGCCGTTGCCTCCGGCGTTGACGGCGAGCTCGTGATTCGGCGTTCCGGTGGGAACAGTGACCATGTTCGCGAGCACCTGCCCGTTGGCCGACCAGTTGATGGTGCTGACGTTCGGCAGGGGAGCACCTGCGGCGAAGACTCTCAGCCAACCGTCACTGTTCGTCGTTGTGTTCACGACGGTGATGTTGACGAGCACTGCCACGGCGTCGCCGGGAAGTTGTGACATCGTGACCGGACGGAACGCGCCGCTCGTCATCGGCCCTGCAGGATCGGTGCGGGAGTCATACGCGCGAAACGGGCTGACGGGTACAAAGACCGCAGGCGTGTCGGCACTCTGCTGCGCCTCGGCGTCATCGCCGTGCAGTGTCATCGCGACGAGCCCGATACCCACGCACAGAGCGGCCGCGGTTGCCAGTGCCATCACGCGGCGGCGGGTCGGGTGCTTCGTGTTCGTTCCTTCCTGGGTTCCTCGCACATCGAGCATGTTCATGTGTCCTCCCCGTGGGTTCGGCGAGGCGCGCCAATCGCGCGTCGTTGTGTACTCATCTCTGCGTACCCACGATGATTGTGAAATCGAGTCGGTCTCGCGACGTTTGCATGGCAACTCCGCGCACGGGCCGAGGCCGGCTTACCGACGCTCCGTTCGCATGAGCGTCGTCTGATCGTCACGAAGTCCCCCGATTCGGAATCGAGCCCCGGGTAGCGTCGAGGGATGTTCACGGTCGAGTACCGGTGTCCGACGCACGCTCGGGTCGAGCATGTCGACCCCGCGGAGGCAAGCCCGTCATGCCCGTTCCTGATTCGACGCGAGGTCTTCGGAGGTCAGAGTCTCGAGCGCTACGGACTCCCGTTGCACGCGTCCTCGACGTAGCGGGATCGAAGTCCGGGGTGTCCCTCACCACGTCTCACGGCCGAGCTCCTCGTCCGCGTATCGTTGCGAGGTCGTGAGTTCCGATCGTGCCGCGGCATTCGAGATGTCGTCCCATGACCCGCCGTGGCTGAGACGATCGGCCGTCGGGGTTGCGGTCGCCCTGTTCGCCGTGGTGATCGGGTTGCTCACGGCGCACATGACTTCGTCTCCCACGAGGTTCGGGCCTCACGACGCGACGGCCCGCTTGGAGTTCGACGGCCGCGTGACCTTCGACGCCGGACCGCTCGGTTCGCTCGCCACGCCGATCCGCCTCCCGTTCGGCCTCGGGGTCGAGATCACCCTCCACGACATTCCCGACGTCGCCGGACCGCCCAGGTCCAACGTCAGCCCAGATGAGCTGAGGGCATACGCGAGCCTGTACACGAGACCCGGCGCCGACACGTCCCGGGTGGAACGGGCGATCGCGCGACGCTTCCTCGTGGGATGCTTTGTCGGCCTTCTCGCCGCCATCTTCCTCTATGCCTATCCCGGACGAGACCGTCGACAGCGCGTTGGCGCGCCGTCTCGGGGGACCGGTGCGTGCCAGCCTGGTGGTGACGATGTGCAGCGTGCTCGCCATCGGCGGTTACGTCGGGGTGCAGGCCGTGACTCGCCGCGAACGACCGAACGTCGATCGCGCGTTCGCGGGGACCGTCCTCGAGCGAGCGACCGTCCGTGGACGCTGGATGCACGTGCTCGTCAACGACGTCGGTGCGCAGTTCCTGAGCTTCCTCGAAGACAACCGCGCGTTCTATTCCGCCGTCACTCGCAACGCGCAACGCGCCGTTCGACGAGCTCATCTCCCGCACGCGGGAGACACGCTCGTCACGGTGCTGCTCGTGGAGGGCCTGAAGTGCAACGAGGGCATGATGGGAGTCGTGGGCAGCCTCGCCGACGAGCTCGAGCCCGCGTTCGTGCTGAGCGCGGGCGACGACAGCCTGACGAGCGCCGGTCTCGAGCAACTGTGCGTCGACGCGCTCGCCTCGGCGGTCCGGGGCCACGCGGTCGTCGTCGCCCCGGGGAACCACGACTCGGCCGTCTCGCGTGCGGCGATGCACGCCCATGGCTTCACCGTCCTCCACGGCGAACCGGTGGCGCGCGCAGGCCTCGTGATCCTCGGCGACGGCGACCCACGCGTGGAGGAGTCCCTCGGCACCAGCACCCAGGTGCGCCCGGAGACCGTCGGTGAGATGGCCGGCCGCCTGGCCCGCGTGGCCTGCGAGGATCCGGCAGCCGTGGATCTGACGGTCGTGAACCAGCCTGCGGGTCTCGAGCAGGTGATCGCGGACGGCTGCACGAGGTTGGCGGTCGCGGGAGGGACCGAACGCGACCTCTCGCTGCGGCTTGCCCAGAACGGTCGTGTCGTGCCCCGCTATCTCGCCGCCAGCGCGGGTGGCGCGGTCTACGACGCGAGTGCCAGCCTGTTCTCCACGCTCGGTCCGCTGCGCGCCCCGGCCGAGATGACCTTGCTCACCATCAGCAGGGCATCAGGTCGACCGCTCGAATTCCACGTGCTCACCATCTCGACGGATGAGACCGTGGTCGTCTCGCCTCCGACGCTCCTCCCGTACGGCGCGACCGCCGCAGGCCAGCGCGAGCTCGCGCAACCTCACTAGCGCCAGGAACCCTGGTTCGCCGACCGCTCCATTCGCCCCAGGTAGCATCGCCGACGCCCGTCGAGCAGGAGTCTTCTCCGGCGAATTCGACCGGGCCCCCACCCCGTGCCCCGTTGCCCCGTTAGCTCAGAGGATGAGAGCGGCCGCCTCCTAAGCGGCAGGTCGTTGGTTCGAATCCAACACGGGGCGCCCCGAACAATCGCTCAGGAGCCGTCGTGGCCCCGGAGCCATTCGCTGACCGCCCGGCTCAGGGCGAACGGGATCGAGACGGCAGCGCAGCAGCCCTCCACCAACGCGGCGGCCGATCGCGCCGCGAGCATCACCGGACCGGGCAGTGGTGCCGGCGGTTCGGGTGTCGAGAGCTTCGGCTCGAGCCCGGCCTGCTCCACGGCGACGAGAATCGCCTCCAGGAGGTAGCGGAGCTCGCGCAGCTCGGCCGACATCTCGTCGAGGCGAAGGTGCACTCCGTCGAGCTCGGATCGGGGTGGACCCTCGCTGGGCGGTCGGGTCTCGGGCGGCATCGATGCGAGCAGCTCGCTGAAGGTCTTGCCGAGACCTCGCTGTTGCGCCACGCGCCGTACCTCGTCCCGCTCGCCACCAACCTGTTCGACCCCGATCGGCACCGTATCGGAGGTGACGACGAGCTCCGCGCATCCTCCAGAGGTGGGAGTAGGGACCCATGGCTCACAGAGAGCTCACAGAGCCATCCCAGCACCAGGCGAAACGCCCGGGGCACAATCGGAGCATGCCGAGCGACGCGTGGTTCCCTCCGGATGGGCCGACCACCACTCCGACTCCCGAGGCGCCGACCGGCCCACCCATTCGTGACGACGCGCCGAGCGCACCTCCGTGGCCGCCCCGACCGGCGACTGCAGTGCCATCCGGGTCGGCATCTGCCGCGTCGGCACCCGTGCCGGCGCCCGGCGGAGCCGATCGCACGACGTCCGTCGCGTGGTATCCGGGACCCACCGCCCCTTCCCCGACCACGACCGCGTCGAAGCGGCGCGCGCGCCGGCCCTTCGCGGTGTCGCTCCTCAGCGCGATCCTTGGCGGGATCGTGGGCGCGGGCGTGGCGGCTGGCGTCTTCGTTGCCCTTGATCCGACGAGCAACGGGTCGTCGGCCGCACCGGTGATCGTGCGCACCACGTCCAGTGGACAGTCCGCACCGACCGACATGCAGGCGATCCTCGCGGCCGACGTCCCCGCGGTCGTCGCGATCACGGCGACGTCCGGGTCGCGGTTCGGGGGCACGGCGGCCGGCACCGGGTTCGTCGTGACGTCCGACGGCCTCATCGTCACCAACAACCATGTGATCGCAGGAGCCACGCGCATCCAGATCGCGTTCGCGGACGGTCGCACCCTGGCGGCGACCGTCGCCGTGCGCTCGGCCGCCGACGACCTCGCCGTGCTGCGGGTCGGCGCCACCGGCCTTCCGACCGTGCAGCTCGGAACGTCTGCATCGGTGGAGGTCGGCGACGACGCCGTGGCCATCGGCAACGCGCTCGCGCTCGAGGGCGGGCTGAGTGTCACCCGGGGGATCATCTCCGCGAAGGACCGCGACATCCCCACGCAGGACGGCGGCACCTTGAAGAGTGCCATCCAGACCGACGCGGCCATCAACCCCGGCAACTCGGGCGGACCGCTCGTCGACTCCTCCGGCCGCGTCATCGGGATCAACACCGCCGCCGCGAACCCGACCTACGCGCAGAACGTCGGCTTCGCGATCCCCATCGAGCGTGTACTGCCCTTCATCGAGCAGGCCCGAGCCGGCCACTGATCGCCGCCCTCGTCGGCGGCGCGCCGCCTCGGAGACGGCCCGAGTCCCGTCCTAACATCGCCGCCGCCGGTCCTGGTGGGGGACCCAGGCCCCGAAGGAGGGTGCGTGACGGTGCTGGATCCCGGGCAGTTCGACGCGCGGCTCGCGACGCTGCTGGAACAGTGGCACCCGGGATCGTTGATCGCCGAGCTCCTCCCGCTCGAGGGCGGCAAGTCGAGCCTCACGTACCTCGCGACCGTGAAGGACGGCCCTGCCGATGACCCGAAGATCGTGGTGAAGGTCGCGCCGCCCGGCCTCGAGCCGGTGCGCAACCGTGACGTGCTCCGGCAAGCGCGCGTGCTCCACACGATCGGTGGCGCGCGTGGCGTGCGGGTACCGCGCGTGCTGTTCGAGGACGCGGGTGCGCCGCCCGAAGTCCCGCCGCTGTTCGCGATGTCATACCTCGCCGGGAGCTCCTACGAGCCGACCTTCGACGTCGAGGCCGATCCTCCGAGCGCCGATGTCCTGCACGAGCGAGCCCGCGCCGCGTCGCGCATGCTCGCCGCGGTGCACGCGCTGCGTCCCGATGCGATCGGCCTGGGCGACGAGCCGGAGGGCCACCTCGATGCCGAGGTCGCGCGCTGGAAGAAGAGTCTCGACACGGTCGACGAGGATCTGCGGCCGCGAGCCGACGAGTTGCACGCCGCGCTGCTCGCGAAGCTGCCCGCGCCGATTCCGACGTCGATCGTCCATGGCGACTACCGGCTCGGCAACCTGCTGTGCGTCGGCGGGGACGTGGCCGCGATCATCGACTGGGAGATCTGGAGCCGGACGGATCCGCGCATCGATCTCGGCTGGTTCCTGATGTTCGCGAAGCTCCCGCACGACCCGCGGAGCACGGTGATGCCGACGCCCCGTGAGCTCCTGGAGGAGTACGAAGTCGCGCCGCGGCGCTGCAGTCCCCGAGATGGGCTGGTTCGACGCGCTCGCGTGCTACAAGCGCACGGCGACGACCGCGCTGATCGTCAAGCACGCGCGCTTGCGACCGCAGTACGACCCCCGGCTCGACGACGAAGCTGCGGGTATCGGACCGATGGTCGAGCGTGGCCTCGCCCACCTCGACACGTAGCCGCGCACGGGCGGCGCATCCGCGGCGCCTGGCAGCCCTGTGCGCGGGGTTCGCGTTTGCGGAGGCGGCGCTCGTGTGGGCGTTCGCGCCTCGCGACGCGCGCGGCCTCGCGCCGCAGATCTCCTCGCTGCCTCCGCTCGACGTCTTTCACGACCTGCGGTGGGTGCTCGTCTACCACCGCAGCTGGATCGGCCTCGCGCTGGAGCTGATGGTCGTCGTCGCGCTGCGCAGCGTGTTTTCGGCGGCCGCCATCGCGTGTGCGTGGCCCGCGAACACGCCCCGCGATCCTTGGTCGGCTCTCGTGCGCCGTTGCGTGCTGTTCACGATCGGCGCGGGATTCGTGTTGCTGCCGTGGGCGGGGCTCATGTTCGCCTTGGCGGTGGTGTCGCTCTCGTGGCTCTTCCTGGTCGCGCTGCCGGTCGTCATCCTGCTGGCGGTGTTCCTGCACGGCGGCGCGATCACGCGCGGGTGGTGGGTCACCATGCTGCCGCGCCGGAGCGCCCTGTTCGTTCTGCTCGCGTTCGGCGTGTGCACCGCGTTCGGCGCGCTGATCTCGTGGATGCCTGCGGCGCTCGGCGTCCCGTTGTCGGTCGGGGCCGGCCTGGTGAACGCGTGGCTCTGGACCCGCGCCGTCGACACGGTAGTGACGCGCGCCGCCGGCGCCCGTCGTGTACCGGTCGCCCCCATCGGTCTGGTTGCGGTGGTGCTCGTCCTGGTCGTCTCGCTGGTCGGTGCCTTCCAGGTCGCGCAGACGCGGCGCGGGAATCCCTACACGCCCGGGCCGGCGTCACCACCGGACTGGCATCCCGACCGACGCGCCGCCGAAGCCCCCCTCGTCGTGGTCACGGGGTTCAACACCCGCTGGAACGGACACCCCTCCGACTTCGTCCACCTCGACTACGCGCAATGGAGGTTCTCGTACCGGGGCATGGACGCCCGCGGGCGTCCCGTCGCCTACCGGCGCGAGGACACCCACCGATCGATCCGCGACCTCGCCCTCGAGCTCGGGCGCCAGGTCGACACGTACGCGGCGCGCGCCGGTCGCAAGGTCACGATCGTCGCCGAGAGCGAAGGTTCGTTGATCGCGAAGGCGTATCTCGCCGGCACGCCATCCGCACCGGTGCGCGCGCTGGTGCTCTTGAGCCCGCTCCTCGACCCGGGTGGCGTCTACTACCCGCCTGAAGGTCAGGAGGGCTGGGGCGTGCTGGGAGCCGCGCAGATGGGCGTGTTGTCGTGGGCCTTGGGCGGCGTGTCGCCGGTACAGGTGGCACCGGACACGCCGTTCCTCCGCTCGCTCGTCGACGCGGCGCCGCTGCTCGCGGCAACGGCGACCTGCCATCTACGCGGCCTGCGCGAAGCGGCGCTCGTCCCGCTCGACACCGCGCTGGGAAGTCCTGCATCGGCTCGGGCGCGCATTCCGTACCACGTGGTGCTCGGTCTTCACGGAGGCATGCTCGACGACCCGGAGACCGCGCGGCTCGTTGCTGCGGTGACACACGATCGACGGCTTCCCGGGCCCGGTGCCTGGTCGATCGTCGAGCGGGTCGTCCAGCACGCGGCCGCGGTCTGGCGTGCTCCACCGCTGGCGCGCAGCGTCAACCGCGCGTGGGATCACCAGCCGCGTTCGTCGTAATTGCGCCGGTCTGCGTCGCGCGACCCAAACCTGGCTCTACGGCTGAGCACCCGGCGGGTCAGTCGGCCTTGCCTTTGCCCTTCGCCTTCTGCTCCTGCTTCCACGCGCGGACCCGCGCGAGCGACTCGGGCGAGTCGATGTCGGCGACCGAACGCGGCGTCGAGTCGGAGAAGGGACGGGCGTACTCCTCCCAGCCGGGCGGTGCGACCTTGAGGCGCTTGCCGAGGATCGCGAGGAAGATCCTGGCCTTCTCGTCGCCGTAGCCGGGGAGTGCGCGGATGCGTGCGAAGAGCACCGCGGGGTCGTGTTCGTCGCGCCAGATCGCGCCGGCGTCGCCGCCGTACTCGTCGACGATGTGCGCGCAGAGCGTGTGCGTCCGCTTCGCCATGGATCCCGGGTAGCGATGGAGCGCGGGCTTCGCACGGAACACCGCCTCGAGATCGCCGGGATCCATCGACGCGATCCCGCTCGCGTCGAGCGCGCCGAGACGGTCGCGCAACGTCGACGGGCCACGGAACGCCCATTCCATCGGCACCTGTTGGTCGAGCAACATGCCGATGAGCAACGCCAACGGGTCACGCGCCAGGAGACCGTCGGCGTCCGCGTCGCCGGTGATCGGGATCGAAACGGTTGGCATCGCGGCCAGGCTAGCGACGACGCCTCGATCGTGGAGCCTGCTGTCTGGCGGTGCGACGACGTCGATAGGGTGAATGCGTGGCGAACGGTCCGCCGTGGGACGGCGACGAGACCGCCGCATTCCCGGTCGGGCCCGAGCCCGAGCCGACGGGGGGGCGCGGTGGCCCTGGTGGGTGGGGTGAGCAACCGCCACGCGACCCGTTCGCGGTCGCGGCGTTGGCGTGGGCCTTCGTCCCGCTCCTCGGCGCGCTGGTCGCGCTGATCCTCGCGAACAGGGCCGCGGACCAGATCCGGCGCGCTCGAGGAGCGCGTCGCGGTCAGGAGCTCGTGAGCGCGGCGCGCGTGGGCGCGGGTGTCAACCTCGCGGTGTGCGCGCTGGCGCTCATCGTCTTCGTCGCGCTCCAGGGCGGTCGGAGCAAGGACCGCAGCACCGCGCCCCCGACGCAACCGGGGGTGACGACCACGCTGACCACGTCGACCACGGGTGCCACGACCACGACGCGCTTCCAGGCCCCGTCGACGACGGCGTCTCCGATCGCAACACAAGCCCCGTCGACGCCCCCCACGGTCGTCGTCGTCCCGCCCACGACGCCAGCACCGACCACCGCCGCGCCCACCACCGCGACCACGACGTCACCGACCACGACCCGCCCACACGGGACGACGACGACCATCCCCGCCACGCAGGTGGCGAAGAGTCTCGAGGGGCGGCTGCTCGGGAACCGCCGGCTCGGGCCGAGCAACCGCGGCGTGAGCGACACGGCACGCTTCGACGTCGTGTTCGTGCCGGGTGGCGAGCTGGTGGTCACCTGGTCGATCAACCGCGGCTCGGGACCGGCACCGAGTGGTGCGGCCCTGTGTGTGGCGACCACCACGTCGACGTCGTCGAGCACCACCACGTCGTCGCCCACCGGTTCGACGACGACGTCCAGTACGACGACGTCGAGCACTACGACGACGTCGAGCACCCTCACCAGCTCGACGCTCGTGACCACCACGGTGTCGCCCCGCAAGCCGTCGACGCACGACCTGGCCCGAACCGAGGCTCGGCAGATCCTGACCGTGCTCAGGCCGCGGGTCGCCAAGCTCGACGTGACGAGTGTGCGCCTGGTGGGTACGTACGCGATGACGCCCCCGACCGAGAGCACGGTTGTCCAAGTGGTGTACTCGCGAGCAACGGCGCTCCACCCGACGTTCGATGCGGCCAAGGCTTTCACCGTCCCCCCGGCCGACAACCTGGTGTGCATCAGCCCCCAGTTCGCATGAGCACCGCGACGTAACGATCAGGCGTGCCGACGGACCAGAATGGCACGACGACGACAAGTGAGGGATCGATGGCCATCGCGACGTTTGCAGCCGGTTGTTTCTGGGGAGTCGAGGACACGTTCCGTCACGTTCCCGGCGTGACCGCGACCCGGGTCGGCTACCTCGGTGGCCATGTCGACCACCCGACCTACGAGGCGGTGTGCTCGCACGCGACCGGGCACGCCGAGGCGGTCGAGGTCACCTACGACGAGTCGGTCGTCTCCTTCGAGGCGTTGCTGGACGTGTTCTGGAACGCGCACGACCCGACCCAGCTGAACCGCCAGGGCCCCGACATCGGCGACAACTACCGGTCGGCGATCTTCGTGCACGACGCCGAGCAGGAGCGGCTCGCGAAGGAGTCGAAGGCCCGCCTCGACGAGAGCGGTCGCTACCCGCGGCCGATCGCCACGGAGATCGTCACCGCGCCCACGTTCTGGGAGGCCGAGGGCTATCACCAGCAGTACTTCGAGAAGCGTGGCATCTCAGGGTGCCATCTCTGAACCCGCGGTCTGGTTACAGGCGCTCCACGATCATAGCCATGCCCTGGCCACCGCCGACGCACATGGTCTCGAGGCCGTAGCGCCCGCCTCGGTCCTGGAGGCCGTGCAGCAGCGTGGTCATGATGCGCGCGCCGGTCATCCCGAAAGGGTGGCCGAGCGCGATCGATCCGCCGTTCACGTTGAGCTTCGCGAGCGGGATGTCGAGGTGCTTCGCCGACGGGATCACCTGTGCGGCGAACGCCTCGTTGATCTCCACCAGGTCGATGTCGCCGATGGTCATCCCGGCGCGCCCGAGCGCCTTGCGACTGGCGTCGATCGGTCCGAGGCCCATGATCTCGGGGTTGAGCGCCGAGACGCCACTCGCCACGACGCGGGCCATCGGCTCGATGCCCAGCTGTGATGCACGCCGCTCGCTCATGACGACGACCGCCGCCGCGCCGTCGTTGAGCGGACAGGCATTGCCCGCGGTGATGGTGCCGTCGGGACGGAACACCGGCTTCAGCTCGGCGAGCTTCTCGGCGGTCGTGCCGGGACGCGGCCCGTCGTCCTTCTCGACGACGGTGCCGTCGGCCTTTGCGTAGGGCGTGATCTCGGCGGCGAAGAAGCCGTTCTCCCGGTTCGCCACCGCGAGGTTCTGCGAACGCGCGGCGAACTCGTCCATCTCCTCACGGGTGACGTGCTCGTGCTCCACGACGTTCTCCGCCGTCTCGCCCATCGCGATGTAGATGTCGGGCAGTCCGACGGGCGGCGCCCACGCGCCGCCACCACCGAGGGTCCGCTCCGCGGTCCGTGCCTGCGCCTCCGCGAAGCGCGGGTTCTGGGTTGCCCCGTCGTCGGCGAAGCCGCTGCCGAACCGGGAGACCGCCTCGACGCCGCCCGCGAGGAACACGTCGCCCTCACCGGCTTGGATCGCGTGCGCGGCTTGGCGGATCGTCTGCAGCGACGACGAGCAGTACCGGTTCACGGTCACGCCGGGCACGTCGACCCCGGCGAGGATGGCTGCGACGCGAGCGAGGTTGTTGCCGGACTCCCCGAAGGGCTGACCGCAGCCCCAGACGACGTCTTCGACCTCGGCCGGGTCGAGCGCCGGGACCTTCGCGAGCACGGCCTGGATGATCGCGGCGGAGAGATCATCGGGACGCACGTCGGCGAGCGAGCCCTTGAAGGCGCGGCCGATCGGGCTGCGCGCGGTGGCGACGATGAACGCGTCCATGATTCCTCCTCTACGGCGTCCTGCCGTTGTAGTCGAGGACGGCGCAGCCCCGGGAACCGGCTGGTCATACGATGCTCCGTCATGCCCGAGCCCGATCCCGGCCCGACCGACGAGAGCGCCGACCTCCCCGCGGAACGGAAACGGCGGATCGCCGACGTCGAGGCGCTCCGCGCTGCGGGCATCGACCCCTACCCGGTGCGCTTCGACCGTGACCGGACCCTCGGCGAGCTCCGCGACGAGTTCGGCGGTCTGGACGCCGGCACGGAGACGGACGTCGCGGTGCGGGTCGCGGGCAGGGTGCGCCTGCTGCGTCGCCAGGGCAAGTTGAGCTTCGCGACCATCCAGGACCAGAGCGGGTCGGTCCAGCTGTTCGTCTCCCGCGGCGAGGTGGGGGAGGACGCGCACGACGCGTTCGATCGCCTCGACCTCGGTGACTGGGTCGGCGTCGACGGCACGGTCATGGCGACGCGCAAGGGCGAGCTCTCGGTGAAGGTCCGCTCCTTCGTGCTGCTCGCGAAAGCGCTCCGGCCGTTGCCCGACAAGTGGCACGGTCTCACCGACGTCGACCTGCGGTTCCGTCAGCGCTACGTCGACCTCATCGTGAACGACGAGGCGCGCCGGATCCTCGCAGTGCGGTCGGCGGCCGTCGCGTCGCTGCGGAGCACCCTGCACGAGCGCGGCTTCGTCGAGGTCGAGACGCCGGTGCTGAGCAGCGAGGTGGGTGGTGCGACGGCCCGGCCGTTCGCGACCCATCACAACGCGCTGAGCACCGACCTCTTCCTGCGGATTGCGCTGGAGCTGCACCTGAAGCGGCTCGTCGTCGGCGGCATCGAGCGGGTCTTCGAGATCGGTCGCGTCTTCCGCAACGAGGGGATCGACACCAGCCACAACCCCGAGTTCACGATGCTCGAGGCGTACCAGGCGTTCGCCGACTACCACGACATGATGGAGCTCACGGAGGCACTCGTGGTCGACGCGGCCCACGCCGCGCTCGGTGACGAGCTCGTCGTCGAGCTGGGTGGCACCACGATCGACCTCAGCCCGCCGTGGCGGCGCGCCACGATGGTGGAGTTGATCCGTGAGCACGCGCGCGTCGAGCTGTCGCCGGCGACGGAGGTCGCCGCGGCGCGCAACGTGCTCGACGGGCTCGGTCTCGAGTACGAGGACCGATGGGGCGCGGGTCGGCTGACGCAAGAGGTCTACGACCGCCTCGTGGAGGATCGGATCGTGCAGCCGACCTTCGTACTCGACCATCCCCGTGAGGTGTCGCCGCTGGCGCGCACCCACCGTGACGATCCCACGCTCGTGGAGCGCTTCGAGCTCGTGGTCGACGGCCGCGAAGTGGCCAACGCCTACAGCGAGCTCAACGACCCGGTCGACCAGCGCGAGCGATTCGAGGGCGAAGCGCGTCCGCGCGCCGCGGGCGACCTCGAGGCCGGCACCATCGACGAGGACTTCCTCCGCGCGCTCGAGCACGGGATGCCGCCCACGGGTGGTCTCGGCGTCGGGATCGATCGGCTGACCATGATCCTCGCCGGCGTCACGAGCATCCGCGAGGTCATCCTCTTCCCGACCTTGCGCCCGGAAGTTCCGACCCCGCGGCCGGACATGAGCACATGAACGGGCCGCGTCCGGCCGAGGTCGCTCGCGAGTTCGTCGGGCACTTCGAGGCCCGACGTGAGGGACGGCTCGCGGTCGCGCGCTGCGCGGCGTGCCGCACGCTCGCGTGGCCGCCACGCGAGCTCTGCACGGTCTGCCAGTCCGCCGAGCTCACCTGGGAGCCGGCACCGAGTCGAGGTGTCGTCCACACGTTCTCGATCGCGCGCCGCGCCTTCCATCCCACGGTGACCGACGACGTGCCGTACGGCATCGTGGTGGTCGACGTCGGCGACGGGGTGCGCTTCCTCGGCATCTACGACGGCGACCTCGACGAGCTCACGTGCGGGCTCCCCGTGGAAGCGGTGCTCGAGCCGACCAACGAGCTCGTGCCGTCACTGCGGTGGCGCGCGGTCGGGGGTGGCGCCGATGCCTGAGGCGCGGGTCACGCCCGGTGTTGCCATCGCCGGGGTGGGGGAATCGGAGTACTCGCGTGGCACCGACGCGACGCTGCTCCAGCTGGTGATCGACGCGTCCCTCGCGGCGTGCGCCGACGCGGGCATTGAGCCGGCGTCGCTCGACGGGCTCGTGCTCGCGACGACGCGGCTGTTGCCCGAGGACGTGGCGGTGCCGCTCGGGATGCGGGACCTGCGCTACCACACGCTCGTGCGCATGGGTGGTGCGAGCTCGACGGCCGCGGTCGTCGACGCGGCGGGTGCGGTGACCGCGGGTCAGGCGTCGCGTGTGCTGGTCGTCGCCGGCGGCTTGCAGGTGAGCGGTGCGCTGCGGCTCGGCAAGGGCCAGGGAACGGCCGAGGTCACGTGGCCGGGCCAGCACCTCCGTACCCACCTCGACTACCCGCACGGCCTCTTCGTGCCCATGCAGTGGTATGCGCTGCACGCGCACCGCTGGTACCACGAGACGGGCGCGAACCCGCTCGGCATGGAGACCGTCGCGCTGTCGACACGTCGGCACGCGCATCGCAACGCGAAGGCACGCTTCCGTGATCGTGAGCTCACGTCGGAGCAGTACCGTGCCGCGCCGGAGATCGTGTCGCCGTTCCGGCTGTTCGACATCTGCATCGAGAGCGACGGCGCCGCCGCCGTCGTCGTCGAGGCCGCGCGCGGGACCCGTGCCGACAGGCGCCCCGAGGTCCTCCTCGTGGGGGGAGGCGAAGGTCATCCCGACAGCCCCGACGACCTGCCGACGCGGACCGACATCCTCGACCTCGGGATCGGCAAGGTCGCGCCACGAGTGTTCGGCGCGCTCGGCGTGACTCCACCGTCGTTCGACTTCGCCGAGATCTACGACTGCTTCACGTTCACCGTCCTGCGCCAGCTGGAGGACATGGGCTTCTGCGCGCGAGGTGAGGGCCCCGAGTTCGTCGGCGGCGGCCGCATCGCGCCAGGGGGTAAGTTCCCCGTGAACACGCACGGCGGCCTGCTCTCGCAGGCGCACGTCTCGGGCATGAACCACATGGTCGAAGCAGTACGTCAGCTGCGCGGCGAAGCCGGCGCGGCGCAGGTCCCCGACACGCGCCTCGGGCTCGTGACGGGCTACGGCGACTTCGGCGACGGATCGTTGGCGGTGCTCGCGCGCTGACGCGCGCCAAGTTCCGGGCGGATGATCACCGAGGGCCGGTCACCACCGGATGGTGGCGCGGACCGGTCGGTGATCCGAACCCACGGGTGCGAGCACGGCCGACGTGGTCGCGCGCATGGTCGGGCGCACGAGGATGTGGTCGATCTGGCTGTGCGGCGCGCGCGCCGGCCAGGTGCGGCCGCGCACCGTGCGGCGCCATCCGGGGAGCAACGCGCGCACCGTCGGCCCCCAGAAGTTGAAGTCACCCGCCACCACCGCCACGCGTTCGGGGACGGGCAGCTTGCCGCGCAGGTCGAGGAGCTGGAAGACGGGACCCCGAGGGACGCGGGAGCTGAGGTGCACCGCGACGACGTCGAGTGTGCTTCCACCCGCGTCGACGACCACGTGCAACGCCTGGCGGAACGCGAGCCGCGTCGCGGGGGACCGGACGCAGCGGGACCGTGGTCGTCGAGGTGATGGGCAGCCGGCTCAGCACCGCAATTCCGATCGCGCCGTTGCCGTCGGCCCGGTACTCGGGCCAGGGCGCCCGTACGCCCCGAGCGAACGGCACCTCGACCAGCTCGGCGCCGGTATCGGCGGCCACCTTCTGGACCGTGCCGAGCTCACCGTCGGGGGTCCAGGTCTCCTGGACGACCAGGACGTCGGGCATCAGGTCGCGCAGCACGCGCTCGAGGTCGTAGGGACGCTGGTCTCGCCGGCCGGGGCCCGTCCCGAGGTGGGTGTTGAAGCTGGCGATCGTGACCTCGGGCACGGCGGAACGCTATCCGGGGCTTCCTGGACGGTATGATGACGTTCTGGCGAGCACCTTCTCGGGCTCGCGGGTCAAACCTCACCGCTCATCGTCTCGTCTGTCGCAGTTGCGATGGTGCACGGAAAGCCTCGAGGCAGACCCACCGCCGGCACCACAGGCGGGCACCTGTTGCACACCGACGACGAAAGCGAGAGCGTTCCGTGACAACCCAAATCTCCGAGGCCCCGTCATTCGCGGGGTTGGGGCTGCCTACCGACCTGGTAGCGGCCCTCGCCGCGAAGGCATCACCGAGCCCTTCGCGATCCAGTCCCTCACCATCGAAGACGGCCTCGCCGGCCGCGATCTGTGCGGCAAGGCGAAGACCGGCTCGGGCAAGACGCTCGCGTTCGGGCTCCCGATGCTGGCGCGTGTGAGCAAGGCCGAATCCCGACGCCCTCGCGGGCTCGTGCTCGTCCCGACGCGTGAGCTCGCGAACCAAGTGACCGAGGTGTTGCGCCCGCTCGGTGCGGTTCGGTCCCGGCGCGTGCGCGCGGTGTACGGCGGTGTCGGCATGGAGCCGCAGATCACCGCGCTGCGCAAGGGCCTCGACGTCGTGGTCGGGACGCCCGGGCGCCTCATCGACCTGATGGAGCGAGGCGAGCTCGACGTCGCCGACGTCGAGGTGCTCGTGCTCGACGAGGCCGACCGCATGGCCGACATGGGTTTCATGCCGCAGGTGCAGAAGATCCTGTTCAAGATCCAGGGCGAGCATCAGACGATGCTCTTCTCGGCGACGCTCGACGGCGCGGTGAAGCGCCTCGTCGACCGGTACATGCACGACCCCATCTACCACGAGATCGCGGGCGACGAGCCGACGGTCGACCAGATGCAGCACCGGTTCCTGCTCGTGCACCAGATGGACAAGGTGAAGGTCGCGGCGGCGATCGCACGGGGCACCGAGCGCGTGCTGATGTTCGTGCGGACCAAGCGCGGGGCCGATCGCCTCGTCACGCAGCTCGCACGCGAGGGCATTCGCGCCGGCGCCATCCACGGTGACCTCGGCCAGAGCGCGCGGGAACGCTCACTGGCCGACTTCTCATCGGGGAAGCGCAACGTGCTCGTGGCGACCGACGTCGCCGCACGGGGCATCCACGTCGACGCGGTGGAAGCGGTCGTGCACTACGACCCGCCGGAGGACGAGAAGGCCTACCTGCATCGCTCTGGTCGCACCGCGTGCGCGGCAACAGTCGGCGTCGCGGTGACGCTGATGCTGTGGAACCAGGAGAACGAGGTGCGGGTGATCCAGAAGCGGCTGGGGCTGAAGGTTCCGGTCGTGGAGGTGTTCTCCAACGACCGTCGCCTCGCCGCACTGGCGGACTGGGATGGTGTCACGGAGGACGTGGCGTGAGTCGAGTGTCGGCGCGCGTCGCCGGGATCGCCGAGTCGGCGACCCTCGCGGTCGACGCGAAGGCGAAGGCCCTGAAGGCGGCGGGCCACGACGTGGTCGGCTTCGGTGCGGGAGAGCCCGACTTCCCGACGCCGGCCGCGATCGTCGAGGCCGCGGTCGAGGCATGCCGCGACCCGAAGAACCACCGCTACACGCCGACGCCCGGCCTCCCCGAGCTGCGGGAGGCGATCGCCGCGAAGACCGCGCGCGACTCCGGGCTCACGGTCACGGCATCACAGGTCCTCGTGACCAACGGCGGCAAGCACGCGGTCTACAACACGTTCCAGGCGCTGCTCGACCCCGGCGACGAAGTCATCGTGCCGGCGCCGTACTGGACGACGTATCCCGAGGCGATCAAGCTCGCCGAGGGCGTGACCGTGGTCGTGTCGACCACGGAGGCCGACGGCTTCCTCGTCACCGTCGAGCAACTCGAGGCGGTGCGCACGCCGCGCACCAAGGTGCTGCTCTTCGTGTCGCCGAGCAACCCGACCGGCGCGGTGTACCCGCGCGAGGCGGTCGAGGCGATCGGCCGCTGGGCCGCCGAGCACGGGATCTGGGTCGTCACCGACGAGATATACGAGCACCTCACGTACGGCGACCACGAGTTCACGTCGATGCCCGCGCTCGTGCCCGAGCTTGCCGGCACCTGCGTGATCCTCAACGGCGTCGCAAAGACGTACGCGATGACGGGCTGGCGCGTCGGCTGGATGATCGGCCCGCGCGACGTGATCGACGCGACCACGAATCTGCAGTCGCACCAGACGTCGAACGTGTCGAACGTCGCCCAGCGCGCCGCGCTCGCCGCGGTCAGCGGCGACCTCTCGGCCGTCGCCGAGATGCGCGCCGCTTTCGAACGGCGCGGGCGGGTGATGCACGAGATGCTCACGCGCATCCCCGGTGTGACCTGCCTGGAGCCGCAGGGTGCGTTCTACTGCTTCCCGAGCTTCGAGGGCGTGCTCGGTCGCGCGCTCGGCGGGCGCACGGTCGACGACACCTTGACCCTGTGCGAGGTCGTGCTCGAGGAGGCTCGCGTCGCGATCGTGCCGGGCGAGGCCTTCGGTGCTCCGGGCTACGCGCGCCTCTCGTTCGCGCTCGGTGAGGACGCCCTCGTCGACGGCATCGAACGGATCGCCAAGCTCCTCGCCTGAGGGCGCGAGGTCAGTCGGTAGGCAAGTGGCAACCACGAGGGCGCCACGTCGGGCGATGGTGTGACCGTTGGACGTGCCGCGCGAAGAACGCGGTCGAACGCGAGGAGGGGTCATGGCGCAGACTGCGGGTGGGCTGACCACCACGGCGGCTTTGCAACGGCCTTGGCCGTATGTAGGCGCGGTGGCGCTCTCATTGGTCACCACACCAGTGATCTTCACCGTGCCGCTGTTCTTGGGTGTCGTTGTTGGCGCCTTCGGCGCTCTTGGCGGCGTGTTCAGTAGGAGCGATCGTGGTCTGGCTCAAGGGTTCCGGGTGTTGTTTCTCGGCCTTGCGCTGCTCACTGGTCCGGCGTCGTACCTGCTGTTGGCTGTCGTCAACTAGAACCGCGCCCGCGGCCTCCATCTCCGAATCCAGCGCAGGGACGAGGGACGCACCTTCCTGAGGCACGTTCCCCGGCGGGCCTACGGTTGTGATGCATGGGCGCACCGAACGGGGCAGAATGCCGGTATGGCAGGGCAGCGAGTAAGAGCAGTCGCGCTGGGAGCAGCGGCCGTCGCCGCCGCGACTGTCGGGATCGTTGCAGTTGATGGCGACTCGTCGCCGAGCGCAGCGCCCGCCTCGTCCACGACCGTGACCACTACGACGACGAGGGCGACAGAGACGGCTCCACCGACGACAAGCCCGCCAACCACGGTCCCTCCGACGACCCAGCCGACCACGTGTGCCATTCCCAGCGACGCGCGGCTTTCATGTTCCTCCCGCCTCGGCTATGCGGGGCTCGGACCGATCATGCTCGGCATGACCCTCGCGAAAGCCGAAGAGGTTGGACAGGTCACGTTCCGATCAACCGTCTGCGACAAGATCGTGGAACCCAAGCCGGGGAGCGCTCTGGAGCCGGTCAGCACCTCTTACGGGATGAACGTTGGCGTCCAGGTCTGGGGCGGCGGCGCTGAGCCGATTGACGCGATCACCGTGCAGAACCCGGCTCTCTACACCATCTCGGGTGTGCACGTGGGCAGCACCTATGACGAGGTGCGCCGAACGTACCCCGACGCGGCAGAGGTCGACGACGCAAGTTCGACCCATCCGGGAAGCCTCACGATTAGGAACACCGAAGGCAGGACTCTCACGTTCTCTTTCGCTCAGGATCGGACCGTTGGGGTAATGAGCCTCGGACTCACGCCAGCGACGAGCGAGCAGCACAGCAGGTGCTAGGAGTCGTTCGCGCTGCCGTATGCCTGACGCCACGTTGCCCTCCGCGGCTTTGACCGAGCGCGCACCGTACACAGAAGCTGACCTGAATACCGGCGTCGGGGTGCCCATGCGCACTCGGTAGGGTGGCTCGAGGGCGTCGAGCGGGGGAGCAGGATCGTGCAACAGGACGAGGCCGTCGCGACGAGGGGTGGTGTCGACGCCGCCGTGACGGTGCGGGGGCTGGTCAAGCGGTACGGCGATGTGACCGCCGTTGACGGCATCGACTTCGACGTCGCACCGGGCGAGACCTTCGGGTTCCTCGGCCCCAACGGTGCGGGCAAGTCGACCACGATCTCGATTCTGTGCACGCTCACGGATCCCAACGGCGGGCTCGCGCGAGGTCGCCGGCTTCGACGTCGTGAAGCAGCGCGGCGAGGTGCGGCGCCGCATCGGTCTCGTGTTCCAGGACACGACGCTCGACCTCTACCTCACCGCCGAGCAGAACCTCCGCTTCCACGCCGACCTCTATGGCGTGCCGCGCGCGGTGTTCGCCGATCGACTCCGCCAGGTGCTCGAGATGGTCGGCCTGTGGGAGCGACGCGCGAGCCGCGTCTCGACGTTCTCCGGCGGCATGAAGCGCAGGCTCGAGATCGCGCGTGGTCTGTTGCACTCGCCGCGCGTCCTGTTCCTCGACGAGCCGACCGTCGGGCTCGACCCGCAGACCCGCAGGTCGATCTGGCGCTACATCCACGAGCTGCGCGAACGCGAGGAGATCACGATCTTCCTCACGACCCACTACATGGACGAAGCCGAGCACTGTGACCGCATCGCGATCATGAACCATGGCCGGATCATCGTCCTCGACACCCCCGAGGCGCTCAAGGAGAGCGTGGGGAAGGACCGCGTGCAGATCGTCACCGACGACGACGATGCGGCGATCGCCCAACTCCGGCAGCGTTTCGGCATCGATGCCGCGGTGCACGACGGCGCCGTCACGTTCGCGGTCCCGAACGGCGAGCAGTTCGTGCCGTCGCTGTTCGCGCAGTTCTCGGGCCGGATCAGGTCCGTGAGCGTCGCCCGGCCTTCGCTCGACGACGTCTTCCTCTCGTACACGGGGACGACCATGAGCGACGCCGAAGCATCGGCCGGCGAGCGGTTGCGGGCGACACCGGTGCTGGCGGCGAGGATGCGGCGATGACGACCACGGCCAGCCGTCCGCAGCTCGAGGTCGCCGCCGTCCGGTTGCCCGATCGCGGTGGGCGCCACGAGCTCGGTGCGATCAAGGTGGTGTGGCAGCGCGAGCTCATCCGGTTCTCGCAGGACCGCATCCGGATCGTCACCGCGCTCGACCCAGCCGATCCTCTTCATGTTCATCCTCGGGACCGGGCTGTCGTCGCTGACCCGGCACTCCACGGGCGGCGTGAGTCTGCGCACCTTCATGTTCCCCGGCGTGCTCGCGCTCGCCGTGCTGTTCACCGCGATGTTCTCGGCGATCTCGATCGTGTGGGACCGAGAGTTCGGGTTCCTCCGGGAGATGCTGGTGGCACCGGTACGGCGCAGCTCGATCATGATCGGCAAGTGCATTCGGTGGCGCGACGGTCGCCACGTTGCAGGGTTTGATCGTCGTCGCGCTCGCTCCGCTCGTGCACGTGCCGTACGACGCCGTTGATGGTGCTGTCGCTCATCGGCGAGATGATGATCCTCGGCTTCACGATCACCGCGTTGGGCTTGGTGGTTGCCGCCCGGATCCGTCAGATTCAGGCGATGATGGGCCTCACGCAGATGGTGCTGATGCCGCTCATGTTCCTCTCGGGCGCGCTGTTCCCGATCTCGGGACTTCCCGGTTGGCTGCACGTGGCCGTGCGCATCAACCCGATCACCTACGCGGTGCAGCCGATGCGCTCGTCGGTCTTCTCCCACATCTCCGCGTCGAAGGCCGCCGTCCATCGGTTGAACCCGCCACTGACGTGGTTCGGCACCCGAGTGCCGACGCTTGCACAGCTGGCGGTCGTCGTCCTCGCCGGTGTGCTGTTCCTCTGGCTCGCGATCCTCGAGTTCGACCACGCCGACTGAGGGACGTCAGCTCCAGAGCGCGCTGACCTTCGCGTCGACGGTCGCCCGCAGGTCGATGGTGCGCGTTCCCGGCGCTCCGGTCGTGACCAGGTCGTCGACGTCGTGGGCGTCGGATGGCGCCGCCGTGTGGTCGAAGAGCGGCATCGTCTCGGGCGGCAGGAAGCGGGTGAGCTGCGCGTAGTTGTGCGCGTCGGAGCGGCCGTTGCGCTGGTGGAAGTACCGCAGCGGGAAGTACACCTCGAGGTGATCGCGCTGCTCGCGTCGAGCGCGACGTAGAAGAGCCGTCGCTCCTCGTCGATCTCCTCGGTGTTGCGGGTCGCCATGTCCGACGGGAACATACCGTCGGCCGCGTGGATCACGTGGACGACATCCCACTCGCAGCCCTTCGCGGAGTGCACCGTCGAGAGCACGAGGAGGTCGTCGTCGAGCAGTGGGGGACCGGCGAGGTCGCTGGTGGCGGCCGGCGGATCGAGCACGAGATCCGCGACGAGCCGGGTGCGATCGGGATACGTCGCGGCGAGCGTCTCGAGCTCGTTGAAGTCGGCGCAGCGTGCGTCGGGATGGTCGTAGCGACGCCGCACCACCGGTTCCAGCACCTTGCGGAGCAACCCGACCTGCGCGGCCGGAGGTGGGGCGTCCCCGCCCGCGCAGGTCGCGAGCGCAGACGCGAGTGCATCGAGATCGCCGCGCGCAGAGGAGGGGACGCCGGTGAGGGCGCGCTCGAGACGCTGCAGGGGATCGACGGGATCGGTCGACCGCGGCCGGATCCCCAACACCTCGAGCAGCCGCCGAGCCTTCGCCGGCCCGACGCCTTCGGGCCACTGCAACACGCGGAACCACGCCAGCTCGTCGTACGGGTTCTCGAGGATGCGCAACAACGCGACGAGGTCCTTGAGGTGCGCGGCTTCGAGGAACCGCAGACCGCCGTACTTCACGAAGGGGATGTTGCGGCGGGTGAGCGCGACCTCGAGCAGGTCGGAGTGGTGCGCGGCGCGGAACAGCACGGCCTGTTGCTGGAGCGCGACCCCGGTCTCGAAATGTTGCAGCACGACGTCGCAGACCGTCTCGGCCTGGTGGGTCTCGTCGGCGCAGCTCCGGAGCTGGGGGAGACGGACGCCGTTGCGGCGCGTCCACAGCTCCTTCTCGTGACGCTCGTTCGCCTGGGCCATCACCGCGTTCGACAACGTGAGGATCGGCGGCGTCGAGCGGTAGTTCTCCTCGAGCGCGACGACGGTCGTGCCCGGGAACCGCGTGGGGAAGTCGAAGATGTTGCGCACGGTCGCGGCGCGGAAGCCGTAGATCGCCTGTGCGTCGTCGCCGACGACCATCACGCTCTCGGCTGCGACCGTCATGGCCTGCACGATCTCGGCCTGCACGACGTTCGTGTCCTGGTACTCGTCGACGAGCACGTGCTTGAACCGCTCGCACAACGAGCGCGCCAGCGACGGCTCTCGCGTCGCCGACCACCAATGGAGCAACAGGTCGTCGAAGTCGAGCATCTCCTGCGCGCGCTTGCGCTCGGTGTACGCGGTGAAGATCGCGCCGATCCGCTCGACGTCGTCGGTGCACCACGGGAACGCGTCGTCGAGCACTTCGCGCAACGGGCGTTGCTGGTTCACCATGCGCGAGTAGATCGACGCCAAGGTGCCTGCGTTCGGGAATCGGCGTGACGGCACGCCGTCGAGCACGTCGGTGCGGGCGAGGCCCATGAGCTCGGTGGCGTCGGCTTGATCGACCACGCTGAACGCGGTGAGCCCGAGCGCCGGGCCGTGCAGGCGGAGGAGTCGGACGGCGACCGCGTGGAACGTGCCGCCCCAGACCCGCCGCGCCGCACCGGGCTCGCTCAGCCGGCCGGCACGCTCGATCATCTCGGCCGAGGCGCGGCGGCTGAAGGTGAGGAGCAGGATCTCCTCAGGCCGTGCGCCCCGTTCGAGGAGCGCGGCGACGCGTGCGGCGAGCGTCATCGTCTTGCCGGTGCCCGCCCCGGCGACCACGAGGATCGGCCCACCGGCGTGGTCGACGACCCGTTCCTGTGCCGGATTGAGCTCCACGGCGGCCAGGGAAGTCACCCCGCCACGTTAGCCGCGCCTCCGAACGTGCGTTCGAACACAAAGCGAGCGGATCTCAGAACCTGGCAGGGGACGCTGTCGGAGAGACGCGAGGACGCGCTTCTTGTCCTGATCCGATATTTCTCGGCGTGATGGCCAGTTCCGGGCGATCAGGGTCATACCCCTCGTGTTGGATGGGGTCAGGTTCGAGTTCACGGCGCATCTGGACGAGTTGCGGTGCCGGGACACGGCGTGGCTGGTGGCGCGGGATCGCGAGTTGGAGGCGTTGGAGTCGTTGCCGGAGCACCGGGCTGCAGGTCCATCACCTCGTTCCCCGCAGTTCGGTGGAGGCGACGACATCGCCAACCTCGCCGCAGTCTGCACCGGCGGCGGCACCGACCACCACGCCCGACTCGTCCCCCACGGACCCTGGGCGCCGACGGGGAACCCGAACCAGCCCGACGGCCTCCGACTCACCACTCGACCAACACGACGCCCGCGCCGGACCAGACGCGCCATGACGGCCCGCGACGGGATGAGCGGCGACTTCGGAGCGCGGACGGCCAAGGGTCGGTCGCAAACACTCGGAGGCATGCCCACGTAGAGTCCCCAGCGATGGCGGACCGAGAGTCGCGGTGGGCTGGCCGCGCGCCGGGGCCGTTGTCGCCGTTGCGCCATCCGCGGTTCGCGACGTTGTGGGGCTCGTGGGTCGTCTCCAACATCGGCTCGTGGATGCAGACGATCACGGTGCCATTCGTCGTCGACGACATCACCCATTCGACGACCTGGGTGGGGCTATCGGTCTTCGCGAGCCTCTTCCCCGTGTTCCTCGTGTCGCCGATCGCAGGGCCGATTGCCGACCGGTTCTCACGGCGGCGCATCGTGATCGGCGCGCAGGTGGTGATGTTGCTGGCCGCCGTGGGCTTGTGGCTTGTGAGCAGCACCGACACGCGGTCGCCGGGCCTCGTGCTCGCGCTCGTGGCGATCTCGGGTGTCGGCGTCGGGTTCACGTACGTCACGTGGCAGACGCTGATCCCGGATCTCGTGCCGCCCGAGGAGTTCCTCTCGGCCGTGCGGCTCAGTGTGACGCAACAGAACGCGGGGCGGGCGGTTGGTCCGGCGCTCGCCGCACTGGTGCTCCAGACGTTCGGCGCCTCGACCGCATTCATGGTGAACGCGCTCGTCGTTCCTCGGTGTGATCGGCGCGCTGCTCGTGCTGCCGGAGGTCGCACGCGTGCCCGTCGAGCGGACGGGCGGCCTCGTTGCCGACTTCCGAGCCGGCATCACCTACGTCCGAGCTCGAGCCGCACTCGGGGTCATCATGATCGTGTTCGTCGCGTACTCGTTGCTCGGATCGGCGATGGTCCAGCTCGCCGAACCGCTGGCGCGGCATGTGCTGGCAACCAAGAGCGGATACGGGCTGATGGTGTCGGGGTTCGGCGTCGGCGGCCTTGTCGGCTCCGTCATCGGGGTGGGCTCCGGGACCGCATCCGTCGCTCGAGCCTGCTGCTCGTCGGTCTCGGGACGTTCGTGCTGGGCCAGATCGCGCTCGGCGCCGCGCCGTCGGTAGCGATCGCGACCGTCGCGATGACCCTCATGGGCGTCATGCACGTGCTCGTCGTGTTCGGCGTCACGACGACGCTCCAGTCGAACGCCAGCAATGACTACCGCGGGCGGGTCATGTCGCTCGTGCTCACCTTCGGGTTCTTCGCGCAGCCGGTCGGGGCGCTCCTCGGCGCGGTGATCGCCGGATGGGTGGGGCTGCGCGAGGCGATCGTCGGTGCCGCCCTGTGGCTCCTCGTGATCAACCTGGGACTCGCTGCTGCGCACCAAAGCCCTCGCTGCGGTCGACGACTCGCTATGAGCAGCGCCAACGGTTTTCGAGACCAGCGGGCGTTTCGAGCACCGGTCGGCCCGGGGGCGCCGTCTAGCCTCGCGCCGATGAATCCCCGAGTTCTCGTGACCGAGCAGCTGGCCGAGCGCGGCCTCGAATCGATGCGGGCCGCCGGGCTCGACGTCGACGTGCAGCTCGACCTGTCGCCCGCGCAGCTCCTGGAGGCGGTACCCGGTGCCGCCGCGCTCGTCGTGCGCAGCGCGACGCAGGTCACCGCAGACGTCGTCGAGGCGGGGAGCGAGCTCATCGTGGTGGGCCGTGCGGGCATCGGGCTCGACAACGTCGACGTCGAAGCGGCCACCAAGCGCGGCGTGATGGTCGTGAACGCGCCGCAGTCGAACGTGCTCTCCGCCGCGGAGCAGACGATCGCTCTGCTGCTTGCGCAGGCGCGCAACACGCCGCAAGCCGACCGAGACCTCAAGGGCGGCGCGTGGAACCGGTCGCGCTGGGAAGGCGTCGAGCTGCACGGCAAGACGCTCGGCATCGTGGGCCTGGGTCGTGTCGGTGTCCTCGTTGCCCAGCGGCTGCTCGCGTTCGGGATGCACCTGATGGCGTACGACCCGTACGTGAGCGCGGATCGTGCGCGCCAGCTCGGTGTCCAGCTCGTGGGCACGATCGAGGAGCTCGTGGCCGAGGCCGACTTCGTCACCATCCACCTCCCCAAGACGCCCGAGACCATCGGTCTGTTCGACGCCGCCCTGCTCGCGCGCGCCAAGCCCGGGATCCGGATCGTGAACACGGCGAGGGGTGGGATCATCGACGAGCAGGCACTCGCCGACGCGATCCGCAGCGGCCAGGTCGCGGGCGCGGCGCTCGACGTGTTCGCGAAGGAGCCGACGACCAACTCGCCGCTGTTCGGCCTCGACTCCGTCGTCGTGACGCCGCATCTCGGCGCGTCGACCGTCGAGGCACAGGACAAGGCGGGCCAGACGATCGCCGAGCAGGTGGTGCTCGCGCTCAAGGGCGAGTTCGTGCCGTTCGCCGTGAACCTCGCGGCGAAGGAAGCGAACGCGACCGTCCAGCCGTTCCTCCCGCTCGCCGAGCGCTTGGGGCGTCTGTTCACCGCGCTCGCCTGCGGTTTGGTCGAGACGCTCGAGGTGACCTATGAGGGCCAGATCGCCGACTACGACTGCCGAGTGCTGACGCTCGCAGTGCTCAAGGGCATCCTCGGCCCCGTCACCGACGAGCCGGTCAGCTTCGTGAACGCGCCCCAGATCGCCGCGGACCGCGGGCTCGTCGTGCGCGAGACGACACAGTCCTCGGCTCGCGACTACGTCAACCTCATCGAGTTGCGCGGCCATACGACGGATCGTTCGACCCACGTGGCCGGGACGCTCTACGGCAAGCAGGAGGCGCCGCGGATCGTCGCGATCGACGACCACCTCGTCGACCTCCCGCCGTCGAGCCACATGCTCGTGGTCCGCAACACCGACGTCCCCGGGATGATCGGCAAGGTCGGCACGATCCTTGGTGATGCCGGCATCAACATCAACGAGCTCGCGCTCGGCCGCAGCCCCGGCGGTGAGGTGTCGCTCCAGGCGATCTCGACCTCGACCCCCGTGCCCGCAGGCGTGGTCGAGCACCTCCGGAGCGAGCCGGGCATCGTCGACGCGCGACCGATCGAGCTCGACTGACGCCAGCTCGCTGATCTCTGATCTCCGATCAGCGGCGCGCCGCGCTCGTAGGCTGCGCGCGTGGAGGCTGATCCGCTCCGAGCTCAGATTCAGGCCGACATCGAGGCCGACATCGAGGCCGCGATCCGGGGCATCGGCCACGAGCTCGCGCCGCGTCCATCGTCGGCGAGGACGCACGTCCTACACCTCGCCAACTGGACCGAGCGGATGCTCGCCTGGGCGATGGGCCACCCCGACTTCAAGACCCAGCTGTTCCGCTTCGTCGACGTGTTCCCTTCATGCCGTAGCGACGCCGACGTGCTCCGGCATCTCGAGGAGTACTTCGACGGCGTGCACGTTCCCCGCGCCCTCGACCTCGGTGTCGATCTCGCGGCCCACGTGCCGCTCGGCGCGCACGTCACCGCCGCCGTCGCGCGTCGCAACGTCATTCGCATGGCACGCCAGTTCATCGCCGGCGCGACACCGGATTCCGCTGTCCGTCGCATCGGCAGCTTGTGGCGCGCCGGTGAGGCAACGACGGTCGACCTCCTCGGGGAGAAGACCCTCACCACCCCGGAGGCGGACGTCTACGCCGTGCCGGGTGCGCGAGCTGCTCGACGCGCTCGTGGCCGCGAGCTCCTCGTGGCCCGCGAACGATGGTCTCGAACACGACCCGTGGGGCCCACTCGCTCGGGTGAGCATCTCGGTGAAGGCCAGCGCGCTCTCGCCGCGCTTCGGGCCTCTCACCGCCGAAGCGGGGATTGCCGACGCGGCCCGCCGACTGCGCCCCATCCTGATCGCCGCGCAACGCGCCGGAGCGTCGATCACCCTCGACGCCGAGCACGACGAGGTGAAAGACCTCACGCAGGAGCTGCTGCGCACCATCGGGGCCGAGTTCGCGGACGGGCCGCAACTCGGTTGCGTCGTGCAGGCCTACCGCCTCGACGCGGCGGACGACCTGCGCCGGCTCATCGAGTGGTCCGCGTCGACCCTTCGACAACCGCTGCAGATCCGCTTGGTGAAGGGTGCCTACTGGGATTCGGAGACGATCACGGCGGCCGCGGCAGGGTGGCCGTCACCAGTCTTCGCGGAGAAAGCCGCGACTGACGCGAACTACGAAGCCTGCACGAGGTTGCTCCTCGAGCACGCTGGCACCGTGCGTCCCGCGTTCGCCACGCACAACCTGCGCAGCGCGGCTCACGCGATCGTGTACGCGCGCGCCTCGGGACTCGACGACTCCGCGGTCGAGTTGCAGCTGCTCTACGGCATGGCGGCTCCGTTGCGCGCGGCACTCGTGGACGCGGGCATGCGGGTGCGCGTGTACACGCCGGTGGGCGAGCTCGTGCCCGGGATGGCGTACCTCGTCCGCCGGCTCCTCGAGAACACCTCGAACGAGAGCTTCCTCCGCCACCAGTACGCCGAAGGTCAGCCCGTCGACGAGCTGCTCGCGCCACCACGGCTCCGCTCGCTCCACGGCTCACCCGCCGGCGCGGTTCCTTCGGAGACGACGAGGTCGGCATCGTTCGCGAACGAACCGCACGCGGAGCTGCGCCGGCCAGGGCCGAGGGCCCGGCTCCTCGACGCGGTCGCCCACATCGAGTTCGGCTTCGTTGCGCCGGTGCTCGTCGACGGACACCCGCGCCAGACGTCCGACGAGATCGTCTCGGTTGACCCCGGCGACGTTGCGACCGTCGTGTGCCGGAGCGGTTCGGCGCAGGTCGCCGACGTCGGTGCTGCCTTCGACGCCGCGGAGCGCGCGTGGCCGAGCTGGCGCGCGACCGCGTGGTCGGAACGGGCCGCGATCCTGCGCTGCGCTGCTGCGATCATGCGTGCCCGTCGTGGCGAGCTCACCGCGCTCGAGGTGTTCGAGGCAGGCAAGCCGATCCCCGAGGCGGACGCCGACGTGTGTGAGGCGATCGACTTCTGCGAGTACTACGCGCGCGAGGCCGAGCGCCTCGGGTCGGGAGTGCCGCTCCTCCAGGTTCCCGGCGAGTCGAACCGGTACGGGTACCAACCCCGCGGCATCGGCGTGGTGATCAGCCCGTGGAACTTCCCCCTCGCGATCCCGACCGGCATGGTGACCGCCGCGCTCGTCGCCGGGAACGCAGTCCTCTTCAAGCCCGCGGAGCAGACCCCCGGCATCGCGGCTCGTCTCGTCGGGATCCTGCTCGAAGCAGGGATCCCGACGGGCGTGCTCGCCTTCCTTCCTGGGATCGGGGAGGTGATCGGTCCGCCGCTCGTCGACGATCCCCGCACGGCGTTCGTGGCGTTCACCGGCTCGAAGGCGGTCGGCTTGCACCTCGTCGAGACCGCCGCGGTGCACCGCCCGGGGCAGCGTCACGTGAAGCGGGTGATCGCGGAGATGGGTGGCAAGAACGCGGTCGTGGTCGACGCCGACGCCGATCTCGACGTCGCGGTGCCCGAGATCGTGCGGAGTGCGTTCGGCTACGCGGGCCAGAAGTGTTCCGCGGCGTCACGCGTGATCGCGCTCGCGCCCGTATTCGACGCGTTGGTCAGGCGCCTCGCGGGGGCGGCGGCGGTCCTACCTGTTGGCCACGCGCGCGACCTGGACACCGTCGTGGGCCCGCTCATCGATGATGACGCCGTCCGGCGCGTGCACGAGTATCGCTGCCTCGCGGCACAGGACGGGCGGCTGGTCTTCGCGCGCGACGACGTTCCCGGTGGTGGGCGCTTCGTGGGCCCGGCGATCGCGGTGGTCGACGACCCCCACTCGCGTCTCGCCACCGACGAGATCTTCGGCCCGCTGCTCACATGTGTGCGCGCGGAGGATTTCGACCACACGCTCGAGCTCGCCAACGACACCGACTACGCGCTGACTGCGGGGATCTTCTCGCGTTCACCGGTGCGGATCGCGGCCGCCGCGGAACGTCTACGCGCTGGGCAACGTCTCTGTCAACCGCGGCATCACCGGTGCGCTGGTCGGCAGGCAGCCGTTCGGCGGTTACGGCCTCTCGGGGGTCGGATCGAAGGCCGGCGGTCCGGACTATCTGGCGCAGTTCGTCGAGCCACGCGCCGTGTCGGAGAACACCGTGCGCCAGGGGTTCGCGCCTGAGTAGTCGCCGTCACTCGGCGTCGAGCGAAGCCGGGCGCAGATGGTTCTGCGGCGACGCGGGCTGTGCGTCCGCGTCGGGCGTCTCGTCGGTGACGTCGTTGATGCGCGGCTGGGGTGGGAACGGAAACGGCTGCGGCTCCCACGTCACGGTGGGGCTGCCGCGCGGCGTCGACCTCCACAGCGCGTAGACGGCTCCGGCGACGAGACCGAACCCCACGAACCGCTTCCAGCGCCTGCTCACCGCGCGATTCTCGCACTCGGAAGGGCCCGAGCGGCCGGACTCGGTCGAAAATGCGTTGACTCGGGCGAGGTGGGCTGGAAGAATGGCTGTCTCATGACTGTGAGTGCACTGACCCAGAGCCTCCTCCTTCTGTAGCTGCGAGCACCCCCTGGTGCTCGCGGACGCCTCCTCGTGCCTTCGGGCCGGGGAGGTTTTTCGTTGCCCGGAACTCCGACGAGAGCGAGCGTTGTGATGGCTGACCACGTGAAGATCTTCGACACCACGCTGCGAGACGGCGAACAATCTCCCGGGATCTCGCTCGACGCGGGGGAGAAGCTCGAGATCGCCGAGCAGCTCGCACGGCTCGGCGTCGACGTGATCGAGGCCGGCTTCCCGATCGCGAGCCAGGGCGACTTCGAGGCGGTCGCGGCGATCGCACGCACCGTGCGCGGCTCGACCATCGCCGCGCTCTCCCGCACGGCCTTCAAGGACATCGACCGTGCCTGGGAGGCAGTGAGCGCCGCCGAGCGTGCCCGCATCCACGTCTTCATCGCGACCTCGCCGATCCACATGCAAAAGAAGCTGCGGATGACGCCGGACCAGGTGAAGGCGGAGGCGGCGCAGGGCGTCGCCCGGGCGCGCGGGTACTGCGAAGACGTGGAGTTCTCGCCTGAGGACGGCAGCCGCTCCGACGTCGACTTTCTCGTCGAGGTGTGCCAGATCGCGGTCGACAACGGCGCGAGCACGCTCAACATCCCCGACACGGTGGGCTATGGCGTACCCGAGCAATTTGCCGCGCTGATCCGCTACGTGCTCGACCACGTGAAGGGCCACTATGTCGTGTCGACCCATTGCCACAACGACCTCGGTCTCGCAGTCGCGAACTCCCTGGCCGGGGTGATGGCTGGCGCACGGCAGGTCGAGTGCGCGGTCAACGGGCTGGGCGAGCGCGCCGGCAATGCGGCCCTCGAAGAGGTCGTGATGGCGTTGCGCACGCGCAACGACTACTTCGGTGAGCTCGGGACGTCGGTGCGAACGGAAGAGCTCGCGCGCACGTCGCGACTCGTCGCACGGCTCACCGGCTACCCGGTCCAGTACAACAAGGCGATCATTGGGCGCAACGCGTTCGCGCACGAGTCGGGGATCCACCAGCACGGGGTGCTCGAGGATCGCGAGACGTATGAGATCATCGACGCAGCTGCGGTAGGGCAGGAAGCCGCCCAGATCGTGTTGGGCAAGCACTCCGGGCGCCACGCGTTCGCGGACTCGCTCGCCAAGATGGGGTTGCACATCCAGGGTCAGGCGCTGAACCAGGCGTTCACCCGCTTCAAGGAGCTTGCCGACCGCAAGGTCGAGATCACCGAAGCCGACATCGAGGCGATCGTCGCCGAGGAGCTCGGGGTCGGTGCAGTGCACCGCTTCACGATCGCGAGCTTGGAGCTCCGCGGCGGCACGCTCGCGACGCCGAGTGCCTCGGTCGTGCTGACCGACGGCGACCGCAAGGTCGAAGGGCATGGCGAAGGCAACGGCATGATCGACGCCGCTATCGCAGCGATCAGCGCGGCCAGTGGGATCCACGGCACCGTGCTCGACTTCAAGGTGTCGTCGGTCACGAGCGGAGGCGACGCGCTCGGCGACGTCGTGATCCAGCTCAGCTGCGACGGCGTCAAGGCGTCGGGCCGCGGCGTGGCGACCGACGTCGTCGAGGCTTCGGCACGTGCGTACCTGGGTGCGGTCAACAAGATCGTGCGCCTGAAGGAGCGGCCGGAGCCACGCCAGGTGGAAGTCGGACCATGACCGGCGTCAACCTGTGGTCGGGCGCGCAGCACGCGCGCACGTACCTCGACCGGCGCGACGCGATCCCGCATCGGGTCGAGGCGTACCCCGTGCTCCTCGAGCTGCTCCCGGAGCACCCGCAGCGCGTGCTCGACCTCGGGACGGGCGACGGCCTCCTGCTCGACGTGGTACGCGACGCCCATCCCGAGGTGGACTGCGTTGGCGTCGACTTCTCGACGACCATGCTCGACGAAGCGGCACGCCGCTTCGCGGGCGGGGTCGGAGTGACGTTCGTGCAGCACGACCTCGATCAGCCGCTCCCGGGCCTCGGCGGCTTCGACGCGGTGGTCTCGGGCTTCGCGATCCACCACCTCGTCGACGAGCGCAAGCGCGCGCTCTTCGGTGAGGTGTTCCAGCTGCTCGAGCCCGGCGGGGTGTTCTGCAACCTCGAACACGTCGCGTCGCCCACGGCGCGCCTCCACGACGCGTTCCTCGACGCGCTGGGCCGGCTCCCCGAGGACGACGACCCGTCGAACAAGCTTGCTCCGGTCGACGAGCAGCTGGGATGGCTCAGGGACGCCGGGTTCGACGACGTCGACTGCTTCTGGAAGTGGCGGGAGCTCGCGCTGCTCGCCGGCGTGCGCCCACGCTGAGGCCCCCGGTGCGCCGCTACGCGGGGATGCGCGGAAACCAGTCGGGCCGTGATGCCTCGAAGGTGTCGATCTCGGCTGCGTGACGCAACGTGATGCCGATGTCGTCGAGACCTTCGAGCAATCGCTCGTGGTGGAAGTCCTCGAGCTCGAACGGCTCGTCGAGGTCGATGGCCGGGACTGCGACGCGCCGGTCGACCACGTCGATGACGACCTCGAGCGTGGGGTCGTCCTCGACGGCCCGCATGATGCGCGTGACCACCTCCACCGGGAGGGTCACCGGGAGCAGGCCGATCTTCAGGCAGTTGTTGCGGAAGATGTCGGCGAAGCGGGGCGAGATGATCGCCCGGAAGCCATAGTCCTCCAAAGCCCACGGCGCATGCTCGCGTGAGGATCCGGTGCCGAAGTTCGGTCCGGCCACGAGGATCTGCGCGCCGTCGTACTGCTCCTGGTTGAGGACGAAGTCGGAGCTCTCACGCCACTCCGAGAAGAGGCCCTGGCCGAAGCCGGTGCGCTCGACGCGCTTGAGCCAGTCGCTCGGGATGATCTGGTCGGTGTCGACGTCGGCCCGGTCGAGTGGCACGGCGCGGGCGACGATCTCGCGTACGGGTTCCATCAGCGCTCCAAGTCCTGAGGCGTCGCGAAGCGGCCGACGACCGCCGTCGCCGCAGCGACCGCGGGTGCGACTAGGTGAGTGCGACCGCCCTTGCCCTGGCGACCCTCGAAGTTGCGGTTCGACGTGGACGCGCACCGCTCGCCCGGAGCGAGCTTGTCGGGATTCATCGCGAGGCACATGGAGCATCCGGCCTCGCGCCACTCGAAGCCGGCGGCGCGGAACACGGCGTCGAGCCCCTCGCGTTCGGCGGCGGCCTTCACGCGCATGGAGCCGGGCACGACGAGGGCGCGCAGTCCCGAGCGGACGTGACGGCCGTGCAGGACGTCGGCCGCGGCGCGGAGATCCTCGATCCGCGAGTTCGTGCATGAGCCGATGAACACGGTGTCGACCTCGATGTCGCGCATCGCGGTGCCGGCCTCGAGCCCCATGTAGGCGAGCGCGCGCCGGGCCGAGTCGCGCGCAGCGAGATCGGTGAACGAGTCGGGATCAGGGACCGCATCGTCGATCGTCACCGACTGCGCCGGGTTCGTGCCCCAGGTCACCGACGGGCGGAGCGTGCTGGCGTCGATCACCACCTCCCTGTCGAACGCGGCACCGTCGTCGGTGGCGAGCGTGCGCCAGTCGACGAGGGCGCGTTCCCACGCCGCGCCCGTTGGCGCGAGGGGTCGCCCTTCGAGATATGCGAACGTGACGTCGTCGGGTGCGATCATCCCGGCGCGCGCCCCGGCCTCGATCGACATGTTGCAGATGGTCATGCGGCCCTCCATCGAGAGGGCGCGAATCACCGACCCGCGGTACTCGAGCACCGAGCCGATTCCGCCACCCGTTCCGATGCGGTTGATGATCGCGAGCACGACGTCCTTGGCCGTCACACCCGCGGGAAGATCGCCCTCGACGGTGATCGCCATCGTGCCGGGCCTCGCCTGGGGCAGCGTCTGGCTTGCCAGCACGTGCTCGACCTCGCTGGTACCGATGCCGAACGCGAGCGCGCCGAACGCGCCGTGCGTGGACGTGTGGCTGTCGCCGCAGACGATCGTCATGCCCGGCTGCGTGAGGCCGAGCTCTGGACCGATCACGTGGACGATGCCCTGCCCGGGGTCGCCCATCGCGTAGAGACGGATGCCGAACTCGGCGCAGTTGCGCGCCAGTACCTCCATCTGCTTGGCGGAGATCGGATCGGCGACGGGCTGGTCGATGTCGGTCGTCGGGACGTTGTGGTCCATGGTCGCGACCGTGAGGTCCGGACGGCGCACGCTGCGACCAGCGAGCCGCAGACCGTCGAACGCCTGCGGTGAGGTGACCTCATGCACCAGGTGGAGGTCCACGTAGAGGAGATCGGGCTCGCCCTCGGCCCGGCGCACCACATGGCGCTCCCAGACCTTCTCCGACAAGGTGCGCGGCTCGGACGGGGTTCGCGGCTCGGGCATGGTCCGATTCTGCCAGGTGACCCGGGTCGTGCCCGGGCGGAATGGCCCCTTGTGGTGCGATCGTGCGGCAAGCGACGCTTCACTCCGGTGTAACGAAGCCGAAACATGACCTCCGTACCGTGCGTCCATGGTGTCGGAGCAGTCGTCGGCGTCCCGACGGATGCCGTGTGGATGGTCGTGGGCAGGTTCGACATGGCGATGAGCGACGAGATGGATGTCGTGTTGTTGCGGTGGCCCGAGGAACAGGTTCGTCTCGAGCGGCTGCGAGCCTCGGGGGCCCCACGCCTCCTGCTCGTGGGCGACGAGCTCGCGGCGCCCGAGCCGATCGACAGCTTGGAGGACTGGATCCGCCTTCCGGCCGCTGAGGGCGACCTCCGCGTCCGCGTCGCGACCCTGGCGGCGCGGGCCGTACCGCGCGGTCCGCTGCGCCCTCCGTCGACGAGGACGGCCTGCTGCGCTACGGCGGCCGCTGGGTGACGCTGTCGCCGGTCGAGCGCGCGCTCGGTGCTGCGCTGGTGGAACGCTTCGGTGCGGTGGTCGGCCGTGACACGCTGGCACGGCGCGCGTGGCCCGGTGGTACGCCCACCCGCAACGCGCTCGACGTCCACATGCTGCGGCTCCGGCGCCGGATCGCGCCCCTGCACCTCGAGGTACGGACCGTCCGGGCTCGCGGCTACCTGCTCCAGGGCCGCGAACTGCACGGCTCGAGCTGACCGGTGGATGTCGGAACCGTCCTCCTGGACATCCTCGTCATCCTGGTGGCAGCGAAGCTCGCGGCCGAGGTGGCCGAGCGCGTCGGTGTCCCTGCCGTCGTGGGCGAGATCATCGCCGGCGCGGTCATCGGGCCGTCCGTGCTGGACCTCGTGCACGCGAACCAGACCGTCATCGCGCTCGGCGAGATCGGCGTGATCCTGCTGCTCTTGCAAGTCGGGATGGAGATGAACCTCTCCGAGCTCGGCGCCGTGGGGCGCGCGTCGGTCTCGGTGGCGATCGTCGGCGTAACGGTACCGATGGTGCTCGGGTACGGAGCGTCGAGCGCACTGGGTGACAACTCCAACACGGCGTTGTTCCTGGGAGCAGCACTCGCAGCCACGAGCGTCGGGATCACGGCGCGCGTGTTCTCGGACCTCCGGTCGCTTGCGACCGTCGAGGCTCGCACGGTGCTCGGCGCCGCAGTCGCGGACGACGTCATGGGTCTGGTGATCCTGACGGTCGTCGTCCGCATCGTCAGCGGCGGATCCGTCTCGGTCTCGCAGGTCGCGGGGATCATCGGCATCGCGATCGGCTTCCTCGTGGTCGCGGCGCTCCTCGGGACAAAGCTCGCGCCGGGACTCTTCCAGCTCCTCGACCGTCGGGCGCGCTCGGCCGGCACGCTGGTGGCGCTCGCGTTCGCGTTCACGCTGGGGTTCTCGGAGCTCGCCGACGCAGCCAAGCTCGCACCGATCGTGGGTGCGTTCGTGGCCGGGCTCTCGTTGTCGCAGAGCAAGGTCTCCGACCGAATCCATCGTGAGCTCTCGCCCGTCGGCCACCTCTTCATCCCGGTGTTCTTCCTCCTCATCGGCATCCAGGCGGACGTCGGGGAGTTCGTGCATCTGGGCGTGCTGAAGACCGCGGCGGTGCTGTTCGTGGTCGCGATCGTCGGCAAGTTCGTCGCGGCCTGGGGCATGGGGCGGGCACCCGGTGACCGGCTCCTCGTCGGCTTCGGCATGATCCCCCGCGGCGAGGTGGGCCTCATCTTCGCGACGATCGGACTGCGCGAAGGCGTCCTCGACCGCGAGCTCTACGCGGCGCTGTTGCTGGTGGTCCTCGCCACCACGCTCATGACGCCGCCCTTGTTGCGCCTGCGAATCCAGCAGCTGCGGGCTCGACATTCGGGAGGGATGGGCGAGGTCGGCGAGCCACGCCCGGGGGGCGGCTGGCTCGAGCGGGTCGACGGAGTGGTGGACCTCGCCGCGCGGCCGCCGGGGCACGCGAGCTTGGACGTGGCGATGGACGCGGCGCTCGCCATCGCCGCGGGGCACGACCGGGCGCGGAGCTGCTCGACTGGCTCGGACGTTGGGACGGCGCGTCGCCGCGATGGAACGCTGCGGCGACCGACCATCTGTTCGCTGTTCTCACGGCTGGCGACGCCCGCGCGTGGCGCTTCCTCGAGACGACGGGCGTGCTGGAACGCGCCCTCCCCGAGCTCGCCGCCGCGCTTCGTCGCCGGCGCTCCGACCCGCACCTGCTCGACCCCGCGCAGGTGCTCCAGTTCGGACTCGTCGAGGACATCCGTGGGTTGATTCGCGATGACCCGAACACGGCAACGGTGCACGCCGAGCTCGAGCACCCTGAATGGCTCCTGCTCGCGGCGTTGATCTTCGAGACGGTCGACGAGGCGGAGGCGCCCGTGGAGCTCGCGCGGCGGCTCGCGCATCGGCTGGATCTCGGCGCGCAGGCCGAGGAGGAGCTCGCGCTCCTCGTCGGCGACTCCGACCTGCTCAGGGCCGCGGCGCGGCGGGTGGACGGCCTCGAGGAAGAGGTGGTCTTCCCGGTGGTGAGCCATCTCGGCCGACCCGAGCGGGCTCGAGCGCTGTATCTGCTGACCTTGGCCCTCAACGATCTCACGCTTTGGGAACGCGAGCGTCTGGATCGGCTCTTCGAGGTGGTCCTCGGGTTGCTCGAGCAGCCGGAGGTCGCCGGTCGCGCAACCCGGAACCTCGTCGAGCGTCGCCGGGCCGAGGCGAAGCGTCTCGTGGGCGCCGACGAGCGCGTCGGCGAGCGCATCGAGCACGCGCCGCGGGCCTACCTCTTGGCGCAGGACCCCCGCGACATCGTTCGGCAGGCCGCGCTGCTGGTGCCACTCCCCGCCCGGAACCAGGTGCGGGTGGCTGTGGAGCCCTCGGGCCCTTCCGAATGGCGGGTCGAAGTCGGCTCACCGCGACCGCCCGGGTCTTCTCGCGACGATCTCCGGTGTGTTGGCGCAGCACGGACTCGACATCGTCGACGCCGTGGTCGCCACGTGGGGCGACGGCGGTGCTCTTGACTCATTCCGTGTCCAACGCGCGGAGCTGACGCCCGCGCAACTCGACGCCGAGCAGCTCGCGAAGATCCCCGCTCCCGATCCAAGCGCGCTCGGAAGCCGCGATCAGGGGGTTGTTCGACGCACCCCTGGAGTCGCCGCCGAACCCCGACGCCGAGGTGCGATTCGACGATCATTCCTCGCCCTGGTACACGGTGTGCGAGGTCCGCAGCCCGGACCGGCGCGGGCTGCTCCACACGATCACGGTGGCCATCGCCAGCGCGGGAGCGAGCATCCACTCCGCGCGCCTGGTGACGAGTGGTGGGACCGCCGTGGACCGCTTCGAGCTCACCGATCGCAACGAGCGCAAGCTGGACGACTCGGCAAAGGAGGCGATTCGCAGTGCGGTGGCGAGCGGAGTGCTTGCTCGGCGGAGACTGTCCCCGCGCCGGCGTCGCTGAGGTGAGCCCGGCTCAGGCGGCGCGCACGCTCACGATCTGGACCGCGAAGGTGCGCCGCGGCCCGGTGTAGCTCACCATCTCACCGGGCGCGTGGCCGAGGAGCGCCTGCCCGAGCGGCGACGACGTCGACAGCACCTCGAGCGACTCGTGACGTTCCTCGATGGAGCCGACGAGGTACGAGGTGGTCTCGTCATCGCCTTCGACGCGGATCTCGACCACGGTGCCCGGAGCCACGACATCGCCCGCGGGTCCCTCGACGACCACGGCGACCTTCAGCATCTGGTCGAGTTGGCGGATGCGCGCCTCGTTGTGACCCTGCTCGTTCTTCGCCGCGTCGTAGTCGGCGTTCTCGCGGATGTCGCCGTGCTCGCGTGCCCGCTCGATCCACGCGGAGATGTCGCGGCGGCGAGTGGTCGAACGCTCCTCGAGCTCTTCGCGGAGACGCTCCAACGCCTGTTGGGAGAGGTGTGCCGGTTCCATGAGCGGACAGGCTACCGGGCCGGTCCCGGCGACCGAACGGGCGTCGGCGCCCGCGGGGCCCTAGCTCTTCGTGAAGAACAGCTGGAACTCGAGCTCTCCGTGGTCGTCAACCGAGGCCACGAACGTGGAGCTGGGCGCTCGGATGCCGTAGTCGGCGAACGCCACCGGAAGGCTTCTGACCACCTGGATGATGCGGCCGTCCCAGCGAGCCTCGATGGCCACCGTCACCCGCTTCGTGACTCCGTGGAGGGTGAGGTCGCCCACCGCTTGCACGTTGACGGTCGTTCCGGCCGTCGGCGTCGCGTCGAGCGTGATGGGGGAGGCGAGGGCGAACTTCGCGGTCGGGAAGCGCCCGTACTCGATCCCCTGATCGCGGAGGCGCCCGTCGCGGAGGTCGTTGTCGGAGCGCAGCGCCGTCATGTCGGCGGTGATCGTCACGCCGTCGAGGGTCGTGCCCGTGACGCGGAGCAGCCCTTGCACCCTGCTCGTGCGTCCCGTGGCCTCGGTCTGCACGACGTTGGCCACGAGCTTCTCCGTGACCCGATAGCCGACGAAGCTTTTCGTGTTGTTGGCGTCGAGGGTGTAGTTGCCGTCGGCGGTGGCGCCCGCCGCGGTGGCGACCGTGAGCGTCTCGACGATTCGGGCCCGCGGCGCGGGGTCGCTCTTCAAGAAGAAGTACCACCCCCCGACGGCGGCGACTGCCAAGACGATGGCAATGACGACGCCGAGCTTGAGCAGGCGTAGCATCAGGATCCCTTCAGGTCGCCACAAGGCGGGCTCCACGTATACCCAGCGGGGAGCCGAGCGGTGGCACCTCCAGGGCGATTCACAGCCGGTTCTCCCTGTGGACGCCGCTGGATGTCGTTTGACTGCTCGGCGGGCGCTGTGGAAGCATGGTTGACCCATGGTGCGCCTCGCCACCTCGTTCGTCGTCATTCGGTAGCGGACGCCGGCTGCCGGCGTTCGCGTGCGACCGTCCACTTCGGTGGGCGGTTTTTCGTTGTCGGCGCCGGCGCGGCGCCCTCCACCAACACGGAAGTGATCAGTGACCCACCGCATCGGGATCATCGGAGGCGACGGGATCGGACCCGAGGTCGTCGCGCAGGCCGAGAAGGTCGTGCGCGCCGCGGGCGTCGACTACGAGGCCGTCCCGTTCGACCTCGGCGGGGCGCGCTACCTGCGTGACGGCGCCATCCTCCCCGACGCCGACCTGGACGCGATCCGCACGCTCGACGTGGTGCTCCTCGGCGCGGTCGGCACGCCGGAGGTCCCGCCTGGCGTCATCGAGCGGGGCCTGCTGCTGCGGCTGCGCTTCGAGCTCGACCTGTACGTGAACCTCCGACCGTTCCTTGCCCCGCCCGGACCGCTCAACGGCGGCGTCGACATGCTCGTGGTGCGCGAGAACACCGAGGGCACGTACGCCGGTGAGGGTGGCTTCCTGCGCAAGGGCACGCAGCACGAGATCGCCACCCAGGGTTCGGTGAACACACGGATGGGCGTCGAGCGATGCGTGCGGTACGCGTTCGAGCTCGCCGAGGCACGCGAGCGCAAGCACGTCACGCTGGTGCACAAGACGAACGTGCTCACCTTTGCCGGGGAGCTGTGGCAGCGCACGTTCGAAGAGGTGGCGCGGTCCTACCCCCGTGTCGGCACCGGCTACCACCACGTCGACGCGGCCTGCATCTACTTCGTGCAGGATCCGGGGCGCTACGACGTGATCGTGACCGACAACCTGTTCGGCGACATCCTCACCGATCTCGGAGGCGCGATCAGTGGGGGGATCGGCCGTGCGGCGTCGGCCAACCTCAACCCCGCTCGCACGGGCCCCTCCGTCTTCGAGCCGGTGCACGGCTCCGCGCCCGACATCGTTGGCACCGGCAGGGCCGATCCGCGCGCCGCGGTGATCTCGGCCGCGATGATGTTGGAGTTCCTCGGCGAGCACGACGCGACCGCGCGGGTGCGAGAGGCGCTCACGAAGACCGATGATGTCGTTGGGACCACCGCCGAGATCGGCGATGCGATCGTGGAGAGGCTGTAGCGATGCCCGTCACCAAGACCGACAAGATCTGGATGGACGGCACGCTCGTCGACTGGGACGCCGCAACCGTCCACATCCTCAGCCACACGATGCACTACGGCTCCGGCGTGTTCGAAGGCGTCCGCGCGTACGCCACCGCCGACGGTCCGGCGATCTTCCGCCTCGACGATCACATCCGGCGTCTGTTCGACTCCGCGGACCTGCTGATGATCGACGTTCCGTTCTCGCTCGCCGAGCTCATCGAGGCGACGAAGGAGACCGTGCGCGTCAACCACGTGGAGTCCTGCTACATCCGACCCCTCGTGTACCTCGGCTACGGGGAGATGGGGCTCAATCCGCTTCCGTGCCCGGTCAACGTGTCGATCGCGGTGTGGCCCTGGGGGAGCTACCTCGGTGACGAAGGGCTGCGTCGGGGCGTGCGCATGAAGATCTCGTCGTGGCGGCGCATGGACGCGAACGTGAACCCAGTGGCGGCCAAGGGCACGGGGATCTACGTGAACTCCAGCCTGGCCAAGGTGGAGGCCTTGAAGGCGGGCTACGACGAGGCGATCCTGCTCAACTCGCTTGGTCACGTTGCGGAATGCACCGGTGAGAACCTGTTCATCGTCCGCGACGGCGTGCTGGTCACCCCGCCGCTCTCGAGCGGTGCGCTCGAGGGCATCACCCGTGACTCCGTCATGACGATCGCGCGCGACCTCGGGTACGAAGTGCGCGAGGACAACCTGCTCCGCCACGACCTCTACCTCGCCGACGAAGCGTTCCTCACCGGCACGGCCGCGGAGCTGGTACCCATCCGTTCGGTCGACGACCGCGAGATCGGCGAGCCGGGCGAGATCACCCGCAAGCTCCAAGAGACGTACTTTGCCGTCGTACGCGGCGAGGTCGAGCAGTACAAGCGCTGGTTGACGTATGTCGGGAGTTGACCGATCGGCCCGCCGTGAGGAGGGCACCCCCGCGGGTCGAGATCTACGACACGACCCTGCGCGACGGCAGCCAGCTCGAGGGCATCTCGCTCACGGTCGACGACAAGCTGCGCATCGCCGAGCAGCTCGACTGGCTCGGGGTCGACTACATCGAAGCGGGGTGGCCGGGCGCGAACCCCAAGGACGAGGAGCTCTTCCGGCGTGCCCCCTCGGAGCTGGAGCTCGACACGAGCACGCTGGTTGCCTTCGGGTCCACGCGGCGCGTGAAGGGCAAGGTCGACTCCGACGACACGCTGCGCCACCTCGTCGAGGCCGACACGTCGACCGTCTGCATCGTCGGCAAGAGCTGGGACTACCACGTCACCGAGGCGCTCCAGACCACGCTCGACGAAGGCGTCGCGATGGTCGCGGACTCGGTCGCGTTCCTGAAGGCGAACGGCCGCGAGGTGTTCTTCGACGCCGAGCACTTCTTCGACGGCTACCGCCGCAACCCCGAGTTCAGCCTCCGCGTGCTCGAAGCGGCGGCGACCGCGGGCGCGACGAGGCTCGTCCTGTGCGACACCAACGGTGGCTCGTTGCCGTTCGAGATCGAGCGGATCGTGCGTGAGGTCGTCGACTACTTCGGCAAGGACGTCGGCGTTGCCTTGCACCTGCACGACGACGCCGGCACCGGTGTCGCGAACGCGCTTGCCGGTGTCCGTGGGGGAGCGATCCAGGTCCAAGGGACGATCAACGGCTACGGCGAGCGGACCGGCAATTGCAACCTCACGACGATCATCCCCAACCTGACGCTGAAGATGGGTGTGGCCACCATTCCCGCCGACCGGCTCGAACGGCTCACGCCGGTCGCGCATCACGTGGCCGAGCTCGTGAACATGGCGCTGAACCCGCAGGCCCCCTACGTCGGGGGTTCGGCGTTCGCCCACAAGGCAGGTCTCCACGTGAGCGCGATCGTGAAGCGTCCTGACGCGTACGAGCACGTTGCGCCGGAGTCCGTCGGCAACGGCACCCGCTTCGTGGTGTCGGAGCTCGCGGGGAAGAGCACGCTCACGCTGAAGGCGAAGGAGCTCGCGATCGCGCTCGACGGTCCGCAGCTCAACGAGCTGATCGACACGCTCAAGCGCATGGAGCACGAGGGCTACCACTTCGAGGTGGCCGACGCGTCGCTCGAGCTGTTGATGCGGCGTGCGGGTGGTTGGGCGCAGCCCTACTTCTCGGTGGAGTCGTTCCGGGTGATCACGGACGACCCCGAGCCGGGGACCAACGCCTCCTCGTCGACGACGGAGGCCACGGTCAAGGTCCACATCGGGGGCGAGCGTCTCATCGCCACCGCCGAGGGCAACGGCCCGGTCAACGCGCTCGACGCCGCGCTGCGCCGGGCGCTCGGTGGGAGGTTCGCCGCGCTCGAGCACGTCCACCTCACCGACTACAAGGTGCGCGTCCTCGACACGGCCAAGGGCACGGGCGCGGTCACGCGGGTGCTGCTCGACTCCACTGACGGTGAGCGGACCTGGACCACCATGGGGGTGAGCGAGAACATCATCGAGGCCTCGTGGCTCGCGCTGGTCGACTCGATGGTGTACGGCTTGCTCCGAGCCGAGCTCGCGCAGTAGCACTCTCTCGTGGCCACTGATCCCTTCTCTCCCTCCGCACGCGACGACGCCCCCCGCCAGGAGCCGAACCTCGCGCCTGGAGTGCGCATGCCGCCCGCCCAGCGGGGCGGCGCGATCCGACCCGGCGAGCTCGACGCCGGCCAGCCCACGGGAGCGCTGTTCGGGCGCCCCGGCCCGAACGTCGGGTACGCCCTGACGCTCGCCGGTCGGCTGCGCGATCGACTCAGCGTCGGCCCGCACGAGTCACGCGACGACGCGGTGGCGGTGGTCGCGGAGCTCGCGATGCGACGTGCGGCGTCGTTCGGGCGTGCGCCGCTCATGGCCGACCTGGAGCGAGCGGCCGAGCTGCTCGGCTATCTCGGCACGGCGGCTTCGGATTTCGTCACGTGGCGCAGCGAGTTCCTCCACGACGCCGCCCACGACTACGGCAGGCGCCGGATCGCAGTCGACTCGGTGCCGGAGGAGACGCTTCGCGGCCGGACCTTGTCGCCCGCTGACGTCGAGGCCGCCCGCGACGTCCTGCGTGCCGTGACGATCCCGTCCTGACGCGCTCGATGCCCGACGTCAGGGTCAGGTTCTCGCCCGCGCCCAGCGGATCGCTCCACGTGGGCGGTGCCCACACGGCCCTGTTCAACTGGCTGTTCGCGCGGCACCGCGAGGGAACGTTCATCCTCCGCATCGAGGACACCGACGCGACGCGCAGCACCGACGAGTCTGCGCTCGGCTTCATCGACTCGCTCCGATGGCTGGGGCTCGACTGGGACGAAGGGCCGTATCACCAATCGGGCCGTCATGACCTCTACCGAGCTGCCGCCAACCGGCTCCTCGCGGCGGGCCACGCGTACCGCTGCTACTGCACCGAGGAGGAGGTGCGCGAGCGCAACGATGCCGCGATCGCGGCCGGGCGCCCGCCGGGGTACGACGGCCGCTGCCGCGACCTGACCGACGACGCGGCGCGCGGCGCGCGAGGCGGAGGGCGCACCGTCAGTCGTCCGCTTCCGTACGCCCGACGAGGGCGTCAGCACGTTCGACGACCTCCTCCGTGGCGAGGTCCGGGTCGAGTGGGTCCGGATCCCGGACTTCGTGATCCAGCGCGCCGACGACTCGCCGATCTTCTTCCTCGCCAACGCCGTCGACGACATCGACATGCGCATCACGCACGTGATCCGCGGCGAGGACCTGCTCGACTCGACGCACCGGGTGCTCGCGCTCCGACGGGCGCTCGGAGCACCGGAGCCGCCCGTCTACGCGCACCTCCCGCTGATCGTCGATGCCGCGACCCGAGCCAAGCTCTCGAAGCGTCACGGTGCCGTCGCGATCGAGGCGTTCGTCGCCGAGGGCTACCTGCGCGAGGCGCTCGTGAACTACATCGCGCTGCTCGGCTGGGCGCCGGCCGGCGGCGAGGAGGTCCTGTCGGTCGACCAGCTCGTCGCCGCGTTCGACCTCGACCGCCTCACCCACGCCGCCGCGGGATTCGACCGACAGAAGCTCGACTGGATGAACGGCGAGTGGATCCGTCGTCTCCCGCTCGACGAGCTTGCCTCGCGTGCTCGTGCACGCGGCTCGGGTCAGAGCCGGGGGGCAGTTCGACGAGTCGGTGTTCCGTGCCGCGCTCGCGCTCGGACAGGAGCGGGCGGTCACCCTCGGCGCCCTCGTCGAGCAGATGGATTTCCTCTTCGCCGACGACGCCGAGTTCTCGATCGCAGCCGATTCTTGGGTGCGCCTCGTGGCCACCGAACGCGCCGGCGACGTGCTCGACGCGGCCCGCGCACATCTCGCCGTCTGCGAGTGGACCCTCGACGGCATCGACCTGCGGCCAACCCTCGACGCGCTCGGGCTGAAGCCGCGCAAGGCGATGCCCGCGCTCTACGCGGCCATCGAAGGACAGCACGCCGGCCTTCCGCTGTTCGACTCGATCCAGCTCCTCGGCCGCGAGCGGAGCCTGCGCCGGCTCGAGCAGGCGTCGCAGCGCCTTGCCCGCGGAACGTGACCGACGGCAACGTTGCCGGGCCGATCGATGCCACTGGCTATCCTGACTGGACCTTCGGGGGTGGTGTAATCGGCAACACAACAGGTTCTGGCCCTGTCATTGGGGGTTCGAGTCCTCCCCCCCGAGCCATGCAAGCTCCCAAGATCCGGCCCCGTCGTCTAGCGGCCTAGGACGCCGCCCTCTCAAGGCGGAAGCGGCAGTTCGAATCTGCTCGGGGCTGCACACACGAGCCCGGCCCTCGGGCCGGGCTCGTTCGCGTCGTGGTGAAGAAGCGCCAGACGTTGTCGTCGTCGGTGGGGCATGTCCCTCGCCTGCTCAGACATCGCTTGCTTCTGGTCGCGCTCGCTCGGCAGCGGGATACCCGCTGCCGCCCTCCGGGGCGCTCGCCGCTCCTGCGAACTCGCGACCGAACGACATGCCCATCGACGTCGCGACGCGCGCGTGCGCGACGCGAGTCGCGCGCGGTGTCGAGCAGAGTCGAAGCCGCGTGAAAGTGTTGGAAATCCACCACTTTTGGGTTTGGTTGTCTTACGCTGCGCGCGGATCAAGCGGGTGAGACGCGCGTACGCGAAGCGCAATGGATGTGCAGGTGTGTGCGAACGCCGCGTCACACGAGGAGACGTGGAACACAACGACAGCATGACGCGCGCGTCTCAAATGCTTGACCGATCGCTGTAAATGCGTTCAACTGCTTTCGCACACGCACAATCTCGGAGGGAAGCGTGAACAAGTCAGAGCTCGTCGAGAAGGTCGCCGACAAGGCCGGCCTCAGCAAGGCCGACGCGGAGCGCGCGGTGAACGCGCTCATCGACTCGGTGCAGAGTGCCGTCGCGAGCGGCGACAAGGTCACGGTGCCCGGTTTCGGGTCGTGGTCGGCAACCACGCGTGCAGCGCGCACCGGTCGCAACCCCCGCACCGGTGAGCCGGTACAGATCGCGGCATCGAAGGGCGTGAAGTTCTCGGCGGGAGCCGCCTTCAAGTCCGCCGTGAAATAGGCAGCGACAACACCGTCGGCGCCTACGAGCAACTATCCCCACGAGAAAGGTGGTGACCGTGCCTCCGGCAAAGAAGACAACAGCACGGAAGACGACAGCCAAGAGGACACCCGCAAAGCGCACCGTCAAGCGGGCGCCCGCAAAGCGGACTGTCAAGAAGGCGGCAACGAAGCGGACGGCCAAGAAGGCCCCCGCGAAGAAGCGGACTGTCAAGAAGGCGGCAACGAAGCGGACGGCCAAGAAGGCCCCCGCGAAGAAGCGGACGGTCAAGAAGGCGGCAACGAAGCGGACGGCCAAGAAGGCCCCCGCGAAGAAGCGGACGGTCAAGAAGGCGGCAGCGAAGAAGCGGACCACTGCCCGCAAGACCACTGCCCGCAAGACCACTGCCCGCAAGACCACTGCTCGCAAGACCACTGCCCGGAAGGCGCCGGCCAAGCGAGCGATGAAGCGCGCCTAGCTCGGCTGCCCCTCGGGGCGACTCGATCCACGATGCAGGGGCCCTCCGGGGCCCCTGCATCATTGTCGCCAGAGCGTCGCGATCAGAGCTCGTCGATCCGCTTGTACGCCTCGACCGACACGCCCACTTCGATGCTGAGAGCGGCTGCTTCGCGCTGCACCCGTTCGAGAAGCAACCCGAGTGCCCGGTCGTCGGGCATCGCCGGATCGAGTGCGAGGGTCGAGCGCCACTGGCTCCGGTGGCAGCGCAACGCCTCGGGCTTGACTGCGAGATGCGCGCCGACGCGTTCCGAGTGATCGATCTCGTCGGCTTCGAACAGCAGGAGATGCGTCGGACGGTGCGGCGCGCCCCGGCCGGGGAAGAAGTGCGGATCGCGGGCCGCGACGATCCCCTCGACCGCGAGGAGCCCGGCATGGCGGTGGTCGGGATGGAGCCGGTAGCGCTTCCACGGGTCATGACCCAGGACCACGTCAGGTCGGGCGGCGCGGATGACAGCAGACACCGCTGCCCTGGTTGCGAGGTCGTGGTCCAGCTCGCCGTCGACGCGGCCGAGCATGTGCACCCCGGATGCGTGGAGCACCCGGACCGCTGCTTCTTGTTCCGCGCGGCGAGTCGCGACGAGCGTCGCCGGATCGACACCGGCGTCCCACGAGCCTTTCGATCCGTCGGTCAGGACCAGCAGCTCGACGTGGGCTCCGCCCGCAGCCCACTTGGCGAGCGTCGCGCCGCAGTGGAGCTCGATGTCGTCGGGGTGCCCCGATTGCCAAGACGTGTCGCGGGCGTGGGAGGTCGACGGAGCTCATTCGGGCGTCTCGGCACGCGCGTGCATGAGGAGCTCGAGGTCTGCCGGCGTGTCGACGTCGAAGGCGAGCGCGGGGTCGCGGACCACGCGGACGGTGAGGCCGCGCGATTCGGCGATCGCGACGTGCCGTCGGAACGAACCGGGGCCGTAGGCGAAGGGGAAGTCGGGCTCCGCGGGAATCGACAGCACGGGGGTCCCGTCGTCGCGATGACATGGGACGATCGCGACCGTCGCCTCGTCCAGCGCGTCGAGCACGGGCGCGAACGTACGGGCGAGCGGCAGATCGGCGTGGGCGACGACCACGCGTTCGCAGCCTTGGGCCGCGAGGGCGCGGCGCCCCTGGTCGGCGGCCTCGTCGAGTGAGCCCGGGTCGGCGACGACCGCGGCGCCCTGTTCCGCTGCCCAGGCGACGACCTCGGGGTCGGAGCTGACGACGACGACCAGAAGCCCCTGCGCGGCCTCCACGACCGTCGTCGCCCAGGTTCGAGCCAACGTCGCGCGGCGCGCGGGAGCGAGGTGATCAGCGAGGCGGGCCTTCGCGTGCGAGAACGCACGCACGGGCACCACCACACCCGCGTGCACACACGCGCTGGCACGAGTCGAGACCCATCGGTGACCGTATGCTACCGACCGTGCCGCGTGCGATCGAGAGGGTTACGGTCGTCGGCGCCGGGTCGTGGGGCACCGCGCTCGGCTGGTCTCGTCCGCCAGAACGCCGACGTCGTGTTGTGGGCGCGCAGTCCCGCGGCGCCGCGCAGATCGCAGCCACCAGACGGAATGCCGAATACCTGCCCGGGATCGAGCTGATGCCGGACATCGCCGTCACCGCGGACCTCGAACAGGCGTGCTCCGGAGCGGACGCCGTCGTGATGGCGGTGCCCTCACACGGCTTCCGCTCCGTGCTCAGCGCCGCGGCGCCGTTCGTTCCACCGGACGTGCCCATCGTGAGCGTCGCCAAGGGGGTCGAGCAGGGCACGTTGCAGCGCATGACCGAGGTGATCGGGGAGCTGCTCGCCGACCGCCCACCGTCGCTGGTCGGCGTGCTCACCGGACCCAACCTCGCGCTCGAGGTCGCGCAAGGTCAGCCCGCGGCGTCGGTGATCGCCTGCGCCGATGCCGGGGTGGCCCAAACGCTGCAGCGGATGGTGATGACCAGAAGCTTCCGCGTCTACACCAACCCCGACGTCGTGGGGTGCGAGCTCGCGGGTGCGCTGAAGAACGTGATCGCGATCGCGGCCGGCGTCGCCGCCGGTCTCGGATACGGCGACAATGCGCGCGCGGCCCTGATCACGCGTGGACTGGCCGAGCTGGCGAGGCTCGGTGTCACCCTCGGCGGGGACCCGCTCACGTTCTCCGGTCTCGCCGGTATGGGCGACCTCGTGGCCACGTGCGCGAGTCCCCAGAGCCGCAACCGCAGCGTGGGCTACGAGCTCGGACGGGGGCGCCCGCTCGAGACCATCCTGAAGGACAGCCACATGGTGGCGGAGGGCGTGAACACCACCGGCGCGGTGTTGGCCCTCGCGGCGCGCGCGGGAATCGAGATGCCGATTGCGACGATGGTCGGCGCCATCCTCTACGAGGGCCGGCGCCCGGCGGATCTCGTGCCCGAGCTGATGTTGCGCCAAGCCAAGCCCGAGCTGCACGGACTGCAGTGAACCGCCGCCCCCAGCTGGTGGGTGCGCTCGGCGTACCCCGAACCGCGCGCGTCGATGACCACGGGCAGCTCACCGTCGATCGCGCCACCTGGACGCTCGGCTGGTGGGTCGGCGCCGACGACCGCTGGCACGTGCCGGGGCGCGAAGTCGCCGTGCGTCAGACGCTGGTCGACGACATGCCGGTCGTGCAGACCGCGATGCGCGTTCCGGGTGGCGACGCGATCCATCGGGTGTTCGGCAGCGGGGACGGCGACTTGGTGGTGGAGATCGAGAACGCGTCGCCGGCTCCGTTCGTCGCGGCACTGGTGGTCACCGGCGCGAGCCAGCTCGCGGTCGACGGCTCGACCGTCGTCGTCGACGGGCACCGGTCGATCGTCACCGCGCGTCCGCCCTCTCGCTGGCTGGTCGACACCTCGGCGACGTTCGACCGCGTGCGCGACGGTGCCGCCGAGACGGGCGTCTTCCCCGTGCGTTCCGACCGGGCGGCGAGGCTCGAGGCCGCGCTGCTCCATCCCGTGCCGCATCGCACGACGCTGCGCGCGGTGGTCGCGCTCCGTGGCCGCGACCTCGGTGACGTCGCGTGTGCGACGCTGCCGTCGGCCGACGACGTCGCCCGAGGGTGGCACGCGCAGCTCGGTCGCGGGGCCCGAGTGGAGTTGCCGGACCCGGCGTTGCAGCGCTGGGTCGAGCGCGCGCGGGCCGCGACGCTGCTGGCCGGGCAAGCATGGGACCCGGACGGCGCGACCGTCGCTGCGCTCGAGGACTGGGGCTTCGACGGGGAGGCCGCCGACGCGTGGCGTCGCCTGTCGTTCGGGCAGCGACGTCGTGCCGCTCGTCGTCCATCGAGCGCGACGCGCGACGACCTCAGCAATTGTGCGGCCGATGCACCCGCGTTCCTGCTCGCGCTCCGCTCCTTGCTACTGGATGAGGACGGGAAGCGTCTCGTGCTGCTCCCCGGTTGGTCTCCGGCGTGGAGTGGACGGGACCTCGAGGTGCACGACCTCCCCACGCGGCGTGGTCGGGTCTCGTTCGCGTTGCGGTGGCATGGTGACCGTCCGGCCGTGCTGTGGGACGCACCCGAGGGCGCCGAGCTCTCGGTCCCTGCGCTCGATCCGGCGTGGTCGACACCCGACGCGCGCGGCGAGGCGCTGCTGCACGCGAGCTGACGCCGCGCGCCTGTGGTCAGCAGTCGAGCTCGAGCGTCGCGATCTCCGACGCGCGCGCAGCGCGAGCTCGCCGGCGAACGTCCCGCGGGCGCGGCCACGGAGGTCGACGATCGCACCCGGTGCCGGACCCCGGGTCGTCGACACGCGGGCCACGGTTGCGTTCGGGAGCGGATTGAAGACTCTGAGGACGAGTGGGCCGCCGGGCGCGCGCCGATGCACCGCCGAGACGCGCGCGCCGTCGACGGTCAGGAACTGTCCGGTCGACCGAGCGGGAGCGAGGGCTGGGCTCGGCGCGGGGGAGCGCGACGGGTGGAGCGGAGAGGTCGTGGCGACTGCGAGTGGCACGAGGAAGTCGTCCGCCGCGTCGTAGAGGTCTGCGTCGCGCCAGTCGCCGCGATGCACGAGGACGGCGTAGTCAAAGCTTCGGTGCCCCTGGACCTGCGCGCCGGCGAGTGGCATGAGGGGTCCTGCCGGGTTCGGGCGGAGTCGGGGTGCTCCACGCGACAGGTAGCCCGTCGCGCGGAGCAGCGTCAGCGCGAGCTGGGCGCCCTCCTCGATCACCTCGTACTCGGGCAGGCCGTCGTGGAGCAGCGCGAGACCGACGACCTCCCCGTCGACACCGGGTGCCGAGCAGTCGACGAAGCGTCGCGAGACGAAGGTCGCCAGACCGGCTTCGAGCGGGCCACCCTCGGCCGTGAGGCCGCGGGTCACCACGCCGAACGCGGACTCTGCGTCGGACTCGGTCACCCGTGCGGGCAGCGGGAACACGGCGCGGATCCGGTGGTCCCGCACGTGGTGGTCGAGCTCGACGTGGACCCGCACGAAGCGTTCACCCACGCGCAGCTCGATCTCGGTGCGCATCGTCGTTGCGATGCACTCCGCGCTCCGTTCGACGGCGCACTGCGCGTCACCAACGACGTGGGCGGGCCACCGGTAGGTCGCGGTGACGACCGCGCGCGCACGCAGCGGCCCGCGCTCGACGAGCTCGACGTCGACGCGTTCGGGGACGTCGACCACGACATCCTGGGCCGGCGGGCTGAAGTTGTACGTGTCGCCGCCGTCGCCGCTCTCGACGTAGCGATTGAGCCCGCGGGCGGTCACGCCGTCGGCCGTGATCGCAAACGTGCCGGACGCGGGATCGATCGTGAGTCGCACGACCCCGTTGTCGAGCATGGTGCCCTCCGCGTCGACGCGGGAAGTGGTGCGGGTTCGTCGGCACCGAGGTCGGCGGGGACCCGGCGCCAACCGAAGCCCGGAACGTCGCGCGCGAGGAGCACCACGCGTGTGCGCGGCGGGCTGAGCACGAGGAGGCGAACCGCTGCTCCCGAGGTGCCGAGGTCGAGGAGGGCATCGCGGACGCGGGGGGCTGCGAGCGTGGCCGGGTCGGAGCCTTCGGGGTCGGAGGGGCCGCGGAGCTGAACGGTGAGGCACGCGTCGTACGGCTCGGAGGCGTCTGCGTCGCGCCACGCGAGGTCCGCGACGGGCATGCCGTCGAACGTGTCCTCGCGGAGACGATCGAGGACCCAGTGCACCTTGGTGCCGACGACGATCGCGTCGACCAGCGTCGGCTGGTCGTGCCCGACGACTTGTGTGGGCACCGCGAACGCCGGGTCGGCGCGGTCTGGGTGTGAGAGCTCGACGAGGCCGTGAACGCGCGTGCTGTGAGGGATTGACGATGATGTGCTCACCGGCCTGCGCGATGTCGGCGGCGACCGCCGCGAGCGCAGCGCCCGTGACCGCTTCAGCGAGCTGTCGCGCCTCGGTGTACCTCACGAGCACCGCGTCGACGACTTCGTCGGCACTGCAGGCGCCCACCGAGTCGTGCGCGCTGTTCAGCACCAGACCGCGCCACGCGCGGTTCAGCAACCGGTCTGGGTAGCGGTCGGACGGGAGCGCCAGCGCGCTCAGCGGCTCGGCCAGCTGCTCGAGGGCGCGCTCGGCCGCGGCCGCGGCGCGCCGGACGTCGACGCGGTTGGACGCGACGCCCACGAGCACGTTGGCACGCGCGCCCGACCGCAGCTCGCCGCGCCACTCGGGGAGCTGCGCCGTGGGCGCCGTCGCGAGGTACAGGGGAAGCGACGTGATGTCGAAGCGGAGCTCGTGCTGTTCGAGGTTTGCGGTCTGCGCCCAGGCCCCGAGGCCCGGCTGTGGCGCCAGGTGGTCGGAGCCGTTCATGAGCAGCACGGGCTCACCCGGGCGGCGCAGACCGTCGAGCTCGGCGACGAACGCTTCTGCGCGACCCACCAACGCTGGCGTCGTGTCGGGGAGGCGGCGGCCGTTGGCGTAGGAGCCGAAGAGGTACTCGGCGCGGACTCGGGAACCGTCGAGTGCCGACCACCAGAACGCGGTGCGCTCGATGGACGCAGGGACGCCGCGCCACACCACCGCGTGCTCGAAGCCGGCGAGCTTCAGGATCTGGGGCATCTGCGCGACATGGCCGAACATGTCCGGGAGGTAGCCCACTTCCATCACACCGCCGAGCTCTGCGGCTCGCCTCATCCCCAGCTCGAGGTTGCGCACGATGGTCTCCCCGGACACGAGGAGCTCGTCGAGCAGCACCGTCCATGGGCCGATGGCGATGCGACCCGCGGCGGCGAGGGTTCGCACGCGTGGCGCCGCCTCGGGGCGGACCTCGAGGTAGTCGTCGACCATGGCGGTCTGACCGTCGAGCAGGAAATGCCCGAAGCGCGGATCGCTCTCGAGGAGGTCGAGGAGCCCGTCCATCAGCTCGACGAGACCCACACGCAGTGTGGCGGCCGACAGCTGCCACTCGCGGTCCCAGTGCGTATGGGGCACGATCGCGACCCGGCGGTGGGCCGCCTGGGGCGCGTGGGCCGGTCAGACATCGGGCGTCCGGTTGCCAGGTGCCAGCCGAGGCGGGCGGTCTACTTGAAGAGCTTCCAGACGAGCGCGCCGACCTTGCGCTGGCGACCCGACCGCGTCCACGGAATCCCGGTCGCGTGCGACACGCGTCGCTTCGCGTTGGTGACGCCGAGCGCTCGCTTCCAGGAGAAACCACCCCGGTTCATGGCCCGACGGTACTCGCCGGGAGCATCAGGGAGTTGGCGTTGCAGGCGGTTGACGGGGGTGGAGCGAGGCGTCAGATTGTCGTCATCTCTACGTCGCATGTCGTTCACGCAGCCGCACCCCACGGGAAACCCACGATCCTTACCTTCGCCTGAACACGGGGCTGGACCGCGGCCACGCGCCGCGGTCGGTCCGTTCGTCAACCGGGAGGATGGGAGTGAGATACCTGAAGCGAAGGGGTGCGATCGTGCTCGCGCCGGCCTTTGGGCTGGTGCTGATCAACGCGACCGGTGCGTTCGCGCTCGATCCGTCGATCGACATCAACGAGAAGCTCACGAGTACGAACACGGCGCTGGGGCTCAACCTGCTCTGGATCGTCGTCGGGGCGGTGCTCGTGATCTTCATGCAGGCCGGCTTCGCGCTGGTCGAAACAGGGTTCTGTCGGGCGAAGCACGCGGCGCACGTCGTCAGCACGAACTTCGCGATCTTCGGTCTCGGGTTCGTCGCGTTCTTCTTGGTGGGGTACCCCATCGTGTTCAGCAACTACAGCTACTCCGCGTTCGGGTACAACAGCCCGCTGAGTGTGGACCGGCTCATCGGGAGTGGCAACTGGACGTTCCTGTGGGCGCGGACCGGCTGGGGCCTCACCGGCGCGGCGTACAGCGTGCCGGTGGCCGCGTTCTTCCTTTACATGGTGGCGTTCATGGACACCACCGCCACGATCCCGACCGGAGGCATGGCGGAGCGCTGGAAGTGGAAGGCGTTCGTCGGCTGGGGCCTGTTCTGTGGCGCGATCTACTACCCGATCTTCGCCGGATGGACCTGGGGCGGCGGCTGGCTGGCGCAGCTCGGCAACAACCTGAAGCTCGGCTTCGGCTACGTGGACTTCGCCGGCTCGGGCGTTGTCCACGCGATGGGCGGTATCGCGGCGCTGGCTGGGGCAGCGGTGCTGGGTCCGCGCATCGGCAAGTACGGACCTGACGGCAAGCCACGCGTGCTCGGCGCGCACAGCGTCCCAATGGCGATGCTGGGCACCTTCATCCTGTTGTTCGGATGGTTCGGGTTCAACGCCGCATCCACGCTCGCGGCGACGGACCTCCGCTTCACGGTCGTGGCGACGAATACCGCGATTGCGGCTGCGTTCGGCGCGACGGCCGCGATGTTCTATTGCATGAAGCGCATGGGCAAGCCCGACCCGGGCATGATGTGCAACGGCATGCTCGCGGGTCTGGTCGCGATCACCGCACCCTGTGCGTTCGTGCAGCCGTGGGCGGCCGCTGTGATTGGCATCATCGCCGGCGTGCTCGTCGTCGAGTCCTGCATGTTCTTCGAGCGCAAGGGCATCGACGACCCGGTGGGTGCCATCTCGGTGCACGGCGTGTGCGGCATCTTCGGTGTCCTGAGCATCGGCATCTTCGCCGACGGCAGGTACGGCGCGGGGTGGAACCTCACGACCAAGGGTTCGGCGGCCCACGCCGGTGGTGTCACGGGGATCCTCTACGACGTGAGCCTCGGCTTCAAGCAGCTCGTCGCGCAGGGCATCGGCTCGCTCGTCATCATCGTGGTCATGGGCGGCATCGCCTACGGGTTCTTCAAGCTGCAGAACTCCATGATGAAGGGTGGCATCCGGCCGACGGCAGAGGTGGAGGAGATGGGTCTCGACCTGCCGGAGATGGGTGTGCTGGCCTACGACAACCTGCAGCTCAACGAGCTCGACATCGTGGGCTCGAGCGGTGCGTCGATGGCACTGTCGGGTGGTCCCTCGCCCGATCCCACCATCGGTCGGTAGTCCGTCTCCACCGAACGTGCACGTGGGCCCGGCGGTTTCCGCCGGGCCCACGTTGCGTCGAGGTCGCGATCGACATGATGCGTACGCTGCTGGCATCATGACCGCCGCGCCGATCGACCTCGCGACGGCGTCGGTGTTCTTCGACTTCGACGGCACGATCACGACGGTCGACATCGGCTGTCATCTCCTCGATCGACTCGTCGGCCCCGCGTGGCACGAGCTCGACGCTCGGTACGCCCGCGGCGAGATCGGAAGTCGTGAGCTGCTCACCGACGAATGGGCGCTCGTCGAGGGCGACGAGGCACTGGCCCGCAGCGTGGCCGCGGAAATCGCGATCGATCCTGCCTTCGCACCGCTCGTCCACGCGCTGCAGGCAGCGGGCGCGGAGGTGGTCGTGATCTCCGACGGCTTCGGCTTCTACGTCGAGGATGCCTGCCAGCCGCTCGGGATTGAGGTGCTCACCAACGACGTGGACTTCGCCACCGGCGAGGTTCGCTTCCCGCACGAGGACCGCTGCTGCCCGTGCTCGAGCTGCGGCGTGTGCAAGCAGGCGCCCATCAAGGACGCGCAGTGGCGCGGGCGCACGACGGTGCTGGTCGGCGACGGGACCAGCGACCGCAAGGCGGCGCTCCTTGCCGACCATGTCTTCGCCAAAGGCGACCTCGCGAGCTGGTGCCGCGCCTTCGGCGTCGCGTTCCGGCCGTTCACCACGCTCGTCGACGTCGCCGCGGCGCTCGTGGGCTGAGGAGCGCGGAGCGCGGCCGTAGGCTGCGCGTGTGCGGGTCGTCTTCGGAGCTGACGAGCGAACCGAGCTCACCGACACCATCCAACGCGAGCTCGAAGCGCGCGGTCACGACCTCACGGTCATCGGGCCGCCCGGGGGCGACGACGGTGCCGATTGGATCACCGTCGGTCGCGCGGCGGGAGAGGCCGTCGCCCGCGGTGAGGCCGAGACGGCCGTCGTGGGCTGCTGGACGGGCACCGGCGTCTCGATCGCCGCGAACAAGGTGCCCGGCGCGCGTGCGGCGTTGTGCACCGACGCTGCGACCGCCTCCGGGGCCCGCCGCTGGAACGACGCGAACGTCCTCGCGATCAGTCTTCGCCTCACGAGCGAGACGGTCGCGCGTGAGATTCTCGACGCCTGGTTCGACACCGCAGTCGATCCCGCCGAGCTCGAACGGCTCCGCGCGCTCGAGTCGAGCTCATGAGCCCGGCGACAGACCCGGGACCGACGCTGCGCATCGAACGGATGCAGTGGAAGGCGGGCGAGACGCTCGTCTGCGGCATCGACGAGGTCGGCCGCGGGGCATGGGCCGGACCGGTGACCGTGGGGGCCGTCGTCGCGCCGCCGCACCATCTGCGCGGTGTCCGTGACTCCAAGCAGCTGACCCGTGACGAACGCGAACGCGCGAGCACCCGCGTGATGCGATGGGCGCTCGGATTTGCGGTGGGCCACGCGTCGGCGCAGGAGTGCGACGAGCTCGGCATGACGGCCGCGCAGCGTCTCGCGGGGACGCGCGCGCTCGATGCCCTGGAGGCACAGGGCCTCGTGCCCGACAAGATCATCCTCGACGGCAAGCACGACTACCTCGCGCTCGGTGAGCGTGTGACGACCGTGGTGCGCGGTGATCAGGCGTGTCTGTCGGTGGCCGCGGCGTCGTGCATCGCCAAGGTCACGCGCGACCGGCTCATGCGCGAGGAGGCCGAGCACTTCCCGCACTACGGCTTCGAGTCGAATGTGGGATATCCGGCCCCCGATCACCAGCGCGCGCTTGCCGCGGTATGGTCCGAGCGCCATCCATCGCCGTTCGTGGGTGTTCATGGAGAACCTGTGTTGGGGCGGTCTGCCCGCGGCGCCGGGCCGCCTGTTCGCGTAGCGTCGCGCGCGACGAAGGGAGCCGCCATGGACGTCGACGTGGCCGAGGTGCACGCGGCGGCGCTGGACCGGACCCGGGCGTGGGTCGCGGGTGTGGGCACGAACGACTGGCAGCGGCCTTCCACGTGCCCTGCCTGGACGGTGCGCGAGCTCGTGAACCACGTCGTGAGCGGGAACTGGTGGGCGGCTGAGCTCGGTGCCGGCGCCACCATCGAAGGAGTCGGCGACCGGCTCGACGGTGACGTGCTCGGCGACGACCCACTCGCCGCGTACGACGCGTCCGCTGCGGCTGCGGCCGCGGTGTTCCGGGCCCCGGGAGCGCTCGACGCGCCGTGCGCGGTGTCGTACGGACCGGTCCCGGGCTCGGTGTACTGCGGGCACCGGTTCATGGACGTCCTCGTGCACGGATGGGACGTCGCCAAGTCGACGGCCCAGGACACGACGATCGCGCCCGAGCTGGTGGAAGCGCTGTGGGCCGTCGTCGCGCCGCAGCGCGACATGCTCGTCGGCAGCGGCGCATTCGCGGTGGTCGAGATCCCCGACGCCGCGGACCGCCAGACCGAGCTGCTCGCCCTCCTCGGTCGAGTCGCGTGAATCGCCGCGGCAGTTCGGGTCCCGGGTCCGCGCACACGTAGGCTCGGGCGATGGGCCAGCTCATCACCGTCACCCCGCGGCCGGGTGCGTCGCCGTCGGTTCGGATCTTCGAGCTCAACCGCTCGCTCACCGGCATGGCGATCGAGCGGTACGCGTCGCTCGACGAGACCGGGGGTCATCGTCCCCCCGACGTGCTGGCCCGGCGCCTGTTCGACCTGGGTGCGCACACGGTGACCGTGTACTCGAGCGCGGTGTCGGTCGACGCGCCGGCCGAGCAGTGGACCGAGCTCGAGCCCAAGGTCGTCGAGACGATCGAGCACCTCTTCGGGTACTACGGGAACGATGCCGGCTGGGCGCCCGACGCGTTGCGCGCGATCGGGGTCGAGCCCTTGCCGACGCCCGAGCCGTCTGCCTGAGGCCACCTCGCTGAGCCCGCCTCCCTGAGCCAGGCCGGGGTTGATACCCCGAACGTATGTTCGATACCATGCGAGCGTATGGCGCTGGCGGTCCTTCCTCGACGTGATGCCGACGCGCGGGGTCTCTTGGCCGACCTCGGGCGGAGCGCGCGACCGGTCACACTGACCTGCGACCGCACCGTGACGGTGCCCGGCGAGCTCGGGAGCCTGCTCCCCGGGGGCGGGATCACACGCGGCGCCGTCGTCGAAGTGGCCGGCGGTCGGGGCAGTGGCGCGACTGCGCTCGCCTTCGAGCTTGCGGCCGCGGTGACGGCGGCAGGGGAGTGGGCGGTCGCGATCGACCTCGAGGGCTCGCTCGGGATGCTCGCCGCGCACGAGGCAGGGGTGGTCCTCGAGCGCATGGCGGTGGTCCGAGGCGTCGCCCCGGAGCGGTGGGGCACCGTGACCGCGGCGTTGATCGACGGGTTCACGTTGGTGATCGCCGACGTGCCTCCTCGCGTGCCGGCAGTCGTTGCCCGGCGACTCGTCGCGCGGGTCCGGGAGCGGGGCGTGGTGCTCGCGGTCTGCACCGCGGAGACGCGCGGCGATGGCCGATCGGCACCGCCTTGACGTTCGTCGCCGGCGGGTCGACGTGGCGAGGGTTGGGCCCGGGCGCCGGACTGCTCCACGGCCGTGACCTGCAGGTGCAGCTCTCGGGTCATGGCGCTGCCTCGCGTCCCCGGACGGGAGCGCTCGCGCGCACGGGATGAACGCCGCTCCCGCGCGCCTGCCGGGTGTGGTGCCCGAGCTGGCCGGTGTTCCTCGCGTGGATGCGCGACCCCGCGCTGACCACGGTTCCGGTGGCAGTGGTGGCCCACCGTGCGCAGGGCGAGGTCGTGCTGACGGCTTCGAAGGAAGCGCGGCGAGAAGGGGTGCGTCACGGTCTCCGTCGGCGCGAAGCCGAAGCGCGATGTCCCGGCCTGGTCGTGGTCGACGCCGACGAAGGTGCGGAGGTGCGTGCCTTCGAGCGTGTCGTTCGTGCGATCGAGCAGATCTCACCCCGCTTGGTGCTCGACCGTCCTGGACGGTTGGCCTTTCCCACCCTGGGGCCATCCCGCTATTTCGGAGGCGACGCGGCGCTCGCGCACCGCGTGCGCGCTGCGATCGTCGAGCTCGGGGTCGCCGACGTTCGCGTGGGCATCGCCGACGGGCTGTTCGCGGCGACGCTCGTCGCGCGGATCCGTGCCGGCGATGACGGCACCGCCATTGTTGCGCGCGATGAGTCTCCCGAGTTCCTCGCTCCGCTTCCCATCACCGCGCTCGAGACCGCGGTGGAGGACGGGCTCGCGCTGACCGGCTTGCTTCTGCGGTTGGGGCTCCGCACGCTCGGTGACTTCGCCGCGCTTCCCGAGCCCTCCGTGCTGGCCCGCTTCGGAACCGCAGGGATCCGCGCCCACCGCCTGGCCGCGGGCCTCGACGCCGATCCGGTGGTGTCTCGTGAGCCTCCGCCCGAGCTGGCAGAGACGATCGAGCTCGATCCTCCGGCCACGCGGGTCGACGAGGTCGCGTTCGCGGCCAAGGCCTTGGCCGACCAGCTGCTCGCGCGGCTCGAGGCTCTCGGAGTCACGTGTACTCGGGTGATGGTGGAAGCCGAGACCGAGCACGGCGAGCGCCTCGTGCGGTGCTGGCGACACGACGGCGCGCTCGGAGCCGTCGCGCTCGCGATGCGCGTGCGTTGGCAGCTCGAGGGCTGGCTCGCGCGGTCCGAGGGTGTCCCCGACCGAGCGGTCGACCTGCATCAGGTCGATCTGTATCCGGACGACCACGTGACCAGTGGGCTCATCCGGCTGCGCCTCGCGCCCGACGATCTCGTCCCCGCCTCGGGCCGCCAGCTTGGTTTCTGGGGCGGCGACGCCCGCGCCGACGATCGCGCCGCCCGCGCGCTCCACCGCGTGCAGTCGATCCTCGGTCCGCACGCGGTCACCACCACCGATGTCGTCGGTGGCCGGACTCCCGGAGATCGGGTGTGCTGGATCCCGTGGGGGGAGTCGCGTGTGCAGCCAGGCGTCGACACCGACGGCGCACCGTGGCCCGGCGCCCTTCCCGATCCGGCGCCCGCGCGCGTCTACGACCCTCCGCTCCCGGCCGAGCTCCTCGACGGGGTCGGGAGACCGCTGGCGGTGAGCGGTCGGGGAGAGGCGTCGGCGGAGCCGGCCGTCCTGCGGTGTGCGGCGCTGGCCGCAGGAGGAGGCCGGCTCCTCGGGTGGACCGGGCCCTGGACCTCCGACGTGCGGTGGTGGGACCGGCGCCGCCGTCGAGCGCGGTGGCAAGTCGTCGTCTCCGGACCCGACGGCACCCAGACCGCGTGCCTCGTCGTCCTCGAGCAGGGTCGAATGGGGGTGGAGGCCATCTACGACTGACGCCTCTGGTCGCGGTCCGCGAGGATGGGCGCTCCGGCCGCGCGGGATTCCACGCGGCCCCGACCGGGGGAGGCTCCGTGGGTCAAGCCGAGGATCGCATCGAGATCGAAGATCTGCTGGTCCGCTACGCACGACTCGTCGACGACGGGCGGCGCGACGAGATCGCGGGAGCGGTCTTCGCCGAGGATGCCGTCGTCGACTACGGGACGGGCGAGGTCACGGGCCGGGACGCGATTCGCGGCTTTTTCACCGCGGGCGCGCCGCTCGACGGCTCGGCACACTACGTGAGCAACTTCGCGATCACGATCGACGGCGACACGGCGCGGTCCAGTTGCTACTACCAGTCGTGGCACTGGTTCACGGACACCGCGTCGTTCGGGGTGCTGCGGCCCGTCGACTTCGTCGGCATCGGCAGGTACGACGACGAGCTCCGACGCACCTCGGATGGTTGGCGCATCGTGCGGCGGAATCTCCGTACGCTCGGCCCGGGGTCGGTCGGGGTGGGCCGCCCGCCGGCCGCGTGGGAGCCGATGTTCGAGGCGCGGGCGCGCCGCTGATTCGAGGAGCGCGTCAGGAAGCGGGCGGGTCGTCCTGGACGAGGTCGAGGGCGACGACCAGCGCGCGTTCACGCCAGCCCTCGAGGTCGCCGTACCCGCGGCGGTGTACTTGTCGAAGACGAGCGTGCGCGCCGCGCGCTGCTCCGGAGTCGCGTCCTCGAGGAGGCGCGCGGTCACGGTAGGCCGGTGGCGGATCGAACATACGTTCGCTACGCTGCGGTCCCCCGGTACGGGGAGACGCGAGACACCGAGACCCGCGAGATGGCCGAGCGCTACGCCGAGCTCCACTGTCACACCAACTTCTCGTTCCTCGACGGTGCGAGCCATCCCGAGGAGCTGGTCGACGAGGCGGCGCGCCTCGGGCTGGCCGCCCTGGGGATCACCGACCACGACGGCTTCTACGGCGTGGTGCGGTTCGCGAGTGCGGCACGAAACGTCGGGCTCCCGACCGTCTTCGGTGCCGAGCTGACGCTCACCGGCTCCGACCACGAACCCTCCCATCTCGTGGTCCTCGCCGAAGGCCCGGTGGGATACGCACGGCTGGCGGCGGCGATCAGCGCTGCGCAGCTGGCCGGGACGAAAGGAGCGCCGTCGACGAGCGTCACGGAGCTGGCCGAGGGAGCGCGTGCGGCCGTCCACCTCCACCCCCACGTGTCGGCGGCCAACGACACCTGGTTCGTGCTCACGGGATGCCGTCAAGGAGCGGTGCCGCGGGCGCTGACGGGTGACGGCCCGGCGGCCGCGCGCCGTGAGCTCGACCGTCTCGTGGCCGCGTTCGGCCGGGACCGCGTGCTGGTGGAGCTCTGGGACCACCAAGACCCGCTCGACCGGCATCGCAACGACGCGCTCTCGGAGATCGCGGCGCACGCCGCGGTCGAGGTGATCGCCACCAACAACGTGCACTACGCGACTCCGGCCCGGCGCCCGCTGGCCACCGCCCTCGCCGCGATTCGATCCGGTCGCTCGCTCGAGGACGTCGACGGCTGGCTCCCGGCCGGGTCGGCCGCGCATCTCCGCAGTGCCGCGGAGCAGGCCCGACGATTCGAGCGCTGGCCGGGTGCCGTCGCGCGAAGTGTGGAGGTTGCCGGCACGTGTGCGTTCGACCTACGCCTCGCCGCACCCGAGCTGCCCGACCACCACGTGCCGCCGGGACACACCGAGATGACCTGGTTGCGCGAGCTCACCTACGAGCGCGCGCACGTCCGGTACGGCGGCAAGCCACATCTGCACGAGCAGGCGATGCGCCGGATCGCGTACGAGCTCGATGTGATCGACCAGCTCGGCTTTCCCGGCTACTTCCTGGTGCTCGTCGAGATCGTCCAGTTCTGCCGCGACCACGACATCTACTGCCAGGGACGGGGAAGCGCCGCGAACAGCGCGGTGTGCTTCGCGCTCGGGATCACGAACGCGGATGCGGTCGAGCTCGGGCTCCTGTTCGAGCGGTTCCTCTCGCTCGAACGCGACGGCCCTCCCGACATCGACGTCGACATCGAGCACCAGCGCCGCGAGGAGGTCATCCAGTACGTCTACGAGCGGCATGGCCCGCGCGGGCCGCGCAGGTCGCGAACGTCATCACGTACCGCGCCCGGTCCGCGCTGCGAGAGATGGCGAAAGCGGTGGGTCTGTCACCCGGTCGTGCCGACGCACTATCGCGGCAGGTGGACCACTCCGCGCATCGTGCGGGCACATTCGACGACGTGGGGACCGAGGCACCTCGTCTCGCGCTCGAGCTCGCGACGCAGGTGCTCGACTTCCCGCGCCATCTCGGGATCCACTCGGGAGGCATGGTGCTGGCCGACCGGCCGTTGGTCGAGTGCTGCCCGATCGAATGGGCGCGGATGGAGAACCGAACGGTGCTGCAATGGGACAAGGAGGACTGTGCCGCAGCCGGGCTGGTGAAGTTCGACCTGCTCGGGTTGGGAATGCTCACGATGCTGCACCTCGCCGTCGACCTCGTGCGCGAGCACCAGGGTGTCGAGGTCGACCTCGCGAAGATCCCGCAGGAGCCCGAGGTGTACGCGTTGTTGAGCGCGGCCGACACCGTCGGGGTCTTCCAGGTCGAGAGTCGGGCGCAGATGGCCACGCTGCCGCGCCTGCGTCCGAAGGACTTCTACGACCTCGTGATCGAGGTCGCGCTCATCCGGCCGGGACCCATCCAGGGCGGCTCCGTCCATCCCTACCTCCGACGACGCAACCAGGAGGAGCCCGTCACCTACCCGCATCCCCTCCTCGAGGCCTGCCTGCAGAAGACGCTCGGTGTTCCGCTGTTCCAGGAACAGCTCATGCAGATGGCGATCGACGTCGCGGGGTTCACCCCGGGCGAGGCCGACCAGCTGCGCCAGGCGATGGGCTCGAAGCGCTCACGTGCCCGCATGGCCGCGATCCGCGAGCGGCTCATGACCGGTATGGCCGAACGCGGGATCGTCGGCGCCACCGCGGACGGGATCGCGCGGAAGCTCGAGGCCTTCGCGGATTTCGGCTTCCCCGAGAGTCACTCCGTGAGCTTCGCGTACCTCGTGTACTCGAGCGCGTGGATCAAGCTGCACTATCCGGCCGAGTTCTGCGCTGCGTTGCTGAACGCGCAGCCGATGGGGTTCTACTCGCCGCACACGATCGTGCGCGACGCGATCCGTCATGGCGTCGAGGTGCTCGGGCCCTGCGTCAACGAGTCGCGCCGTGAGGCGGTGCTGCGGCCGCGCTCACCGACAGTCGATCCCGTGGGCGGTCCCGGTCCGGGTTGGCACGCGGATCCCTCGATGCACGCAGTGCGGATCGGGCTCTCGTCGGTGCGCGGCTTGTCGGGTGCGCTCCTCGACCGGGTCGACACGGTGCGTGCCGAGCAGCCGTTCATCTCGCTCGAGGACTTCACCCGACGCACCAGGGCACCGGTGGAGGCGTTGGAGGAGCTGGCGACGGCAGGGGCGTTCGAGTGCTTCGGCGGATCGCGCCGTCATGCGCTGTGGGCGGCGGGCGCGATGCGCGACGCGCACGGCGGCGCGCTCCCCGGCATGGTGGTGGGTGGCGACGCGCCACCGTTGCCGGGCATGAGCGACGCCGAGCAGGTGGCGGCGAACCTGTGGGCCACGGGAATCTCGGTGCGCCATCCCACCGAGCTCGTGCGCGCCGAGCTCGCGGCGTCGGGTGTCGTCACCGCGCAGGACCTGCGGACTTTGCCGAACCGTTCGGTGGTGGAGGTCGCCGGAGTCGTGACCCATCGGCAGCGACCCGAGACCGCCAAAGGCGTGGTGTTCGTGAACCTCGAAGACGAGACCGGCCTCGTCAACGTGATCCTCACCGCCGACGTGTGGAAACGCTTCCTGCACGTCGCCCGCGACGCGCAGGCGTTGAGGATCCTGGGGATGCTCGAGTGCCACCAGGGAGTGGTGAACGTGCTGGGACGACGGCTCACCGATCTCCGATTGACGCCGGCCTCGACGATGCGCTCCCGCGACTTCCGGTGACCGCGCGGCGGTCGTCGCCCGCTACCCGGTGGGTGTCGACGCGGGGCCGTCGACCTTCTGGACGACCTCGAACTCGAGCAGGTTCGCGCCGTGCGCCACGGGGCGTTCGCCGTGGTGCTTGGTGGCTTCGGCGTGCCCGCGCGTGAACGCCGCGCTCTCCACCCACGCACGGAACGCTTCCTCGGTGGCCCAGCGTGTGTAGACGAAGTAGCGGTGCTCACCGGCCACGGGTCGGAGGAGCTCGAAGCCCTCGAACCCCGGCATCCCGTCGACCTCGTGCGCACGCGCGGCGAACCGTGCCTCGACGACGTCGCCCATGCCTTCGGGCACTTCGATCACGTTGATCTTGACCACGCTCACCGCGCGACCTCCTGAGCTCCAGCTCGCTGTGCACCGCCGGCGACGGGCGGTCGCCGTCCGGCCTCGCGCCCGCAGCGTACGGGCTAGCCTTGCCAGGCTTCGATGGAGACAGGAATGAACGAGCCTCCGAGTCCATGCTGCGAGCAGTACGCGCCCTTCCGGCGCGTTTCGGCGCGCTCCTTCGCGCCGACGCGGCCGGCGTCCGTGCGGGCTTCATCGCGCTCTTGCTCAGCTCCGGAGGCGACCTTCTCGCCGGTCTGACGCTCGGTTCCATCACCGGGACGCTGGAAGCGCTTCCGGGTTTGATCGTCCTGGTCCCGGCGGCCATCGGCATGCGCGGCAACGTGTTCGGCGCGTTGGGGAGTCGGCTCGGCACCGCGGTCCACGCAGGCACGTTCCGCTTCTCACGCCGTCTCGACACGTTGGTGGGCCAGAACCTCGCGGCATCGTTGTCGATGTCGCTGTCGATCTCGGTCCTGCTCGCCGTGCTCGCCAAGACGCTCAGCCTCGCGTTCGGCGTGGAGAAGTCGATCTCGGTCGTCGATTTCGTGGTGATCTCGGTGATCGGCGGATTCCTGTCGTCGGTCGTCGTCATGGCCATCACGGTCGCCGTAGCGACGCTCAGCGTCCGCCAGAACTGGGACCTCGACAACGTCTCCGCGCCGATCGTGACCGCGGCGGGCGACATGGTCACGCTGCCCGGGTTGTTCCTCGCGACCTACCTCGTCGGCATCGACGGGGTGACGCCGGTCATCGGAACGCTGTGCGCGGTCGTGGGTCTGGTGGCATTCGTCGCCAGCATCCGGGCGAAGGCACCCATCCTGCGGCGCATCGCCGCGAGTCGTTGCCGATCCTTGCCCTCGCCGGGGCGGTCGACGTGATCGCAGGGTTGACGATCGAGAAGCGGTTCCAGGCGTTCCTCGTGTACCCGGCGCTCCTCGTGTTGGTGCCGCCGTTCCTCGAGGATTCCGGTGCGCTCGGCGGGATCCTGAGCGCTCGCGTGGCGACGAAGCTGCACCTCGGTGTCCTCGACCCGAGGCGCATGCGGCTGTGGGTCATCGCCGACGATGTGCTGCTGAGCTACGTCTACGCCGTCCCCGTGTTCTTCCTGCTCGGCATCTCGGCGGACATCGCCGCCTCGGTCGCCGGGCTCAAGGGTCCGGGCATCTTCGCCATGATCGGCGTCAGCATGCTGGCGGGCGCGCTGTCGACGACCTGTGCCGTCGTGATCGGGTTCTACGGCGCCATGGCGGCCTACCGCCTGGGCTTGGATCCCGACAGCCACGGCATCCCGATCGTGACGTCGAGCCTGGACTTCCTCGGCGCGGTGGCGCTGATCCTGGCCATCCTGGCGCTGGGCCTGACGTGACCACGGACCCGGGCCGATATCCTGAGAACCTTCCCGGACGGGACGCGCATGCCTGACGATCGCCCCCGAAATCTCAAAGCCATGCTCTCCGAGGCGAAGGACACCTCTGAGCTCATGGTGGATCTCGCGTACGCCGCGCTGTTCTTCGACGACGAGGCGATGGCGCAAGAGGTGCACGAGCTCGAGGAGCGGCTCAACGGCCTTGTGCACGAGATGCGTGAGGTGTGCGTGCTGGCCGCGCGGTCGCCGCGGGACGCCGAGCAGATGCCGAGTGTGCTGCACGTGTTGTCGGCCATCGAGCGGATGGGCAACGCGGCCGTCGACATCGCCCGCATCGTGACCCACCGGCTCGGCATTCCCGGTGCGCTGGTTGCCGACCTCGCCGCCGCCGAGGAGGTGTCGCATCGGGTGCGCGTCCGACCGCACTCAGAGCTCGCGCGGCGATCGCTCGCCGAGGTCGCGCTCCCGACGGAGGTCGGCATGCGCGTCGTCGCGATTCGACGCGACAAGGACTGGGTGATCGATCCCGACGGCGACGAGGTGCTGCGCAGCGACGATGTGCTCATCCTCCGCGGCCCGCCCGAGGCGATCGCGCCGCTGCGCGCGCTGGCAGGCGCGCCCGAGTGGCACTCGCCGGCCGTCGAGCTCCCGGGGACGATCACCGATCTCGACCGCGCGGTCGACGTCCTCGTCGAGATGAAGAACGTGTCCGAGGTCGCGATCGGCCTCGCGTACTCCACGTTGCTCTTCGCCGACCAGAGCCTCGCGGCCGAGGTCAGCCATCTCGAGGACCGGCTCGACGAGATGCGTGAGCGCCTCGAGGTCTGGGTCCTGCGGAGCGCCTCCGAGGAGCTCGAGCCGTCACCGCTCCGCGGCCTCCTGCACCTGGGTGGCGCCGCCGAGGAGCTCGGCGACGCGGCACAGCAGATGGTGTGGCTCGTCGAAGAGGGCGAGGAGATGCACCCCGTGCTCGCCATGGCGCTCGGCGACACCGACGAGGTGATCACGCGCGTGCCGGTGGCGCCGTCGTCATTCCTCGACGGGCGGACGGTCGCGGAGGCCCAGATCGAGCTCGAGACGGGCTTCTACCTGCTCGCGATCCGACGCGAGGGTCGCTACCTGTATCGGCCCCGCGGGAGCGTGAGACTCCAGGCGGGCGACGAGCTCATCGCGTCCGGACCGGCCGAAGGCCAGGACGAGCTGGCGGAGCTCGGCGGCTACCGCCGGGTGGAGGACGACGAGACCGGAGAAGTCGAGCTCGTCCCCGCTGAGGGTGTGCCCCACTGAGCGAACCGCACCAGACGTCACTCGACGGCCTGGACGCGACCGAGGTCGCCGCGCGCGTCGCGCGCGGCCAGACCAACGAGGCGGGGGAGCGCACCAGCCGCACGCTCGGCGAGATCGTCCGCGCGAACGTGTTCACACGCTTCAATGCCATCCTCGGCGCGATGCTCGCGGTGATCCTCGTCGTCGGCCCGATCCAGGACGCCACCTTTGGGATCGTGCTCGTCGCCAACGCACTGATCGGGATCGTGCAGGAGCTCCGCGCCAAGCGCACGCTCGATCGCCTCGCAGTCCTCAACACGCCGAACGCGCGCGTGGTGCGCGACGGGTCACCGGTCGGAGTCGCGCGTCGAAGAGATCGTGCTCGACGATCTCGTGGTGCTCGCGGCCGGTGATCAGGTGCCGTCCGACGGCATCGTGCACGCGCACGAGGGCCTCGAGATCGACGAGTCGCTCTTGACCGGCGAGAGCGACCCGGTGACCAAGGTGGACGGCGACGAGGTCCTGTCGGGAAGCATCGTCGTCGCGGGGAGCGGGCGGTTCCAAGCGACACGGGTCGGTGCCGACGCGTACGCGCGCAAGCTCGCGGTCGAGGCGCGGCGCTTCACGCTCACGCGCTCGGAGCTCATGGACGGCATCAACCTGATCCTGCGCCTCGTCGTGTGGGCCCTGATTCCGACCGCCGCGTTGCTCATGTGGAGCCAGTTGCGCAACGATTCGGTCGAGCAGTCGCTGCGCTCGACGGTGGCCGGCGTCGTGGGCATGGTGCCGGAGGGCCTCGTCCTGCTCACGAGCGTGGCCTTCGCGGTCGCGTCGGTCGCGCTGGCGCGCCGCAAGGTGCTGGTCCAGGAGCTCCCCGCGGTCGAAGGCCTGGCGCGTGTCGACGTCGTGTGCCTCGACAAGACGGGGACCCTCACGGAGGGCGAGATCGTCTTCGATACCCTCGAGCTCGTCGACGGTGATGCCGAGACCTCGAAGGTCGACGGCGCGCTCGGCGCGCTCGCTGCCGACGAGCACGCCAACGCGACCGCACTGGCGCTGCGCGCCAGCTACCCCGATCCGGGTTGGACGAAGACTGGAGCCGTGCCGTTCTCGTCGGCGCGCAAGTGGAGCTCGTCGTCGTTCGACGGCAGCGGCACGTGGGTGCTCGGCGCGCCGGAGATGGTGTTGCCCGACGGCGGCAGCGTCCGCGCTCGGGCCGACGCGTTGGCGAGCGACGGGCAGCGGGTGCTCGTCCTCGCCAACAGCGCGCATTCGCCGGACGAAGAGCGTCTCCCCGAAGGTCTCCAGCCCCGTGCGTTGGTGTGCTTCGCCGAGCGAATTCGTTCCGACGCCGCGGAGACCCTGGCGTTCTTCGCGGAGCAGGGAGTGGGCCTCCGGGTGATCTCCGGTGACAACCCACGGACGGTCGCGGCGATTGCACGCCAGGTCGGCCTCGAGGACGCCGGTGAAGGCTTCGACGCCCGTACGTTGCCCGAAGATCCCGACGAGCTGGCCTCGGTGCTCGACGAGCACCGCGTGTTCGGACGCGTGACACCTCAACAGAAGCGGGCGATGGTCCGCGCGTTGCAGTCCGCGCGGCCACGTGGTCGCGATGACCGGCGACGGCGTGAACGACGCGCTCGCGCTCAAGGACGCCGACATCGGCGTCGCGATGGGTTCGGGTGCCCCGCGACGCGGGCGGTCGCGCAGCTGGTGCTCCTCGACAGCAGCTTCGCCACGTTGCCGGGGGTCGTCGCCGAGGGTCGTCGCGTGATCGCGAACATCGAGCGTTCGGCGAACCTGTTCGTCAACAAGACCGTGTATGCGACCTTGCTCGCGGTCGCGGTGGTGATCGCGGGATGGAGATATCCGTTCCTGCCTCGACACCTCACCATCGTCAGCACGTTCACGATCGGTGTTCCGGGCTTCTTCCTCGCGTTGGCTCCCAACGCCCGGCGATACGTGCCGGGCTTCGTGCGGCGGGTGCTGCGCTTCTGCGTCCCCTCCGGAGTCGTGTGCGCCGCGGCGGCGCTTGCGACGTACGGCATCGCACGACGAGGGGTACGACCTCCCGCTCCGCCAGGCGCGCACCGCGGCGGCGCTCGTGCTGGTCGGCGCCGGACTCTGGGTGCTGGTGTTGCTGTCGCGCCCCTTCAACTGGTGGAAGACGATCCTGGTGGGTGCGATGGGCGCCGCAGTCGCGGGCATCCTCGCCCTGGCGCCCCTGCGGCACTTCTACGCGCTGCGCTTCCCGACTACGGAAGTGCTGGTCGACTCGGCCCTCGTGCTCGGTGCCGCGCTCGTGGCGCTCGAGCTCGGATGGCGCGGGAGCGCAGGCCATACGGCGTGACACCGCATGAGGATTCCGATCGTCAGGTAGGTTCGACCCGTGGCAGCTCCCACCGATCGATCGGGTCATCCGCTCTGCATGCTCGCCGTGCACGCGCATCCCGACGACGAGGCGTCGAAGGGCTCGGGGACGACGGCGCGCTACTCGCACGAGGGCATTCGCGCCGTGCTGGTGTGCTGCACCGGGGGCGAGGAGGGCGAGATCCTGAACCCCGAGTTCGAGCGCACCAGCGAGGTCGACCTCGTGGCGATCCGCCATGCCGAGCTGCAGGAGAGCGCCGCAATCATCGGGTACGCCGCGATCCACGAGCTCGGTTACCGGGACTCCGGAATGGCGGGCACAGCCGCGAACGACGATCCGACGAACTTCGCCAACGCTCCGTTCGACGAGGCGGTCGGGCGTCTCGTCGCCATCATCCGCACCGAGCGTCCCCAGGTGGTCGTGGGGTACGGCGAGGAGCAGTCGTTCTACCCGCATCCCGACCACGTGAGAGTGCACGAGGTCACGCGCGCTGCGTTCGACGCGGCTGGTGATCCGGCGGCGTTTCCCGACGCCGGGCCGCCGTGGAAGGCCGTGAAGCTCTATTCGGTCGGCTACTCGCTGGCCCACGTCGAGGCGTTGCACGCCGCGTTCGAGCGCGTGGGCCAGGACAGTCCCTATGCGTCGTGGTTCGAACGCGGCTTCGGCGCCGGCGTCCCGATCTTCACGACGTTCGTGGACGTGGGCGACTTCCTCGACCGCCGTCGTGCCGCGCTGTTGGCCCACCGGACCCAGGTCGATCCCTCTGGGCACTGGATGCGCCTGACTGACGACCAGCTGCGCGAAGCGTTTCCGTGGGAGGAGTACGTGCTCGAAATGTCCCATGTTCCCGTCCCCCAGGGCGAGGGGATGCGTGAAGACGATCTGTTCGCCGGCGTTCGAGTCTCCGAGCCGAGGAGCTGAGGTCGTGGCGACCTATCTGAGCGAGGCGTGGTTCGACGCGGTGGCGGGCATCGCCGTCGGGCGGACGCTCGAGGGGTCGCTCTCGGCGCGCATCGAATGCTCGACGAGCGGTGGCCCCGCTCCGGTCACCGCCCACGTGATCGTCGAGGACGGTGTGATCCGCGAGGTCGGGCTCGGGAAGTGCGCCGACGCCGACCTGTCGGTGACGAGCAGCTACGCCGACGCGGTCGCGATGAGCGACGGCTCGCTCGAGCCGAGCGTCGCGTTCATGCAGGGCCGGCTCAAGACCGCGGGCGCTCCGGGCAAGGTGCTCGAGGTCCTCGCGCTCACCGCGAGCTCAGAGCACCGAGCGCTCCGCGCGGAGATCGCCGCGGTCACGGAATACGCGTGACCGTCCTCGTTGGGCTCTCTCAGCCTTTCCCGCTCTCGGCCCTTCGGGCCGGGCCGCTCGGGTCCCGCTTCCGCTCGCCTCTCGCCGAGCTCGCTCAGTGCTTGCGTTGGAGCTCGCGGAGCTCCCGGTAGCCGATCAGCGTCGCGCCGGCTCGGCCGACGAGCTCTCGGAGTCCTGCGTCTTCCGCGAGCGCGCGATGGTCCTCCACCCGTGAAGCCCAGTCCTGGCATGCGGCGCGGAATTCGTCGCTGTCGATCGCGGGGCGGAGGTGCACGGCAGTGACCCCGGGATCCAGGTCGTAGATCGCCCGTTCGAGCCGGCGCAGCCCGCCCGACCGAACGATCAACGACGCATCGGGGAACACCACGCCTTCCTCATCGGCCAGGCGCCGGAACGGGAAGCCCGCGAGCCGCTCGTCCTCGGGGTTGCCGAGGCGGATCGGGAGCCCGAAATCGGCCGCGAGCTCGAGGTACACATCGAAGAAGTCCGCCCGGAGCTCGAGCGCGCGGAGGTGGCAGTCGAGGTGGGTCACGTCGAATCCCCACACGATCGCTCGTTCGATCTGAGCCCGGCACTCGCGGCGGACCTCGTCGAGGTCGGCGTGCTCCCATGCATCCTCGAGCGTGCGGGGGAACCCTCCGTCGCCGTCGAGCAGGCTCGGAGCGTGGGTGAGCGGGCCCCAGCGGTAGGTCTCCTGCTCGGCGTTGATGGTGAGCTGGACCCCGACGTCCTCGCCGCGATGCGCGGCGGCCGCCTCGCGCGCCCACGGGCAGGGGACCATCAGCGCTGCAGTCGTGGCGAGCCCGTAGCGCAGCGCGTCGTAGCAGCCGCGGTTGGACGAATGCGTGAGCCCGAGGTCGTCGCAGCTGACGATGAGCAGCAAGGCGTCGGCCGGGTAACCGAGTCTCTCGGCAAGGCTCGCCATCGTCTGCCGCTCCCCACGTCGGTGTCGCCTGTGCATCGTAAGGTACTTTCCGGCAATGTCTCGGGCCGCGCTCGTGATCCTCGACGACGACGGGGAACGGATGGTGCTCGACCGCGAGGAGCGGACCGCGCTGCTCGAGATGACGCAAGGGTTGGAGCCGGCAACCGTGTCGGCCTGTCCGACGTGCGTCAGTCGCGTCGTCGCCGTCGTCGCCTTGACCGATCTCCTCCAGGAAGCGCCACCGTTCTCCCGCAGCGTGGAGCTCCTGGATCTCGCGGAGGACGCGCCGACGCTGCATCTCTACGTCCGCGACCTGCTCGCGGACTGCCGGCATCGCGCGTGGCGTGATCCGGGCTTCGAGGAGTGGGCCGATGCGATGGCGGAGCTGATGCGCGACGCCGCGACTCCGCTGAGCATCGCCGAATCCCGTGGGGATCAGCGAGGGATGCGCGTCCGCTTGAACTCGTTGAGCCGCGTCCATGCGAGCAGGTCCAGCGCGCGCTCCAGATCGTCGACACGACCGCGCTCCATGAAGCGGATGAACACCGCCTCGTCCTGCTCGACGAAGGTCGGGACGCCGAAGACGGCCCAACGCTCGACGGCCTCCATGTGCTCGGCGGCCAGCGTCGCGAGCGGGCGACCGCTGCGCACGACCGTCGCGACCTCGTTCGGGTCGAGCCCGACCGAGGCGACAGCCTCGTGGACGACGGCCTCCTCGGCGATCTTCAGTCCGTGGTCGTGACGTGCGGCGAACAGCGCCAGGTGCGCGTCGAGGAACGCGTCGGGGAACGTGTCGCGCACGGCGACGCCGTACGTGAGCGCGAGCACGCCACTGCCTCGGTCGTCTTCGGGACGGTCCCACACCGGCGGCTCGTCCTCGGCGATGTGCACCTGGTCGAGGGAGAAGGGCTTGAAGCGGAACGCAACGTCGCTTCCGGCACGGACCGCGGCCGCCACGGCGGCGTGCGCGTTGTACGCGAACGGGCAGCGGTAGTCGAAGGTCACGGCGACGGTACGCGGCACGGCAGTTCCTCGCAGTCGGGTCTCGATCCTACCGACGGCGAAGCGGGCGACTGCGTCGACCAACGACGCGTCGGGCGAGTGCGCCGAACGCGACCCCGAGCGCCGCGCCGGCCACCACGTCGCTCGCATGGTGCATGCGGGTGTACACGCGGCTGACGGCCACGACGCCGGCCAGGGCGTACCACAGGGATGCGCCACCGTCCTCCGCGAGGAGCGCCGCCGCGGTGAACGCCGAGACCGCATGGCCCGACGGGAACGAGCTGGTGAGCGGTCGGTGCATCCCGTACGGGAGTGCGCCGGTGTCCGATTCGGCCGTCGAGGCGGGCCGCCCTCGCCGGAACAGCGCCTTGACCGGCCCGTTGGTCAGCGCGGATTCGACGGTGAGAGCCGCACCGAAGCGCAGCGCCGACGCGGGATCGCCGCGCCGCGTGCCGCGCGTGCCGGCGACTGCGCCCCACAGGAGCCCGTGGTCGGCCGCGCTCGAGAGGCCGAAGAACACCGCGTCCAGCCGGGGGCTGCGGATCCGGTCGAACCACACGTCGATCCGGGCGTCGAGGTCCCGGATCCCGGCCCGCACACGCTCGGGGCTGGGTGGCACCGCCAGCTCGACCCGGGAAGCCACCCGAGCAGCGTAACGGGCGGGCCCTTGCGGCGAGCTCAGGCGACCGCGACGAGCGGAAGCTGGAGGTCGCCGTCAGGGATCTCGGACCCCCGGAGCTCCACCGCGCGGTGGGGATCACCGCCGTAGAGGGGGCAGTAGGGCTTGAACGTGCAGAAGCCGCAGAGGGGACCGGCGTTCGGGCGGAAGTCGTCGCGCTCGCAGGCGCGCACGATCGCCGTCCAGAGCGCCTCGGTCTTGCGCGCCGTGCCGCTCACCGACTGCTCCGTGGGCGTCGCGATGATCGCCTCGGGCTTCGACAGGTAGTACAGCTGGACACGTGCGGGACGGCGCCCGAGAACGCGCTCGCAGAGCATTGCGTAGGCATGCACGCCGCTCAGACTCTTCGCCTCGTGGTACTCCGACGGGACTGAGCCGGTCTTGTAATCGGTGACGACCAGCTCGCCATCGGGGTCGAGGTCGAGGCGGTCGATGATGCCGCGCAGGCGGACCATCCCGACGCGCGCTTCGAGCTTCAGCTCCAAGCCCACCGGACGGACCTGCTGCGGGTCTTCGAGCTCGAAGTAGCCCTCGACGAGGAGCTCCGCGTCGCGGTAGAGCACCTCGAGCTCCTCCGGTGCCAGTTCGAGGTCGCAGAAATCGGGATGCTCCGCGAGCTCGTCGCGGGCGAGGCGGAGGTCGACGTGCGCCGCGGCCCGGGTGCGCTCGGGCGCGGGACGATCGAGCAGGCGCTCGAGCGCTCGGTGGACGAGCGTTCCCTTGCTCGCCGCGGGCGACGGCGGCTCGGGGAGCCGATCGACGTACGCGAACTTGAACGCGAGCGGGCAGCTCTTGAACGCGGACGTTGCGCTCGGCGACAGTGAGCGTGGCGGTGCGGACGGCACGAGGGCGAGGCTAACCCGGCGGTGTGACAACAACGCGGAACCTCCCTGGCGGCGACGGTCCGCGCGACCATGGGCGCGTGCCCGATCCGACCAACGAGGCGGCCGAGGCGGTCCGCACCGCCAACGCGGACTTCTATGCGGCGTTCGAGGCGAGAGACTTCGACGCGATGGCAGAGCTCTGGGAGCACTCCGACCGCGTCGCCGTGACGCACCCGGGTTGGCCGACCCTGCGCGGCTGGGCCAAGGTTGCCGGGTCCTGGGAGGCGATCTTCCGGGCGACCGACTACATCCAGTTCGTCCTGACCGACGAGCAGGTCACCGTCGTCGGCGACGCCGCGTGGGTCACCCTCGACGAGAACATCCTCCAGACGAGCGGCTCGGCCGACGGCGGTGCAGCCGACACCGCGGAGCTGTCCGGCACGCGTGTCGCGGCGACGAACGTCTTCACCTGGGACGGCGATCGTTGGCGCATGCTCGTGCACCACGGGTCACCCGTCGGCACGTGACGCTGGCCGGGGGCTACGTGCGCTCGGCCTCGATCCAGCGCTCGAGATCGGGTCCGCTCTCGAAGCTGGTGATGAGCGCGTAGCGCGGCGCGGAGCCCGGGTGGCAGACGACGTGCCACAGCCGCTGGGTGTCGACGACGAAGCGGGTACCGCGTGCGAGCGGGATCCGCACCTCGGTGGCGGGGTCGGGCAGGCCGTCGGCGCCCTGCTCCATGAGGATCATGCAGCTCCCCGGATTGTCGGTGAGCTCGAGCCAGGTGCGCACGACCCACCCTTCGCTCTCGGGGTTGAAGCGGTTGTTGTCGTCGCGGTGGATCTGGTGCAGCGCCGTCTCGCGATCCTGCGGCTCGAGCTTGATGACACGGACGCGGCCGAAATCGGCACCGACCGCGGTGATCTGGGCTGCGAGCGTGGGGCAGCGTGCCGCGTTCGACGTCATGTGCCCGCCCTTGTCGGGGCGCTCGTCGCCCGGCTTCCAAAAGCCGCGGCAGTCGAGCTCGCCGTCGGCCGTGGCGATCGGGGCGAAGTTGGTGTCACCCCCGCTCTTCCAGTCCATGTACTCGAGCTCGGACCACTCGGACTCGGGGACCGCGACGTCCAGTGGCCGCAGGAGCACGTATCCCGCCGGCTCGAGCACTACGAGCCGCGGGTGGGGCGTGGCGCAGCGGGATGTCGGTGGACCAGTGCGGTGCGCGAAGCCAGTGGTCGGTCGTGGTCATCACCATCGAGTGTAGGGAGCCCGGCCGGGGCGGCCCGGCCACTCGCCGCGGTCAGACCGGGGGGGCCACCGCGCTGGGCGCCGCGTAGGCGCCCGGCCGGGTGAGCACGCCGCGCCGCCACCGCGACGGCGTGAGGAGCAAGGCGCGGGGATAGTCCTCGAACATCCAGCGGGCGAAGTTCCGGCGGGTCCAGGGCGACATCGCGACGGCTGCCATCGCGGTCCGGCAACCGACCGGGTGCGCGAGCATCCGTTGGAGCGCGGCGGCGAAGCGCAGGTCCGGTCCGAGTGCGCTGCGGACCGCTCGGCGGTACCTAGCGGCGACGTCGTCGCCCGGTGTGGCCACTGCCTCGCCGGCGAGGATGCCCGTCTCGAGCGCCTGCGCGATGCCTTCACCCGTCAACGGGTCGACGACGCCCGCGGCGTCACCCACGAAGAGGATCCGACCGTGGGTGAGCGCGTCTTCCCGGTAGCGAGCCGGGATCGGCCAGGCCCGTGCCGGGCCTTCGGGTTCGGCACCGGGCCCGAGGATCCCCTGCAGGCTCGGGCGTTCCCAGAGGTCGACGGCAAGACCGCGAGCTGCTTGCCGCGCCGCGCGCCGTCGCGCAGGACCCCGAAGCCCACGTTGGCGCGCCCGTCGGCGAGCGGGAAGACCCAGGCGTAGCCGGGGAGGAGGTCGCGCTCGAAGAGCACCCAGAGCCGGCGATCGTCGACGCCGCGGTAGTAGCGGCGCACCGCGTGCCAGGTCCCGAGGTCTGCGCCCGACGCAGGCGCGGCCAGGCGACGGACGGTCGAGTAGTGGCCGTCGGCGCCGATGATCCAGCGTGCCCGGATCGTCGCGCCGCCGGAGAGCTCGGCGAGGACGCCGTCGGCACACGGTTGGAGCGCCTCGAGGGCCGTGCCCTCCTCCACGGTGACGCGCTGGGACCGCGCGAGCTCGACGAGCGCGACGTCGAGCTCGTGTCGCCGCGTGACGGCAACGCACGTGCCCTTCGACGAGATCGGCAGCTCGATGGTGCGCCCTTCCGGACCGACCAGCACCGTCGACTCCACCGCGACCGTCCCGGGCACGCGGCGCACGTCGAGTCCGAGTCCTTCGAGCATGCGGAGCGCGGCGGTCGTGAGCCCGTCGCCGCAGGTCTTGTCCCGAGGGAATTCCGCGCGGTCGATCACCAGGGTGTCGGCCCCCCGGCGGTGCGCGCGCATCCCGGCGGCAACGCCCGCGGGTCCGGCACCGACCACGAGGACGTCGACGGTCCGGGTGGTGCCGGCGGGTGCCACCACGAGACGGTACCGCTCACCCGCCACCGGGCTTCGGACGAACGGGCTCCGGCTGAGCGAGCTTGGCGCCGTTTCGCACCGCGACGGGGCCGACTGACACAATCTTCAGCGTCACCGAGGCGCGTCCCCACCTGCCGGCGCGCCCGAACCCGTGGGAGCGACATGAACATCGCCGTCTGCGTCAAGCAGATTCCTGACCCGGCTGTGCCGGGCGCACTCGACCCCGATCACACCTTGAAGCGTGAAGGCAAGCTCATCCTCGACGACTCCGACAGCTACGGGGTCGAGATGGCCCTGCAGCTGGTCGAGGCCGCGGGCGGGGGAGAGGTCGTGCTCCTTTCCGTCGCACCCAACAACGAGGTGTCCGGCCTCCGCACGGCGCTGGCCATGGGCGCGAACCGCGCCGTCCTCGTCTCCGACCCCGCGTTCGCCGGTTCCGACTCGCTGTCGACCGCGAAGGCGATCGCAAAGGCCGCCGAGCGCGCCGGCGAGGTCGACCTGTTGCTCACCGCGACGGAGTCGACCGACGGGTACACCGGCACGGTTCCGGCCCAGGTGGCCGAGCTCCTCGGCTGGCCGTCCCTGACCTTCGCCAAGCACGTCGAGCTCGGCGACGGCGCGGTGACCATCCAGCGCCAGACGGAGGCGGGCTACGACACCGTGCGTGCCTCGCTTCCGGCGGTGGTCAGCGTGACTGCGGGTGTGGTCGAGCCGCGCTACCCCTCGTTCAAGGGGATCATGGCCGCGAAGAACAAGCCGGTCGACCAGGTGGCGGCCGCGGATCTCGGTCTGGGCGCCGACGCCGTGGGCTGGGCCGGCGCGCGCCAGGAGATCGTGTCGGTCGCCGCCGCGCCCGAGCGGCAGGCCGGCGAGAAGGTCGAGGACGACGGCAGCGCTCACGAGCGCGTCGTCGCGTTCCTCGAGCAGCTGAAGGTCATCTGAGCAGCGAAGGACGACAGAGATGGCGATCGCAAAGGTGTGGGTGTACGCCGAGGCCGACGGCGACAAGGTGTCCGGCACCACCTTGGAGCTGCTGACCCGCGCGTGAGCTGGGGACGACGGTCGACGCCGTGTTCGTGGGGCCGAGCGCCGAGGTGCTCGCCGCAGAGCTCGGTGCGCACGGCGCGACGACCGTGTTCGCGGTCGACCCGGGATCGTCGCTCCCCGGTCCCGTCGGGGCCGCGGCCCTCGCGGATCTGATCGCCGAGCACGCCCCCGAGGTCGTGCTGTTCGCCCAGAGCTACGACGGTCGCGACACGGTCGGGCGTCTCTCCGCGAAGCTCGACCGGCCGGTGCTCACGAACGCCACGGCGGTGAGCGTCGACGGCGACCGCGTCGTCGTCGGCAGCGCCATCTTCGGTGGCAACACCCTGGTCGACACCGCGTTCTCGGGTGTCGCACCGTGCCTCGTTGCCGTGCGCCCGAAGTCGTTCGTCGCCGAGGCGAGCGGAGGCGCCGCCGCGGCGGTCGCAAGGGTGCCCACTCCGGACGCGGGGCGCGCCGCGGAGGCGGTCGTCGTCGAGCGCCACGTGGAGGAGCGCGAGGGCCCGAAGCTGGAGGACGCCGACGTGATCGTCTCGGGCGGCCGCGGCCTGGGCACGCCGGAGGCGTATCCGGCGCTCGTCGACGAGCTCGCCAAGCTGCTCGGTGGCGCGTCCGGTGCCTCGCGTGCAATCGTCGACGCGGGATGGGTGCCGTACTCGAAGCAGGTCGGCCAGACCGGCAAGACGGTCAAGCCGAAGGTCTACATCGCCCTGGGCATCTCGGGCGCCACCCAGCACATGGTGGGCATGAAGGGTTCCGACAACATCATCGCGATCAACAAGGACGGCGAGGCGCCCATCTTCGCGGTCGCGGACCTCGGAATCGTGGGCGATGTGCACCAGGTGGTGCCGAAGCTCATCGAGGCGTTGCGGGCGCGGAGCTGACGCGATGACGGGTGGGAGTCCCGTCATCGTCGAAGCCGCGATCAACGGTGGCACCCGCCGCGACCGCAATCCCAACGTCCCGATCACGCCGGAGGAGATCGCGGCAGACGCCGTCGCGTGCCTCGACGCCGGCGCGGCCGTCATCCATCTCCACAACCACGACTTCACGCTCTGGGGTCAGGACGCGGCCGACTCGTACCTCGAGATCGCGCGCCTGCTCCTCGCCGAACGTCCGGGTGCGATCTGGTACCCGACGTTGACCCGCTCGCCAACCGCACGGCAGCGCAACGAGCACCTCGCGGGCATCATGGCCGAGGTCGCGTTGCAGTTCGGCGCGTTCGATCCCGGCTCGACGAACCTTGGTGCGCTCAACGACGACGGCACGCCTGACGGCATCGCGTACGTGAACGACTACGAGATGATCTGGCACCTCGCGGCGCAGATGCGCGCGCTGCGCCTCGGCGCGTCGATTGCGATCTACGAGCCGGGGTTCCTGCGGACGACGCTCACGCTGCACCAGCTCGGCCTGCTGCCGCAGGGCTCGTTCGTCAAGTTCTACTTCGGTGGCGAGCACGTGCGCGGCAAAGGGCAAGGCTTGAGCTTCGGGCTCCCGCCCACTCGCCCGTCGCTCGACGCGTACCTCGCGATGCTCGACGGCACCGAGCTGCCCTGGTGTGTCTCTGTTCCCGGCGGCGACGTGCTCCGCAGCCCTGTCGCTGTGCCTGCGCTCGAGCGTGGCGGCCATCTGCACGTCGGCCTCGAGTTCCATTTCGACCCAGAGCGGAAGCCGACGAACGTCGAGCTCGTCACCGAAGCCGTCGAGCTCGCCGAGGCAACGGGGCGTCCGGTGGCGACGTCGGAGCAGGCCGCGGCGCTCCTCGACCTGCCACGCCGCTGAACGAGCGGGTTGACTCGCCGGTCAGCTCCGCTGCACGGCGATGACCTGGATGGGCAGGCCGCCAGTGGCCGTGCGGACCTGGATCTGGATCTGCGCGCCGGCACTCGTCTTCCACGTGCAGAACTCGGAACCCGCGGCCGCACCACAGGTGGGGCCGCCCCAGGGGTTCGCACCGCCGGTGCCCGGCTGGTAGGCCTGGGCGAACATCTGCGCGACCGCGTCCGAGCTGGCCGCCTTCGCAGCGCTGGTGCGGTCGTTGTTCTGCCACGCCGCGAAGAGATAGCGCGCGTAGGTCTCGGGTCCGCCGAGCGTGGGGAGTGCCACCGTCGTGGACGTGGACCCGGCCGTCGTCGTGGTGACGGCCGTCGTCGTAGCCGAGCTCGACGACGTCGTGGCCCGGGTCGTGCTCGTCGTGGTGCGGTGAGGTGGCGAGGCCTCGTCCGAGCCGTTGTCGACCAGCACGATGACGATCGCCGCAGCGATGGCGAGGAGCAGGATCAGGAGCACCACCACCCTGCGGGTGTGCGTGGTGTGGGCTCTGCGGCTGCGTCGCGTCGGCGGCCGTGCCATGCCGTGCCCCTTCGTTCGTCGAACGCTCCTCGTCGAACGCTCTTCGGGTGTCGTCGTCGGACTGGGTCCTCGACGCTACCAACCGGGCGAGCGCGTGGCGCGGAGCCCCGCGTCAGTCGAAGTCGATGAACAGCGGCGCATGGTCCGAGGGCTGCTGACCCTTGCGGGCGTTGCGGTCGACCAGCCCCCAACGCGCGCGATGCGCAAGCACCGACGTCGCCAGCGCGAGGTCGATGCGCATACCGCGACCCTGGTGGAAGTCGCCCGCGCGGTAGTCCCAGTACGTGTACAGCTGTTCGTCGCCGTACAGATCTCGGAACACGTCGACCAGACCCCAGTCGACGAGTTTCTGGACCGCCGCGCGCTCAGGAGCCGTGACGTGCGTCGCGCCCTCGAACGCCTTCGGCGACCACACGTCGCGGTCCTCCGGCGCGACGTTGAAGTCGCCGAGCACGATCCCGGGGGTGTCGGTCGCGAGGCTCGCCGCGATCCAGGTGCCGAGCGTGTCCAGCCATTCGAGCTTGCGGTCGTAGTGCTCGGTGCCCACGGAGCGGCCGTTCGGGACGTACACGCTCGCGACCCGCACACCCGCGCAGTCGGCAGCCAGGAGGCGCGCGTCGCCCTCGTAGGGATCCGCGAGGTCGCCGAAGCCCGAGACGGCCCGCTCGATCCCGACCCGCGACAGGATGGCGACGCCGTTCCATTGTCCCTGGCCGTGATGCACCGACTCGTAGCCCAACGCTCCGAACGTGAGCTGCGGGAACGCCGCGTCCGAGAGCTTGGTCTCCTGGAGGCACAAGACGTCGGGTTCCGCGTACGTCAGCCACTCCTCCACGCGCGGGAGCCGCGCCTTGAGCGAGTTGACGTTCCAGGTCGCGATGCGCACGCCGGTCTCTCTCCGTTCTCGGGGAAGGTGGGGGAACTGCCATCATGCCCGCGCCGGTAGCCTCCACGCCGATGCGTGGCGTGGTGCGAGCCCCAATGCGAGCCCTCGTACGTGGGTGGGCGATGGCGGCGGTGGTTGCCGTGGTGCTCGTGACCGGAGGCGCGCCGGCGGGCGCGACCGAGGCGATCGGCAGCTACGCCGTCGATGTCATGATCGAACCCTCGGGGAGCATCGTCGTGACCGAGAGCATCGCCTACGACTTCGGGACGACACCCCGGCACGGCATCTTCCGGGACATCCCCGTCCGGGTCGACTACCCGCGGGTCGCGAATCACGATCGCGTCTACCCGATGCACGTCCTTTCCGTGACCGCCACCAACGGCGCGTCGGCACAGTTCACGGTCGAGCGCGAGGGGAACGACGCCCGCATCCGCATCGGTGACCCCGACCGCACGGTCACCGGGGCCCACACGTACCAGATCCGCTATCGCGTGCGTCGGGTCATGAACGCGTTCGCCGACCACGACGAACTGGTGTGGAACGCGATCGGGACCGATTGGCTGGTGACGATCGCGCATCCGGCCGTGACGGTGCACGCCCCCGCCGCGATCCTCGCGGTGAACTGTGCGTCGGGCCCGTACGGCTCGCAGCTCCCGTGCACGACCGCCGCCCGCGACGGTTCGACCGCGACGTTCACCATGGGCACGCTCCACCCGTTCAACGGCATGACCTTCACCGTCGCGCTGCCCAAGGGCGCGGTACCGCAACCGCGTCCCCTGCTCGCAGAGCGCTGGACATTCGCGGGCGTTCTCGTTGACCACCGCGACGGTCGGGGTCGCGGCCGCGTTGCTCCTCGGCATCCTCGGCGGTGTCGTCGCGCTCGCGTGGCGTGTCGGCCGGGACCGTCGCTTCCGAGGATCCGAGGTCGACGCCGCGTTCTCGTCGCCGGATGGATCCGACGAGCGTGTGCCGCTGGTCGGCCATCGCGAGACGCCCGTCGAATTCGTCCCTCCCGAAGGGCTGCGGCCGGGGCAGGTAGGCACGCTCGTCGACTTCCGCGCGAACCCGCTCGATGTGACCGCGACCATCGTCGATCTGGCCGTGCGCGGGTACCTGAGCATCGAGGAGTCCGGTCAGAACTGGCGCGGCCGTACGGACGACTGGACCCTGACTCGCCTCAAGAAGCCCGACGACCTGCTGCCGTATGAGCGCGCGCTGGTCGGGGGGCTGTTCGGCAACGACGGCGGGTCGGTCACGCTCTCGTCGCTGCGCAATCACTTCGCCAGCAAGATGGCGAAGGTCCAGACCGCACTGGTCGACGACGCCATCGACCGTGGCTGGTTCAACGGTCGCCCCGGCGTTGTGCGCGGCGTGTGGCTGGCGGTCGGCATCGTGGTGCTCGCCGCGGGGATCGCCGGAACCATCGGCCTCGCGGCGGCGACCCACGCCGCAATCATCGGCGTGCCCTTCATCGTGGCCGGGCTGGTGCTCACCTTCGCGTATCCGTGGATGCCCCGCCGCACGGCGAAGGGCTACGCGACCCTCCGTCATGTCGACGGCTTCCGGCGCTTCATCGACGAGTCGGAGAAGGAACGGGCGCGCTTCGCCGAGCGCGCGCACCTCTTCTCCGAGTACCTGCCCTACGCCGTCGTCTTCGGGGCGACCGAGCAGTGGGCCCGCGCGTTTGAGGGGCTCGCCGCCGACGATGTGGTCGCTTCCGGTTGGTACCGCGGGAGCGGACCGTTCGAGGCCGTAATGTTCTCCCACGCGATCGACAGCTTCACCGTCGCGACCGCCGGCACGCTGACCTCGACGCCGGCGTCAACGTCGGGCAGCAGCGGGTTCAGTGGCGGCGGGTTCTCGGGCGGAGGCGGGGGTGGCGGCGGGGGCGGATCGTGGTGACCCGGCGGGTAGCGTCGCCGGGATGAGCGCGCCAGCGTCGGGACCTCTTGCCGGCATCCGGATCGTCGAGCTCGCCGGGATCGGCCCGGGCCCGTTTGCCGGGATGCTCCTCTCCGACATGGGCGCCGATGTGCTGCGCATCGACCGCGCCGCGAGCGTGACCGGGAAGCCGACCAACGAGAACATCGTGATTCTCGAGCGCGGCCGTCGTTCGGTGGGCGTCGACCTGAAGCGGCCCGAGGGTGTCGAGTGTGTGCTACGGCTCGTCGAACGAGCCGACGCGTTGATCGAGGGGTACCGCCCCGGTGTGGTCGAGCGTCTCGGCATCGGCCCCGACGCGTGCCTCGCGCGCAATCCGCGTCTGGTCTACGGCCGCATGACCGGCTGGGGCCAGGACGGACCGCTCGCGCGCGCGGCTGGTCACGACATCAACTACATCGCGCTCGCCGGTTCGCTGTTCCACTTCGGGCCGGCTGATCAGAAGCCGACGCCGCCCCTCAACCTCGTCGGCGACTTCGGTGGTGGCGCGATGTTCCTCGCGTTCGGCATCGTGTGCGGGCTCGTCGAGGCGCGCGTGTCGGGGCAGGGCCAGGTCGTCGACGCCGCGATGGTCGACGGCGCGGCCACGCTCATGTCGATGATGTGGGGTCTGCTCGCGCAGGGTCGATGGACCGAGGCGCGCGGGAGCAACCTCCTCGACGGTGGCGCGCCCTACTACGACGCGTACGAGACGGCCGACGGCGGCTTCGTGTCGCTGGGGGCGATCGAGGCGAAGTTCTACGCGACGTTCCTCGAGCTCACCGGTCTCGTCGACGAGGGTCTTCCCGACCGCGACGACGTGGCGAACTGGCCGAAGCTCCGGGCGCGCTTCGAGGAGCTGTTCCGCTCTCGGACGCGCGAGGAGTGGTGCGAGCTGTTGGAGGGCAGCGAAGCCTGCTTCGCGCCGGTGCTCGCGATGTCGGAGGCGGCGCGCCATCCCCACCTCGCCGCGCGTGGGACGATCGTGGAGCTCGACGGCCTGCGCCAGCCCGCCCCTGCGCCGCGGTTCTCCCGTACGCCCGGCGGGGTCGCACGGCCCGCGCCCGTCCCTGGGCAGGACACCGACGCCGCCCTCGTCGACTGGGGGTTCACCGTCGACGAGGTGGCCGCGCTCCACGTGGCGGGCGCGATCCGCGAGCGTCCCGGACTGACTGCTGCAGGCTCATGCTGCGGTGGGGCCGGCGCGTGTCGGCTGCCGACCCTGAGGTCTCAACCGGAGGCCGTCGGGTTGGTTGGGATTTCCTCCGAGCACCCACGGCCCGTGTGGGACCAGACATGAGTGGTGGTCGGTACCGCCGCCGGTGCATACGGCGGCGAGGTTCGCGAGGTCGTCGGTTCCACCCCAGCTCCGTGGCACCAGGTGGTGGACTTGGAGGCCGGTGCGTCGATCGCACCCGGGCCAGCGGCAATGCCCGTCGCGCAAGAGGACCGCACGGGTGATCTTCGGCGACAGCGCCGTCGACTTCGTTCCCTGCGCTACGGGCACCCCAGCCGCGACGAGCGCCGGTTCGATCGCCGCGTTCGCGCGGAGCTTCTCGACCATCGCATCCGGCAACGGGATCCCGGCAACCTCGGCGGGACCATGGAGTGGCACCTGCACGACCACCAACCGTTGGGACCGCGCCACCGGTGATTCGACGCCGGCAAAGCGTTCGCAGAGCTCGACCATCTCGCTGCCACCACATCTTCAGATGCCGTGCTTCCCGACGCGCTCGCGCGTCCTCCGCCGTTGGCTTCTGCTGGGTACGGACCAGACGCGCGAGATCGTCCATCACGCGGAGGACAAGGAGCTCGTCGACCCGCGCCTGGCGCTGGATCTCCACCAGCTCTCTGCGCCGCGCCCGTCGCCACTCCGGCGACCGACGCCGTACATCGTCGAGACGTGCCCGGAGATCGAACATGAGGACATCCGATCAGGGTGGTGTGACAGTTATGCGGGATCAGTCACGCAGATCACACGAACTGGGGCACTCTGGAGGATGCCGCAAAGGGCGTGTCAGCCAGGGGGGAATCGGGCGAAAGTCGCGTGCGGCACGGCGCCCTCAGCCGTCAAGATGATGCGATGGAAGGAAGCGGAAAGTTCCCCGATCGATTCCACCTGACCCAGGTCGGACCAATCGACGGCCCAGTTGCCAGCAAGCAGGGTCCGCGGCTCCATGCCGATCATGCATACGCCGACGCGCCCGAGGCCGACGTGCTCCTGGTTCCCGGTGGCATGGGTACGCGCCGGCTCGTACACGATGATGAGTTCCTCCGGTGGCTCGCGCTGGCCTCGCGCCCGGCCGGATACGTGCTCTCGGTCTGCACGGGCTCAGCGCTCCTTGCGAAAGCCCGGCTCCTCGACGGCTACGCAGCCACATCGAACAAGTGCAACTTCGCCTGGGTTCGAGAGCAGAGCGCGGCGGTGAAATGGATCGCCAAGGCGCGGTGGGTGCACGATCGAGATCGCTGGACCTCTTCCGGTGTGGCCGCGGGCATGGACATGACGGTCGCCTTCATCGAGCACCTCCACGGCCGGGCTCTCGCGGAACGGCTGGTGAACGGCATCGAGTACGAGTGGCACGACGACTCGTCGTGGGATCCCTTCGCTGCGATCCACGGCGTCGCCGGGATTTGAGCTCACGGCACCGATCAGCGTTCGGGTTGCTCGAGCGGATCGATCGAGAGCACTCCGTCGCGCGACACGTGCTCGGTCCACGCGTAGCCGTCCCAGAAGCGCCACTCGAAGCGACCGGTGGGGTCTCGGTGCCACTCCGGCGCTAGAACCGGCGCGGTCGACGTCACGCCCGCGTCGGCGACGTGCTCCGTCCACGCGCTGCCGTCCCAGTAGCGATGGTCGTGCTGGCCGTGCGGATCCGGATGCCAACCTGCGCCGCCCGTCGTGGCCGGCGTGCCGAAGCGGGGATCGGCGGCCCCGCTCGTCTGGGGCGCGCTCGATGCGAGGACCTGTTGGCGGTCGGTGAGCGCACGCACCACAGGGATCGCAAGCGCGTAACCCGCCCCCGTGGCGAACTGGCCCACGCGGAGCAACCAGACGACGTCGCCCGCCGTTGTCGAACGCGAGGATGCAAGGATCACGAGCGGCACGACCATCGCCAGGGTTCCGGCAACCCACAGCAACCAGGCGATCGCGACGAGGGGCGACCCGGGCAGGCGGCGCCACTCGTTGCCCGGCTCGGCGCGCGGGTCGGAGCTGCGCCACAGATCCTGGAACATGAGGTAGGGAAGCACGAGGTTCGCGACCGGGATGAACCATGCGCCGATCGCCCACCCGGGTGACAGCCGTGCGCCTCGACGCCCGGCGGCCTGCATGTTGTGCATGCTGCGCCACAACCACACGATGACGAGGATTCCCGATGCCAGTCCGAGCAGGCTCGTGAGCTGACGCAGCGGCGATCCGGTGTCGCTCAACCGTTGGAGCCATCGATCGGCGGCCGCCTGGTGACCGTCGAGGGTTGCCTGCATCCACCGGTCGAAGTATTCGAGCCAGCGTCCGCGGTCGAAGGTCGCAACGGCGAGTGTCACGCTGGCCTCGACCGCGAGCAGACCGATGAGCACCCGGGCGATGTGATTCGTCGGTCGCCACCAAAAGGCGGTGCGGACGGCCATCAGGCGCGATCCAGGATCTGGTGGACACGCGCCAGCGCGCCGTCGAGCTCCCGGGACGATCCTGCGGTGACCGTGACGTGGCCGAGTTTGCGGCCCGGTCGCGGCGCCTTCGCGTAGTCGTGCAGGTGGACACCGGGAACCGCGAGCAGGTCGCGGCGCGCATCGGGCGAGGGCATCACGCCGATGAGGTTGATCATTGCGCTGATCCCACGCGGTTCGACCGAACCGAGCGGGAGCCCGAGCACCGCGCGGAGATGGTTCTCGAACTGGCTCGTCTCGGCGCCTTCGATCGTCCAGTGCCCCGAGTTGTGCACCCGGGGTGCGATCTCGTTCGCGAGCAGCCGGCCCTCGTGCTCGAAGAGCTCGACGGTCAGCACGCCCACGTGCCCGAGATCGTTGAGCAGGCGGTCGACGAGCTTCTCGGCTTCGTCGCGCAGCGACGGTTCCACATCGGGAGCGGGCGCAATCGTCGTGCGGAGGATGCCCTCGCGATGCTCGTTGTGCGCGAGCGGCCACACGGCAACGGCGCCGTCCGCACCGCGTACAGCGACGACGGAGAGCTCGCGCCGGAACGGCACCAGGGCTTCGACGATCAGGGGTTCGTGGCCCAGCGTCGACCACGCGACGTCGACGTCGACGGCCGTGCACAGGCGTTGCTGGCCCTTGCCGTCGTAGCCGCCCCGGCGGGTCTTCACCATGGCGGGCAATCCGCCGACGGTGGCGACTGCACGCTCGAGGTCGTCACGGGAGCCGGCCGCGCAAAAGGACGGGGTCGCGATGCCGAGCCGGCGGAACGTCTCCTTCTCGGCCAGCCGGTCCTGCGCGACCTCGAGCGATCGGTCGCCCGGGCGCACGATCAACGTCTGCGCGAGGTGCCGCGCCGACGCTGCCGGCACCCCTTCCCACTCGTAGGTGACAGCGACCGCGTCGCGCGCGACGGCCTCGAGCGCGGCTGTGTCGTCGAGCTTCCCGACGATGAGCTCACCGACGTCGGCGGCGGGCGCGTCGGGTGACGGGTCCAAGAAGCGAAACGTCAGCCCGAGCGGGATGCCGGCGATGCCGAGCATGCGGCCGAGCTGGCCGCCGCCGAGGACGGCGACCGTCGATCGAGTCGAAGGCGTGGTCGCCACAAGCGTGTTGTCTAGCTCACGGTCGTGGTCGGGCCGAACCGGGCCCTCCGACGGTGCGGTGACGCACCTAGACGAGTGGGCGGCTGGTGGGAGCGATGGGCGCGGGCAACAGCGTGTCGCCCACGAGCCAGCGGTCGACGCCTGCCGCGCACGCACGGCCCTCCGCGATGGCCCACACGATGAGGCTCTGGCCGCGGCCCAGGTCGCCACACGCGAAGACTCCCGGAATGTTGGTCATGAACGAGTCGTCGCGCGCGACGTTGCTGCGCGCGTCGTAGGTGACCCCCAGGTCGTCGAGCAGGCCGACGTGTTCGGGGCCGAGGAAGCCCATCGCCAGGAGCACGAGCTCGCAGGGGAGGTCGAAGTCGGTGCCCTCGATCTTCTCGAACCGACCGTCGACCAGCTCGACCTCGTGCCCGCGAAGTGCCCGCACGTTGCCCGCGTCGTCTCCGACGAAACACTCCGTGTTCACGGAGTACACGCGCTCGCCACCCTCCTCGTGTGCCGAGCTCACCCGGTAGATGTTCGACCACTGCGGCCACGGGTTGCCAGGTGCGCGCGAATCGGGCGGGCGGGGAAGGATCTCGAATTGGTGGACCGACGCGCAGCCTTGGCGGTGCGCGGTCCCGAGGCAGTCGGCGCCGGTGTCGCCGCCGCCGATGATCACGACGTGCTTGCCCTCGGCGGTGATCGTGGGCGTGGCGAGGTCGCCTTGTTGCACCCGGTTGGCGATCGGCAGGTACTCCATCGCCTGGTGGATGCCGTCGAGCTCGCGGCCGGGGATCGGCAGGTCCCGCGCGGCAGTCGCGCCGCCCGCGAGGACCACGGCGTCGTAGCTCTCGCGGAGCTCCGGGGCGGGAAGGTCGACACCCACGTTGACGCCGGGACGGAACTCGGTGCCCTCGTCGCGCATTTGCGCCAGCCGGCGGTCGAGGTGGCGTTTCTCCATCTTGAATTCGGGGATGCCGTAGCGCAGCAGTCCGCCGATGCGGTCAGCGCGCTCGAATACGGCGACGTCATGCCCCGCGCGTGTCAGCTGCTGCGCCGCGGCGAGCCCGGAGGGGCCGGAGCCGACGACGGCGACACGCTTGCCCGTCTTCACCGTGGGCGGTTGTGGTGCGATCCAGCCGGCCTCCCAAGCCCGGTCGACGATCGAGACCTCGACTTGCTTGATCGCCACGGGATCCTGGTTGATCCCGAGCACGCAGGCCGCTTCGCACGGAGCGGGGCAGAGCCGTCCGGTGAACTCGGGAAAGTTGTTCGTCGCGTGCAGGCGCTCGATCGCCTCACGCCAGTGGTCGCGGTAGACGAGGTCGTTCCAGTCGGGAATGAGGTTGCCGAGCGGGCATCCGTTGTTGCAGAAGGGGATGCCGCAGTCCATGCAACGTCCCGCCTGCTGCTCCAGCGCCTCGGTTGCGAACGGTTCGTAGACCTCCCGCCAGTCGCGCAGCCGGACAGGCACCGGCCGCCGCGTCGGGGTGGCGCGCGACCACTGGAGGAACCCGGTCGTCTCACCCATGTGCAGCAGCCATTACGCGCGCGATGGTCTCGTCGTCCGACAGGCCGCTTGCCGCGGCTTCCTGCATCACGGCGAGCACACGCTTGTAGTCGCGTGGCATGACCTTGCGGAACCGACTGACCTCCACCGTCCAGCTCGAGAGAAGCCGCGCCGCGAGCACCGAGTCCGTGAGCTCCTGGTGCTGACGCACGACGTCGTACAGCCAGGCGCGATCGTCGTCGTCGAGTGGTTCCACATCGACCATCTCGGGGTTGACGAGCGCGGCGAAGCGGTCTGCGGGGTCGTGCACGTACGCGACACCGCCGGACATGCCCGCGCCGAAGTTGCGGCCGGTCGGGCCGAGGACGACGACACGACCGCCCGTCATGTACTCGCATCCGTGGTCCCCGACGCCTTCGACGACGGCGGTCGCGCCGGAGTTGCGGACGCAGAAGCGTTCGCCGACGAGGCCGCGCACGTACGCTTCACCCGAGGTGGCTCCATAGAGCGCGACGTTGCCGGCGATCACGTTCTCCTCGGCGACGAAGGTGGCATCGCGGTCGGGACGGCACACGAGGCGGCCGCCCGAGAGACCCTTGCCGAAGTAGTCGTTGGCGTCACCCTCGAGGTACAGCGTGATGCCCCGCGGCACGAAGGCGCCGAAGCTCTGGCCGGCCGAGCCGCGCAGGTGCGCCTCGATGGTGCCATCGGGCAGGCCCTCGGCGCCGTACGCACGCGTGACCGCCGACCCGAGCATCGTCCCCACGGTCCGATGCACGTTGCGGATCGGCAGCTCGATGCGCACTGGCTGCGCGCTCGCGAGTGCAGGCGCGGCGAGCTCGAGGAGCTGCTGGTCGAGCGCGGCGATCGAGCCCGTGGTCCTGGGCGCGCGTGCAGTGCAGGTCCTGACCCCCGTAGGGGTTCTCGGCCACGGTCAGGATCGGCGTGAGGTCCAGGTCGTGCGCCTTCCAGTGCTCGATCGCAGCCCGCGTGTCGAGGACCTCGGCGTGGCCGACCGCCTCGGCGATCGACAGGAACCCGAGCGCGGCCAGGTGCTCGCGCACCTCCTCGGCGATGAACTCGAAGAAGTTCACGACGAACTCGGGCTTGCCGCTGAAGCGGGCGCGGAGCACGGGGTTCTGCGTCGCCACGCCCACGGGGCAGGTGTCGAGATGGCAGACCCGCATCATCACGCACCCGCTCACGACGAGTGGAGCGGTGGCGAACCCGAATTCCTCTGCGCCGAGCAAGGCCGCGATCACGACGTCGCGGCCGGTCTTCAGCTGACCGTCGCACTGGACCACGATGCGATCGCGGAGCCCGTTGAGCACGAGCGTCTGTTGGGTCTCGGCGATACCGAGCTCCCAAGGAGCACCTGCATGCTTGAGCGACGTGAGTGGCGCCGCGCCGGTGCCTCCGTCGTGACCCGAGATGAGCACGACGTCACTGTGCGCCTTCGCCACTCCGGCCGCGACCGTCCCGACGCCCACTTCGGCGACGAGCTTCACGTGCACGCGTGCCTGTGGGTTCGAGTTCTTCAGGTCGTGGATGAGCTGCTTGAGGTCCTCGATCGAGTAGATGTCGTGGTGCGGTGGCGGGCTGATGAGACCTACGCCAGGCGTGGAGTGTCGCGTCTTCGCGATCCAGGGGTAGACCTTGTGTCCGGGCAGCTGCCCGCCCTCGCCCGGTTTGGCGCCCTGCGCCATCTTGATCTGCAGGTCGTCGGCGTTCACGAGGTACTCCGACGTGACGCCGAAGCGACCCGACGCCACCTGCTTGATGGCGGAGCGTCGGAGGTCGCCGTTCGTGTCGGGAAGATACCGGTCCGCGTCCTCGCCACCTTCGCCCGTGTTCGACTTGCCGCCGATGCGGTTCATCGCGATGGCGAGGGTCTCGTGCGCTTCCTTCGAGATGGACCCGTACGACATCGCGCCCGTCGCGAAGCGCTTCACGATCTCGCTGACGGGCTCGACCTCGTCGATCGGCACTGGTGTTCGCGCGTCCTCGCGGAAGGCGAAGAGGCCCCGCAGGGTAGCGAGCTGTTGGGCCTGGTCGTCGACGAGCCGGGTGTACTCCTTGAAGATGTCGTAGCGTCCTGCACGCGTCGCGTGCTGGAGCTTGAAGACCGTCTCCGGGTTGAAGAGGTGGTACTCGCCCTCCCGACGCCACTGGTACTGCCCCGCGATGTCGAGGCGAAGCCGGCGATGGGCTCGGGCCTCGGGACGAGGCGGGTATGCGTGCGAGTGTCGGATGGCCGCCTCACGAGCGAGCTCGTCGAGGCCGACCCCGCCGAGCCGTGACACGGTGCCCGTGAAGTACTCGGCCACGATGTCGTGACCCAGACCGATGGCCTCGAAGACCTGCGCGCCGCGATACGAGGCGAGTGTGGAGATGCCCATCTTCGACATCACCTTCAGCACGCCCTTGCCTGCCGCCTTCACGTAGCGCTTGATCGCCTCGTGCGGGTCGAGGTCGCCGAGACCGTGCAGGTCGTTCGCGATCATGTCCTCGATCGACTCGAACGCGAGGTAGGGGTTGATCGCACCGGCGCCGTATCCCGCGAGCAGCGCCATGTGGTGCACTTCGCGCGCGTCGCCCGACTCGATGACGAGGCCGACCTGCGTGCGCGTCTTCTCGCGGATCAAGTGGTGGTGCACGGCCGACGTGAGCAGCAGTGAGGGGATCGGCGCCCAGGCCTGGTCGGAGTCGCGGTCGGACAGCACGATGATCCGCGTGCCCCTGGCGATGGCCTCCGACGTCTCGCGGCACGCGCGCGCGAGAGCTTCTCGTAACGCCGGCCCGCCGTCTCGGACCCGGAACAGGCCTGAGACGACGTGCGCGGCGAAGCCGGACTGGTCTCCGTCGTCGTTGACGTGGACCAGCTTGGCGAGCTCGTCGTTGTCGATGATCGGATACGCGAGCTCGATCTGCTCGCAGGACTCGGGCTGCGGATCGAGGAGGTTGCCCTCGGGTCCGATCGTGCACGCGAGCGACGTGACGAGCTCTTCGCGTATCGCGTCGAGCGGCGGGTTCGTGACCTGCGCGAAGAGCTGCTGGAAGTAGTCGAAGAGCAGGCGCGGCCGCTCCGAGAGCACGGCGATGGGCGTGTCGGTCCCCATCGAGCCGATCGGCTCGGCTCCGGTGCGCGCCATCGGCGCAACCAGCAGGCGCAGCTCCTCGTCGGTGTACCCGAACGTCTGTTGCCGGCGCAGCACCGAGTCGTGGCTGTAGAGGACGTGCTCGCGATCAGGGAGGTCGCGTAGGTGCACGAGACCGCGGTCGAGCCACTCCTGGTAGGGGCGCTCGGCCGCAAGCGCCGACTTGAGCTCTTCGTCGTCGACGATGCGCCCTTGCGCAGTGTCCACCAAGAACATGCGTCCCGGCTGCAACCGACCCTTCTTGACGACACGCGCAGGGTCGATGTTCACGACGCCGACCTCGCTGGCCATGATCACGCGGTCGTCGTCGGTCACCCAGTAGCGGCTCGGCCGAAGGCCGTTGCGATCGAGCACCGCACCGATGACCGTGCCGTCGGTGAAAGCGATCGACGCGGGTCCGTCCCACGGCTCCATGAGCGACGCGTGGTAGTGGTAGAAGGCGCGCTGGTCCGGGGTGATCGTGCCGGTGTTGTTCTCCCACGCCTCCGGGATCATCATCAGCACCGCGTGCCAGATCGGGCGGCCCGCGAGATGGAGCAGCTCGAGGCACTCGTCGAAGCTCGCCGAGTCGGAGGCCCCGGGCGTGATGACGGGGAAGGCGCGCTCGAGGCCGGGGATGTTCGGCGTCTCCATCAGCGCTTCACGGGCACGCATCCAATTGCGGTTGCCTTGCAGCGTGTTGATCTCGCCGTTGTGCGCGAGGAACCGATAGGGATGGGCGAGCGGCCAGGACGGGAACGTGTTCGTCGAGAACCGGCTGTGCACGAGGGCGAGCGCGGAGACGACGCGCTCGTCGAGCAGGTCGGGGAAGAACTCCGCGAGCTGCGGCGTCGTGAGCATGCCCTTGTAGATGAGCGTCCGGCTCGAGAGCGACGGGAAGTAGATGGTCCGACCGTCGCCGATCTCGTGCTCGCAGCGTTTGCGCACCACGAAGAGCTTCCGATCAAGCCCGATGCCCGCGGTGCCGGCTGGGTCGTCGACGAAGAGCTGGCGGAGGCTGGGCATCACTGCGAGCGCGCTCCGCCCGACCGAGGTGCTGTCGGTGGGGACCGAGCGCCAGCCGAGCACGCGGAGGCCTTCCTCCGAGACGATGCGCTCGATCGCGGCCGCCGCCTTCTCTGCGTCGGACGCCTCGCTCGGCAGGAACGTGAGGCCCGCGGCGTAGGCACCTGCGGGTGGGAGCTCGAAGCCCACGACCGCCCGGAGGAACGTGTCGGGCATCTGGATGAGGATCCCGGCGCCGTCGCCCGTGTTGACCTCCGCTCCGGACGCGCCTCGGTGGTCGAGGTTGCACAACGCGCCGATGGCGTCGGAGACGATTCCATGGCTCGGGCGCCCGAGGACGTCGACGATGAACGACACGCCGCAGGCGTCGTGCTCGAAGCGCGGATCGTAGAGGCCTTGGGCCGGGGGTGAGCCGCCGAACGGGCTCGACTCGCGATCGCGGGGCATCGTCATCGCTTCATCCACGGATGGTCGGACGGGTGGACGCAGGGGGACGACGCTGGCCCGAACTGCCCCGCCAGGGTACCGCGCACGGACCCCGATCGGCTCACTGAATTCGGCGGGCGTCTCTCGGCTGGCGCCTCAACCGGCCAGCTGGAGGACCGGTCGTTGGTCGAAGCCCAACGCGAAGGCCACGGGCTTGCGCAGGATGCGGTTGCGGTCCCGCTCGTATCGCCGCACGGCGTGGTTGTACGCCTTCAGGGCGTCGACGGGTGGCACCGTCCCCTGGAACGCGACCAGCGGATCGGTGACGGCGGCGACGTGCGCGAACCGGTCGGACGTCGTGACGTTCGCAGCGAGCCGGGCCCCCGCGGCCTCGAGCGTGTTGGCGAGCGCCTCTTCGGTGGCATCGTCCGCCTCCGAAGCCTTTACCCGCGCGAGTTCCTGCCAGCGGCGCAGTGGCTCCGCGAGGGCCTTCACCACGTCGCGGTCGGCCCCGCCGTTCGCGACGAACGCGTCACGCGCCGCGGCGAGCTTGTCGTAGCGCGTTGCGAGCGGCGCGCGGAGCGCCGACCAGCGGGTGTCGATCCGATTGCGTGCGTCCGCGAGGGGCGGTTGGCCGGTGACGACGAGCGCGACGCCCGCGCCGATGAGCAGCACCGGGACCAGCAGGACCAGCAGCTGGAGCCGGACCCACGCACGCAGCATCGGCGGCACACCCTACTGCGAGGTGGGTGCACCCCCGGGGTCCTCGACGAGGACGGGTCCTCTCGCTACACGCTCGTGAGGCCCGCGAGCGACGCGAGCGTGGCGCCTGCCGCGCCGGCGGGTACCCACCAGGTGTGGTCTCCGACGATCCCGTCGACGGAGACACCACGGTCGCTCTGGTAGGCCCGCACCGCGGTTTCGGTCATCGGCCCGAAGCTTCCGTCGATCGCGCCGGGGTTCGTCGCGGGATCGGCCGAGCTGTACGCCGTCAGGGCCTGCTGGAGCGCTGCGACCTCGGGTCCTCTCGCGCCGTTCGCGAGCACTGGCGTGTCGGGGTCGGCGGGGAGCGCGGCCCAGGTCGCCGGCCCGACGATCCCGTCGACGGCCAGACCAGCGCTCTGCTGGAAATCACGGACGGTCTGCGCCGTGATCGGCCCGAACGTCCCGTCGATCGCGGTGTGGTCGAGGAGCTTCATCTCCACGAAGAGTCGCTGGAGCCGAGCCACGTCGCTGCCGGTGGCGCCGATGCTGAGGGTCGGTCCGCTGTTCATGTGAACCTCGTTGGGTGTCAGTGGCTGGTCGAGGTGCCCCTCGGCAGTGTCGTCACCACTGCATCCGAGATCAAGCCAACACTCGGTGAAGTCGGCTGGCTCACCGGTCCTCACTTCGTATGCTGGGCGTCGACTTTCCCGAGCGTGCTGCGGTCATCGTCGACGAACACCGCCGCGACGTTCCAGCCCGCCTTTGCGAGCTCCTCGCAGTCGGCCCCGCTGACGTTCGACACCAGGCTCGTCGGCCGCCGACTGGTCATGAGAGACGGAGGCACGCCGTGCGCCGGGTTGCCACGCAGGGAGTCCGCAACACCGCGACGGTGGTGCTCGCGGTGCTGGCCGCCGCCTCAGCCTTGGGGTGGTGGCTCGGTTCCCAGCAGCGCACGGCCAGTCCCGAAGTCCGTGTGCTCGAGGTGATCGACGGTGACACGATCGTCGTCGCGTTCGCCGGCGGCAGCTCCGACACGATCCGGCTGTTGGGCGTCGATACGCCCGAGACGCACCATCCGACCAAGCCGGTCCAGTGCTTCGGTCCCGAAGCCGAGGCGTTCGCGAGGAAGCGTCTCGAAGGCCGGATCGTCCGCCTCGAGGACGACGTCGAACGTCGGGACATCTATGGGCGACGACTCTCCTATGTGCATCTCGATGGGAAGCGCTTCAACGACGTGCTGCTCCGCCGCGGCTTCGCGCGACTCCTCGTGATCGAGCCGAACGTCGCGCACGCGCGCACGATGCTCGCGGAGGAGCTCGCCGCCCAGCGAGCCGGGCGGGGCTTGTGGGGTCAGTGTTGAGACCGAAGGTGCCTTCAGCAACTTTCCGGCGAGCCGAAGACGGTCACGGTGCAGGCGAAGCTGCAGCGCGAGCTCGCCCGGTCCCGGCGCTGCCCGGGCGCGTCCTGCAACTGCAGCTCGAGCGTCTGAGCCTGCGAACCCGCGACCTCAGGGTGCCATGAGGCGCATGCGCAGCTTGTCGATGGCTCCGCCCAACAGGGCACGTGCATCGGCGTGTGTGCATCCCAACTCACGCGCGAGGTGCTTCATCGAGCACGGCGGACCACCGAAGCCGAAGCGCTGCTCGATGGCGAAGTGCTCGGCCGCGGTCAGATCCGCGAACGCATGCGGATCGGCTCGCAGCTCGAGCGCGTCGAGGTCGATCTCGTCCTCGATCGCGGGCTCGGTCAGCACATCTGGATAGGGCCAGCCGTCGTCGCTGGGGAACAGCGGAAGGGTGAAGCGCAGCTGCGCCATGGGACACCTCCGACGGCCTCCGGTAACGGAGCGGCGGCCTCCACCCATGGTGGCGCTCTGGTGCGCGTTCGTCAAACGGCGGGATGCGCCCGCCCGGTGCCCGCAGAGTCGCGACTGGTACCCACGATCTCCAACACGGCGTCGCCGTATCGCTCGACCTTGACGGGGCCGATCCCTTCGACTGCGAGCAGCTCGTCGCGAGTCCGGGGCCGGCAGGCGGCGACGGCCTCGAGGGTGCGGTCGTGGAAGATGACGTACGCGGGGACGCCGGCACCACGCGCAAGGTTTCGGCGCCAGGTGACGAGCGCCGCGAGCAGCTCCTCGTCGACGTCCGTCGGTTGGGTCTTCGCCGAACGCCGGCCACGGCTCCCGCGCCCGTGGCTCGCTGCGGCGGCGAGTGCCCGGCGCGCGTCGGTGACCCGACTTGGCGCAGCGCGCGGTTCCGGTGCGTGCTCCGCGTCGAGCGCGCCGGCGATTGTGTCGAGCCACGGGCTCGCCTGGCGTTCGGCGTGTCGCGTGCCGCGGGCGCGTTGGCGCGCCCAGCTCAGGTGCAACGTGTGCCGGCTGCGGCTGAGCGCGACGTAGAGCAACCGACGCTCCTCGTCGATTGCCTCGGACGTCCGCACGTGCGCGATTGGGACGAGCCCGCGTTCCAGGCCGGCGACGAACACGATGTCGAACTCGAGCCCCTTGGCGCGGTGGAACGTGAGGAGCTCGACGGCGTCCGCCGCGTCGTCGACGTCGTCGCCACCGCGCAGCGCGGCGCGGAGGAACGCGAGGAATCCGTCGACCGATCCGACACCACCGTCGGCGTCGAGGTACTCACGCCCGAGGCGAGCGAGCGCTTCCGTGTGCTCCTCGCGCTCTTCGCCGGATTCGGTCGCGGCGGTGACGAGGTCGGTGAGGTGCTCCTCGAAGCGGCGGCCGGGCGCGGCGCGGGCAGCATCGCGTAGCGAGTCGAGCGCGACCTTGACCTCGGGCCGGTCGAGGAACCGGCCGCCACCACGCACGCGAAACGGCACCGCGTCGCGTCCGAGCGCCTCCTCGAACAGTGCCGACTGCGCGTTGGTGCGGTACAGCACGGCCATCGACGACCAGGGCTGCCCCGGACCGTGGGCTCGGCGCAATGCGGCGGCGACGGCGCGTGCCTCGTCGTCGTCGGTGTCGTATCCATCGATCGTCGGCACGGGACCGTCGGCTGCGCGCGCGTGCGGACGTGCATTGGTCGGCCCGAGCAGCGCGGCCGCGGCGGTGATCACCTGCGGCGACGAGCGGTAGTTGGTCGTGAGGGTGACGAGGCCGACGTCGGCATGGCGCGCGACGGGGAAGTGCGTGAGGAATCCCTCGAGATGCGCCGACTCGGCCCCGGCGAACCCGTAGATCGCCTGGTTCGGGTCGCCGACCACGCACAGGTCGGAGCGCTGCCCGAGCCAGGCCTGCACGAGGGCGAATTGCGCGGCGCTGGCATCCTGGAACTCGTCGACGAAGAGGTGGCGGAACCGCCATCGCTGGGCGGCGGCAAACTCGGCGTCGCGGCGAACGCGTCGGTGCACAGCCAGATGAGGTCGTCGAAGTCGACGAGTCCTCGTCGCTTCTTCTCGCGTTCGTAGCGCGTGTAGAGCGCGGCGACCTCCGCCGCCGGACGCGGCGGCCGCCGGTCGGCGGCCGCGATCGCGGCTTCATAGTCGGAGGGGCGCACGAGGCGTGCCTTCGCCCATTCGATCTCGCTCGCAACCTCGGACGCGGCGAGGGCGGTCTCGCCGCGGCGCCCCGGCATCATCGGGGCGAGGAGCCGCACCTTCCGATCGAGGAGCGCGGGCGCGGCTCGGCCGGCGTCCGCGGCACGGCGCCGCAGCTGCGCGAGCGCGATCGCGTGGAAGGTCCCTGCGGTGACCGAGTGCCGCACGCCGAGCTGTCCCAACCGGTGCTGGAGCTCGCCCGCGGCCTTACGGGTGAACGTGACCGCGAGCGTGTGCTGCGGTTCGAGACGCCCTGCGCGCGCCTGCCAGGAGATCCGTCGCGTGAGGACGCGGGTCTTGCCGGATCCGGCACCCGCGAGGATCGCCAGCGGTGCCGCCTCGCTGGTGACGGCGGCGCGTTGCGCGTCGTCGAGGCCGTCGAGCAGCGGGTCCACACGATGACGCTACCGGCAGCGTGTGACAGTGACGATGGGTGCCGTGTATGCAACGCGTCGAAACGTTCCCTGCGCGCCCCGAACGCGGAGAAGCCCCGAGTAGTCTCGGCTGCGTTGCAGCTCCGATCTCCTCGGGGCTCTCCGGCGCCGGCGCCTCTCACTGCGGCCCGGACCCGTGTGAGTCCGCACCGCCGCTGCCTCCCCCGGAGTTCCCTCCGAGCTCGGACTTAGCGACGTCGCCGTGGTTCGCTCTCCTCGGGGTTGCCCCCTCGGGTTTGCGCACCACACCGGAAGGTCCGAGTGTTTTCCGGCGAAACCCCGAAGAGCTCCGTCGGTGCTGGACTCGAACCGGCCTGGCTTTGGCATCGTACGGATGGCGCCCCTCGTCGTCAAGTGGAATTTCCGGCGACTATCCCTTGACTGTCGTACCCCCGTGATTGAGTGGGGGCATGGCTACGAGAGACAGAAACCAGCCCCGCCGCTCCACCGGATCTGAGTCCCGCATGTCCCTTTCGGAGTTCATGCGGGAGTTCCCCGACAACGCCACCTGCCTGGCGTTCGTCTGGCGTCAGCGGTACTCGGCGGACGGGGACCACGCCCACTGCCCGAAGTGCGACCGAGAGCGCGTATTCAAGAAGTACGCCATGTCGAACCGCAAGACGTCGTGGTGCTGCACCGGGTGTTCCCACCACTTGCACCCGCTGGTGGGGACGATCTACGAGAAGTCGTCCACGTCTCTGCACTTGTGGTTCTACGCGCAGTACCTGATGTCGAGCACACGGGGCGGAATCTCCGCGAAGCAGTTGGAGCGTGAGCTTGGCGTCACGTACAAGACGGCTTGGCGAATGATGAATCTGATCCGCAACCAGTTGATGGTCCAAGACGACACACGCCTGGACGGATCGGTAGAAGCCGACGAGACGTTCATCGGCGGTCGCATCAAGGCCAACGTCGTCATGTCGATGGCGCGGCAGATGGCCCGCAAGTCGATCGTGTTCGCCGCAGTCGAACGCGAGGGTGCGATCCGGGCCACGGTCATTCCGAACAGTGGAGCTGGCACTATGACGGGTGCCGTTCGTTCGTTCATCATGCCCACCGCGACGCTCTACACCGATGAGCTGCCCGGCTACATCGGCGTCGGTCGCGAGTACCGGGCGCACCACCGCATCCACCACAAGTCGAAGATCTACGTGCAAGGCCACGTGCACACGAACACGATCGAAGGCTTCTTCGGGAACATGAAGCCGGGCATCACGGGCGTCTACCGCTCCGTGTCGAAGAAGTGGCTCCAGGGCTACCTCAACGAATACGTGTTCCGGTACAACCTGCGGAAGTCCCCGGTGGATCCGTTCTGGCACCTCATGGAGCGGGCCGTGGCGTAGACGACTACTGGCCCTCAACCGATTTACGGCGTAGCTTCCGCTTCTTCTTCGGCTTGGCAGGGAGCGGCTTTGCAGCCTTCCAGAAGTCACGTTCGATCTGCTCGCGGGTTGGGATCGGAATCTCCAAACCCTGCTCGGTCCGCTGCGTCGGTTCCTTCTCGTCGGCCATGAGCGCTCCTAGATGGATGTTCGCCAGGCCACGCAAGCCTAGCCACGGGTCCCTCGAAGACCCCTGGGCACGCCTCCGTCGTGCCGAGAACCACTTGAAGGTCCTCGAAGCGAAACACCGGATCGGGCCTCACCTGGAGAGTTACCGACTCCGCGTTGAGATGCACAACGACGGATTGGAGTACCGCTTCTACCTCGCCGAGCCGATCCCCGAAATCGACCAGGCGGTCCCGTTCATAGTCAGCGAGTTCCTGTTCAACGTCCGATCCGCGTTGGATCAGCTCGTCTACCAACTGCATGTACGCCGGTATCGCGGTCGGGTTCCCCCGGAAGTCGAGACGCGGAGCGCGTTCCCCATCATCACAAGAGACCCCGGCTCGGATGCCCGACCATGGCGCGGCATCGAAAGCCTCGGTAAACGCGAACGGGCAGCGATAAAGCAGTTCCAGCCGTACCTCGGAGGCAACGGCCGCATCCATCAGACACGAGAGCACCTTGCGCTTCTTGATCTCATGAACAACATCGACAAGCACCGACGCCTTCACGTCATCCGAGCAATCCCAGCCGCCGTCTCGAAATCGGGGACGTTTCCTCCTGGGCGCGCGCCGAGCCAGACGATCAACTTCTGCGACCTTGTACCGGGCGCATACGTCGAACGGTGGACCTTCACCGAGCCGCCCGACGAGATGCCCGTGGATCACTACTGCTGGCCGCAGATAGTCGTAGACGAGCCCACGCGGAATCTCCGCGTGATACTCGAGCCATTTCTTCGCACAACCTTCGGGAACGTGGCATACGTAATCGAGCGGTTCAACACCCGCTTTGGCTACGAGCCGTGGCGCCGGTGGAACTCTGGCGCCCCTTCCGAACTGCGAGCCGACTAGCCCGCTCACCGGGCCACCGCCCGACCCGCGGGTGCGTTCGCCGGCTTCGACAGAGAGGGGATAGTCGCCGAATTTCCTCGCCGTTCGCGTGATGTCGACGCGCGTCGCCGACGACGCGGTCCCGGCGTTTGCGCGTGATGTGTCGCGTGTGCGGCGTACGCTTCCGCCGTGGGGTACCCGTCGCATCTGGTCCAAGAGGGCGAGCACGTCGCGCTGGATCTGCGTCCGCACTGGTGGTACTTCTCGCGCAACATCCTCACCGGGATCCCGCTGCTCCTGCTCGTGATCCTCGTGCGTCAGATCCACAGTCACGACGTGCGCCAGTACACGACCCTGGTCGTCGGGGTGATCGTGCTCGCGTGGGCCGGATGGCTCGCCGTGAAGTACTTCTCGTGGGCGATGACGTACTTCGTCGTGACGGACCGCCGCGTCGTCTTCCGAACTGGTGTGCTCTCGAAGCGTGGCGTCGAGATCCCGCTCGATCGCATCAGCAACATCAACTTCGCCCAGACGCTGTGGGAGCGGATGATCGGCGCCGGCAATCTCGACATCGAGTCGGCGGGCCGCGACGGCGAGTCGCACTTCGACTTCGTGCGCCACCCTGACGGCGTGCAGCACGAGATCTACCGGCAGATGGACGCCGACGACCGCCGCCGGGCACAGATGGGCCAGCCGCTCGCCCACGGCGCCGGGCCGGGTTCGGCGCCGGGCGCCTCGGTGCCGGAGCAGATCGAGCAACTGGCCCGGCTGCGCGACCAGGGCCACATCACGGCCGCTGAATTCGACCGGAAGAAAGCTGAGCTGCTCGACCGTATGTGACCCGCGGATCGGCGATAATCAGTGCCATGAGCGAAGCGACCGCGAGCCGGGTATCCCGGCGAGCAGCCGAGCGAGGCCTGAGCGGCCCGGAGCGAAGCGACGAGAGCGGGAAAGCATGACCAGACTCGAGACCTCGTGGGCCATTGCCAAACGCTCGTGGGCCGTGCTCCACGCGGAGCGTTCGTTGGCCTGGTTCCCCGTGCTGTCGTTCCTCGCCACCATCGCGGTGGTCGCTGCCTGGGCCGCCGTCGTCGCCGTAAGCGACGGGAGCGGCAGCGGCGGCTTCCACCTCGGTGCCATGTCCTACGTGCTGGGTGCGGTCGCGTATGTCGCCGTCGCGTTCGTGCAGACCTACTTCCTGGCCGCCCTGGTCGCAGGCGCGGACGCGCGTCTCGACGGACGTGAGACGAGCTTCCGCGGCGCGCTCGACGTTGCCACCGCCCGCATGCACCGCCTGCTGCCCTGGGCCGTGGTTTCGGCGACGGTCTCGGTGGTGCTGAACCAGCTCGAGCGCCAGGGCCTGGTTGGTCGCATCCTCGGCAGCCTTCTCGGGCTCGCGTGGCGTCTGCTGACGTTCCTCACCGTGCCGATCCTCGTGCTCGAGGACGTCGGTGTCGGGGTCGCGCTGCGTCGTTCGAAGGAGCTGTTCGTGCGCACGTGGGGCGAGAACGTGGTTGCCCAGGCCGGCCTGAGCATCGTCGGCTTGCTGGCCTTCATCCCCGGCGTCCTGCTCGTAGCCCTCGGTGTCGCCACCGGCAACGCGATCGGCATCGCGCTGTTCGCCGTCCTCGGCGTCGCGTGGCTCCTCGTGGCTGCGACCGTGATCGCCGCGTTGAGCGGGATCTATCGCACCGCGCTGTACCGCTACGCGGCGACGGGCATGGTGCCGTCCGAATTCGCGGGCGTCGAGCTCGACCAGGCGTTCAAGCCGCGCCAGGGCAACAACAGCAGCGGCTTCGGGGGTCCCTTCGGGCGCGGCGGCCTCGGGCGTGGTGGCTTCGGCGGTGGCTTCGGAGGCTTCGCGCAGTAACGCGTCGGCGGGCCGGCGCCGCGGTCCCCCTACAGTGACGAACGTGTTGCAGGTCGAGACACTCCCGGAGCTGCGCGACCCCGTGCTGGTGTTGGCGCTGACGGGGTGGCTCGACGCCGGCTTGGCCGGGGCCGGCGCGCTCGCCGTGCTCTCGGAGCAGTTGAGCTCGGGTCGCCGATTCGCGCACGCCGATCTCGGCGATGTGATGGACCTCCAGCAACATCGGCCGACGGTCGCGATGCACGACGGCGCCACTCGCGAGATCAACTGGCCGACGATCGAGCTCGTTGCGGGTCGCCTCGGACGTGACGTCGTGCTGCTCGCAGGCCCCGAGCCATCGCTGCGCTGGCGCGAGCTGACCGCTGAGATCGTCGAGCTCGCGCGCTGTCTTGGCACCTCCCGCGCCGTCACGCTGGGCGGCATCCCATCGGTTGCCTCGCACCGCCGTCCCGTCGCGGTCCTCGCGACCGCGACGGATGCGCAGCTGGCCGAGGAGATCGGCGCGTGGCGGGTCGACTACTCGGGCCCGGTCGGGATGCAGACCGTGCTCCAAGTGGCGCTCGCCGCGGCAGGCATCCCCGGCGTCGGCATCTGGGCCCAGGTGCCGCACTATGTCTCGGCCACCCCGAGCCCGCCCGCGATCCGCGCGGTGCTCGAGCGTCTGGGCACGATCACGGGGCTCACGGTCGACACCGGCGCGCTGGCCACCCAGGAAACGAGCTACGTCGAGGGCATCGACGAGGGCCTCGTCGAGCGTCCCGACGTCGCGCAGATCCTGAGCGAGATCGAGGCCGCCGACACCGGCGAGGACGCGATCCCGAGCGGAGACGAGATCGCATCGGAGATCGAGCGGTTTCTGCGGGGACAGGGGTGAAGCTCGCCGAGCCTGCCGCAGAGGCGGCGGGCCGGCGGGCCGGGGCAGGGTCGGCCCGTCCGGCCCACCATGTGGGCGCGCCGCGGGCGCAACGCCCGCACCAGCGGTGACCCTGCCACCGTCCGGCCCCGCAAGTATGGCTGATTCGCCGCGTCGATGCCAACCGATCAGTTGGATTGCAGGCGCGCGTTTCGGCGCGGCCGGAGCTGCTGCGAGCTGAGACCAGCCGGAGCCGCATCCTGCGAGCCGGTACGCTCCGCCCGCCATGCGGACCCTGCTCGACTTCCACGAGGTCTGGGGTTACGTCGCGATCGTCGCGAACGGTCTCGCCGGTCTGGTAGCGCTCACCGCAGCCCAGTTCCGGCGTCTGCGGTCACGCTGGGTCTGGTGGCTGACGATCGGCGCCGAGGCGGCGATGCTGCTCCAGGTGGTGACCGGGACGGTGCTGGTGGCGAGCAAGGACTACCGGGCGCCGCGCATCCACATGTTCTACGGCTTCCTCACGTTCATCACGATCGGGCTTGCCTTCCAGTACCGGTCGTCGATGCGCAACCGCACGGAGCTCCTCTACGGCCTGGTGGGGCTGTTCATCATGGGCCTCGGGATTCGGGCCGCGACCGTGATCGGCCGATGAGCGGCCGGCTCCGGGTCGCGCTCCTGTACGGCGGCCGCTCCGCGGAGCACGACGTCTCGCGGGTGACGGCGGTAGCGGTCGCCCGCCGCGCTCGATCCCGACCGCTACGTGGTCGTCCCGATCGCCATCACCACGGAGGGCCGGTGGCTCACGTCGGAGGACGCGCGCCGGGCGATCGACGCCGGTCCTCATGCACTCCCGGACGCGCTGCCGGTCGAGGGCGCCGAGCTCCGCGAGCTGGGTGCGCTCGTCGGTGACCCGCGGGAAGGTCGGGAGCGGCCCTTCGACGTCGCCTTTCCGCTCCTGCACGGTCCCTACGGCGAGGACGGCACCGTCCAGGGCATGCTCGAGCTCGCCGGCATCCCGTACGTCGGATCCGGGGTGCTCGGGTCGGCCGTCGCCATGGACAAGGTGATGATGAAGCGCGCGTTCGCCGCGTGTGGGCTCGCGACGCCGCGACATCTCGTGCTCCGGGATGGCACCGAACCTGACGAGCTCGTGGACCGCGCCCTCGCGGAGCTCGGCGAGGTGTGCTTCGTGAAGCCGGCGAACATGGGCTCCTCGATCGGCGTCACGAAGGCGCGGGGACGGGAGCAGCTGCTCCGGGCCATCGAGCATGCGTGGCAGTTCGACGAATGGGTGCTCGTCGAGGAAGCCGTCGCCGGCCGTGAGATCGAAGTCGCGGTCCTGGGCGACCACCCGGCGGAGGCTTCGGTTCCGGGCGAAGTGATCCCGGGGGACGAGTTCTATTCGTACGCCGACAAGTACGAGCGCCACGACGCGCAGCTGCTCGCGCCGGCGCGGCTCACCGCGACCCAGGCCGACGAGGGGCGCACGCTGGCGCTGGCCGCGTTCGCGGCATGTCGGGTCGAAGCCATGGCCCGGGTCGATCTCTTCCTGGAAGAGGAGCGGCCCGACGGGACCCCGGGTCGCGGCTTTCTCGTCAACGAGGTGAACACGATCCCGGGGTTCACGCCCATCTCCATGTACCCGCGACTCTGGCAGGTGTCGGGACTCTCCTACGGCGCGTTGCTCGACCGCTTGATCGAGCTCGCGTTCGTGCGCCACGCGCGCCGCACGCGTCGCGCGGGCCGCCAACGTGGGTGAGAGCGGGCTAGATGTTGACGACCGCGCACGTGTAGGTGCGAGTGATGCCTTCGACGGCCTGGATCTCGGAGATCACGATGTGGGCCAGATCGTCGAGCGAAGGTGCTTCGGCCTTGACGATCACGTCGTAGGGACCGGCCACGTTGTCGGCCGACACGACGCCGCCGATCGTGCGGGTCGCCGTCGCCACGTGGGCGGCCCGACCGACCTCGGTCTGGATCAGCACGTACGCAGTCACTGCCATGGCGGCTCCTCGTTCGGCTGTCGTGAGGCTAGCCATGTCGACCGAGACACGTGGCCCCGGACGGGTCGGGGCGGCGAGCGGACGCGTCAGCCGAGTCGCTGCTCGAGCGCCGCGAGCTCGTCGAGCAACGGCGCGGGCACGCGCGCGCCGAAGCGCTCGAAGTACTCCCGTGTCGTCGGGAGCTCGGCGCGCCATTCGCCCGGGTCCACCCGGAGCACGGCGGCGAGCTCGTCGGCGGAGAGATCGAGCCCGTCGAGGTCGAGATCGCCCGCGCTCGGCACCACACCGATCGGCGTCTCGTCACCGCCGGCGGTGCCGTCGAGGCGACGGTAGATCCACTCGAGCACGCGCGAGTTCTCGCCGAACCCGGGCCACAGGAACCGACCCTCCGCGTCCTTGCGGAACCAGTTCACGCCGTAGATCCGTGGCAGCTTGGTGGGATCGGTGAGGGTCGCCATGTTCAGCCAGTGCGCGAAGTAGTCACCCATGTGGTAGCCGCAGAACGGCAGCATCGCGAACGGGTCGCGCCGGAGCTCGCCGAGACCACCGGTCGCCGCCGCGGTCTTCTCCGAGCCCATCGTCGCGGCGACGAGCACACCGTGGTTCCAGTCGCGTGACTCGAACACCAGCGGCACGGTCGTCGCACGCCGACCGCCGAACAGGAACGCGGAGATCGGCACGCCCGCGGGGTCCTGCCACTCGGGTGCGATCGACGGGCACTGGCCCGCGGGGACGCAGAAGCGGGAGTTCGGATGCGCGGCCGGCGTACCGCTGGCGGGCGTCCACTCCTCCCCTTGCCAGTCGATCAGGTGTGTCGGCGGCTCGGGAGTCATGTCCTCCCACCACACGTCGCGGTCGTCCGTGAGCGCCGTGTTGGTGAAGATCGCGTTGCGCTCGAGCGTGTGCATTGCGTTGGGGTTCGTCGTCGCGTTGGTGCCGGGCGCGACGCCGAAGAACCCGAACTCCGGATTGATCGCGTACAGACGGCCGTCGGCGCCGATCTTCATCCACGCGATGTCGTCGCCGATCGTCTCGACCGTCCAGCCGGGGACCGTCGGGACCAGCATCGCCAGGTTCGTCTTGCCGCAGGCCGAAGGGAACGCTCCGGCCACGTAACGCGACACACCTGCTGGGTCCGTCACCTTGAGGATGAGCATGTGCTCCGCGAGCCAGCCTTCGTCGCGCGCGATCACCGACGCGATCCGCAACGCGAAGCACTTCTTGCCGAGCAGCGCGTTCCCCCCGTAGCCGGAGCCGAAGGACCAGATCTCTCGCGTCGCCGGGAAGTGCACGATCCACTTCTCGTCGGCGTTGCACGGCCAGGGCACGTCGGCCTCGCCAGGTTCGAGCGGCGCACCGACCGAGTGCATGCAGGGTACGAAGTCGCCGTCGTCGCCAAGGGCGTCGAGCGCCGCGGCGCCGGCCCGGGTCATGACGCCCATGCTCAACGCGACGTAGGGCGAGTCGGTGATCTCGACGCCGAGGTAGGAGAGGGGAGAGCCGATCGGGCCCATGCTGAAGGGCACCACGTACATCGTGCGACCGTGCATGGAGCCGCGGAACAACTCCTCGAGCTTGGCGCGCATCTCCGCCGGTTCACGCCAGTTGTTGGTCGGTCCGGCATCGTCGGCGTCGGCCGTGCAGATGAACGTCCGGTCCTCGACGCGTGCGACGTCGCTCGGATCGGAGCAGGCCCAGTAGGAGTTCGGGCGCTTCGCGGGATCGAGCGCGACGAGCGTTCCGGCGTCGACGAGCTGCTTGGCCAGGAGATCGCGCTCGTCGGAGGAGCTGTCGAACCAGTGGACCGAGTCGGGCTCGCAGAGCCGCACCATCTCCTCGACCCACTGGAGCAGGCGAGAGTGCTTGGTAGGTGCGTGCAACGCGAGCGACACGGACAGGCTCCTCGACCGGCGAACAAGCGGCGAATTCACTCTACCGGGAGCCCGTGGGGGTCCCCCGAACCGGGCCGCGATGCGTGCCCCGAAGAGCGTGCTGAGGAGAGGAAAGGAGCGAGGGTCAGACCTGCGCGGTGGGAAGGCCCATGTCGGGCTCCGAGCCGAGGCGCAACCGCGTGGCCTGCCCCGCGGCGTTCACGACGTACGTGACGCGCTGGCCTTGACGCAGCATGCGGAACAGGGAGCCCTCCAGCGCGTCCGGAGCGAGCACGAGCTCCGAGCGGTCGGTGTCGCTGATGACGACGCCTTCACCCGTCTGCGGGTCGTAGATCCGGACGACGCCTTGCATGTCAGGGCTTTTGGATCTTCCCGGCGCGCAGGCAGGACGTGCACACGTGGATCCGTCGCGGCGCGCCGTTGACGAGGGCGCGGACCTTCTGCACGTTGGGGTTCCAGCGTCGCTTCGTCCTGCGGTGCGAATGGCTGAGGCGCATGCCGAACTGCGGCCGCTTGCCGCACACCTCACACACGGATGCCATCGACGAACCTCACCTGCTGGGACGTGGTGCACGTGCAGGCGCGGGACCGATGTCGCGAACGCACGCGGAGGACCTCGGACGATAGCAGGGAGAACGGTACGATCCCAGCCGTGGGAACGCTGGCACGGCTCACGGCCGCCGATCTCCGGCAGGTCGTGACGGCCTACCGCGACGTGCTCCGCACCCACGCCGAGGAGCTCAACGAGCTCAACGTGTACCCAGTGCCGGACGGTGATACCGGCACCAACTTGGCGCTCACGCTGCAGTCCGTCTGCGACGAGCTGGGCGACGCTGCCGTCATGCCCGAGGTGTGCCGTGCCCTCTCGCACGGCTCGTTGATGGGTGCCCGGGGCAACTCGGGGGTCATCGTGTCGCAGATCCTGCGGTCCTTCGGCGAGGTGTTCGCGCCGCTCGAGTCGGTCGACGCCCGCGACCTCGCCGATGCGCTCCGCCGTGGCGCCGACGCGGCGTACAAGGCGGTCCTGCGGCCGGTCGAGGGCACCATCCTGACCGTCGCCGCGGCGACCGCTGCGGCCGCCGACTCCGCGCTCGTGGAAGCGGGGATCACGCTCCAACAGCTGCTCGTCGTCTGTGCCGACGCGGCGGCGCGATCGGTTGCCGAAACGCCTGAGCTCCTGGCGGTCCTCGCCGAGGCCGGGGTGGTCGATGCGGGCGGGCGCGGCTTCGAGCTGCTGATCGCCGCGCTCTTGTCGGTGGTCGACGGTCGACCGTTCCCGGTGCCGAGCGTGACCGCGCCGGCGGGGCGCGGGAGTGTTCGCGCGCGTCCCGCGCCCATGCCGTTCTCGGGCCCGCGCTTCGAGGTGATGTACCTCCTGGTGTCGACCGACGACCGCGTGCACGAGCTCGAAGCGGCGTGGTCGGTCCTCGGCGACTCGATCGTCGTCGTCGGAGGCGACGGCCTCTGGAACTGCCACGTCCACACCGACGACATCGGCGCCGCGATCGAAGCCGGCATCCGGATCGGCACACCATCGCGCGATTCGCGTCACCGACCTCGCAGACCAGGTGCTCCACAGCGACGACCAGCTCGGTGTCACGGCGCGCACCGGTGTGGTCGCGGTCGCGAGCGGCGACGGCATCGCCGGCCTGCTCGCGTCGGCGGGCGCGCGCGTCGTGCCGGGCGGGCAGTCGATGAACCCTTCGACCGCCGAGTTGCTCGACGCGATCCGCGCCTGCGCTGCCGACGGTGTCGTGGTGCTGCCCGGCAACGGCAACATCGTGCCGGTGGCGCGGCAGGCCGCGGCGCTCGCGGGCGGGCACGTCTCGGTCGTGCCGACCCGCTCGCTCGTGGAGTCGCTGGCGGCTGTCGTCGCCTACTCCGCGGACGCAGCGGTCGAGGACAACGTGGCGGCGATGGAAGAGGCGGCGGCTCGGGTGCACGCGGGTGGAGTGACACGCGCCGTGCGGAACGCCAACACCGCGTGGGGCCGGGTCGCGGCCGACGATTGGATCGCGCTCACCGACGACGGTGTCTGCGCATCGGAAGCCGATGCTCTCGCCACTGCGATCGTGCTGGTCGACCTGCTCGTCGCCCGCGGTGCCGAGCTGGTGACCGTCCTCATCGGCGCCGACGCCAGCGGCGAGGACGGTGCCGCGATCTCGGCGCATGTCGAACGTGCGCATCCCGGCGTGGAGATCGAGGTCCACGAAGGAGGCCAACCGCTCTACCCCTTCCTCATCGGAGTGGAGTGAGCGACACCGCGCCGCTGACGCTGCGTGATCTCGCGCGAGCGTCCGGTGACCGATCTGCGGGCCGTCGGTCCCAAGTTGGCCGGCGGCCTGGCCGAGATGCAGATCGAGACGGTGCTCGACCTTTTCGAGCACTACCCACGCCGGTACATCGATCGCACGCAGCGCGCCGAGATCGCCGAGCTGGCGATCGGCGACGAGGCGACCGTCGACGCCGAGGTCCGCACCATCCCGCGCGCCGCACCCGCGACGGGAAGCGGACGATCACCGAAGCAGTCGTCTACGACGGCACCGGACTGCTCAACATCGTCTTCTTCAACCAGCCGTGGCGGGAGAAGCAGCTGGCCGCCGGGACCGAGGCCTCGTTCTTCGGCAAGGTCGACCACTACCGCGGCAAACGTCAGATGACGAATCCCGTCGTCGACGTGCTCGGCTCCCTCGCTGACACGACCGGCGTCGTCGTTCCCGTGTACCCGCAGTCGGGTCGGGCCGAGGTGCACACCTGGCAGGTTCGCAAGGCGGTCTCGGAGTCGCTCGACCGGGCGCGGCCACGCGGGTTCTCGGATCCCCTCGATCCCGGCCTGCGCGGGCTGCACGACCTGGTTGAACGCGGGCGCGGCGTACGAAGGCATCCACCGGCCGCAGTCGGATGCCGAGCGGCGTGGCGCAGCACGCCGTCTGAAGTTCGACGAGTTCCTCCGCATGCAGGTCGCCCTCGTGGCTCGCAAGCGCGCCATCGAGCGGACCGCGCAGGGCATTCGTCACCGCGTCGACGGCCCGCTCGTCCCCGCGTTCCACGATCGTCTGCCCTTCCCGTTGACCGGCGACCAGCGCGCCGCGATCGACACCATCACCGCCGACCTGGCGTCTCCGCTTCCGATGCATCGCCTCCTCCAAGGTGAGGTCGGCTCCGGCAAGACCGTCGTCGCGTTGACCGCACTGCTCACGGCCGTGCAGGGCGGGTACCAGGGGGCGTTCATGGCTCCGACCGAGGTGCTGGCGGAGCAGCACGAGCTCACGATGCGCGCGTTGCTCGAGGGTCTCACCGTGCACGACGACGGCACCTTGACGGGGGAGCGGCCGGTGCGGGTCTCGCTCCTGACGAATCGTGTCGGCGCCGCTGAACGGCGCCGCATCAGCGCGGGCGTGTGCGACGGAGCGATCGACATCCTCGTCGGCACCCACGCGCTGATCTACGGCGACCTCGACTTCGCGCGCCTGGGCCTTGTCGTCGTCGACGAGCAACACCGCTTCGGTGTCGAGCAGCGCGACGTCCTCCGGTCGATGGGCGACAGTCCCGACGTCTTGGTCATGACCGCGACCCCGATCCCACGCACCGCGGCGATGCTCATCTACGGGGATCTCGACCGCACGGAGCTCCGCGAGCTCCCTGCCGGTCGGTCGCCGATCGTCACCGAGGTGGTCGGCCCGAGCGACCTCGAACGCGTCGCGGTCTACGAGCGGGTCCGCACCGAGGTGCGAGCCGGGCGGCAGGTCTACGTCGTGTGTCCCCTGGTCGAGGGCTCGGCAAAGCTCGAGGCGCGCGCGGCCTCCGACGAGTTCGAGCGCCTCGGCGCGGAGGACCTTGCTGGTCTGCGCCTCGGTCTGCTCCACGGGCAGATGCCCGGGCCCGAGAAGGAACGCGTGATGACGCAGCTCCGCGCCGGCGAGATCGACGTGCTCGTCGCGACGACCGTCGTGGAGGTCGGCGTCGACGTCCCGAACGCGACGGTGATGGTCGTGGAGGACGCCGACCGGTTCGGGCTGCTGCAGCTGCACCAGCTGCGCGGGCGCATCGGCCGCGGCGCCCACCGGTCGTGGTGCTATCTGCTGGCGGACCCCACGACGCCGCAGGGCCGAGCGCGACTCGAGGCGATGGTGGCGTCGTCGGACGGCTTCGAGCTTGCGGAGCGCGACCTCGAGATCCGCGGCGCGGGCGAGGTCTTCGGGGAGCGCCAGGCCGGGTGGACCGATCTCAAGCTCGGGCGCCTGCCCCAGGACGAGCCGATCGTCGCCGAAGCCCGGACGACGGCCATCCGGCTGCTCGACGACGATCCCGACCTCGCGCGGCACCCGCAGCTCCGCGAGGAGGTCGAGGACCTGCTCGGCGACTCCGTCGAGTTCCTCTTCAAGAGCTGAGAACGCGCCTCACCCACTGCAGCACAACGGGTTGGGCGTGCCGTTCCCGTCATCGTCGCCCTGGCCGCATCCGAATCCCGCAGCCTCGACGTTTCGCCGGGCTGGCGGACTACAACAGAGTCGTGCCTGAACCGAGCGACCGTGAGCGGATCGCCGATCTCGAAGCTGCAGGTCGGGTCCAGGACCAGCGGCTGAGCGACATCGAAGCCGGGGCGATCGTTCTCGATGAGCGGATCGTCGAGCTGGTCCGCGAGATCGACGGGCTTCACGGGAAGATCGAACATCGCGCGACGATCGAACAGGCGAAGGGCATCATCATGCACACCTTGGACTGCAGCTCCGAAGCAGCCTTCGCCGCCCTTGTTGCCCGCTCCCAAGCAGAGAACCGCAAACTTCGCGACCTCGCGCAGGAGATCATCGAGACTCAGCACCCGAGCTCGGGGAGTGCGCCTTAGCGCTCGATACTCGTCGGCTCGACCTCACCGGGAGGAGGAGAAGAAGAGCGAGCACGGGCTCCAGCAGCCGGGGCCCTTCCTCCTGGTCTCCTCGGAGGCGGCTCGTGGCTGCCATCTCGGTAGCCTGGGTGGATGGTCGGACACGGGTCCGAATCGCGGGCGAGATCGACCTCTCGTCGAGAAGGAGCCGTGGTGGCGGTGCTGGGAACGGCCCGTCGGCGCCAACATCGTGAACGGCACGAGGCGGGAGGATGCGATCGCGGTGATGGCCGCTGGCTGAGCGAGGATCGGCAGGGTCTGGGTAGCGTCGTGCCATGCCGATGAGTGCTGCTGCACCTGTGGTGACGATCAGCACGCCGCTGGGGACGGGGGGCGGCATCATCGCCGCCGCGGTCGCGGCGAAGCTCGGCGTTCCCCTCATCGACCGTGCGATCCCGGCGTCGGTGGCCATGGGCATGGCGGTCCCGATCGACGAGGCGCTGGCTCACGACGAACGCGTTGAAAGTCGGATCTCGCGACTGCTGACAGGGTTCGCGAACTCGGGCCTCGACTTCGTCCCTCCGATTCCGCCGGTCGTCTCTGAGCGTTCCTTCCGTGAGGAAACGGAGCGTGTGATCCGTGACACAGTCTCGGAAGGACGTGGCTGTGTGATCGTGGGTCGCGCCGGGGCGATCGTGTTGCGCGAGCACCCAGGTGCACTCTTTGTCCGTCTCAGAGGTTCCTTCGAGGCGCGCGCCCGTCAAGTCATCGCTGCTCGGAGCGACTTGGACGAAGCAGACGCGCGACGGCGTCTCTCCGAGACGGACAGGAACCACGCGGCGTACTTCCGGCACTTCTACAACGCCGACCCCGCTGACCCGCGGCTCTACCACCTTGTCATCGACTCCACCGCCCTCGGGAACGACGCGACGACCGACCTGATCCTCGTCGCCGCCCGAGGTGGCGCGAATGCCGCGACCGCTCAGCCGGAGCCACCCGACGTGTAGACGCGCCTCTGCCCGAGGCGGAGCAAGGCAACAAGCGGTCGACGGTGAGGTCCGCGTGGAGCGCTGCGGGCTCTCGTTGCACGCGCACTTCGAGTGACGAACGACGACCTCGCGCACCTTCCGCACCGATACGCTGCCCCGATGGCCAAGTCCAAGCAACCCGGTGATGCAACAACCCCGCGGGGAAGTCCTGGTGGGCCTCCTGGCAAGAAGCAGCGAGCGAAGGCGCGCAAGAGCGGAAAGCGACGGGGCACCTGAGCCAGCGCGCAAGAGCTGGATTCCCTTGAGCAGTGACTTGGTCCCCTCGCGGCGGCGAAGCCGCGAGGGGACGCCTCACTGACCCTCGAGATCCCATACCCACGTGCAGTGCGTGCAGACGCGCCGCGACCGGGTCGCCGTCGGAGTTGCGCAAGGTCATGAGCTGGTGCCCGTGCTCAGAGCACTCGAACTCGAGTTGCGCGAGCACCGCGTCGAGACGGTCGTCGAGTGGGACACCGGCGGGGATGTTGCGCAGCCGTCGTGCGCCCAGTCTGGGAAGCTGCTGGCCGTCTGGCATCGCGAAGCCCCCTTGCGTTGTTCGGCTCCGGCGACGCGTCAGGAGCGTCGCGGTCGGCGCACCACGACCCGCGATCGTTCGGGATGCTCGGGGTCGAGCGCGAGTTCGATGTTGTCGATCGGCGTGCTCGGCGCCTCCGCCATGATCACGGGCTCCTCACGCTCCGGACGACCCTCGAGCGCGTCCCGTAGGCCGAACATCCCCGCGGCGATGACACTGCCGGCCGCGGTGCGTCGAAACCGATCAACGGGTCGCGGCAACGTCGGACCGTCCGGAGCTGCGTCCTCCGCTCCCGATGGCCTTGGGCCAACCGAGCTCTCGCCCTCTGTCGGTTCGCCGTCATCGACCACCGCACCACGGTAGGGCGGGAACGCCAGCCCTCGAGTGCACTGAGGCCGAGCTTGCGGGAGATGTGCATGATGTGCTCCTCCGTGTGATGAGGTGTCGGGCGGAGTGCCCTCGGGGTGAGGACGCCCACGAGGACGAGGGCGCGGTGCAAACGTCGGCTGGGAGTATGGGGAGAAGCGTGCACGAAGCGCCCGAGACGGCCGCGGCAGGCTGAACGTGGCGACGCGGCTTGCGAGTGATCGCCGGGAGTGCCGGTGGTCTCCGGCTCCGGGCCCCGCGCTCGGGCCATGCCCGCCCGACGACCGACCGCGTCAAGGAGTCGGTGTTCTCCGCGCTCGGCCCGGGTCGCATCACGGGCGCACGGGTGCTCGATCTCTACGCCGGGACTGGCGCGCTGGGCATCGAGGCGCTGTCCCGTGGGGCCACCGACGCGCTGTTCGTCGAGCGTCGAGCGCGATGCCGCCGAGATCATCCTTCGCAACCTTCGCACGACTCGCCTCGAAGCACGCGGCCGGGTGCGACAGGCGTCGGTCGCCGCGCTGTTGCCGCGGCTCGTCGACGAGGGCCCTTTCGATCTCGTGTTCGCCGATCCGCCGTACGCGACCGAGCATGCCGAGGTGCAGCGACTGCTCGAGGTGCTCGCTCATCCTGGGATGATGCATGGCGGAGCCTCGCTCGTCCTGGAGCGGTCGAGCCGAGCCGAGGAGCTCGAGCCGGGTCCGGGCTGGCAGATCGAGTGGAGCCGCAGCTACGGCGATACGCTCGTGGTGGTCGCGACCCGCTGACCGCGGCCGGCTCGCCCGACCGTCTCACGATCTTCCCCGAGGAGCAGCGTTTCGTGGCCACGGCACTCTGCCCGGGTTCGTTCGACCCGGTGACCTACGGGCATCTCGACATCGTCGAGCGGACGGCCCGCCACTTCGACGACGTCATCGTGGCCGTGATCCGCAACCCGCAGAAGGCGCAGTCCCTGTTCAGCCTCGAGGAGCGCCAGGAGATGCTCAGCGAGGTCATGTCGCATCTCCCGAACGTCCGCATCGCCTTCTTCAAGGGTCTTCTCGTCGACTTCGCCGGGACCACGGGGCTGAGGCCATCGTCAAGGGTCTGCGGGCCGTGTCCGACTTCGACTACGAGCTGCAGATGGCGCAGATGAACCAGCGGATGTCCGGTATCGACACCTTCTTCATCTCGACGAGCCCGCAGCACTCGTTCCTGTCCTCGAGCCTGGTCCGCGAGGTCGCGCGGTTCGGCGGCGACGTGTCGAGCATGGTCCCTCCGCTGGTGGTCGAACGTCTCGAGCAGCACTTCGGGCGGGAGAAGCGGGAGGACCCGAGGTGAGCGACGAGCAGGCGTACGACCTCGAGACCTTGCTGCTGCGCTTGCGGGAGATCGTCGAGACGCGCGCGCACGATGCCGATGTCGTCGTCGGTGTTGGTGAACCGAGACGAGATGCTCGAGATCGTCGATGAAGCGCTCGGCGTGCTTCCCGACGAGCTCCGCCACGCACGCTGGCTGCTCAAGGAGCGCGAGGAGTATCTCGCGCAGGCCCGCCAGGACGCCGAGGACATCGTGGAGTCGGGCCGTGCGCAGGCGGAGCGGATGGTCGAACGCACCGAAGTGGTCCGCGAGGCCCGCCGCGTCGCGCAGCAGGTCGTCGTCGCGCGCCGAGGCCGACAGCCGCCAGCTCCGGCACGAAGCCGAGGACTACATCGACCAGAAGCTCGCCGCGTTCGAAGTCGTGCTCGACCGCACGATGCAGACCGTTCACAAGGGTCGCGAGCAGCTTCGGGCCGTCGTCGAGCCGCTTGCGAGCCACGGTGCCCAGCTCGAGGGGCTCTACGACTCCGACGAGGGCGGGCTGTTCGACCAGGACGAACCCTGATGAGCGCGCTGAGGGTCGAGGTCTCCGATCTCCTCACGCATCCGCGCTCGCGGCGCCCACTCCACGTCAGCGCGGCGGTCGAGGGCCTGTCGGGGAGGACCGCGACCGTCGACGGTGACGTCACCGTCGACGTGATCCTCGAGCGCATCCCCGACGGGATCATCGTCCGGGGCACGATCAGCGCCGAGTGGGTGTCCGAGTGCGGTACGTGCCTGCGACCGATCCGCCAACGCCTCGAATTGGCGGTTGCGGAGCTCTTCGAGAGCGCGCCGGTCGAAGGTGAGACGTATCCGATCGAGGGCCACGAGATCGACCTCGAACAGCTCGTCCGCGACACGGTGCTGCTCGAGTTGCCGCTCGCGCCCGTGTGCACCGGGGCGCAAGCAGCCGACTGCGAGCCGGCGGTCGGCGACGGGCCGGAGCCCTCTGGGGCGACCGCACCGGCAGGGGCTCCAGTCGATCCCCGCTGGTCGCCGCTGTCCCAGCTGCGACTCTGACCGCCGCAGTTTCCTAGCATGGCGGTCCGCACCGTGTCCGAGGAGCCCTGATGGCAGTTCCCAAGCGCAAGACCCCGAGGAGCAAGACCCGGAAGCGCCGGGCGTCGAGCTGGACGCTCGAGGCCCCCGCGCGCTCCACTTGCCCCACCTGCGGCGCGGTCAAGCTCCCGCACGTGGTATGCGGCAATTGCGGGACGTATCGAGGGCGCCAGGTACTCGACGTCTCGTAGTGGCGGGGCGGGAGACACGTCGATGGGTGTAACCGTCGCGATCGACGGGATGGGGGGAGACCGAGCGCCCGGCGAGGTCGTCGTCGGCGCGCGGCAGGCCGTCGACGATCTCGGTGTGCGGGTGTTGCTCACGGGTCGCGGGCGCGACCTCGCTCCGCTGCTCGGCGACGGCGTGAGCGGCATCGAGCTCGTCGAAGCCGCCGACGTGATCGAGATGCACGATCCCGCCGCGGCCGTCCGCACCAAGAAGGACTCGTCGATCGTCCGGTGCGCCGAGCTCGTCCACGATGGACTGGCCGACGCGATGGTGAGCGCGGGGAACACCGGCGCCGCGATGGCTGCGGCGCTGCTGCGCATGGGCCGCATCTCCGGCGTGGCCCGCCCGGCGATCGCGGTGCCCATCCCGGTGCCCGGTGGGACGCCGCAGATCCTCGTCGACGCAGGCGCCACCGTCGATTGCGTCCCCGAGTGGCTGGTGCAGTTCGCGATCATGGGCCGCGAATACGCGCGGACGCGGCTCGGCATCGCGGAGCCGAAGGTCGGGCTGCTCTCGAACGGCGAAGAGGCGAGCAAGGGCGACGACCTCCGCAAGCGGGCGTACCCGCTGCTGGCGGCCATTCCCGGCTTCATCGGCAACGTCGAAGGCCGCGATCTCATGCGGCCTGCGACGGTCGACGTCGTCGTCACCGACGGCTTCACCGGCAACGTTGCGCTGAAGACGGTCGAAGGTGTGATCCGCGGGGTGTCCACGCTCGTCCTCGACGTCCTGCAGGCGCACGCCAGAAGCGCGAGGCTTCGGCCGTGCTGCTCCCCGAGCTCATGCCGTGCCGCAACCGTGCTCGACCCCGACTACACCGGTGGCGCAGTGCTGCTCGGCGTCGGGGGTGTCTGCGTGATCTCGCACGGGTCCTCGAACGCGCTCGCGGATCCTGAGCTCGGTGCGGCGCGCGGTGGAGTGCGTGGAAGACCGCGTCGTGGAACGAACCAAGGAAGCCATTGCCCATGCCCGCTGAGACGCACGTGGAACGCAGTCCGCTCGGCCCCGACGAAGTCCTCCAGATGATCCGCGAGCGGTTGTCCGAGATCCTCGAGATCGACGAGACGCCGCATCGTGCCGTCGGCGCAGTTCTCCGCCGACCTCGACGCCGACTCGCTCGCGCTGATCGAGCTCGTCGAGGCGCTCGAGGAGGAGCTCGGCGAACGCACCGTCGGCTTCACGATCGACGACGACGACCTCGCCGACTTGCGCACCGTCGGCGACGCGGTCGACTACGTCGTCCGCCGGCTCGACACCGGCGCGTAGTGGTCATGAGGGCCCGCGCCGGCGCTCGCCACGAGTACGACGCGCGGCTGCAATCGGCGCTCGAGTGGACGTTTACCGACCCGGAGCTGCTCGAGCGCGCACTCACACACCGTTCGTTCACCTTCGAGCGTGGCCTCGACGAGTCGAACGAACGTCTCGAGTTTCTCGGTGACGCGGTGCTCGGCTTCGTCGTGACGACGTACATCTACGACCACTACCCCGAGCTGCCCGAAGGCGAGCTGGCGAAGCTCCGCGCGTCGGTGGTGAGCGCGGAGGCGCTCGCGGAGATCGCGGGAGAGATCGATCTGGGCGCCGCGTTGCGGTTGGGGAAGGGTGAGGACGCGTCGGGCGGGCGCACGAAGCCGTCGATCCTCGCCGATGCGATGGAGGCGGTGATCGCGGCGGTGTACCTCGACGGCGGCCTCGAGCCGGCGAGCGCGGTCGTGCTCCGATCGCTCGAGGCCCGGATCCAGGAGCAGGCCGCGGGTCCTGGCGGGCGTGACTACAAGACCCGACTCCAAGAGCTCGCGGCGCGGCGGCTCGACCAGCTGCCGAGGTACCAGCTCCGCCACGAGGGACCCGACCACTCCCGGCAATTCTTCGCGACGGTGATGCTGCGGGGGGTGGAGTACGGCACCGGTGAGGGCCGGTCGAAGAAGGCGGCGGAGCAGGCGGCGGCGCAAGTCGCGTGGGAGCGGCTCGCGGCCGAAGTCGTGGACGTCCCGGCCGACGGCCAGATCGGCCATGCCTGAGCTTCCCGAGGTCGAAGTCGTTCGTCGGGGGCTCGAACGCGAGGTGGGAGGCCGCAGGATCCGATCGGTGTCCGTCACGCGTGACCGATCGGTGCGGCGCGCCGCGTCGGCGCCCGAGTTCGCCGCGCCCTCGAGGGCCGCTGCGTCGAGCGAGTCGACCGTCTGGGCAAGTACCTCGTCGTGGTGCTCGACGGCTCCGAGGCGCTGGTCACCCACCTGGGCATGTCGGGACAGCTCCTGATCGACCGGGACGGGACACAGGCCCCGCCGCCGCACGCGCACGTCACGTTCACGCTCGAACCGCGCCGCGTGCTGCGCTTCGTGGACCCGCGCACGTTCGGCGAGATGTTCGTCGCGAAGCACGACACGTCCGACGGGGTCGGCGCGCTGGCGGGGCTCGGGCCGGACGCGCTCGGTGTGGGCCACGCCGAGTTCGTGCAGCTGCTGGCCGCCCGCCGCGGCGCGCTGAAGCCGCTGCTGATGCACCAGCGTGTCATCGCCGGTCTCGGCAACATCTACAGCGACGAGGTGCTCTTCCGTGCCGGGATTCGTTGGAACCGCCCGTGCAACACGCTCACGGGCGACGAGATCGAGCAGCTCTTCGTGGCGACGGACGCGATCCTTCGGGAAGCGATCGAGCTCGGTGGGTCGTCGCTCGGGGACGGG
>CAWFGR010000009.1:0-207850 GCA_963815405.1 uncultured Actinomycetes bacterium
GAGGCATTTGCGACCGCAGCCGTGTAATCGCGGCCGTCGTCGTCGGCGTGCTCCTCCTTGGGCGCTCGTCACCGTCGGGGACCGTAGCGACCAACTGTCTCGGCGGCCAGCAGCAACGAGACGGCCTCTTCAACCCCCGTCTCCGAGCTTCCCGAGCTGTCGATGTTGCGTGACGCGCTCGCCGGCCCCGACGGCGAGGCAAATGTGGTGGCTCGCGACCAGTTGTTGGTTGCGCTCGCAGGACTTCCTCGGGGTCAGAGCGCCTCCATTCACGAGGAAGCCGACCGGCTCCTCGCTCGAGCAGCGGACCGGCTCGCGCCGTCGACGCCACCCGTCTCAGAACCCCCGACGACAGACGCTGCCTCCACCACTGCGGCGGTTCCGACGGCGACCACGCAGGCTCCTACCACGACCAAGGTTGCAGGATCGACGACCTCCACCACACGGGGAGACGACGGGCCCGGCGACCAGTGACCGATACCGAGTGACACGGAGCCCGTTCGGTCGATAGAGGGAGCACTGGAGCGGATCCCTGATCCTGGGACCCGTTGTTCAGCTTTCTCGATTCCGACGCCGATACGTCGTCGGAATCTCCCGAGGTCAGGAGCCGGCCACATGCCCACGCTACGCGCAAGACGAGGTTGGCGCTCGCCGTGTCCTCCACCCTCGTGCTGGTCGCGGGCCTGCTCGCCACGGCCGCAGTATTCAACCTGCCGTTCTTCGGCTTCGGGGGCACGGGTCAGGCGGCGGAGATGAAGACGATCGAGCAGATCGTCTACGACGATCATTACGTCACCCCCCCGACAGTCCGGGAGAAGGCCGCGAGCGACGGCGGAGCCAGCTCCACCAAGACGGAGCCGCCTGCCTCGCCGACGACCGTGGTTTCGCCGCCAGCCGCCCGGCGCCCGCGCTCGCCGTCGTGTCCTCTCCGGCGACCGCCGCCACAACAGCTCCTCCGACGGCGACGACCACGCGCGCAACTGCGACCACAGCTGTGATTCCGCCTCCCCCAGCCGGCTGCCACGAGCCTGAGTGGGATCGGGAGCACCGCGTCTGGCAATGCAGCAACGGGGGAGACGACTGATGGCAGGGCGTCGGCGAGCGGCCCCCGCCGGTCGGGTCCTGGCGACCGGGGTCGGCGTCTCGGCAACGTTCGGGATGATCGCAGCGATGGCGGCACCGTCCTCGGTCAGTTCGAGTGGCTCAGCTGCCGTAACGCCGCTCACCACCGTCGTCACGAGAGTGGTCAGCAGGACCTTCGAGATTGACGACGAGGTTCTGGCGTCCCAGCCAGTGACACCCAGGTCGAATCCGCTAGCTGTGGGTCTGGCGCCTCGAAGGGCGCGGGATCCGGAGGTGCAGGGGCTGCCGCACCAGTGGGCCCGGCCGCCACGCCGGCGTCCGCGGGTTCGGCATCCCCACCCGCGCCTGCCGCAGCGGCCGCGCCGGCGCCAACTGCTGCTACGCCCGCTGCTCCCGCGGCTCCTGTCACCACCGTCGTGCCCGCGGCGACGGTGCCTCCCGCGCCGAAGTGCAGCGGGTCGAAGTGCCCGTGACCTGGTTTGCCGATCGCTTCCCAGCGATGGGTACCACGGTCGAGGTTCTCCTGGACGGAGATGCCCGTCTGGCCGTGTGGGCCCAGGGCGAGATCGAGCGTCTCGAGTCGCGGTGGAGCCGCTTCGCGCCGACAGCGACATCTCGCGTTGTAACGCCGCCGCGGGCGCCGCCACCGCGGTCGCGCCCGAAACCATCGAGGTCTTGACCCGCGCCATCCAGCTCTGGGAAGAGACCGAGCATCGCTTCGATCCGACCGTGCTCCGATCCCTGGTCGCGCGTGGCTACGACGAGACCTTCTCGAGAATCCGGGAGCGCCCAGCCGACTTCGGATGTTGCCGTGTCCTCGCGCGACCGCCCGGGCGACCCGCGATGGAGCTCGTGGTGCCGTGTGACGCCCCGAGCGTCGCACCGGCCCCCGGTTGTGCGGGCGTCATGCTCGATCCGGCGGGCCGCACCGTCACCCTCCCGGAGGGCCTGGGTCTGGACATCGGGGGGATCGGCAAGGGCTACGCCGCGGACATCGTTGCGCGAGGGATCGTCGAACGCGGCGCGGGCGGCGCGTGTGTCAGCGTTGGAGGTGACGTCCGGTGCATCGGCGTCGCGCCGGGTCCCGACGGCTGGGAGATCCCGGTCGAGGACCCGTTCGATGCCGAGCGAGTGCTCTTCACGCACCGCGTCGAGGATGGGGCGATCGTCACGACCACGAAGCTCTTTCGTCGGTGGCGACACGGCGGCCGCTGGCAGCACCACCTGATCGATCCGGCGAGTGGAGCTCCGGTGGAGGGATCGCTGGCGGCGGTGGTTGTCGAGGACAGCGAGGCGTGGCGTGCGGAGGGCTGGGCGAAGGCTGCGTTCGTCGGTGGGCCGCAGGTCGGGCTCGAGCTGCTCGAACAGGCGGGCTTGAGAGGCTGGCTCATCGATGACGACGGTCGCCTGGTCGCATCAACGGCGGCGCACGAGATCGAGGAGCAGGTGGCGTGACGACCACGCAGCTCAACCCCCAGTTCTGGTGGTGGCTGGCCCGCGCTTCGGGTCTCGTTGCCTGGTGCGTGGTGACCGCGGGAATCGTCTGGGGACTCGCCCTCGCGGCAAGGGTGGTGCGCCGCCGTCGTGTGCCCGCGTGGTTGCTCGACCTCCACCGGTACCTCGGGACGCTCGCGCTCGCGTTCGTCGGCGTGCATCTCATCGCGCTGGCCGCCGACAGCTACGTCGGCTTCGGCCTCCGCGACCTCTTCGTGCCGATGGCCTCGACTTGGCGTCCGGGCGCGGTCGCCGTCGGCATCGTTGCCTTCTACCTGCTCGTGATCGTGCAGCTGACGTCGTGGCTGATGAACCGGCTCCCGCGCCGACTCTGGCACTCGATCCACCTGTCGAGCTTCGCAGTGCTGGCTGGTGGGACCCTGCACGGCGCACTTGCAGGCGCGGATCGCGGGAACACGTTCGTGCAGTTCGGGGCGTTGTCGGGAGCGACGGTCGTGGCGACGTTGGCGATCTTCCGGGTGCTGAACCTCGCGGACCGGGAGGTGAGGGGCACGAGTCGCCCGGCTGGTGCAGAGGACCCGCTCGAACCGCGCAGGGCGAGGTCGGCACGTGCGCTCGAAGTTGCTCCGGTCGCCGATGGCGTCGACCCGACACCATCGGCGGTCGACCCCGAGCTCGCGGCTCGGCTCGCCCGTCTCGGTTCGCGGGTCAAGAAGACGGCAACAGGTTGACGACGATGCGCGCTAGGTGCGAATGACGGCATCATCTCCACGGCAGGTCTGGTGGTCGGTGTCGCCGCTGCCACGACCGATACCGGCGAGATCTTCATGCACGCTTCGCTGTCGTCGTCGAGGAGGACGTGCACGTGCGCGTTCGACAACTCGAACCGCCGCTCATCTGCCGGCTTCGCGGCGTTCTCAATCTCCACGACGCCCGCGACCGCCTGCTGCTCCAGCGATTCCCGTGCGTAACGTCGCGCGATACCAGCCTGGTCTGCCAGTTCTGGCGCCGTGACTGGTCCCGCGCCGGCGAGCGCCTCGTAGAGGCCGAGCCTGATACCCAACTCGATGCTCGCGAGCTCCATCGTCGCGAGACACGCGCCGAACAGGTCCGCGGCGAACTTCTCGACCCGCTTCATCGCCGGCCGTCAACTCGATCGCCGACATGACCACCTCCTGTCCAAGACTGGGCGAGCCAGCGAACTCCAGACGGCCGGCGACGTCCGCGGTCTCCTCGTCAACGCATCACGCTCCCGTTCCTCCCGGCCTCAACCTCCGTGCCTCCTTGCCTCCTTGCCTACGGTTCGAGTCCCTTCTCCGGCTCCACCTTGACGTCGGGCGCACGCTTGGGGGGACGGTTCCACGCATGAGGAGGCGTACGTGACGGAGAGCGTCTACAAGGTGATCGAGCTCGTTGGGTCCAGTACGGAGTCGTGGGAACGGGCGGCTGCCGCGGCAGTCGAGCGGGCGGCGCAGCATCTCCGTGAGCTACGTATCGCCGAGGTCGTGAAGCTCGACATGCAGCTTGAGGACGGGCGGGTAATTGCCTACCACGCGAAGGTGCACGTCTCCTTCAAGTACGAGGATGGCGTCTGACCGCCGCTCACGCGGCCCGCAACGCCTGTGCTCGAGGAGGTGGGGGTGACAGCACTCGACGGACGCGTCGCGATGGTGACCGGGGGCACGAGGGGCATCGGGGCAGCGATCACCCGCTCGCTTGCTGACCTCGGTTGCACTGTGGCGGCGGGCTACAGCCGATCAGTCGATCACGCCAATCAGCTCGCCACCACGTTGAAGAACGACGGCCACTCCGTCTCGTTGCATCAGGGCAACGTCGGGGATGCCGCTGATTGCCGTCGAGTCATCGACGAGGTTCTCGGGCAGTGGGGACGGATCGACTTCCTCGTGAACAACGCGGGCGTCACGGTGGACAAGACCGTGCGCAACATGTCCATCGAGGATTGGCACGCAGTCCTACGCGTCAATCTGTCAGGCGCGTTCTACATGACCAAGGCAGTGCTCGAACACATGATCGAGCGCGGCGCGGGACGAATCGTCAACATCTCGTCGGTCATCGCGGACATCGGAAACATCGGGCAGGCGAACTACGCGGCGTCGAAATCCGGCATGTTCGGGTTCAGCAAGAGCCTTGCCCTCGAAGTCGCGCGCCGGGGTATCACCGTGAACTGCGTCGCACCCGGCTTCATCGATACCGACATGCTCGCCGGCATCCCCGACACCTCCCTGAAGGCCGTGGTCGAACGGATCCCGGTTCGTCGCTTGGGCAGACCCGACGAAGTCGCTCGAGCGGTGTGCTTCCTCATCGACGACGACTCCGGCTACATCACCGGTACCGTCATCGCGGTCAACGGCGGGCTGGAGATGGTCTGACGCAGCATCTTCGTGGGCCATGGAGCCGCGGAGCCGTCGAGCCATCACCCATGATCCCCGGCCGGCTCCCCGGAGTGAGCGTGCTCGGGCACGACATCCCCGGGCCAACCGTCGCCCTGGTCGAGGCGGAAGGGCGGGTACTCGTCTGTCATCAGCAGCGCGGTACGCGGCGACCCGGTACACCCATCGGTTGAGTCCCACGACGAGGTCGAGCATGTCGCGCGGATAGCGACCCGTGAACAGCAGCCGTACTGCCGCCACGAGGACGAGGATCCCAAGCAGGCCACCGCCCCACAGACCCCAGTTGTCCCACCCACGGCCGGCGCCGAAGCGCAGGGTGCCCCACCACCAGCCCGTGCCGATGATCGCGACGACGACGTAGTGCGGGAGCGCCAACAGCCACCACTTCACGAGCACCAGGCCCTTCGACAGGGTGCCTGGGTACTGGACTTCGAGCGTCGCGGGATAGGAGCCGCCGGCGGAAAGGGTGAACGGCGGGTACCGGTCGGTTCCGAGCGCGCCCGTCGCGTAGAACGCGACTCGCCAAGTCCAGCGCAGCACGCCCACGTTGAAATCGAAGATCCTCCTCGGGAAGCGCCCGGTGATGAGGATCGCGACGCCGGCTATGACGGTGAGCACGAGCATGACCGCCCAGAGGAGGGCGAGCACGACGAAGTGCGGGATCGCGAGCACCCACTTCACGAGCCATAGCCAGCGGCTCAGCGGTTCGTCTGGTCGGCCCGCGAGGTGTACCGGCCCGGGCGGCGTCGCGCCTCTGGGAGCGGGAACCGCCACAGCCTCGGGCGCCGACGAGATGGGCGGTGCCGCCGCGTCGAGCGATCGGGCGGCGCGATGGCTGACGACGATGATGAGCGCGACGCCACCCGCGAGAAGGCCCGCGCCGATGCCGAGCAGCGCGCCGACGATCGCCCAGAGGTGGCGCACCTCCACTCCGACCGAGACATCGGCCGCGACGCCACGGCTGGCATCAGCGTTCATCAGCACGACGGTCCATTCCCCGCCTTCTGGCTCCCAGAGCAACGTGGTGCTGGCGGTGCCAGAGCTCTCGGCCACCCAGAGACCCTCGTCGCCCGGCGCCGTCGGCTCGCCCCGACCGTTCACCGTGCGGTAGTGGACCCGGAACGGGTGGAGGTCGACATCGCGCACCTCCTCGTGAGGCACGCCGCGGAGGTAGCGCTCCACGTCGCGCGACGAGCCGATCCCCACGAACACGGGCACCCCACGCTCGGCCGGGGTCGCGCGTAGCCGCACACGGACGAGATCTCCGAGGTCGAAGCCCCAGTCGCGTGGCCGCTTCGAGGTACCGAGATCGAGGTCCGTGCTCGTGATCACGTACGTGCCGGCGGAGAACCGCTCACGCTCCGTATGGAAGAACCCTGCGTCGTCGCGCTGGGTCGTCGCCGCCCATGTGAGAGCACCACCACCGGCGAGTACCACCAGCCCGACCAGACCGAGGATCGAGCCGATCACCATCGCGATCACACGGCCCACGGTCCACTTGCGTGGCCGAGTCGCGCCCGTCACAGGCGTGCCGGTGCCGGTCACCGCTCCTCCTCTGCTCGCCCGAGGCGGAGGAACCCGTGTCGCCCCCGGGGCCGCGAACTGTAAGCGGGTTCTGGCTCGGATGCACCGGGCCGGATGCGGGATCGTGATTCCGAGGCTTCGACCGACCCGAGCCGACGAGCTCGACTCATGCCGCGCTTGATGGTCTCGTCGGGTCGTGTCACTGTGGGTCCCGGGCCGATTGGAGGAGGTTCCGTGGGATTCGTGCAGGTGATCCAGTACAAGACGTCGAAGATCGACGAGATGCGCAAGACCGGTGACGAGTGGGAGGCGGCCGCCGGGGGCAGTGGGTTGGCCCGGCGGGTGGTTGTGGCCGCGGACCGTGACAACGCGGGTCAGTACTTCACCCTCGCGTTCTTCGACTCGTACGACGCCGCGATGCAGAACTCCACCTTGCCGGTCACCCAGGAGTTCTCGCAGAAGATGATGGCGCTTGGGGACGGTCCCCCGACGTTCTACAACCTCGACATTCTGGACGATCGTTCCATCAGCTGAGGCGAGACGCTTGCGAGCGGAGCTCAAAGGATCCGCGCGTCTCGGTCAGAAAGCAGTCCAGCTCGTGGGTCGCGATTCGCCCTTCAGCGAGCTCGTGAAGGACCACCAACAACGACGACCCGAAGTCGTCACTCTTCGGCAGGTCGACATCTTCGATCGCATCGCGGACCGCCAGGGGATCGAGGGCGAGCGTCGCGGTGAGCTCCACGAGCTCGTCCGTGTCGCCCGTGCCGACCTCGATATCGACCCAGCTCCAAGAGACCGCCGGATCGGTGTTGTCGAAGGAGTCGACGACCACCGCCGTTTTTCCCGCGCGTGCCTCGAGAACTCGAATGTCCATGGCTCCATCATGGCTCCCGCCCCGACGACCTGCGGTGAGCTCGCAGCGGTGTCGAGCATCACGATCAAGGGTGCGGCTAGCGTCGCCGATGGCAGGGTCGATACGAAGGGACGCTCTTGGCAGTCGAGCTTCGACATCGCGGGAGCAGACTCCCGACGGTGTCCGTCGGCCGGGCTCTGCTGCTGGGAGCATCGGGCCTGCTGCTCCTCTCCGGCACGACCGGAGCCGCATCGGCCGCTACCGATCCTGCCCGGGCTCGGGGCGAGGTCGTCGTTGTCGAACTGGACCGCAATATCGACAAGGTGACCGCGAGGTTCCTCTCGAGAGCGCTCGACGAAGCGAGCGACCGAGGCGCGGAGCTGGTCGTCGTGCGCCTCGACACCCCCGGCGGCCTGGTGACCGCGACGCGCGACATGGTTCGCGACATCTTCGCGTCTCGAGTGCCGGTCGTCGTGTACGTCGCCCCCGAGGGGAGTCGCGCGGCGAGCGCCGGGACGTTCGTCGCCGCCGCTGCGGGGATCGCCGCGATGGCGCCAGCCACCAACATCGGTGCCGCTGCCGTCGTCGGGGGCCAGGGCGGCGATCTTCCCAAAACGCTCGAGCGCAAGGCAAACGAGGACGCCGCCGCGCTGTTGCGCTCGATCGCGGATCGCCGCGGGCGCAACGCCGTCGCGCTCGAAGCCGCTGTGTTCAAGGCCAAGGCGTACTCGGCCCAACAGGCCGTCGACCTCAACGTCGTCGATCTCGTGGCGGAAGACCTGGACGACCTGCTCCAACAGCTCGATGGGCGTCAGATCCCGGCTCGGGGCGGTGTCGTCACTGTGAGCACCGAGGGCCGGCGCGTGCACCATGTCGATCTCAACTGGTTCGAGGGGTTTCTCGAATTTCTCTCCGACCCGACGCTCGCCTTTCTGTTGTTGTCGCTCGGTGGGCTCGCGCTCGTGATCGAGATCATCCACTTTGGTTCGATCGTGCCCGGTGTCGTCGGGGCCGCACTCATGATCCTGGGTTTCGCCGGGGTGGGTCAGCTCCCGTTCTCTTGGGCCGGCATCGCCATGATCGGATTGGCCATGGCCCTGTTCCTCGCAGAGGCGCATGCGCCGGGGTTCGGGTTCTTCGGCATCGCGGGAACCGTCGCGCTCGTCCTCGGAGGTCTCTTCCTCGTCGGTTACTTCGGATCCCCCACACTGCCCGGTTCACCCGAACCTCGCGTGCACCGAGGCGTCGTCGTCGGGATGAGTGTGGCGATCGGGCTCGCCATCGGCGCGCTCACGTGGCAACTGCGTCGCGCTGCAACGGCACCGGGTTACCAGAGCCAACATGGGCGGGCCGCGATCGTCGGCCAGATCGGCCGCGTGACCCGGAGACTCGAGCCTGCTGGCGAGGTGCACGTCGCCGGTGAGTTCTGGTCTGCGACGCTCCCGAGCGGTGAGACCGCCGAAGCCGGCGAGATGGTGCGGGTCACCGGGGCCACCGGTCTGACCCTCCAAGTCGATCGAGAAGATCAAGGGGAAGGAACGCGGCAATGGCCATCCTGAACTTCGTGCGGGACTACGAACGCTTGGCGCGCTTCAAGTTCGGACGCTTCCAGGGGATGAAGGGCCCGGGGCCCGTGTGGAAGATTCCGATCATCCACCAGGTCAAGAAGGTCGACACGCGCACCGAGGTGCTCGACATCCCGCGCCAGACCAATATCACCCGCGACAACGCTTCCATCGGGATCGATTTCCTGGTGTACATGCGAGTCGACATCAACAACGCCGAAAAGGCCGTGCTCGAAGTCGAGGACTACGTGCAGGCAGTCGCGGGTCTCGCGACGACGACCTTGCGCGCAGTCGTCGGTGACATCCCGCTCGACGATGTGCTCTCACAGCGCGAGCGCATCAACGAGCTGATCCGAACCCGCCTTGACTCGGAAACCGAACGGTGGGGCATCAAGGTCACCAACGTCGAGATTCGTGAGATCGATCCACCCCGCGAGATCCAAGAAGCGATGAACCGGCAGATGTCGGCAGAGCGGGTGCGACGGGCCGTGATCCTCGAGGCCGATGGAACCCGAGAGGCGAGCATCAAGGTCGCCGAGGGACAGAAGCAAGCCGAGATCCTCAAGGCCGAAGGTGACCAGCAAGCCGCCGTGTTGCGCGCATCCGGCTTTGCGCAGGCGCTCGAGACGATCCACGGTGTCGCCGAAGGGATCGATGCAAACACGATGGGGCTCCAATATCTCGAGGCGCTGAGGGTGCTCGGCCAGAGCCCCTCCACGAAGTTCATCTTTCCGATGGAGTTCACCAACCTCATCGGGACGATCGCCCGTGCCCGCGCCACGGCACCCGACGGCGCCACTCCGCCGAGCCGATCGGCCGAAGGCCACATGTGAACGGCTGCGGGCTCCCACCTCGCAAGTGAGGTCGCGAGAGCGGCGCGGCGCCGGAGGCCAGTGGACGCGGGTTGGGTTCCGGCGTACGGTCCCAGGTGGGTTCCGTGACTGCAGGGTGCGCTTCTTCGGGGAGGAGACCATGCTCACCCATCGCCAGCGGGTCCAGGAGCTTGCGAGGGGGTACGGCTTCGAGCTCGTGACGTTGATCGAACACGGCCGTGTGGTGTGGTGTTGGCAGCGGGAAGCGGTGCCGCTCTCGGACCGGTTCTTCGATGAGATTGCCGCGCTGCGATGGATGGACCACCGTCTCGTACCGTCACCTGCCTGACCCGCTGCTCGACCCCGAGAACAGAGGCGCGCCGTGGAACGGATCGTGGTAGGAGTCGTCGACACACCGGCGGCGCGGATGGCACTGCGATGGGCGTACCGAGCTGCATGCAAGGAACACGCCGAGTTGCACGTCGTGACGGCCTATGGGCTTCCCCTCGTCGCGTCGGTCGGCTTCGATGGAGCTCCGGTTCCACTCCCCGATCTGGCCGCGATCGAGCAGGGAGCTCACGCGGCGCAGGACCGGGTGTTGCGCGACGAGCTCGGCGATGAGCCGCGAGACGTGCCGGTCACGCGTCACGTCGTCCAAGGCGACGCTGCGCAGGCCCTCATTGGCCTGAGCGAGGGAGCGAAGATGCTGGTTGTCGGACGGCGCGACCGTCGGTTCCGGCGTCTCGGTCATTCGACGAGTCGGGCTTGCGCGAACGCGGCGCAATGTCCTGTGGTGCTGGTGCGCCGCGAGATGAACGTGCGCCACGTCGAGCCCAGGCAGCGATCCCCGAGCCACCGGGCGAGACGGGCGTAGTCCGGGGAAGCCTGCTCCTCGACGAGCCGCACGGGTGCCGGCTGGAGCCGGATCGGTGGCGCATCGCTGGTTCGCGTGGTGTTCATGCGGCGTCGAGGGCGGCCCAGGTTGCTGCACCGACGATGCCGTCAGGGGTGAGTCCTGATGCCGCTTGAAACGCGGCGACTGCTCTGGCGGTTCCGGTTCCGAACATTCCGTCGATTGGTCCGGGGTCGTGGCCGAGCGCGGCGAGACGTTCTTGGAGTGTGGTGACTTCCGGGCCGGCCGAGCCGTAGGCGAGCAGCGTGTGCTGGGTGCGTGCGGTGGTCGTGGTGGTGGTCTGTGTTCCGAGTGATGTCGCTGCGGTGGATGGGCGTGTGCTGCGGTTGTTGTCGGTGGAGTCGTCGTTGGCGGTGATGACGAGGATGGTGACTGCGGTGGGCAAGGCGATGAGCATGGCGAGCGCGATGACCCAGCGCACGATTCGACGCCGAGGTTGGTAGTGCTCGGGGTGGCCTGCCATGGGCATCACGGTACCCGGTGCCCGATCGCGCGTCGTCTTCCGACGCCCGGTGGAGAGTGGTGTCAGAATCAGTCCCGTGGGCGCACGAGTCGCGCGGGTGTTCGTGGTCGTCGGGCTGGTGTCGTCAGTGATCGGCATCGTCGGGCTGGTGGCAGGGTGGGGCGAGTCGCAGACGCGAACCCGCGGCGCCGCGGCGCCGGACACGTCGGCGACGGCCGATTCGGCCGCGCCAGCACTCTCGGAGTCCCCGTCCGAGTTCCTCGGCGCGCTCGCCGCGGCGCTCCGCTCGGGCGATGTCACGTTCCTGGCGGATCGCCTCCACCCGGCGGTGATCGACCGCTATGGCGAGGCGGTGTGCCGGCAGTACCTGGGGGGTGTTCGCGGACGCGACCGCTTCGTTCGAGGTACTGGCCACCGGCGCTCCCGAGCAGTACGCATGGACGACCGACGGGCAGACGACGACCCTTGCCGACACGATTGCCGTCACGGTCAACCGCACCGCCGGGGGTTCGACGGCGCAGGCTGTGGTGCACCTCGCTGCTGTCGGCCGGCGCTATGGATGGCTGACCGACTGCACCCGGGGCTGATCACTCCGAGCGGCGTGAGGTCCGTCGTCGCAACCGGCGGGAGCGCAATCGCGCCCAGTGCAGGCGCCGCGTCCATCGCCGGCCACGGCGACGCGAACCGCGTCGACGAGCGCGCCGGCCGAGCAGGCCTGCGAGCCGACGGTTGCGGAGCCAGAGCGCACCGCCCGTCGCCGAGGCCACGCCAGCGCCGGTCGGCACGCTCCAGGGGAAGGCGTTCTTCCGGGTGGTGACGGTGCGCAGGCGGGTCTCCGGACGAGCTGGCGTGCCCGAGCTTGCCTGGTCGACCAACGGGGTGCCGCCGGCGAGGGTCGCCGTGTCGCACGGGTTCTCCGCCGGCGGGTTGGGGACGGTCACCGTTCGGTTGAGCGAACCGAAGCCGATGTCGTGGCGGTTCGCCGGCGTCTCGGCAAGGAACCAGCTGCCTGTCGTGACCACGTAGTTGCCGGGCGCGTCGATTCCGCCGGCGACTCGCACGTGCGCCCGCTCGTCGAGCCGGCCGAGCCATGTGGCGGGGCCGCGGGGGCCCGTGACGTCGAACTGGATGATCGCCCCCGAAGGGATGCCCTCGGTCGCCGCGCAGTCCATCCCGACCGACAGCCCGGGGAACGGAAGGCCCGTGAGCGGGTTCAGGTAGTCGCCCCATGATTCCGAGAATGGCGGATGGTCGCCGCCATCGATGAGCTGGACGATCCTCGCCTCTGTCGCTGTCGCCGGGGTGCCGACAGCACCAGCGTCGTTCACGACGACCTCGATCTGCTTCGTCGTGGTCGAGTCCCCGATCCCTGTTCCCGCGATCGCGAAGGCGAGCGCGGAGAACACGATCGCGCCGCCGGCCGCCTTCTCCAGCACCGGAACATGCGGCAGGAACGCGCGCCCGGCGCCGCGTCGATCTCTCGCGGGGAACAGGGTGTCGGTCACGACGCCCCGGTAGTTCGGGTCTCGGACGACCGTGATCGGAGCGGCCCGATCGCGACCTTGCAGGTACCACGTACCCGCCTGGGCATGGTCGGGGGACCCGGTGAGTGTGTCCTCGTACCGGAACCCGATGTTGAAGCTCCATCGATCGTCGAGGTTCCATCGATCGTTGACGTAGAAGCCCGTGCCGGCGGAATCTTCAAGACGTGCGGGGCCGGTCGCGAACGACGCCGTCTCGTTCGGCGAGGCGCCGAAGCGCGTTCCCTCCCGCGAGGTTCGGGGGAGCTCGGAGTGCTCGCCGAAATGCATGGCGAAGTCGCCACCGAGCGGACGTTCCGGCTCGACGGTGAGCCACGCCGCGCCCAGGGGCTGACTCTGGCTCCCGAGGGCGCCTGTCCAGGCTCGATCGAGTTGGCGGTACATGGAATACCAAGCGGGGATGGACTCCTCGGTCTCGACCGGACGGTCGAGCTGAGCACCGGGGAGGAAGTAGAAGTAGGTGTACTGGGGCGTGAGCGGCTTTTTGGACCCTCGTCCGAGTTGGTCGGCGAAACGTGAATAGCTCGCTCGGAGCAAGGTCGTGCGGTCCTTGCCGAGTGCGTAGGTGAGCCCGATGCGTGGCGTGATCTCGTCCCAGTTGAGGTCGCCGTCGATGGTCGCTTCGGACTTGCCGGGTGGTGACGGGACCACCGAGATGTCCATGAACGCGTCGAACGACGCGCCCGGGTCGAGCTGCACGTCGGCGAGCCCGTCTGCCACGCCCGGCTGGCCTGGACCGAAGACCCCGAAGAGCCCGAGATCGGCCGGCTCGGTCCCGACGTTGCGGATCGTCAGCACCCGATCGACGAGCCGTGAGCCAGGGTCGTGCGCAGGATCGCCTGGCGACGCGAATGACCCCGTGCCCAGCTCGTGCCCGAGGACGACGTCGAGGTGGGCATCGCCGCCCGCGACGGCCAACAGGTGGAAGCCGGTGACCTGTTCCGCCGAGAACGGAGCTCGAAACGGCGCGGCGGAACACCTTGGAGGGAACTGCCCCGGGAGTGGTCGGGGCGATCGAGATGCCGAGATCGATCACGGCGTCCTGAGCGCACAGGTTGGCGAGCTGAATCAGCGGCGCGCGAAATCCTGGAACGCTCGCGACGTCACCATCGCTGATGGTCGTCGTCGCGGTGATCCTGGCGTCGTCGATCCGGCGTGACCCACCCATGTGCAACTCTCCGTCGGCTGCCGAGATTGTGCGCTCTCCGAGCCCTCCTCACAAGCGACATGATGGGTCGTGGACTCTCCGGCTTCGACGCCCTCGATTCGCGTGGCGGTCAGTCCAGGTTTCGTCGACGAGCTCGTGAGGCGTTCGATCGGTCTCGCATTCACGACCTACTCGGCAGGTCGGCTGTTCGTGCTCGGTGCCGCGCCGAGCGGCGAGGCCCGTGCCACGCAACGCATCGTGGGCATCGCGTCGGGACTCGCACCCCTGCGCGACGGCTTCGTCGTCGCGAGCGCCACGTCGCTCGTCGAGGTCGCTGCCGGCACCGCCGACGCGTCGGGGAGAACGGAGTTCGCGCGAGCCCGGAGTTGGGACACCGGATGGATCGGGGTACACGACGTCGCCTGGAGCGACGGAGCATCGTGCCCCGTCGTCGTGGCGACGGCGCGGAACTGCCTCGCGTGCCCGACGGCGCGGGCTCGATCCTCCCGATCTGGCAGCCTCGGTTCGGAGCCACGGCCGAGGATCCGGCCGATGTCGACCGCTGCCACCTGAACGGCGTTGCCATGGACGCGGGCCGCGCTCGGTTCGTCACCTGTTTCGCGGCCACCGCGGTACCGGACGGCTGGCGCGAAGCTCCCGACGACGCGGGCGTGGTCGTCGACGTCGACTCGGGAGCGGTCGCGGCCGCTGGACTGCGCTCGCCGCACGCGCCGCGCTGGTTCGCGGGTCGCGTCTGGCTCGTCGAGTCGGGCTCGGGATGGCTCGGATACGTCGACGACGGGACGTTCGAACGCGTGGCGTTCGTCGCCGGATTCGCGCGTGGCTTGGTGCTCCTGGATCGCGACACCGCGCTGGTGGCGCTGTCGCGACCCGTGGCGCGCCCAGCCACGCTGCGCAGCGCTCCTCGAGGAGCTCGATCGTCGCGGAGTCCAGGGCCGAGCGGGCATCGCGATGGTCGACCTCGACGCCGGGCGCGTCGTGCACAGGATCGACGTGTCCAGCGTGAGCGGTGAGATCTTCGACGTCGTCCCGCTCGTCGGCGCGCCGAACCCGACGCTCGCTCCGATCGTGCTTCCGGATGAGACGGATGCCGAGCGCGCGACGACGTGACGGATCTCAGAGCTGGCCCTTCGAAACCATGCCACTCGTCGCGGGATTCGTCGTCGCTCTCCAAACCCCCGCGATGGTTCGCTAGTTGAGGTTGGTTCGTTGGAAGAAGCGGACCTTCACGGTGACCGCTTGCTGTGTCGAGACCTTGATCGACTTCACGAGCTTCGGGATCTTGCTCGGTACCTCTGGTCCGGCGAGGTCGACGGTGATGGTGCCGCTCTCGTACTGGACCTCGAGCACGCTGATGTCGGAGCGTTGCCGCGCCCATGCTTCCGACGCCGCGCGCGCTCCGGTCTCGACGTCTCTTCGCGAGCCTGTCGTTCCGGACTTCTCGATCACTTGTTGTGTCCACCGAATGCTCACGGAGGGCTCGGTCCCAAACTGCTGTTTCAGCGCCTTCGCGAGGGAATTCGCTGGTGGAGGGGTCTGTGGCCCGACGAGATCGACGGTGATGTCGCCACCCGAGATATGGATGCTCGTGATCTCGTCGGTCACGGTCCCGTCCGATGCGTCGACGAGCCACGCCCGGGCGATGTCGAGGGCCTGTTCCTCGGTTGCACGAAGCTTGTCGGTCGACGCTCTGAGATCGCTCCGTTGCTGCCATCGGACGTTCACCGCCACGGCACGATTGAGCGCGGACGAGACGGCGGCCGTGAGCGTCCCGGTCAAGGGGGGGACGTCGGGACCGTCGAGATCGACGGTGACCGCGTGCCCGTCGACCGTGACCTTCTCCACCCTGAGTTGTGTGTCGGTGGGCAACCAGCGCCGAACCTGGGCATCCACCGCGGCGACGTCCTCGAGCTGATTGGCAACGCTGATCGAGCGAGCAGCCAACGGAATGCCAATGCCGACCGTGACCAGGGCGACGAGGAGAAACCCACCGACGACACGCCGAGTGACTTGCCGGAGCCGGCCGGGGGGCACCAGCCCGTTGGCAAGGAAGATGGCTGCGCCAGCCAGGACGATCGCCGCGAGGTTCGCGCAGTAGAGCAGCGCAGCGCCTTCCGCGTAGTCGGAGCGGCCCGCCTCGAGCACGACGCCGATGGTTGCGAGCGGCGGCACCAACGCCACGGCCACCGCCACCCCCGGAAGCGCGGCCGAGAGATCCTGGCGCGAGATGGCGTAGGCGCCAGCAGCGCCCGCAAGCAGCGCCACCGCGAGGTCGCGGATGTCGGGAGTTGTCCGCGAGAGCACCTCGGAGGTCAGTTCATGCGCGGGGAGAAGGCGCGCGACGAGCCACGCCAAGGCGACTGCCCCGATCGAGCCGACGGCGACGATCGCGGCCGATCGCACCAAGCGGCTCGTCCATCCGAGCACGAGCGCGCCCGCGAAGCTCATCACCGGCGTCATCAGTGGGGCGATCAGCATCGCCCCGATCACCACTGCCGTAGATCCCGCGGTCAATCCCATCACCGCGATCGCGACGGAAAGGGCCAGCAGGAAGGCGAATCGCAGCGGCGACTGTTCGGTCGCGTCGGCGAAGACTCGGGTTTGCAGCGCTCGACGCTCTTCGGTCTTGGCGCGCGTGCGCCGAGCGAATCGGGTGCTCGCGCGCCCCGGGCGCCGACTGCGGCTGTCAATCCCCCCGTGCGGAGGGCGGTCCTCCACACCCCCCGAATTCACGACCGAACCCTACGCTCATGACAGGACCCCCAGCGCGCGATGCCGGCGCGCTCGTCTTCTCCGTCGGCAAGGAGCACCTCGATGTCTGAACCGATGATCACCTGGGGCGACTGGGACGCGATCACCCGGAACGATCCGTATCCGCTGTTCGCGTCGACGTGCGCGGAGTGCCCGGTCCGTCAGGTCCGGCTGGCCGACGGTCACGCCGCCTGGCTCGTCCTCGGTCACGAGGCGGCGCATCAGGCCCTGAAGGATTCCCGCCTGTCGAAGGACATCGTGGCTGCGCTCGACGAGGATCCCGAGGTCGTGGATCCCGGCCTTCCGGGCCCTGGCCTCGCGTGGCACATGATGAACCTCGACCCCCCCGACCATGAGCGCCTGCGTCGCCTCGCGTCGCGCGCCTTCGTCCCCTCACGAATCGCTGCGCTCGAGCCCTCGATCGCACAGATCGCCGACGAGTTGCTCGACGCGCTCGAAGCATCGGCACCGGACGCCGTGGTGGATCTCGTCGACGGCTTTGCGTACCCGTTGCCGTTCCGAGTCATCTGCGAGCTGCTCGGTGTTCCCGAGGAGGATCGTTTCCCACTCCGCGACGCGTTCTGCACGTTGTTCCAGCCGTGGAGCGGATCCCCGCCACCTGCGGCGGTTGCCGCGTCGGACACGATCGTCGCGTCGCTGGAGCGCCTCGTTGCGACCCATCGGGAGCATCCCCGGGACGATCTCGTCGGTGTGCTCGTGACCGCCAGCGACGACGAGGACTGCTTGACCGGCCAGGAGCTGCTCTCCAGCCTGTTCCAGCTCATCGTCGCGGGTCACGACACGACCACCAGCCTGATCGGCAACGGGGTTGTCGACCTCATCCGCTTCTCGGCTCCCGTGCTCCACGCGACGTTCCGCGTGACGACCGAGCGGATGGAGCTGGTCGGCGTGGAGATCCCGGCCCGCGAGCAGGTGCTGGTCTGTCTCGGTGCGGCCAATCACGACCCGGAGTTCTTCGAGAATCCCGCAGGGCTCGACATCAGTCGTGAGCCGCGTCCACACCTCGGGTTCGGGGCACGGCATCCACTTCTGCCTGGGCGCACCACTCGCGCGACTCGAAGCACGGGTCGCCTTCGGCGCGTTGCTCGGCCGGTTTCCGGACCTCCGCCTCGCGGTCGACCGTCGCGACCTGCGCTGGACACATGGCGACGGGCTCGTGCTTCGTGGTCTCGATGCGCTTCCCGTGCACCTCGGCGCTGCCCGGCGCCGAGGTGCGTCGCATTGGTAGGCACGCTGAGGCGCGCGCTCGCCCGATCCCGGTTGGACAGCACGCGGTCCACGGATGTCGTCGTGCCGTTCGTTGTGTGACGGTTCCGCGCTCTTGCCATCGATGCTCGACGAGCGGCTCGGGGCTGCCGTTAGGGTGGGATGACCACACGGCCCGGAGGCGCCCGAAGTCGAGAAGGTGAGATGACACGCAGAAGGCTGCCGAATGAGGAGGTCGCGCGAGGCAGGGTGGTCGTCGAGTCCGTCCGTCCCGCGGTCGACGGGGGCCGGTTCGCCGTCAAGCGGACACTGGGAGAGAGCCTCGCGGTCAGTGCCGACATCTTCGTCGAGGGCCACGACCTCGTCGCCGGGTTCCTGCTCTGGCGGCGCGAGGGAGCCGAGCACTGGCGACGGATCCCGATGGAGTCACTCGGGAACGACGAGTTCCGGGCCGGCTTCGCATCCGAGGAGCTCGGTCGCCACGAGTACCGCGTCGTCGGCGTCGTCGACCGGTGGGCGTCGGCCCGTCACGCGGTCGTGCAGCGCCACGATGCCGGTCTCGACGTCGCGGTGGAAGTCGAGATCCTGGCTCGTCTCGTCGACGAGGCGCTGGCACGCGCCGAGTCCGATGGCCGGCTGCTCCGTGGCGCGGCTCGTGCCTTGCGAGCCGGTGACCGGGCCGTGCTCGACGACGAGCGAGTCCACGACGCGATGCTGCGCAACGGCGCGCCGAGGGACAACGTGCGATCGGAGACGTTCCCCCTCGACGTCGATCGTGTCGTTGCGAGGTTCTCGAGTTGGTACGAGCTCTTTCCCCGTTCGCTGGGCGCGGGCCGAGCACACGGGACCTTCCGAGACGCCGCCGCGCTCCTTCCCGAGATCGCGGCGATGGGCTTCGACGTCCTGTATCTGCCACCGGTGCATCCGATCGGCGGGGCGAATCGCAAGGGGGCGGACAACGCCCTTGTCGCCAAGCGTGACGATCCGGGAAGCCCTTGGGCGGTTGGGTCGGCCGACGGGGGCCACATGGCGGTGCACCCTCAGCTCGGCACGGTGGCGGACTTTCGCGGGCTCGTGGAGGAAGCAGCTCGCCACGGCCTCGAGGTCGCCCTGGACATCGCGTTCCAATGCGCGCCCGACCACCCCTACCTCACCGAGCACCCGGACTGGTTCCGGACGCGTCCCGATGGGACGATCCAACATGCGGAGAATCCGCCGAAGCGATACGAGGACATCGTTCCCTTCGACTTCGAGACGGAGGATTGGCGCGGGCTGTGGCGTGAGCTGCGCGCCGTGTTCGAGTTCTGGGTCGATCAGGGTGTGCGGATCTTCCGGGTGGACAACCCGCATACGAAGCCCTTCGCCTTCTGGGAATGGCTGGTTGCCGATCTCCGACGCCAGCACCCCGACGTCGTTCTGCTCTCGGAGGCGTTCACTCGGCCGCGCGTGCTCCAGCGGCTCGCAAAGATCGGCTTCAATCAGTCGTACACGTATTTCGCCTGGCGCAACCATGCCTGGGAGCTCCGTCAGTACTTCGAAGAGCTCACCCAGGGGCCCGTGCGCGAGTACCTCCGGCCGAACGTGTGGCCCAACACCCCCGACATCCTCACCGAGTACCTGCAGTCGGGCGGGCGACCCGCCTTCGCCATTCGAGCCGTGCTGGCCACGACGCTGGCCGCGAGCTACGGGATCTATGGCCCGGCGTTCGAGTTGTCGGTCTCCACGCCGCGGACTCCCGGCAGCGAGGAGTACCTCGCCTCCGAGAAGTACGAGATCAAGGAGTGGGACCGAGCGCGCGCCGACAGCTTGCGACCGCTGCTGACGCGGCTCAACGGGATCCGGCGTGCCCACCCGGCGCTCCAGTCGAACGTCGGTCTTCGTTTCCACGACACGGACAATCCCGAGCTGCTCTGCTACTCCAAGGTCGACCAGGCCACGGGCGACGTGGTGGTCGTCGTGGTCACGGTCGATGCGTTCCAACCGCAGAGTGGATTTGTGCAGCTCGACCTCGCCGAGCTCGGACTCACGACGCAGACACCGTTCCTCGTCCGAGACGAGCTCGGCGGCGAGGTGTTCACGTGGCACGGGCCGCGCAACTTCGTGGCCCTCGACGCGGGTGGCCTCGTCGCGCATGTGCTGACACCGGAGCCGGTGCGTCCGATCGCGGCCACCGAGAGCGTCTCCCATGGGGATCGTACTCGCGTGATCGGACGCGACCCGCACTGGTATCGCGACGCGATCATCTACCAGGTGCACGTCCGCGCGTTCCAGGACAGCGACGACAACGGCATCGGTGACTTCGACGGCCTGACCGCGCGGCTCGACTATCTGCAGGAGCTGGGAGTCACGGCGCTGTGGCTCCTGCCGTTCTATCCGTCACCCCTCCGCGACGACGGCTACGACATCGCGGACTACTGCAACGTGCATCCCAACTACGGATCTCTCCCGTCGTTCCGGAGGTTCCTCCGCGAGGCCCATCGTCGCGACCTCGCGGTGATCACCGAGCTGGTCTTGAACCACACCTCCGACCAGCATCCGTGGTTTCGTCGGGCACGACTGGCGCCGCCCGGATCGAACGCGCGTGAGTACTACGTGTGGAGCAGGACCACCGACCGTTTTCGCGGCACTCGCATCATCTTTCGCGACTTCGAGTCGTCGAACTGGACGCTCGATCCAGCGGCGGGTGAGTACTACTGGCACCGCTTCTACTCGCACCAGCCGGACTTGAACTTCGAGAATCCGGCGGTGCACGACGAGGTTCGAGGGGTCTTCGACTTCTGGGTGCATGAGGGCGTCGACGGCTTTCGCCTGGACGCCGTGCCCTACCTCTACGAGGCGGAGGGCACCCAGTGCGAGAACCTCCCGGCCACACACAGGTTCCTGAAGGCGCTCCGCAGCTATGTCGATCGCAAGAGCCCGGGGGTCATGTTCCTCGCCGAAGCGAACCAGTGGCCCGACGACGCTGCGGCCTACTTCGGGACCGGCGACGAGTGCCACATGGCGTTCAACTTCCCCGTCATGCCCCGTTTGTTCATGGCGTTGAAGATGGAGGATCGGTTTCCCATCGTCGACATCCTGGAGCAGACGCCCGAGATCCCCGACTCCTGCCAGTGGGCCATCTTCTTGCGCAACCACGACGAGCTCACGCTCGAGATGGTCACCGACGAGGAGCGCGACTACATGTACCGCGTGTACGCCGGCGATCCGCAGATGCGAGTCAACCAGGGCATTCGCCGGCGGCTCGCCCCCTTGCTCCAGAACGACCGGCGACGCATCGAGCTCCTCAACGGCTTGCTCTTCAGCATGCCGGGCACGCCCATCATCTACTACGGCGACGAGATCGGCATGGGCGACAACGTCTGGCTCGGTGACCGCAACGCGGTTCGTACCCCCATGCAATGGAGCGCGGACAAGAACGCGGGGTTCTCGCGCGCCCACCCGCAGAGCCTCTACCTGCCGGTGATCATCGACCCCGAGTACCACTACGAGCACCTCAACGTCGAGGCGCAGCTCGACCAGCCGGCATCGCTGCTGCGCTGGATGCGTCAGATGATCGCGATGCGACGGCGACACCCCGTGCTGGCCCGCGGCGCGCTTCGCGTGCTGCACCCGGAGAACCCGCATGTGCTGGCCTTCGTCCGCGAGGACGGCGACCAGCACCTCCTCGTGGTGGCGAACCTCTCGAGGCGTGCCCAGGCGGTGGAGGTCGATCTCGGTCCTTGGGTCGGGGCGACCCCCGTCGAGCTTCTCGGTACGACCAGCTTTCCGTCGATTGGCACCCTCCCGTACCTCTTCACGCTCGGTCCCTACGCGTTCCATGCGTTCGAGTTGGTGAACCGCTCGATCGACGCGCCGGTGGTCTCGGCACCACCCGCGAGCGGCCTGCCTCGGTTGGTCCTGCAACGAGGAGAACAGCCCGTCAAAGGCCGGGCACGGGCGGCGCTCGCCCGGCTCCTTGCCGGATACATCGAGTCCAAGCGCTGGTTCGCGGGCAAGACGCGGGGGATCGAGAGCGTCCGAATCGCCGAGGTCGTCCCCCTTCCCGGGGGTACGAGGACCGAGCCGGTGTGGCTCCTGCTGGTCGACGTGGAGCTGAGAGACGGCAGCATCTCCACCTACGTCCTGCCGCTCGCCGTCGCGCGTGGCGAGCGGGCGGCAAGGTTGGCAGCCGAGCTCGCGCACGGTGTGGTGGCCGAGATCGATGGCGGGGGGTCCGATCCCGTCGTGCTCTACGAAGCCTTGTGGAACGAGTCGGTGGCTGCCGCGATCCTCGATCGGTTCCGGCGTGGACGCGTCATCCCGGGTGAGCGGGGTTCGCTCGAATTCGTCCGCGGCCCCTCGGGAGCCCGCCTGCTGCACACGGACGAGCCACTCGACCCGCATGTTCTGCGTGCCGACCAGAGCAACACCTCGGTGGCGTTCGGCACCACGATGCTCCTGAAGCTCTACCGCCGCGTCGACCCGGGCGTCAGCCCGGAGTTCGAGCTCGGCACCTATCTGGACGACCACTTCGGTCACGTGGCTCCCGTCGGCGGCGCGCTGCGCTACGTGCCCCGTCGCGGGGAGCCGTCGACGCTCGCGCTCCTGTCCGGCTTCGTTCGCCACGAGTGCGATGCCTGGCAGCTGGTCGTCTCGGATGTCCGTCGCGCCCTCGAGGACCTCCCCGGCGACCTGACCGGGCACCTCCCCCCTCGCGGCTCCGCCATGACGTGGGCCGCCGAGACGCCGCCCGACGACGTGGCGTCGGCGATCGGGCGCACGCTCGACCACGCCGCCCTGCTCGGAAGGCGCAGCGCCGAGATGCACGTCTCGCTCGCGGCCGCGGACGACCCGGATCTCGCGCCGGAGTCGTTCACGATGTTGCAACGCCGGGCTCTGCACCAGTCGTTCCGCGTGATGGCACGCCAGACGCTGCGCCTCGTCCGTCGGGCGCGAGGATCCCTTGCCGAGCCGGATCGCCACCTCGCCGACGAGATCCTCGAGCACGAAGAGAGGGCGCTCGCCAGGTACCGAGAGCTCTTGGAGCGGCCGCTGACCGTGTCCCTCATCCGCGCGCACGGCGACTACCACCTCGGCCAGGTGCTGTTCACCGGGCTCGACTTCGTCATCGTGGACTTCGAGGGAGAGCCTGCCCGCTCGTTGGAGGAGCGGCGACGGAAGCGTCCGGCGCTGCGAGACGTCGCCGGGATGGTCCGTTCGTTCGACTATGCCGTGACGGTCGCCCGGCGCGAGGTCGAGATGGCGCGGGGAGAGGCCGCGCACCTCGAAGCGCTCGCCGGGCTCGCCGACTCCTGGGCCGGATGGTGCGCGGCGGCGTTCCTGCGTGGCTATCGAGATGTTGCGGTTCAGGACTCCGCGGTGCTCCCGGCAGACGATGAAGAGGCGACGATGTTGCTCGACGTGTTCTTGCTCGACAAGGCCTTCTACGAGCTCTCCTACGAGTTGGGGTCGAGGCCGGAGTGGGCCCCGATTCCGCTGCGCGGGCTCCACCGACTCCTCGCCGCTGCATCGTGAACGAGACCGCAGCGGTGCGCACGCTCGCGCGCGATTGCGGCATCGAGTTGCGTTACACCGACGTCTTCGACCGCACGCGGTCTGCGTCGACGGAGGTCCTCGTCGCGGTGCTCGCTGCCCTCGGTGTGATGGAGCATCCCCGGCTGGCCGGTGACGCGCTGCGAGGGCGCCGGGCGGACCGACGCGCTCGCATGCTGCCCCCGACGGTCGTTGCGTGGGACGGGGCGCTGCGGGCTCGCGTACGTTCCGACGGCGGTGCGCGCCTCCGTCTCGTCGTCCAGTTGGATGACGGGAGCGCACCGCGGTGCGAGCGGCTACCGCGCCGGCGCCGAACTCGACGATCGCGATCGAGGCGCGCCTCCCGGACGTCGCGCCCGGGTTGCACCGTATCGTCGTCGAGGACGGACGGCACTCCGAGACCGCGACGCTTGTCGCGGCACCGCTCCGTTCCTACGTGGCGGACTCATTCCGGCACGGGTGGGGCGTGTTCGCGCCCACGTACGCCTTGCGCGGCGGGCCCGATCTCGGTAGCGGTCACCTCGGGCACCTCGAGTGCCTCGGGCGCTGGCTCGGGAAGAATGGCGGCTCGTACGTCGCGACGTTGCCGCTGCTCCCGACCTTCCTCGGGCCGATTCGCACGGGCGTGCCCCTCGACCCGAGCCCGTACACGCCGGTCTCGCGCCGTTACTGGAACGAGGCGCTGCTCGACCCGGCGGTGCTCGGGGTTCGGCCCGCACCACGTCCCCCTTCGAGCACCGTCGACTGGGCTCGCGTCGGCGATCGCGTGCGCCGCGCGCTGGACGGCGCCGTCGCGCGCGCGGCCGACCGACGAGCGCGCCATGCGGCGAGCGGCGCGCGACGATCCTGACCTCGTCCGGTACGGGCGCTTTCGAGCCGCACTCGAGCACGACGGGAACCGCGAACCTCACGAGTTGCCTGCCGCCGACGACCCCGTGGTGCGCCGCCACGTCTACGCGCAGCTGGTCGCGCGGCGCTCCGTGCTCGCGATGTCCACACGCTGTCGCGCGGTGGCGTCGGGCTCGTGCTCGATCTTCCCTTGGGCGTTCATCCACGTGGTTTCGACGTCTGGGACGCCCCGGATCTCTACGTGCGGGGAGTGTCCGTGGGTGCGCCACCGGATCACTTCTTCGCCGAAGGCCAGTCCTGGGGTTTCCGGCCTGCGCACCCCGAGGCGGGGAGCGCCGAAGGGCACGTGCACTTCTCGGCGTGTCTGGCACATCACATGGTCCCGGCGACGGCCCTCCGCGTCGACCACGTCATGGGCCTCGCTCGCACGTTCTGGATTCCCGACGGATTCGATGCACGAGATGGTGTCTACGTTCGGGCACCGGCGGAGGAGCTCTTCGCGGTGCTCAACGCTGCGTCACACCGACACGGGTGTCGGTTGATCGGGGAAGATCTGGGTACCGTCCCGGCACGCGTCCGCCGGGCGATGGCTCGCCACGACATCCTGGGAACGTGGGTCGCCGAGTTCGCGTTCGGCGACGAGCGTCGATGGTCGACCGGGAGGAGGGTGAGCCATGCGCCGACACCACCACGACGCAGTGCAGCGTCGCTGTCGACCCACGACACCCCGACGTTCACGGCATGGTGGCAGGGTGCCGACATCGACCTGCGACGGCAGCTCGCACAGACGACCGTCGCCGCGGCGCGGGCCGAGCGACGGGTGCGGGCGGCGACCCGAGCACGCCTGCGTGACGCTCTCGGGACACGTCGCGGAGGAGCTCGAGCGGTGACGACGGCCGCGCTGGCCCATCTCGGGCGCAGTCGCGCCGAGATGGTGATCGTGGGACTCGAAGAGCTCTGGGGAGAGACACGCGCACAGAACATCCCCGGCACGTTCGACGGAGTGGCGAACTGGAGTGGCCGGCATGCACTCACACTGCGCCGGCTTCGTGACGACGCCGCACTCGGGACGCAGCTTCACGCACTCGACGCGGCACGAAAGGGAACACGATGACCCCCTTGCCGCCGTCGCCGCTGATCACCGCCGACGATCTGCACCTCTTCAACGAGGGCACGCATCGACGGCTCTGGGAGTCCCTGGGTGCGCACCCGGTCGTGTTGGACGGGGTCGACGGCACCTCGTTCGCCGTGTGGGCACCCAACGCGTCGACCGTCGGCGTCGTCGGAGACTGGAACGGGTGGGAAGACGGGCAGACGCGTCTCCGATCCGTCGGGTCGTCGGGAATCTGGAGCGGGTTTGTGCCGCACGTCGGCCCCGGAGCTCTCTACAAGCTCCGTATCCACTGCCGCAACGGTGGAGCCGTCTTCGACAAGGCCGACCCGTTCGCCTTCCGCGCGGAGCGACCGCCGCGCACGGCGTCGGTTGTCGCCGACCTGACCTATCGATGGGCGGACGACGCCTGGATGGCCCGGCGTGCGCAGCACCTCGCGCTCGACGCCCCGGTCGCCATCTACGAGATGCACGTCGGCTCGTGGCGTCGCGACGCCGAGGGCCGGCCGCTGTCGTACCGCGCGCTGGCGCCGTTGCTCGTGGAGCACCTGCAACGCCTCGGCTTCACGCACGTCGAGTTCCTGCCGCTGATGGAGCACCCGTTCGCAGGCTCGTGGGGCTATCAGACGACGGGCTACTTCGCGCCGACGTCGCGGTTCGGAGGTCCGCAGGATCTCATGTATCTCATCGACACGCTGCACGCCAACGAGATCGGGGTGATCCTCGACTGGGTTCCATCCCACTTCCCGACCGACGAGCACGGCTTGGGATTCTTCGACGGTACCCACCTCTTCGAGCACGCCGACCGCGCAGGGCTTCCATCCGGACTGGGACACGTGGATCTTCAACTACGGGCGGGACGAAGTGCGCTCCTTCTTGCTCTCGAGCGCGCGCACTTCTGGCTCGAGCGCTACCACGTGGACGGGCTCGCGTCGACGCGGTGGCCTCCATGCTGTACCTCGACTATTCGCGCGGCGGCGGACGAGTGGGTCCCGAACCGTTACGGGGGGAACGAGAACCTGGATGCACTGCGGTTCCTGCGCGAGCTGAACGAGTCCGTCTACGCCGACGTTCCCGGCGTCCAGACGATCGCGGAGGAGTCCACCGCGTGGCCCATGGTCTCGCGTCCGACGTATCTGGGCGGCGTGGGGTTCGGGTTCAAGTGGGACATGGGATGGATGCACGACACGCTGCGCTACTTCGAGCGCGACCCCGTCCACCGTGCCTGGCATCAGGACGACTTGACGTTCCGGGCGCTCTACCAGTTCGGCGAGAACTACGTGCTTCCGCTGAGCCACGACGAGGTCGTCCACGGCAAGCGCTCGTTGTGCTCGCGCATGCCCGGCGACCACTGGCAGCAGCTCGCCAACCTGCGGCTGCTCCTCGGGATCATGACCGGGCAGCCGGGCAAGAAGCTGCTGTTCATGGGAGCCGAGCTGGCCGTTCCCGACGAATGGAACCACGACGGAGTGCTCGATTGGGGCCTCGAGGAGGATCCCGCGCACGCCGGCGTCGCGCGGTGGCTGGCCGACCTCAATCGCGTCTACGTCGATCGGCGCGCGCTCTACGAGCTCGACGCGGATCCGCTCGGCTTCGAGTGGGCCGACGCGAGCGACTCGGGCCAGAGCGTCGTGTCCTGGTTCCGACCGCACACGACGGGTCGGTGTTGCTCGTGGTTGCGAACTGCACGCCGACTCCGCGCCACAACTACCGGCTCGGCGTCGATCAGGGCGGCTCGTGGCGCGAGGTCCTGAACAGCGACGCGGCCGACTACGGCGGAAGCGGGACGGGGAACCTGGGAGCGACGGCTGCGACGCCGATCCCGAGTCATGGGCGAACGCACTCGATCGTGTTGACGCTGCCGCCGCTCAGCGTCGTGTTCCTCGAGCCGGTCGTCTCTGTCCGCGGGTGACGTGACCGACGCCGACCGACCGTTGCTGGGCGCCCGGTCGCATCCGGGCGCCACGTCGTTCCGGGTGTGGGCACCGTCGGCGGCTCACGTCGAGGTCGCGTTCGCATCGGGTCGAACGGTCGACCTCGAGCGGGAGCCGACGGGACACTGGTCGGGCGACGCCGCGGGGATCGCCCCCGGGACGACGTACCGCTATCGGTTGGACGGATCCGCGTTCGCCGACCCGGCATCACGCGCGCAGCCCCGGGGTGTGCACGGCCCGTCGCAGGTCGTCGCCCCGGACTTTCCGTGGACCGATGACGGGTTCCGAGCGCCGCCGCTGTCGGACTGGGTCCTCTACGAGCTGCACGTCGGCACGTTCACACCGTCGGGAACGTTCGACGGTGCCGTCGCGCGCCTCGACCGTCTTCGAGGCGTCGGCGTGAACGCACTCGAGTTGATGCCCGTCGCCGAGTTCCCGGGCACGCGGAACTGGGGCTACGACGGTGTGTTCCCGTCGGCGGCGCACCACGCGTACGGCGGCCTCGCCGGTCTCCGGCGGCTGGTCGACGCAGCCCACGCACACGACATGGTCGTCGTGCTCGACGTCGTGTACAACCATCTCGGCCCCGAGGGCAACGTGCTCGGTTCCTTCGGTCCGTACTTCACGGATCGTTACGTCACGCCCTGGGGTGCCGCGCTCAACTTCGACGGCGCCGGGAGCGACCACGTCCGGGCGCTGTTCATCGACAGCGCGTGCTCATGGGTGACGCTCGCACACGTCGACGGGCTCCGGCTCGACGCGGTGCACACGATCGTCGATTCCACGCCGTACCCCTTCGTCGAGGAGCTGACCGACGCGGTGCACGACGTGGCGCGCGATGCCGGCCGCTCGGTCGTCGTCATCGCCGAGAGCGACGCCGACGACCCGCGTCTCACGGCGCCTCGGGGCGCCGGCGGACTCGGTGTGGACGGGCAGTGGTCCGACGATTTCCACCACGCGCTCCATGTCGCGCTCACCGGCGAACGGCGCGGCTACTACGCCGACTTCGCGGGGGGACAGGACCTTGCCGACGCGTTCGTGCACGGGTTCGTGCACCGCGGCACCTACTCACCGTCCCGCGGGCGCCGGCACGGACGCGCCGACCGGGCGGTCGCGCTCGAGCGCCTCGTGGTGTTCGCGCAGAACCACGACCAGGTCGGCAATCGGCCCTGTGGCGAGCGCCTCATCGAGCTCGTGGGCTTCGAGGCGGCCAAGCTCGCGGTCGCGTGCACGTTGTTGGCGCCGTCGATCCCGCTGCTGTTCATGGGCGAGGAGCGGGGCGCCCGGACGCCGTTTCCCTACTTCGTGAGCCACGGCGATCCCGACCTCGTCGAGGCGGTGCGCAGGGGACGCGCCGCCGAGTTCCCCGACTTCGACGGAGCTGCGCCGGATCCCCAGGCCGAAGCGACGTTCGCGGCGGCGGTGCTGGAGGACCCGGGGAACGAGAGCCGCCCCGACGAAGCGCGGGCCTTCGAGTCGCTCTGCCACGACCTGGTTGCAGCCCGCCGCTCGGCGGCCGTGCTCGGAGTGAACCGGGATGGGGACGCGGCGCGCGACGTGGGACGACGACCGCGACCTCTTGGTCGTCGCGGCGGACGGGTCCCCGTGGCGACGGGTCGCTGCTCGTTGCCTGCTTCGCGTCTCAGGCTCGGCGCTGGTGCGTGCCCGCCGGCGAATGGAGCATCGTCTGTGACACCGCGGCGCAGGCCTACGGGGGCCCGCTCGAGCAGGTCGGGCCGGACGCCGACGTGGCTCCGTGCTCCGCCCGGGTCCTGCTCCGCCCCGCCGACTGATCGGGTGGTCACCCTCGTTCGAGGATCGCGACCGGGAACACGTTGAGGAGGCTCGAGACGGTCACCTCACCCTGGTGCCGCGCCCCGCTGAGCACGTCGCGCCAGGTGCCCGAGCCGAGGTCGATCGTCGTGTCGTCCCACGGACCCCGACGCAGCGCTCAGCCGCTGCGCGATCCCGACGACGGAGTCGCCGCGAGCAAAAGCGACGACATGCTCAGCCGCGACTCCCCGTGCCCGCAACGCCCGGTACGACGCGCTCGGACGGAAGCACTCGCGGCGGCGCGCCCGGAGTCGCAGCGCGTGCGTGACGGTCCAGAGCTTCGGGCGCCCCGGGTCTTCCGGGTCGTGGAGCTCGCGCGTCGGTGCATCGGTCATGTCCGACAATGCGGCGAGCTCGTGGATCGCGGTCTCGCCGACCGGTCGGCGGTTGTCGGGGTCGACGAGGCTCAGGTTCCACAGCTCGTCGCCCCGGTAGATGTCGGGGATGCCGCAGCCCAGGCACTGGAAGACCACCTGACCGAGCGAATTGATGCGACCGGGAACGAGGATCCCGTCGACGAACCGCCGCAGCGTCTCGGCGACGTCGCCGGCGACCACGACATCGACGAGACGTTCCACGGCACGCTCGTAGCTCTCGTTCGGTCGGAGCCACGACGTCGCGCGCTTCGCTTCTCGGCAGGCCTTGCGCATGAAGCCCGCGAGCCGCTCGCGGCCGATCGGCCACGCGCCGACGACGCCGTGGAGGAGGAGGTGGTGCGCGACGGGATCGGGCGGCTCGTCGACCCATGCGGCGGTCAGCGCCGGGGTGCAGGCGTCGAGGAGCGCGGCCCAGTCCTCGGGGACCTCGCTGAGGACGGCGAGACGGGCTCGGACGTCGCCGGAGCGCTTGGTGTCGTGGGTCGACAGCGCGAGGAGACCTCGATTGCCTCGCTCGGCGTCCCGTTGGTTCGCCGCGTGGAACTGCTCCGGTGTCCAGCAGAAGCGACCTGGATCGGCGCCGACCTCGTTGCGTGCGGGTGAGCGCAGGAAGCGGTACAGCGCCGTGTCCTCGACGCCCTTCGCCGTGACCGCGGCGGAGAGCTGCTGGAAGCGCAGTCGCGCGTCACTCGCCGACGTGCCGGCGAGCAGGGCGTCGACGACTGCGTCGAGTGCCGACGCCTCCGCGGCTGAGAGGTGTCCTCGCGCGGCCTTGCGCTGCCCTGAGACGTTCGGTGTCGGCGGGATCGGCGCCACCGGACTCGGGGATGTAGGTGCGGTACACGTCGAGCTCGGACAGCAGCGCACGGATCGCGGCGCGCACGCCCGGCTGCACGATCCCTGCCGATTCGAACGCGCGAGCCACCCGGTCGACGTCCGCGGGGAACAGGTCGTCGATCACGAGCAGGCGACTCTCCCGGGCGATCGACGTGAAGGGCCGGTCGTCACCGCTGGTCTCCCTCCATACCGCGTGAGCGGTCCTTCGCCGCTCGGGTCTGCGAGCACTCCACACGCGCGATCGGCGAACTCGTAGCCCGTCGTGCCGTCCGCGTCGAGCGGGGAGGGGAGCGGCTCCTCGTCGGCGAGGATCTTCTCCACCACGATCCAGCGCGCTCCTGCGGCGCGCAACTTCAGCAGCTCCTCAGCCGGCTGGCGGAGGCCGTCGATGTGGTCGACGCGCACTCCGTCGAGCGCGCCTGCGGAGAGCAGCCGGAGGAGCAGCTCGTGCTGCGCGTCGAACACTTCCGGGCGCTCCACGCGTACCGCCGGCAGCGACCAGATGTCGAAGAAGCGGCGAGTAATTCACGAGCCACGCGTCGCGCCAGCACACCAGCCGGTAGTGCTGAGCGTCGACGAGCTCGGCGAGGGTCTGGTCGTCTGCCGGGCCGATGCTCGCGGGTGCGATCGGCAGCGTGTGGTCGCCGTAGCGCAGGACCGGCTCGGGGTCGTCGTGGTCGAGGACGAGCTCACCACGCGAAAGGACGCGGTCGAGCTCGTCGCCCAACATCGGCACGACGACCTTGCCCGAAGCGCCCGGTGCGTCCCACTCCACGTCGAAGCACGCGGCACCGGGACCGTCCCGTCCGTCGCGGAGGAGCGTCCACCAGGCGTGGTTGGCGCGGTGCGCGGCGCGATGGTTGGGCACGACGTCCACGAGCAGCCCGATCCCGGCGGCGTGCAACCGGCGGAGGAGTCGGGTGAGCGCCGCTTCTCCGCCGAGCTCCGAGCTCACGTGGCCCGGATCGACCACGTCGTAGCCGTGGCTGCTCCCGGGCACCGCCTGCGTGATGGGCGACACGTACACGTGCGAGGCCCCGAGCGCCTTCACGTGCTCGAGGAGGTCACCCGCCGCGTCGAGATCGAAGGTGGAGTCGAGCTGGACCCGATACGTCGCGACGGGCTCGATCATCCCTCGTCGCAGCTGAGCAGGACGATCGACCGCGGGCGCACCCGCGCCCGACTCCCGGGCCGATAGCGACGGGCCGAGCGCGGCGGGTCGACGGGCGTGTCGTCCCAGGTGTCGAGCGCGAGGTACCAACGGCCGGTGTGAACGCTGATGGGGAGCTGGAAGTCGACGGTGCCACCATGGGCGTTGAAGATGACGAAGAACGAGCTGTCGACGATCCGCTCGCCGCGAGGCCCGCGACCTCGGATCGCGTGCCCGTTGAGGTAGACGCCGACGGTTCGGGCGAAGTGGGTCTCCCAGTCCGCGGCGCTCATCATCACGCCGTCGGGCCGGAACCAGCCGATGTCGACGATGTCGTTGTCGCCGGACGTGCCGGCGAAGAAGTTCTGGCGGCGAAACACCGGGTGCTCGCGACGGAACACGGACAGCCATCGGACGAATGCCGTCAGGCCGTCGTCCTTGCCGACCCAGTCCAGCCAGGCGATCTCGTTGTCCTGGCAGTATGCGTTGTTGTTGCCCCGCTGCGTCCGGCCGAGCTCGTCGCCCGAGAGCAGCATGGGCACCCCTTGCGAGAGGTAGAGGGTGGTGAGGAAGTTCCGGCGTTGACGCGCCCGCAACGCCACCACTGCCGGATCGTCGCTCGGCCCCTCGATACCGCAGTTCCACGACCGGTTGTTGGGCTCGCCGTCCCGGTTGGATTCACCGTTGGCCTCGTTGTGCTTCTCGTTGTAGGCGACGAGGTCGCTGAGGGTGAAGCCGTCGTGGCAGGTGACGAAGTTGATGCTCGAGAAGGGGCGTCGCCCGGTGGTGCCGTAGAGGTCGGACGAGCCGGTCGGCCGCGACGCGAACTCGGCGAGGGTCTGCTCGGTGCCTCTCCAGTAGTCCCGTACTGCGTCTCGATAGCGGCCGTTCCACTCGGACCACAAGGGGGGGAACTGCCCGACTTGGTAGCCGCCCTCTCCGACGTCCCATGGTTCGGCGATGAGCTTCACCTGGCTCACGACCGGATCCTGTTGGATGAGATCGAAGAACGCGGCCAACCGATCGACGTCGTGGAGCTCGCGGGCGAGGCTCGCAGCCAGGTCGAAGCGGAAGCCGTCGACGCGCATGTCGATCGCCCAGTACCGCAGGCTGTCCATGATCAGCTGGAGCACGTGGGGATGCCGCACGTTCATGCTGTTCCCCGTGCCGGTGTAGTCGACGTAGTGCGACAGGTCGTCGGGTGCGAGCCGGTAGTACGACGCGTTGTCGATGCCCTTCATCGAGAGCATCGGTCCGAGGTGGTTGCCTTCGGCGGTGTGGTTGTAGACCACGTCGAGGATGACCTCGAGGCCTGCGTCGTGCAGTGAGCGCACCATCTGCTTGAACTCGTTGACCTGCTGGCCGTAGTGACCCGAGCTCGAGTACTCGTGATGTGGCGCCAGATACGCGATCGAGTCGTAGCCCCAGTAGTTGCGCAGCCGGCGTTCGTGCAAGAAGTGGGCATGGATGAACTGGTGGATGGGTTGCAGCTCGATCGCCGTCACGCCGAGCTCGACGAGGTGGTCGATGATCGCGGGGTGCGCGATGCCGGCGAAGGTCCCTCGGATCTCGTCGGGGATGCCCGGGTGGAGGCGCGTCAGGCCCTTCACGTGCGCTTCGTAGACCACCGTCTCGTGCCAGGGCCTCCCGGGCTTGCGGTCCTCGTGCCAGTCGAAGAACGGGTTGATCACGACACCGCGCGGGACGAAGGGCGCGCTGTCGTCCGTGTTGGCGGGCCCGGTCGGGTCGCCGAAGGTGTACGGGAAGACTGCCGGATTCCACGTGACCGTCCCCTCCACTGCCTTGGCGTACGGGTCGAGGAGGAGCTTGGTCGGATTGCAGCGCAGCCCGCGTGCCGGATCCCAGGGTCCGTGGACGCGCCAGCCGTACCGCGTGCCGGGCTGCACGCCGGGCAGGTAGCAGTGCCAGATCAGCGCCGTCTGGTCGCTGATCGGCACACGAAGCTCGTCTCCGTTGTCGAACAGGCAGAGCTCCACGCCTTCCGCGACGCTGCTGTAGAGCGAGAAGTTCGTTCCTGATCCGTCGAACGTCGCGCCGAGCGGAAACGGCACCCCTGGCCACACTTCCATCCGGGCACCGTAGGCGTCCCGGCGCCACCCTGCACCGGGCCGCCCGGGGTTTCTCCGGCTGGCTGGTGGGCGTCAGACGGGCCGACCTCGGGCTTTCGCCTTGGCTTCGTTGAGGGCGACGGCGGCGCGGATCAGCTCACGGAAGGCGCGAGCGTCGACCCGCTCGCCTTCGCGGATGTCGATCGCGCGTCGGATGTTGCCCCCGAGGCTCGAGTTGAAGAGCTGGGTCGGATCCTCCAGCGCAGCGCCGTTGGCGAAGGTGAGCTTCACGGTGGACGTGTACACCTCTCCCGTGCAGATGATGCCGTCGTGCGACCAGGTGGGAACGCCCGCCGGATTCGACGGCTTCACCCACTTGACCTCTTCGACGACGTCGGGATCGGCCTCGTGGATGAGCGCGCGCATCGTGCGCAAGGTCTCGCCGCGCCAGTCGCCCAGCCTCGCGATCGTTTGGTCGATGCGCGCGGTTGGTGGGGTCGCGTCCTCGCTCCTTGATTCCGTCATGGGTTGCTCTCCGGCGCTCGTGGGCCATCCCTCGCGGGATCCGGGCGGGAAGGTGCTCTCAGAGTGTGTCGTACCGCGTTCAGGGGTGTTGGTAGAGGTTGCATCCGGGGAGCTGGGTGATGAGCTCGAAGTGGCTGCGAACCCAGGTCTCGAGTGTGACGGGACGGAGCGCGGCTTGTGTGCGCCCAACGTGGTGACCCGGACGAAGGCACACCCAGCGCGCTTCGCCGCGGTGCAGACGGTGGATGACCCCCGCTTGTCCTTGTGCGCCGAGGTCGGAGACCTCGGGGTAGTCGAACGGCAACGGGTCTCGGATCCCGGTGGTCAGGTACCAGAACGCCGCGTCGTCGCGAACGATGAACACCTGTCCGTCGCTCTGGGTTCTCAGGCCGCGACGGAGCCGCTGAATGCGCGTTCGCAGGTCGGCGGGGACCGGTACGCCAGCGAAGCGCGGAATGCCCGAAGTCGTCATCGGTTGCTGCCTCCCCGCGCCGAGGGCGCCCGCCGCGACGGCTGCGATCGCAATGACCAGAACAGAGGTCATTGCGATCATCGCGCCGGTCCGCCGCCGGGTGGGTACCCCCCGCGACGCGTGTGGACCGGCGGCGTGCCGCGTGATCACGGCTGCCGTCAAGGCAAGCGGGCCCGCGAAGGCGAAGTGGTTGACGCCGGGTCGGGGGAGTACCCCGATGAGGGCTGCGAGCGAGAACGCTGCCGGTCCGAGCGCGGCTCGGCGTCCCTGGCGGTCCGAGCGCCACATCGCGACGCCGAGCTCGCCGAGCACCACCAGGGGCATGAGCACGACCGCGATGCGCCATCGGCGTCGTGGGTCAACGCTCCATGACGACTGGACTGCCTGGTGCGCGACGTGGCTCAGCGTGTGCGGGTACGAGAACCCCACACGGAAGTAGTCGGACCTTCCCGCCAAGACCTGACTCACGAACGCGTCCCATGATCCGATGATGACGAGTGGTGCGAGGACGATTGCGGCGACGGCAAGCGCCGAGCACGTGACGACCGCGAGGCGACGCAGCACCACGGTCCACCCTCGTCGTGCACCAGCGCTCGTCAGGAAGACACACGACGCGATCAGGGCGAGCGCACCGACATTCGGTTTCGCTCCCAACGACAAGCCGCAACTCGCACCGGCGCAGACGAGCGGGCTCGTCGGATGAGCTGGCGAGGATCTCATCCACCGCACGACGAAGCGCAACGCAAGGAGCGCGAAGAGCACCGCAAGCATGCTGTAGAGGCTCGTGAACGCGACGAGCGGCGAACCGAGCGCGAGCATCGCCAAGGCCAACAGCACGCGGGCTCGGGGGCTCACACCTGAGGCTCGGGCTGCGGACAGCCCGAGCGTGAGTTGGCCGATGAACAAGATGCTCTTCAGGGCGCGGAGAGCCAGGAGCTCGGTCCCGACGAGCCGCTCCACGCCGGCGGCGAGCCACGCGGCGAGCGGAGTCGACACGAAGTACACGTCGCGGTACAGACGGTCCCCGAGCGTCATCCGGTGGCCGACCCACAACATCCAAGCCTCGTCCGCACGGTTGGCCGGCACCGCCGCCAACACGCCGAACAGTGCAAGCGCACCGAGCGACGCGCCGGCCAGGGTCAGCGCGCTACGTCTCTGCATCCCCAGGGCCCGCCTTGCGCGGCCACCGATCACCGCGACCGCTTTCGACACGATCGACACATCGGATGTCGACAAGACCGGCAGTCTGCTCCACGCACACGACTCCGCTCGGCCGAACCTGAACGTGTCGGCCGCCCCAGAGTCCCCGCCGAGGGAAGCGTCAGGAGAGTTGGTGGCGGAGGGACGCCCGCCCGTCGGAGTGCCGAATGGCGTCGACGATCGCCTGCGTCGCGGTTCCGGTGCCGCGGAGCGCGAGATCCCAGAACTCGGTCGTGGTGTTGTCGACGAGCGAAGCCTTCGGACCGCGCGGGATCTCAAAGGGTGGGGAGTGCGACGATCCGTGCAGCGTGATGAACCACTTGGGTGCCGTGAGCTCGGGATACGCGTCGAGGCTGTTGTGGTACCCCTTGTCGTGGTCGCCTTGGATGAGCATCACGGGGAGATCCTGAGCGACGTATCTCCCGGTGCCGAAGCTTCGATGGACGGCGGCGAGGAGGATTGCCGCGTTGATGCGGGGATCCAGGCAGCAGGTGTTCGACGCGAGCCCGTAGACCGTCATTCCGCCCAGCGACATGCCCGCGGCGCCGATGTGGGCTGGGTCGACATGGCCGTACAGGAGACTGTCGGGATCGGCATCGAGGTCCAGGAGCTGGGTGAGGACGAACCGCGCGTCAGCTGCTTGGCGTGAGACCGCGGCGCCAGTGGGCTTGGCGCGTGCATCCTTGTTCGTCCTGAGGAAGAACGGCGCAGCCACGACGTAGCCGTCGGCAACCCATGTGTCGATCAATGGACGGAGCCGAGTCGGATCGCCATCGCGGCCGTGGACGACGAGGATGAGCGGCAACGGAGTGGTGGTGCCGCTGGGAATGCGGACTGCGGTCGGCAACGTCCGACACGGCTGCGCGTCACGTCGGAGTCCGTCGGGGCTCGACGGCCGGCTTCGGTCCACGAATTGGAAGACAATTCGAGTCACACCCGGGGTTTCATCCCCGCCGACTGTCGCCGCACCGACCTGCGGGCCGTCTCCTGGACACGCGCCCTGCGTGCGTGTCACTCCAGCGGCAGGGCTCGAGAACATGACGACACGACACGCCACCACGACGAGGGATGCGATCCGAGCACGGCCCGCCTTCACGCCGCGCTCAGGCTAACCAACCTCCCGGGGCTGGCAACTGCACCAGTCGTCGCTCGAGTCCATCCGCAGCGGACAATGCCTCGAGGGGACAGCGCCGCGACTCAACGGAGGACAGCACGAGCGAAGTCTCCACTCGAGGGCCTGAGGGTTCGCTGACGCTTCCTGAGGGATTCAGCACGTGTTCAAGCCCGCGTCACCAGGCTCTGGAGGTGCGCGAACCGATGCCGACTCAGCGCGTGAGCGGCTCGGTTGACGTCGGCGGGCGGGCGCTCTCGGGGAGACGATCACGCCCTCGCCTCTCCTGGCTCTCGTCGGCGGCGCTCGGAGTTTCGACGGGCTCGATCGTCGCGCTCCTCGCGATGCGCTCGGCCTTGACCGGAGTTGCTCCGCCGCTCCTCCTGGTGGGCGCATGTGGCGGGTACGCGGTCATGGTCGGCGCGCTCCGACGACTGCGGAGCCTGTCGCTCACCCTCGTCGTCGTCGCCATCGGAATCGAAACCGTGACCGCGCTTGCCGTACCTCCGCGGTTCACCAACGATCTCTGGTGGTACGCCGTGTATGGGCGAATGCTCGGAGTGCGTGGGGTGAGCCCGTACACGCACGTCCCAGCCCAATTCCCACACGATCCGTTCCTGTCGATGGGCGGGCGAGCGTGGGCGCACACCCCGTCGGTGTACGGCCCCTTGTTCAGTGCTGCGTCGGCCGTGGCGGCGAAGGTGCTCGGGTCGGCGACGTTGCCGACGCGCCTCTTCTACCAAGGCCTCGCCGCAGCCGCACTCGTCGGAGCGTGTGCCCTTGTCTGGCGACGAACACGTTCCGCAGGCGCGGTCGCCCTTCTCGGCGCGAATCCGGTCGTGGCGCTCTACCTTGTCAACGGCGGCCGCAATGACATGCTGGTCGGGCTGGCGATGCTGGGTGCCGTCGTGTGTGCGTCTCAGGATCGCGACGTGTCCGCAGGTCTCGTTGCGGGCCTGGGTGCGCTCGTGAAGATCGTCGGAGTGGTCGGCATCGCGGCACTCATTGTCTCGACGGCGACGCGGCGCGGGTCGCGCGCCGCGACGCGCGCCGCGCTGGCGTCCGCCGCCCTTGTCGTCCCGGGATACCTCACGTTTCACCGCGCGGCGCTCACGACGCCGATGGACACCGCCGGGACGCGTTACTCGCGTTCCTCGATCTGGAAGGTGCTGCGCGACGTGGGTCTCCGACTCCCGAGTACGCACCTCGTGCTCGGCGTCCTCGCCGTCCTCGTGCTGGTCGTGATGATGAAGTTACGTCACCGCCCGAACGGCGCGATGGCCGGCTCCCTCGCGATGCTCACGCTCGGTGCGTCGTACACGCTGCCGGGATACACCGGCTGGGCGCTGCCTTCGGCAGCCGCGAATGAACCGAGCGGGATCGCCGGGATCGTCGCTGCCCAGGGGGTGCTGCTCACACTCGTCGTCGGACTGAGTCGCCGCGGGTGGTTCGCCATCTCAGTGGACGGGCTTCCACAGTTGCTTCGAGTCCTGGCGCCGCTGGCGATGGTGATCCTGGTCGTCGCCTTGCTCCGACGGGTACTGCGGACCAGCGCACGGTGATCTCGTGCTGAAGAGTGTCCGGCACCGATGGTTGGTGTGCGCCCGTTGCTTTTCGCGATCAGGGGCGAAGGGCCCTGGGGGCCAGAGCGTGTCGTCGGTAGGCTCGGCCGATGTCTGTTGTGAGGCGCAGTGCCGCGCTGGTCGCGCTCGCTGGGTTGCTCGGCGTGTTCCTGCTCATCCAGCTCGTGCCGTACCGGGTATCGAATGCTGCTGTGGTGCAGGAGCCGGCGTGGGATAGTCCTCGGACGCGCCAACTCGCGAAGGCGGCGTGTTTCGACTGTCACAGCAACGAGACCCACACGTACGCGTGGGAGAAGGTCGCTCCGCTGTCGTGGTGGATCACCAACCACGTCAAAGGGGGACGGTCGGCGCTCAACTTCTCCGAGTGTTCTCGGACTGGCCGCGGTGGTGAGGGGGCGGGAGAAGCGGCCGAGTCCGTCCAGGGCGGATCGATGCCGCCGGGCTACTACACCTGGTTCGGGCTCCACGGCAACGCCAAGCTCACTCCTGTGCAACGTCGTGAGCTCGTCGATGGGTTGCGCGCCACGCTCAGCGGATGGTCCTGCGGCCACGGGGGCTGACCGCGCACGGGGCGGCCCGTGGAATTGGGGGTGCGCGGCAGAGGTGAACCGGCCGTCGGCTCTCGTCGCTCGTGGCCCGGCCGCGTGTGGGAGTCGCGCTCGGCGGGTATCACCACGGTGATCGGGAGGACCGCCCGACCGCGTCCTGGGTCGTGCTGTCGCTCGCGTTGGACACCCTTCTCGGCGCGCTGATGGGTGCGATCACCGGTGCGCGCTTCGTCGGCGTCGTGTGCAGGACCGGTGTCGAGGTCCAGGCCGAGCCTGCGCTGCTGTCGTAGCTGCGACATCGGTTCGTACTCGGCGCCGGCGGTCTGCAGCAGCTCCGGCAACGTCGTCGCCAGGGTTCCGCGCGGATCAGCGCATCCCTCCACCGACGTCGATCGAGTCGCCGGTGTGAAAGGACGCCGCGTCGCTGGCGAGGTACAAGCACGCACCGACGAACTCGTCTGGATCTCCGAGACGTTTGAGGATCGTCGCGGCGGTACAACGAGCGACCTTCACGCCGGGTTCTGCCCCCTCGCCGAACTCGAACAGCGGGGTCCAGAACGGCCCTGGGTTCACGACGTTGACTCGAATCCCATCGGGTCCCCATTCGGCGGCCATGGTCTTGGTGAGGTTGACGAGCGCCGCTTTGCTCGCCCCATAGAAGGAAGCGTGCGGACACTCACGATGGCCGCCGAGGCTTCCGACGTTGATGATGCTGCCGCCGCCCTGTGCTGCCATCCGTGGCGCAATGAGCGTGCTCAGGCGCAGCGGCCCCTTGACGTTGATCGCCTGCACCTCGTCCCACATCCGTTCGGAGACGTCCAGGAGGGGTGTGGGCGCCGGGTTGACACCGGCGTTGTTCACGAGGATGTCGACGCGACCGAAACGGCCATACACCGCTTCGACGAAGGCGGGAACCGCATCCCAGCTTCCCGTGTCGCAGGCCAAGCCGAGAACCTCCGCGCCGGTCTGCTCGGCGACGCGCGTGGCAGTGGCGTCGCAATCAGCTTGGTTTCGACTGCACAACGCGACTCGAGCGTCCGCCTGCGCGAATCCAAGGGCGAGTGCCTCGCCAAGGCCCTTCGTGCCGCCCGTGACGATGGCGACCTTGCCGCTGATGTCGAAACGGTTCGTCATCCGTCGAAGTCCTCCGTGCCAGAGACGGCTTGCGAGAGCGCCGCTCGGATCTCGTAGATCGAGCCGTCGGGCTCGTGGTACTCCCCGGTTGAATAGCTCCGGCGCAGGCACGACACGAGCAGCCGCGCGCCGTCGAAGAGGATCTCGGTCCAACCGCCTTGGAGCCCATCCGCGAACAGGTGCTGGGTGCCGTCCTCATCGAAGCGCAGGATGCGAGAGTCCCATGGGAGCGGGCCGGCCGGAGGCTTGCTCGTATGCATCAAGTTCACCGAGCCGAAGTCGACCATGAAGACCTGACCACCGAACGCGCCGAAGTCCTTTGGGGCGGTCCGGCGGAGCGCGAAGCCGATATCTCCACGCCGCGATCGGCTGGGGATTCCAACGTTCATCGTCGATCAGCCAGTACTCGAGCGCCGCGCCGTTCGGTGCTCGCTGCTCGAAGCTCGAGTTCGGATATCCCCCGAGCACCAGGCTGCCCGCGTGCTCACCCCAGGTCTCGTCGGCGAAGAACACGCGGCAGGGCATGATCGGGAACGGGAGGGCCGGCTCGTCGAGCACGAGGTACGGCCGTGCCTCGCCGTCGGCGGTGATGGCATAGACCGTGTTGTTCATCAGCGACACGCAGATGAACGTGCTCGCCAAGTCCGAACCCGGCGGTCCGAACTGACCTCCAGCGCCAGCGCCCGGCGTGCCACCGCCGATACGGCCTGATGGGGGGAGCTCGGTCAGCACGCGCATGCTCCGCGAGCCTGGGTCGGCCTGGTAGACGACGTGCGGTGCATGGGCACCGGCGCGACCGGGCCGATGTTGGCCGACGAACACGATGGTGTTGCCCCACGCCGGCCCAGCGCGCAGACGGGCGCGGCGGTCGGGCACCCTGGGAGCTCGCCGGGCGCGACGATCGGCTCGCACGCTCCCGTCCCTCGCAGACGCCAGATCGCGCCATGCCCACTCGTGGGGTCCCAACGTGGCTGGGCCTGGCCGCCGATGTCCGAGAGCACCACGCTCGCCGACTCGTCGATGTAGCCGAGCACCGGGTCATACAGGAAGGACCCGGCACCAACGAGCTCCCGTGCCAGGAATCCGGGCTCATGCAGCCGGAGCCGGAACTCGCAGGCGTCCTGCAGGCGGGACGCGCCGACCTCTCGATCCAACGGAGTTCCTCGGGTTGTACACGTCCACGTCGACGTGCATCGATACGCTAAATTGGCGTATCGGGGCCACGGCGTCAACTCGAGGCGGTTGCGGCCATCCGGACATGCGAGGGCACGATGGCGAAGAGCACACGGCTCGACCGGGCGACCGAGGCGTACCAGCATCTGCGTGAAGCGATCGTCTCGGGGATCCTTGCCGACGGCCAGCGCCTCAACGAGGACGAGATCGCGGGCGAGCTCGGCCTGAGCCGCACGCCTGTCCGAGAAGCGCTGCTCAGGCTCGCGGGCGATGATCTCGTCGAAACGCGGGGTCGACAGGGCACCGTCGTGCGGGCGATGACACGCCAGGACGCCGTTGACCTGGCCGAGATCTTCTTCCACCTGCTGAATGACGCAACGCGGCGCGGTCTCGAGCGGCTGACAGAGGGGGACTACGCGGTGCTTGCTGATCACGAGCGCACGCTGGCGACGATCGACCCGGCGCCGACCCAGCGTGGCGCATTCGTACCGCTGTTCGAGCCATTGGTGCGCAGCTACGCACCCATCCATCGCGCGTCCGCGAGCCCCGAGCTGTTGCGAGCCCTCGAACGTCTCGCCCCCCGCTTCGAGCGCCTCCTCCATTCTCCCTACGTCGAGCATGCGCACGCGGCGCGGGCACGCCTCGCCGTGCACCGTGCCTTTCTGGACGCAGTCCAGCGCCGCGAATTCGACGCCGCGCTGGCGATCGCGGAGGCTTCGCAGGCCGAGTTCATCGCCGCGCTACAAGGCCCACGTTCGCAGCCACAGCATTCGGCTCAAGCGTCGTCCACCACTTGAGGCCAGACGCGCGCTCGGAAGAGCTCCAGCTGACGGATCTCGTCGGCGACGGGCCAGATCAGCACCTGCTGGACACCGGCTTCCTGGAATGCCACGAGCTTCTCGGCGAACGCGCCGGCCGATCCGAAGGGGAGGCGCTCTCGTAGCACCTCTTCGGGTCGGTTGATCGTCGGAAGGAGCCGTTGCCGAAAGACGGCATCGGCTTCGGTCGCGTCGTCGGTGATGTGGAACCACATGGTCGCGAGCGCGTTCGGGAGTCCGGCTGGATCGCGGTGCTGCTGCGCGAGGAGATCCCTCAGCGTCGAGCATGCCTCCGCGAACGCCGAAGGGGTCGTGTTGTACGCGGAGGCGAGCCAGCCGTCCGCGAGACGTGCGACCCGTCGAAGTCCTGCTTCAGAACCCCAACTCCCGACCCAGATCGGTGGGCCGCCCTCCTGGAGCGGCACGGGCGCCAGGTCCATTCCCTCCGTCGAGTACCAGGCGCCGACACGCGCGTCACCGTCTGGGCGCCACAGCGATCGGAGCGCGCCGATGGCCTCGTCCAGGCGCTTCCAGCGTTCGTTGAAGTCGAGCCCGACCGCGTCGTAGTCGCGAGATGACGAACCTGGTCCCACGGCCACGACCACGCGCCCGCCTGACAGCAGGTCGATGGCGGCCATGGCCTTGGCGAGCGCAACGGGTCCTCGAACGGCAAGCAACGACACCGTCGTTGCCAACGTCATGTCCCCCGAGCAGCCGATGACCGAGGCGAGCGCGGTGGCTCCGTCCAGCCAGGGAACGCTGAAGACCATGTGGTCGTTCGCGGCCAAGGTGGTGAAGCCGAGGTCGGCGGCCCGTTTCGCATAGGAGAAGAGGTGCGTGCTGGTGTACGGGTTGTCCCCGAAGTCCATCAGCGGAAGGTGCGCTCCGAATTTCACGGAGATCCCTGAAGACGGTGGCTGACCCGACGACCCAGCGCGCGGACGCCGCCCCAAAGCTGGAGAAGGGCGAGAGTCATCGCACGGTGATGGCTAGACGGATCTCCCGGTGAATGCGGCGAGCCGCTCGATCGGCGATGCGCCGCTCGGCGCGGTGACCTCGGGCCCGAAGGGCTCGCCGCCGCGCGACTCCGGCGTGATGATCATCTGCGCCGTGCCCAGGGCCGGTTCCACGATCTCCCCAGGGGGATCGAACGGCTGACCGGTCGCTTTCGCGAGGTCCCAGGCGTGCACCAGAAGGTCGAACTTGAGGATCTCGAGCAGCATGGCGCCCGTGAGAGTGCCGAACGGCAGCGCGACGTCGCGCTCGAGCGCGCCGGGCGAGTCGATCCCCGCGGAGAAGGTCGCGATCGAGCCGTCCCACGCGGCGACGATGTCGTCCCCGAGAAGATCCGGCATCGGTCCATCCGGGTTCGCAGGCGCCGCATCGCCCAGCAAGGCGGTGCCGATCATCTGACCACCGCCCACGAGATGCTTGAGCAGATCGCGTACGGCCCATTGGGCGCACGGAGTGGAGTTGTCGAGCTCCCCCGGCGATGTGTTCTCCAGCAATCCACGAATCGCCGAGGCCTGGAACGCGAGCTGCTCGGACGGAGCCATCGGCATCTCCCTTGGTGCGGTGAGAGCGGCATGATGACACTCGTCGGAGGCGCCAGCAACACGCACAGCGCCTCCCGTTCCGAGTCGACGACGCGTGGTCGGCAGTCCCATGATGTCGAACATGAGCGAAGGTCCCGTCCTTGCTGCTCGGCTCGCCGGCAAGGTCGCACTGGTCACGGGCGCAGGCCGCGGCATCGGGCGCGGGGTGGCGCTCGCGTTCGCGAGCGAGTCAGCGCGTGTCGTGTTGGCGGATATCGACAGCGCGGCGGCCACCGCGTCGGCGGAGTTGGCCCGGGCACGTGGCGCAGACGCGCTGGGCATGCAGTGCGACGTTGGTGCAGCCGACGACGTCCACTCCTGCGTGCGCATGGCGGTCGAGGAGTTCGGTCGCCTCGATGTGCTTGCCAACGCCGCGATCACCCACACGCCGCTACAGCCGATCGAGGCGGAACGTTGGGAGGACGTCGAGCGGCGTTGGCGGGTGGACTACTTCGGCACCCTCCACTGCATGCGGGCCGCGCTCGCGCACCTGCGTGTCCGCGGCGGCTCCATCATCAACTTCGGCTCGGGTGCAGCGATCGAAGGCGCAGCGGGTTTGGGGCAATACGTTCCGGCGAAGGAAGCGATCCGTGCTTTGAGTCGCATGGCGGCTCGCGAATGGGGCCCGTTCGGGGTTCGCGTGAACGTCATCGTCCCCTTCGCGGCCACGCCGGCCCACGAGTCCTTTGCACGCGACCATCCCGAACGGCTCGCGACGCTGCTCTCGCGTACCGCGCTCGGCCGTGTCGGTGACCCGGAGCTCGACGTCGGGCGGGCTGCGGTCTTTCTTGCCAGCGATGACGCCGCCTACATCACTGGCGACACCCTGATGGTCGATGGCGGGAAGCTGATCCGCTGAGGAGGCCATGTGCCGAGAACGATCGCTCCTCCTGACTTCGGCGTCGTTGTCCGAGACGCCGAGGCCATGCTGCGGTTCTATCGCGACGCGCTTGGATTGCCACCTGTCCGTGAGCTCGCCCTGGCGCCCTTCCCGCTCACTGACGCGAGCGTCGACCCGGTTGGCGTCGCCTGGTACCTGGATACCGGGGCCGGCAAGCTGAAGCTCCTGTGCCTGAACGACGTGCCGACCGCGTCGAATCCTGCTGGGCCGCACCGCGTCGCGACGGGTCTGCGCTACCTCAGCTTCGGCGTCGAGGACGTGGAGGCGACCGTGGCCAGCTGTCTCGCCGCGGGCGGGAGGATCTGCCAGGAGGCCACTCCGTTCGGGACGAGCAAGGTCGCGTTCCTCTTCGATCCCGACGGCAACGTCGTCGAGCTGGTGCAGCGCGCCTGAGCGCGGCGAGAGCGCGTGTTGATCGGGTGCCCTGATATGGCGCCGAACCGCTGCCGCACGGTCGGAAACGAAGGCCGAGTGCCCCGTCCCGTCACGGATAGCGGTTCCAGCGCATCGAGAGTGCGAAGGCGAGGAGCGCCAGGATCGCACCGACTCCGACGAACGCAACGCTCACCTCGCGTTCGTGTGTCTGTGACTTCAGGTGCGAGGGGAGCTTGCGGAAGACGTCCAGCAGTTGGTCGGCGCTTTCGGCGCGATACGACTTGGCGCCGGTTGCGGTTGCGATGCGCTGCAGCGCTTCGTAGTCCGAGGACAAGAAGCGGTTGGCTGCGGCGCCCCCTCCGAATCCGCCTCCGGCAAAGCCACCACCACCGAAGCCCCCGCCGAATCCACGTCCGAAGGGATCCGAGCCGAGCTGGTCGGCTGTGCACCCTTGCGTTCCCGGGTTCTCGGTGCCGAAGCCGACCGCGTAGACCCGCACGCCACGATCGGCGGCCTGGCCCGCGGCGACCGTCGGGTCGACGCCACGGTTGCTCGCGCCGTCGGTGAGCAGCACCACGATGTCGGGCACATATTGGCCTCGCTTGCTGGTCCCCGAGCTCCCGACCTCGACGGTGCTCGCAGCGACATCGGGATCGACGCGCGAGATGGCGTCGATCGCGGTGAGGATGCCGCTCCCGATCGCGGTGCCGCCACCGGTCCTGAGGTTGCGGATCGCGCGGAGCAAGCGCCGCGTGTTGCTCGTGGGGGGCACGACGATCTGCGCGACGCCGCTGAACGCGACGATGCCGACGTGTGCACCGCCTCGCTGGTGCGTGACGAGGTCGGATGCGGCCTGTTCTGCGGCAGATAACCGGTTCGGCGCGACGTCCGTCGAGCACATCGAGCGTGACACGTCGAGGGTGAGGATGATCGACGTCTGGTTGCGGCGGAACGGGACGTCGAAGCTGGGCCGGGCGGTCGCGATCACGAGGGTCGTGCTCGCGAGCATGAGGGTCGCGAACGGGACGTGCCGCCGCCACCGACCACGGCGCGGATCGCGTCGCGGATCAGCGACAAGCTCGCGAAGCGCACGGCGAACTTCCGCTGCCGGCGCTGTAGCCGCCAAGAGGTGGCGACCGCGATCGGGATGATCGCGAGCGCGGTGAGCAGCCACGGCCAGTGGAACGTCATCACGGCACCCGGCCGAACCAGCGCATCGACAGCGCGGCGCCGGCGAGGAGGATCAGCACGCCCGCTCCGGCGAACGCGCCGGTGACCTCGGTCCGCTTCCCGCTGACCCTGAGCTTCAGATCGATGCTGCCGTAGATACGGGTGAGCGCCGCCGCGTCGGCGGCCCGGGAGTACGTGCCGTTCGTGGTCTTGGCGACCTCGCGCAGCAGCTCCTCGTCGAGGGTGGTCGCGACGTTGAAGCCGTCGATGGTCACCACGGCACCGGCTGCGGTGCCGAGCCCGACGGCGTCGACCCGCACGCCCGCCTGTTGGGCGACCCCTGCCGCCGCGACCGGGTCCAGCCTCGCGGTGTTCTCGCCGTCGCTCAGCAGGATGACCACCGCCGCAGGGAGGAACGGCACGTCGGCCTGTTGGGTGCCGTTGGCCAGCGCCTGCGGATCGATCTTCAGGGGCTTGCCCGCGATGGAGCCGAGCGACGTGAGGATCGCGTCACCGACCGACGTCGCTCCTCCGGTCGAGAGACGCGTGATCGCGGTCAGCACGCGTCGCTTGGCGTGGGTGGGGGCCTCGGTCACGAGGCCGGCGTCGCTGAACGCGACGACCCCGATGCGGATCGTCGACGGCTGCTGGCGCACGAACGCGCGAGCCGCTTTCTTCGCCGCGTCGATCCGCGTGGGCTCGATGTCGGTCGCGTTCATGCTGTTGGAGACGTCGAACGCCAAGATGACCGTTCCCCGACGGTGCTGGAGCTCGACCGTCGCCGCGGGTCGAGCCATGCCGACGAGCAGGACGATCACGCCGATCAGGAAGATCGCCGCGGGGACGTGCCGGCGGAATCCGAGCGGCTTGCCTGCGCGCGTCAGCAGCTGGCCCATCGTGCCGATGTCCTCGCACGCTCGCGCGCGCCGCGCCGACACGCGCAGGTACGCGAGCACGAGCAGCGGCACGACGAGCAGCGACAGGAGCATCCAGGGCCAGCGGAGCGACATCAGCGTCGCCACCTGCGAAGCTCGATGATGCGCAGGAGCGCGCGCACGAGGTCGTCCTCGGTCGAGACGTCGTACAGATCGGCGCCGGTGCGCGCGACCGCAGTGCCCAGCTCGGCCTTGCGCGCGTCCGCCAGCTCCGCGACCCGGCGGCGAAGCACCGGGTCGCTCGTGTCGACGAACAGGCGCTCGCCGGTCTCCGAGTCCTCGATCGCCACGACGCCCGCATCGGGGAGCTCCACCTCGCTCGGGTCCCAGAGGCGCAGCGCGAGGATCTCGTGACGGCGGGCGAGGAGCCCGAGCAGTGGCTCCCAACCCGGCGCGCTGATGAAGTCGGACACGACGAACACGAGGGAGCGACGGCGGATCGTGAGCAGCGCGGTGCGCAGCAGCCCCGCGAGATCGGTCGTGGTGCTCGCGTACGCGGGCGGGCGGAGCAGCTCGCGCGCGATGCGCAGTACCTGGTTGCGTCCTCCCCGTGGCGCGAGGATCCGCTCGACCGCGTTGTCGTAGAGCATCGCCCCGACGCGATTCCCACTCCGCGTGAGCAGGCGGGCCAAGGTCGCGACGAGGTCGGTGAGCACGAGCTCCTTCGACCGGTCGGTGGCACCAAAGGTCATCGAGCGCGACCGGTCGATCAGGAACCAGGCGGTCAGCTCGCGGTCGTCGACATATTGGCGGACGTATGGCGTGTTCATCCGCGCGGTCACGTTCCAGTCGATGCGGCGGACGTCGTCCTCCGCCTGGTACTCGCGGAGGTCGGCGAAGTCGACGCCGGAGCCGTAGAGCAGCGTTCGGAAGTCGCCTTGGAGGAGGCCGTCGAGGCGCCGGACGACGTGCCAGTCCAGGCGCTGGAGGATCGCCTCAGGCGTCGGGGGCGCGGGCGGCATCGTCGTCGCTTCGGGGCGGGAGCTCCTCGTGGGGGGCCTCGGGTGCCGGGACGGCCACGAGCAGCTGGCGCAGGATGTCGTCGGCGCTGAGTCCATCGGCCAGCGCCTCGTACGAGAGCACCAACCGGTGACGCATGACGTCGAGCGCGAGGTCGTAGAGGTCCTGGGGCACGCAATAGGCGCGCCCCCGGACGAACGCGAGCGCCTTCGCCGAGAGCACGAGGTTGATCGCCGCGCGCGGGCTGGCGCCGTACAGCACGTAGGGCGCGAGGGCGGCCTCGCCCACCGCCTTCGGATCGCGGGTCGCGCCGACGAGCCTCACCGCGTACTCGATGAGCGATGGGTCCGCGTAGACCTCGTTGGCGCGCTGCTGGAGCGCGCGCAAGTGGTCGGTGTCGATGACCTCGTGCACGGTCTCGAGCTGCCCGGTCATCCGCTCGACGATCACGAACTCCTCGGTCGGGGTCGGGTAGTCGACGACGACCTTCAGCATGAACCGGTCGACCTGGGCCTCGGGGAGGGGATAGGTGCCCTCGGACTCGATGGGGTTCTGGGTGGCCATCACGAGGAAGGGGTCGGGCACCGCGTGCGTCTCGCGTCCGATCGTGACCTGACGCTCCTGCATGACCTCCAGGAGCGCGCTCTGCACCTTTGCCGGAGCGCGGTTGATCTCGTCGGCGAGGAGAAGGTTCGTAAAGACGGGCCCGAGCGAGGTGCTGAACTCGCCCGATCGCTGGTTGTACATGCGCGTGCCGACGAGGTCGGCCGGCACCAGGTCGGGAGTGAACTGGATGCGGTGGAAGGATCCACCGACCGCCTCGGCGAGGGTCTTGACCGCCATCGTCTTGGCCAGCCCGGGGACGCCCTCGACGAGCACGTGCCCACGTGCGAGCAGCGCGACGATCAGGCGTTCGAGCAGGTGGTCCTGCCCGACGATCACCTTCTTCACCTCGTAGAGCACCTGCTCCAGGGGTTGCGTTGGTTGGGTCGGGTCCACGGTCGTCCTCTCCGGTCGCGCTCGAGCTATTGCGGCGGGGTGCGGCCCGCGCCGCCGGCGGTGCTGATCGGGACCGCAAATCCGATCCCGACGAAGAAGCTCTGGTCGGTGGGGTTCGCCAGGCCGGTGACGATGCCGATGACCTGCCCGTTGCCGTTCAGCAGCGGTCCGCCCGAGCTCCCGGGGTTCACGGCGGCGTCGAACTGGATCAGGCCGTCGAGGGTGGCGGTGCTCCCGGGCAGCGGCACGCTGCGCTCGAGGCCCGAGATCACCCCGGCGCTGAACGACGCCGCGAGCCCGAGCGGGTTGCCGGCCGCGAACGCCACATCACCGATCTTCGCTGCACCCGAGCTGCCGAGCACCGCAGGCACGACGACCGGCGGCAGTGTGTCGGGTGCGAGCACGGCGATGTCGTGGGCGGCGTCCGACGAGACGACGCTCGCGCCTACCCTCGTCCCGTCGGCGAAGATCACCTCGATCGTCGACGAACCGGCGATGACGTGGTTCGCGGTCATGATCTGCCCGTTGGCGTTGATGACGACACCCGAGCCGAGCGTCCCGTCGTCGCCTCCCCGCGGGGCGTTCACGATCACCAGCGAGGGTAGGACCGTCCGGTAGACCTGCGCGGCTGTCGGCGCGGGCCGGGTCGTGGAGGTCGGCGCCGTCGCGCGTGGGGACGGCGTGGACGATCCGGTGATGAAGACGAGCGCGCCCGCCGCGATGGCAAGCGTCGCGACGACGACCGGGATCCATCGGCGGGGCGATCGGAGCGCGGACACAGGCCCTCCCCCCGTTGCTGGGTGTGTCGCGCGCACATGCTGCCAGACGGAGCCGAGAATCTCCTGAGAGCCCTGCGACGAGCGAACGGCTGCGCACCCTGCCGTCGGAGCGTGCCGGGGAGCTCAGATCGTTTCGTCGGCTCCGCTCACGGTGTCGCCCCGCGCGGGCAGGAAGCGAAGGGTGAGCGCCGCCCCGGACACGAGGACGGCGAGGCCGGCGAGCGTGCTCAGATGCAAGCCATGGAGGAATGCGTCGCGCGCGGCCTGGGCGAGGCGACGACCGGGCACACCGCCGAGCCCATGAGCGGCGTCGAGGCCGCGCGAGACGGACTCACGGGCAGCGGCGAGGGTGCGGCCCGGTAGCGAAAGGCGAGCTGCGTGGTCGGTCAATCGTGACTGGTAGCCCGAGGTGAGGAGACTCCCGAACGCGGCGACGCCAAAGGCGTTCGCGACCTGTCGGGTCGTGACGTTCGTCCCCGATCCGAGGCCCGCCTTCTCGCGCGGCACCGCACCCATGACCGACTCGGTGAGCGGTGCGTTGATCAGCCCGAACCCGATGCCGATGGCGACGATCGCGACGACGACGCTGCGGTAGTCGACGTCACCGGCGGTCAGGCCGAGCGCCACCATCCCCAGCGCGAGGATCCCGAGACCGACCGCAACCGTGAGCTTCGTGCCGATGCGCTCCGCCACGCGAGGGCTGAGGAATCCGGCCAGCATGAACGAGGCGGCGTACGGGATGAGTTGGATGCCGGCCTTCGGAGGTGACGCTCCCATCACGAACTGCAGCAACTGCGTGAGCACGAAGAGCGCCCCCGAGTACGTGAAGCCCCCCGCGAAGGTTCCGACGTTCGCAGCAGTGAAGCGTGCGTTGCGGAAGAAGGCGAGCTCCAGCATCGGATGCTCGACGCGCAGCTCCCAGGCGACGAACATCGCCAGCACGACGAGCGCGAGGGCAAACGTGAGCAACGTGCTCGACGACGTCCAGCCCGTCTCGGGTGCGCGAACGGTCGCCCAGACCAGCATCGTCACGCCGATCACCGACAGGACCACGCCGAGCGGGTCGAACCGTGAGGTCGTGCGATCGCGCGACTCGGGGAGCACGAAGTAGCCCGCGGTCAGCACACCGATGGCGACGGGAACGTTCACCAAGAACACGGATCCCCACCAGAAGCGCGCGAGCAGGAGCCCGCCCAGTACCGGGCCGAGCGCGAACCCCATGCCGTTCACGGCGGCCCACACCCCGAACGCGCGGGCGCGTTCGACGGGCGACGCGAAGAGCGTGCTCACGGTCGAGAGCCCGTTGGGCAGGATCATCGCTCCGCCCACGCCCATCACTGCCCGACACGCGATGAGTGCGGCCGGGCTCGCCGACCAGGCGGCGATCCCCGAAGACGTTCCGAACACGATGAGGCCGAGTCTCAAGACGCGCACGCGCCCGAAGCGGTCGCCGAGGTTTCCCGCGACCAACAGCATGCCGGCGAACGCGAGCAGGTAGGCGTCGACGATCAGCTGCAGCTCGGCGCTGCTGGCGTGGAGCTCCTTGGCCAACGTCGGGAGCGCGACGTTGAGGATCAGGTTGTCGATGGCGACGACGAGGCCGCTCGCGCACGCGACCAGGAGTCCCCAGCGTTGCATGCGATCGCTGACGACCACGCGGCCGGTCTCGTCGAGAAGGTCCGAGCTCAGACGGGCCCACCTCGAGTCGCTCGCCGGCGAGCGCTCTGGGCCGTCGATGACATCGCCGGATGCTACCGATACCGTTTCGGCGCTGCATCGAACCCGGCCTTCGCCGATCCGTGCTCCGCGCGGCTCCCATCGCAGAACCGTTCGCCGCCGACGCGGTAGCTTGCGCGTTCGCCGAGTATCCGGAGGCTGGTCAGTGCAGCGTGTGCAGCGGCTCTTGGCCGTGTCGGGGTCCATCGTCTTGGTGGGGGGTCTCGGGATCTGGGGTCTGAGCGGCTCCGCGAGCGCAGCGCCCCTTCCCCTGTTCAGCTCGAGCACGCCCGGGTTCCAGGCGGCGGCGGCGACGGTGCCTGCCGGCATCTGTTCCGTCAGCATCACCGCCGAGGGGGGACACGGCGGCACGGGGAACGACGGTGGGGGTGGCGGCGGCGTTGGTGGCGTCGGCGCGAGCGTGACCGTGCACGTCGCGGTGTCGCCCGGTGCGGTCCTCTCGGTGCAGGTCGGCGGCCGGGGTGCTGATGGCGCGTCGGGCACCGGTGGCGCCGGAGGCGAGGGCGGTGGCGGCGGTGGCAGCAGCTGGTCCAGCGATCCGCAATGGGGCGGCGGAGGCGGGGGTGCCTCCGCGGTCAGCATCTCCGGGACCGCGGTCGTGGTCGCGGGCGGCGGTGGTGGCGGCGGGAGCGGCGACGTCGGCGGGGACGCGGGCACGCTCGGTGTCGACGGGTCCCCGGGTGGCGGCTCGGGCGATGACGGTGGTCGCGGTGGCACGGCGGCGGGCGCGGGCGGCGCCGGGGCCTTCGGCGCCGGTGGCGGCGGCAGCGTCGTCGGCGCGGGGGGCACGAGCGCGGAGGCCGGCCAGGGTGGCGCGGGGAACGGTGTGCTCGGCGGGGGCGGCGGTGCGTCCGGGTTGGCCACGAACGGCGGAGACGCGCCCGGGAGCGGGGCGGGCGGTGCCGGGATCGGCGCTGGTGGCGCGGGCAACACCACGGGCGGCGATGGCGGCGCGGGCACCACGTGGGGTGGTGGCGGCGGCGGAGGGATCGGCTTCGCCGGCGGTGGTGGCGGCTACGGCTACGACGGCGGGGGTGGCGGCGGCTTCGGCGGCGGTGCCGGCGGTTATGGCCCCGAAGGCGCGGGCGGCGGCGGTGGGTCGTCGCACGTGGCGACGGGTGTCTCCAGCTCGTCGCAGCTGAGCACGCGGACCGGCGACGGCCAGGTCGTCATCACGTATGCCCCCGCGCTCGACAGCTGCACCTCGAGCGCGCCGACGACCACGACGACGACGACCACCACCACGACCACGACGGTCGCCGCGGTGTCGCCGCTGAGCATTGCCGTCCTGCCCGAGTTCACCGGTTAGATCGGGAGACACACCCATGAGCGTCATCGTCGAGGCGGCCGCCGGGCCCGATCAGTGCTGACCCCGCGCACCGCGAGGGTGCGCGGAGATCGATCGGTCAGTCCAGCTCGAGGAGCGCGGGCACGAGACGTCGCCAGTCGTCGAGCGGTGGCGACGTTCGCCCGTTGTGGCCTCCGCGGACGACCTGGACGCAGACGTGATCCGCTCCCGCGTCGAGGTGGTCCTTGACGCGCGCCACGATCGCGTCGTCGCCCCACACGAAGAGCGCATCGATGAGTCGATCGCTTCCACCCGCGAGCAGGTCGTCCTCGTCGAACCCGAGGCGCAGGAAGTTGCCGCGTGTAGTTCGGGAAGCGCAGATGAGGCGCGAGCGCCGCGCGCGCGATCTCGTGTGCCCTCGCGCGGTCGGGCGCGACGACGACGTCCTGTGCGGGCGCGAGGACGGCATCGGCCCCGAGCACGTCGCGCGCGAAGGCGGTGTGGTCAGGTGTGACCAGGAAGGGGTGGGCGCCGCACGAGCGCGTCGCTGCGAGCGTCAGCATCTGGGGACCGAGTGCCGCGAGGACGCGTGGCCCGGGCCTCGGATCGCCGTCGAGCGCGTCGAGGAATGCCGCCATCTGTGCGAGCGGGCGGGTCCACGTCTTCCCGAGCTTCGCCTCGACCGAGCTGGCGTGACCGACACCCAACCCGAGGAGGAAGCGATCCGGAAACGCGTCGATGAGCGTGCCGCTCTCGCGGGCGACGTCGGCCGGCTCGTGACCCCAGATGTTGACGACGCCGATGGCGACGACGCATCGAGGTGCTGCTCGGAGCAGGTCGTCCGCCGCCGGGAACACGTCCTCACCGACCCCTCCGGGGATCCAGATGGTTCGAACGCCGACGTCGTCGAGGGCCGCGGCGACCTCGACACGGGTCCCGGTATCGGCGTCGCGCAGCTCGCGGCTCCAGAGCCCGACCCGTCCCAGGGGCGGAGCGTCCAAGGTCTCAGCCACCCGTGGCGTCGTAGCCGACCACGATGAGCTCGAACCCGAATCCTGGCATGGTCCGCTCCGGCGGTTGTCCGGCTGACAGTCTGCCAACCCCTGCCCGATCGCGCCTCCGGGCCGAAGGCGATCGTCGTTCAGCGTTGCTCGCCGCGATGACGGTTTGGTGACCGTCCGTAGGGCACGCTGTGCGCCGTGACCGCCATCCCAGCACCCACGACGACCCGTCCGGGTGCCCGGGCCGGGCGCCGCGCCGCGCTCCTTCCCGCCGCGATCCTCGGCGTGGCGTACGCGGTGGTGACGCCGCGCACCGGCGATCTGGCGGCACAGGTGTACCGCAGCGATCTGGTGCAGCGGAACGGTCTCGCCGTGTGGGACAACTTCTGGTACGGCGGTCATCACCTCCCCGGGTACTCGCTCATGTTCCCGCTCGTCGCCGCGTTGATCTCGCCGGCGGTGGTGGGCGGCATCGCAGTCGTGGGCTCGTCGGCGCTCTTTGCGCACCTCGTGCGCAACGTGCCGCGCCGCAACGCCGCAGTGATCTGGTTCACCGTCGGAATGGCCGCGAACCTGGTCGCGGGGCGCCTGAGCTTCGCGATGGGCGTGCTCGCGGGACTGGCAGCCGTCTTGTCCGGCCACCGTCGACACCTGATCGTGGCGGGTCTCCTCAGTCTCGTGACCGCCGCCACGAGTCCGGTCGCCGCCGCGTTCGTCGCGCTGGTGGGGTGCACGCTGATCGTCGCGGATCCCAAGGACCGGGGGTCGTGGCGTGTGGGACTCGCCCTCGCGCTCCCGGCGACGGCCGGAACGTTGGTCATGCAACGCATGTTTCCGGAGGGCGGCACGTTCCCGTTCGACTGGTGGTGGTTCGCGCAGACGACGATCGTCCTCGTCGCGTGCTGGCGCTTCGTTCCCCGACGCGAACGGCTGGTGCGCGTGGGCCTGGTCGTCTACGGGGTGGCCTGTCTCAGCGCGTTCGTGATCCCCTCGCCGATGGGCACGAACACGATGCGTTTGGGCGCGCTGGTCCTGGGGCCGGTGCTCCTCGCGACGACTGCGCCGCGGCGCATCCGCGGCGTCTTTCTCGCGGTGCTCGCGTTCATCGTCGTCTGGCAGTGGGAAGCACCCGTCTACGACGTGTCGCGCACCATCGGAGATCCTTCGGTTGGTGCTTCCTATTACCGCCCGTTGCTGGACACGCTCGACCGGATCCGTGGCGGGCAGCCGTTCCGGCTCGAGATCCCACCGACCGCGAGTCATTGGGAGGCCACCTACGTCGCCGCGACGGTGCCGCTCGCGAGGGGTTGGGAGCGCCAACTCGATCGCAAGGTGAACGCGGTGTTCTACGACGGCACGCTGGGTGCGGCGTCGTACGACCGCTGGCTCGTCGAGAACGGCGTCGCGGTCGTCGCCATCCCGCGGCTCCCGGTCCGAGACTTCGATCCGGGTGCGACTGCCGAAGCGCGGCTGATCCGTCGGGGGTTGCCGTACCTCTCGGAGGTCTGGCATTCGCCGCGGTGGCGCGTCTTCAGCGTCACGGGGTCGCCCGCGCTCGTGCAAGGACCCGGCAGCATCGTCCGCCTCACCGCCGACACGCTGACGCTCCGCGCCACCGAGCCGGGCACCGTGCTCGTCAAGATTCGATGGAGTCCGTACTCCGAGGTCGTCAGGGGCGTGGGATGCGCGACGCGTTCGCGCGAAGGGTGGACCGCGGTCGACGTCGGGGCGCCCGGCATCCTGCAGATCAGTTGGCGTTTCGAGCTCGATCGGGCCTTGGGCTTCTCGGCCAACGGCTGCACGTCCGCGCCGGCGCCTCGTGCGGCGAGATCTTCCTGAACGGCTGTTCAGGTTCGGCGCGCGGCTGCCGAGAGGGAGGGCAACGCCGCGCAGCCGTCCCCGTCTCGCACTCGCGGTTGGTCCGTCGACGGCGCCGCGTCCCGAATTCGAGGGAGATTCTTGCCGATCCCGCTCACGTCGCACCCCCCAAGTGGTCGAAGGATCCAGGGTCGCTCCGACTGTCAGCGAGGATGCGTATGCCCGATGGTGCTCCCCTGCCGGTGTCGGGAGAGATCGACGTGACCAACGCGTATGAGCTCGCGGTCGCGATCGACGCGTACGCGCGTGCCAACGACGGTGCGGTGGTGCTCGACTGCGCCGATCTCGCGTACATCGATTCCCGCGGCATTGCCGCAGTCGTCGACGCGTGGCGCCGGCTCGGACGCGAGAACCGCCCGCTCCGACTGATCAACCTGCGATCCAATGTGCGCCTCGCGCTCGACGCACAGCGAGTGCTGCATCTGTTCGTGTGACGCCGCGGTTCGTGGGGCGCATCGGGGCGCGCTACCGCCCGCTGAGGGTGAGCGGTAGCGCGGGGACTGCGGAAGGGGCTTGGTCTTCCGAGCCGCCCACGAGGGAGAACCGGCGCGCCTGGGAAGGAAGCGGCACCCCGGCCCGACCCCTCGGACGCGGAGCTTAGGCGGTGCACGTTCCTTGTTCAACCAGTCGGTTATGACGGGTGGTCCCGTTTCGGCGCGCCGCGCGCCGGGTACTGCGGGCGCGAGCGGGGGAGCTGGGGACAACCCCCGCGGAGGTCCGCGCGTGCAGGTGCCCTATGAAGCCGTGAGAACATTCCGAGGCGACCCGGGAGCAGTCAGCGAGGCTCGGGCGTTCGTCCGCGAGGTCCTCGACGAATGTGACCTCGCTCCCTTCGGTGACGTCGTCGTTCTCTTGAGCGCGGAGCTGGTGACGAATGCGGTCTGTCACGCGGACTCGGGGGTGGTCTTGCGGGCTCGGTGTACCCGGAGCCGGTTCCGCGTCGAGGTCGAGGACGCCAGCACCGAGCCCCCCGTGCTGGCGCACCCGCGTCCACTCGACGAGCATGGCCGGGGGCTCTTCATCGTCGACGAGCTCGCGAGCGCCTGGGGGACCGAAGCCCGACGAGAGGGCAAGACGGTGTGGTTCGAGATCGACGTGGCGCGCGGTCAGCCTGAGCCCGGTGCGAGGTCGGTGGGAGCCTCGCGCACGACGTCCGAGCCGAGCACATCGTCGCGCAAACCCAGATAGGACGACTGGCGGATCCGGCCCGCGTCGGTCCACTCGGTGAAACGAACCTCGGCGACGAGCGTGGGTTGCACGAAACGCGCGCGGCGGGGGACGCCGCCAGGTAGGAACGGGCTCTCGGGCTGTTCCAGGGGCCCAAGGCGCGCCTGCAGGTCGTCGAGCGTGGCGCCGGTGAAGCCGGTGCCCACCTTTCCCGCGTACACGAGCTCGCCGGCTTCGTTCCAGTAACCGAGCAGCAACGCGCCGATGCGTCCCTCCCGCGCGCCGTTGCCCGGCTCCCAGCCGCCGATGACGAGCTCTTGGCGGAGCTCGTGCTTCACCTTGCGCCATGCCGGTGAGCGATGTCCCGCCTCGTAGTGCGAGTCGAGGCGTTTCGCGACGACGCCTTCGAAGCCGAGTCGCGCGCTCGCGGCGATGGCCGCCGCGCCATCGCGACCGACGGGCGGGGTCTGCCAGGTTGGTCCGGCGAGGCGCAGCGCCTCCAACTGCTCGCGCCGCTCGACGTAGGGACGCGCGGTCAGCAGCGTTCCGTCGAGCCACACCACGTCGAAGATCATGTACACGACCGGGATCTGCGCCGCGAGGCGTCGTAGCACCGCCGGCTCGCGGGAATGCATGCGCTGCTGGAGACGCTGGAAGCTCGGTCGTCCCTCGTCGTCGATCGCCACCAGCTCCCCGTCGAGGAGCACCTCGGTGCTCCCGAGCGCCTCGCCGAGGGCGCGCAGCTCGGGGTACCCCGCGGTGATGTCGTTGCCGAGGCGACTCGTCGCGCGAGGACGACCTCCCTGGACGAGCACGAGCGCGCGGACGCCGTCCCACTTCATCTCGAACGCCCAACCGTCGTCGGGCGGAACCTCGCGCGCGGGCGTCGCCAGCATGGGTCGCAGATCGCTCGGCGCGCGCTCGCGCGCGGGGTCATCGGGCTGGTCCATGCGATGGATCATCCAGTTCCGGTCGTGCGTCGCGAACAAGGCGTACGTGCCGTGCACGCGTGTGCCGCGCAGTGTCACGACCACCTTGCGATCGGACCATTCGCGCGCCTCGAAGGTTCCGTGGTCCCAGACGGTCATCGAGCCGGCGCCGTATCGACCGCGCGGGATCTCGCCGTGGAAGTCGAGGTACTCGAGTGGATGGTCCTCGGTGCGGACCGCGAGATGGTTCTCCTTCGGATCCTGTGGCACGCCCTTGGGGACGGCCCACGACGCGAGCGTGCCGTCGTGCTCGAGCCGGAGGTCCCAGTGCAGCGAACGCGCGTGGTGCTCTTGGATCACGAAGCGGTGTCCCGCGTCGTGCGCCTCGGCGTCGCGTCCCGACGGCTCCGGTGTCGTCGCGAAGTCGCGCTTCGCGTGGTATTCGTCGAGCGCGGGCGTCACTCGAAGTACGCGTTGAGGGGCAAGCCGCAGGGCTCGACCACGATCTCACCGTTGGCGTCACGGCGAATGAGCATCGGGCAGGAGGGGCTTGCTTCGCCCGGGTCGACGCCGGTGACCTTCCCGTGCGTGGGGCAGCGGTACTCGACCGTCGACATGCGCACCACGATATCCACATGGGTGCGCAGGTCCGATGCAGCACGGTCGCGATGGTCGCTCGACGCTGAACGGTCAACGAATGGTCAACGTCTCTTCACGCGATTCACAGCTACTCGCGAGTAGCCGGGTGTTTCCTTGACACCGCGGACGCACCCGTGGTTGGGTCGAGATGACGCCGGGCAAGGAGGATGTCGATGATCGTGCAAGAGCATCTGCTCCGTGTGACCGTCGAGCACGACAAGGGGCTCAACTACGTGAGGCTCGTTGGTGAGATGGACCTCTCGAGTGCCGAGTACTTCGAGCGGTCGGTCGAAGACATCCACGGGCCCTTGGTCGTCGACTGCGACGCACTCACGTTCATCGACTCGAGTGGCGCCGCTGCGGTGCGTCGCGCCTTCAAGCGCAATCCCAGTCTCACGCTGCGACATCTGCGGCCCAACTGCCGGCTCGTGTTCGACCTGCTCGAGCAGCGCGACATGGTGGCGCTCGAGGAACGGTGACGTCGAAGATCACCCCGTGTCTCTGGTTCGACACGAACGGTGAGGAAGCTCGACGGGCGCCGGCAGCGCGTTCCCCCGGGCGGGCGGTTGGGAACACGCTGCCGGAACCGGAGCCTGCCGGACTGCGGCCCTACTCGGCGGAGAGGTTGAGCGCCAGGCGCTGGAGACGGTCCTGCATGTAGTCGAGGGCGTGGCGACGATCGGCGAACCGGGGCCGGCGCGGCGCGCCGTCCTGGCGCCACCCCCACATCAGGCAGCCTGCGATCTCCTCGGTGAGCAGCGCGAAGCCATAGGCGCGCGCCGAGGCGATGATCTCGGAGTCGTCCATGAGCACCATCATGCGGACGAAGGTAACGGTGTCACCTCAACCGCGCGTCAACGGACCGCGATGTGTCGATCAGGTGGATGTGAGCCGGCGCGCCTGCGCTGGCTCAGAGCGAGAGCACGAAGGTGAGTGTCACGGTCCCGTTCGCGCACGCGCCCACCGTGTCGCACACCTGGTAGGTGAACGAAGTGGTGCCGAGCTGGAGGGGTCGCGGCACGAAGCGCAAGCTCTGCCCGACGAGGGTGATCGACTGGTACTGGCTACTGGGCGGGTAGCTCGCGACGTGCAGCGTCGAGGGGTCGAGGTTGCCGTCGATGTCGGAGTCGTTCGCGAGGACGTCGATCACCACCTGTGATCCGAGGAGCACGATCGGTGGCGAGTCGTTCACCGCGTCGGGCGCGTGGTTCATCGCCGTCGTGGTCATCGTCGTGGTGGGCGCCGCGGTCGTGGGTGCCGTCGACGCCGGCGTCGTTCCCCCTGCGCTCCCGCCCGGCGAGCTCGTCGTCGTGTTCCTCGGCGATGTGGTCGTGCTCGAAGCCGTTCCTCGCGTGGTTGAGGTCACCCCGGGTGCCGACACCCCGCGCGCGGTTTCGCGGGTCGGATCGCCCGGCCCCGACGTGGCGAGCGCTCCGGTTCGGGCCGCGTCCGGCGACGCGGCCGCGGCAGCCACGAGCGCGACGCTCGGAGCGTCGTTCGGCTGGGCGCTCGCACCCAGCGTGGTGGGGCCGAGGATCGCTGCCGCGGTGACGCCGGCGACGCCCGCGGCAGTCGCGGCGCCGTTGGCCAGCGTCGACACGAGCTCGGGGAGCCGGGACAGCCAGGCCAGCGGGCCGACGATCGCCCGCAACCGGCCGAGCGACACGCACATGAACGCCCGGACGATCTTCGGGTCGAACTGGGTTCCGCTGTTGAGCGCGAGCTCGGCGCGTGCCTGCGTGGCGGGGTAGGGCTTCTTGTACGAGCGCGCCGCGGTCATCACGTCGAACGCGTCCGCGACCGCGACGATGCGCCCCGCGAGCGAGATCTCCGTGCCTCGGAGCCGGTTGGGATAGCCGTCGCCGTCGAATCGTTCGTGGTGCTCGCTCGCGGCGCGAGACCAGTCGCCCAGCCACGGTGCGAGCCCTGTGAGCCAACGACCGCTTGCCTCGGGATGGCGGCGAATCTCCTGCCACTCGTCGTCCGTCGGTCGACCAGCCTTGTTCAGGATCTCGGGTCGGACGTCGAGCTTCCCGACGTCGTGCAGGAGTGCGGCCCAGTGCATTCGGTTCCGGCCGTCCGCATCGAGGCCGAGTTGCTCCCCGATGAGGTCGGCGTATCCGCGCGCACCCGCTCGCAGTGTCCGCGGGTCCGACGATCATGGTGGTTGAGGTGGGCGAGCAGTTGGAGGACCGCTTCGGCCGATGCTTGCGGTGCGGCGAAACGCTCCGCGGTCGCCGAATCCTCGACCGCGCGCTGGAGGTCCTTCGCGGTTCCTCGGCGCAGGGCGAGCGCGAAACGCGACGGGCCGTGGTCGGGGAACACGAGTGAGAGCCGCAGCATCATCGCGAGAGGAAGCAGCCGGCGCGAACCGAGCTCGACGACTCGCATCACGACGCACGCCAGCAGCCCGAGCGCGATGAACCAGGCGATGAACCCGGCATCGGTCGACGGTCGCCCGCTCAGCCGCGCCCCGACCTGCACCGCCGCGACCCCGCACAGCACCGGGATCAGGATGGCGGTCACGCGCACCACGGTGGCGAGCACCGGTCGTGCCGCCCAGGCGTGTTGCTCGAGCGTCGCGGCCTGCGACCGCGCTGACCCACCGGTTGCCGAGACGGTCGCGCCGGCCGAGAGTGCGCTGGGTGTTGCAGCCATCGTGGACGTCCCGCGGGATGGGAACTGCGCTCCACGAACTGTCGGTGCTGCGGACGACACGACTGAAGCGCTATTTCGCCCACTTCGTGGTGAACGAGCCGATCAGGAGGGCCGCCCAGAGCCCCGCGGTCAGCTCGATGGCGAGGATCTGCAGGGGAAAGTCGACGAGCGAGTGGATGACGACGGCGCCGAGGCCGACGAGCCCGGCCAGGAGCACCGGCCGATCTCGAGCCGGCCGGCGCCGGCGCCGAATCGCGGTGCCGATGGGCCAGAGCACGATCGTGGCGAAGGCCGCCAGCCCGAGCGCACCCCACTCGGCCAGCGTCTGCAAGGCGTCGTCGTGCGCGTACATCCAGATCGTGACCGGCTGGCCCGGGCGATAGGGGGTCACGATCCATTTCGAGAACAGCCCCGGCTCGTGGCGCGTCGCGACGGATGGCACGAGCAGCTTGAACGATCCCGGTCCGGACCCCACGAGCGGCTCGCGACGCCAGACGTCGATCGCCACGCGCCAGATCTCGGCGCGGCCGTTGTGCGCGTGCACCTCGTCGGGCAGCTCACTCCACCGGTGACGCGTGAGGTAGCCACCGCTGACCGCAAGGAGCACCCCGACCAGCACGGCCGTCACGCGGATGCCGGCGGACGTGCGCCCGGGACGCGCCGCTGTACGTCGCGTGAGGAGCATCGCGAACGTCACGAGGATGGCGATCGCCGCGACGAGCCCGAATTTGGATGCCTGAGTCGCTGCGCCCGTGAGGATCGCGACGACGAGCGTGGCGGCGCCGACACGGTCGCGCCGTCGTCTCGCGGACGCGACGAGCGCCAGCGCGGCGGGAAGCGTGAGGTCGAGGTACGCCGCGGCGTTGCCGTGGTATCCGAACGACGCGAAGGGCGTTCCTCCTTGCGGGTCGTGGTGGTGGAACAGCGTCAGCACATGGAGCCGACCGAGCGCACCCACCGTGCTGATCGCGGCACCGTCGAGCGCGAGGACCCAGAGCGCGATGGTGCGGAAGGGCGCGCGGCGCGCGAGATCGATCAACGCCAGGGTTCCGACGAGCGCCACTGCGATCGGCACCAGGGCTCGGGCCGAGGTGCGCGCGTCCAGCGCGCCGGGAAGCCACGCAATCGGCGGCGCGCGGTGGACCAGGCGCTGGAGGCGCGCGTCGTAGTGCGAATGCGCGTTGAGCGTCATCCACGCGCCCCAGACCAAGACGGCCGTGACGATGATCGCGAGTGGTGCGGGGACCGCCGGCATCCGGCGATCGACCGCGCACGCCACCAGCCAGAGCGCGACCCCTCCCACGGTGAGTGCAGCGAGGACCGCAACTCGGCCCGTCGTCAGCGGTGTGACCATCCAGGGAGCCGCCACGACGGTCGCGACGAGCACGATCGCCGAGGCCAGCTCGATCCGCGAACCGGCGCGGTGTCGACGCGCTGCGCCGCGCGCGTCGGTCGTTCGCCGTGGCGCACCGGATCGCTGATCAGCGTGCTTCCCGGAGCTCCTCGGCGACGATCGCCCGCAGTCGCGCTTCGAAACGAGGCGTCGAGAAGCGGTCGGCGTTGGCGCGGATGCGAGCGGGCTCCCAGGGCTTGCGCACCGCATCACGCACCGCGGCCGACACGCGCCGCGGCGACGGGTCGTCGAAGAACGTCGCCGTCTCGTCCTCGACCATGGTGTCGAGCGCGCCACCGAAGCGGAGCAGCGCGGACGGCTTGCCGAAGGAGGCCGCTTCGAGTGGTGTGAGCCCGTAGTCCTCGCGCGACGCCGAGACCAACGCGGTGCAGTGCGCGTACAGCCAACGGAGCTGTTGGTCGGTGACGCGTCCGGTGAACCGCACGTTGTGCCGCGCGCCGGCCGTGAGACGCGGTCGTTCCGGCCCGTCGCCGACGACGACGAGCTGGTGCGCGGGCATCGACGCGAACGCGGAGACCACCGCATCAGTGTTCTTGTGCGCGACGAGGCGGCCCACGGTCAGGAAGAACCCGGGCGTCAGGCCGGGCACCTCCTCGCATGGGCCGGCGGGGTCGAAGCTCGTCGGCGGGGGCACGACGGTCGCGTCGATGCCGTACGCGGCGCGGACGCGGGTCGCGACGAGTGACGAGTTCGCGAGGTATCGCTGACAGCTCGAGGCCGCCCGCGCGTCCCATCGCCGCAGATACGGCTGCATGCTCGTCGCCATCAACCACCACAGGGGTTTGCGGATCGGGGCGTACTCTTTGCGCTGGTAGACCCAACGCGCGGGGTTGTGGCAGTAGACGATCTTGGCGCCCGTGGTGGTGACGCCGTGCGCCCATCCGGTCGAGCTGCAGATGACGACGTCGGCGTCGATTCGGGTCGCGCGGTGTCGCGGGCGCGAGCAGGGGGAGCGCCGCGCGGTAGTTGCGTCGCAGCGGGCCGAAGCGGTTGAGGTGCCCGGCGCGCACGTCGAGGCCGGCCGACAGCTCGGGTGCAACGAGCTGCGGTTCGTAGAGCGACGTGTACACGGGCGCATCGGGAAAGGCGCGGCTGATGGAGAGCACCACCCGTTCCGCGCCACCCACGGTCGTGAGGTAGTCGTGCGCGATGGCGACCGTCACGCCGGCGAGGGGATCGGCGAACACCTTGCTCACGACGTCCGCACCTCCGGTGATGCCCACTGGTCGGGACGGTACCGCGGGGATCGCCGCGCCGGGAGGGCGTCGGGGTTTGGCGCGCGCTCCGCCCGGGGAGACGTCAGACACATTTCACCGCTCGGACTCGTCTTCGTCACCCGCTGTGTTTGTGTCCGTGAAGTTCGTCTGAAAGACTCGCCGCACCGGGGGATCAGCAGGGGGCCGACACCTATCGCGCCGGCAGGGTAGATGACCTCGACGAACATCAAGCCCGAGCTCCGGCCCGTAGGCAAAAAGCTCGGGCCCGACAGCCCAAGAGCTCGGCATCAGCGGCGCCGCACGTTGCGGGTGAAGGCTGCCCTGTGCGTGCTCGACGTGACCGCGGTCATCACGGCGTTCCTCCTCGCGCTCCTGTTGCACCGGGGTGGTCTCGCCACCGGGCTCCTCGCCGGCCACGGCGTGACCGGCGTCGTCGTGCTGGGCCTCTGGGTGATCTGCCTGGAGCGTGCGGGGCTCTACGACTCGCGGCACGTGATGGCCCGGGCCGGCGAATTCCATGCGATCGTCCAGGGGGCGACTCGGGCGGTGCTCTTCACCGTGTTCTTCGCCTTCGTCTTCGACCTCAACGTCGCGAAGCCCACGATGCTGTACGCGTTCCCGCTGGCCATCGTGCTCCTGGCGACCGAGCGCGAGATCGTGCGGCGGCAGTTCATCCGCCTGCGCCAGCGCCGACGCTTCCTCCGCAGGGTCATCATCCTCGGCGCGAACGAGGAGGGCCGGGCGCTCGCCGACGACCTCGCCGCGAACCCGGGCCTCGGGTACCGATCCATCGGCTTCGTCGACGATCAGCTCGGCGACGACGACGGCCTGCGCATCCTGGGCCCGATCGACGACGTCGTCGAGATCGCCCGCGCCGCGGAGGTCTCCGGCGTCATGATCAGCCCGAACGCGATCGGCTCGGACGAGTGCGCCCGCATCACCCGCGAGCTCATCGGGCTCGGGGTGAACGTCGAGCTGCTGTCGACCCTCCAAGGGGTTGCCGCCACGCGCATGGTGCCGCGTCCGCTCGGGGCGGCCGCCGTCGTCGCCTTGGACCCGGCCCGCCAGCTGGGCTGGCGGGCGGTCGCGAAGCGTTCGTTCGACGTCGTGGCCGCGGCGAGCGCCCTGGTGGTCCTGGCACCCCTGATGGCCCTCGTCGCGGTCGCGATCAAGCTTGGCTCCGAGGGACCGGTCGTCTTCCGTCAGCAGCGCGTGGGGCGCGACGGCGCCCGGTTCACGCTGCTGAAGTTCCGCTCGATGGTCGACGGGGCCGAGCACCGGATCATCGATCTGCGCCACGCCAACGAGGCCGACGGCCCGTTGTTCAAGATCCGAGAGGATCCCCGGGTCACGGCGGTCGGGCGTTTCATCCGCCGGTGGTCGATCGACGAGCTGCCCCAGCTCGTCAACGTGCTCCGGGGCGACATGAGCATCGTCGGTCCACGGCCGGCGTTGCCCGACGAGGTCGAGCACTGGGACGCGACGCTGTATCACCGGCTGCGCGTGCGTCCCGGCCTCACGGGGATGTGGCAGGTCGCGGGGCGCAGCGAGGTGAGCTTCGAGGAGTACGCCCGCCTCGACTTGTACTACGTCGACAATTGGTCGTTGGTCACGGATCTCTCGCTGGTGCTGCGCACGCTGCCAGTGTTGTTCCGTGCCCGGGGGGCGTACTGAGAAGAGGGGGCAGTAGGCTCCGGGCCTCGGTTCGACCGTCGGATGCCTCCGGCTCGTCAGTGCTCTCAAGTTCCGGTGGTGGTGCACCCGTGACGGACGCTCAGCCAGTGGCTCGTGTGGCACTCGTGGCGACCGCTCCGATGCTGCGCGACGGCTTGGCCGAGCTGATCCGGTCGGCCGGCGCCGCCAGGGTCGTCGGATCGTTCACGACGATCGCCGAGGTCGTGCGCGCCGTTCCCGAGGTCGACGTCCTCGTCGTGCAGCTCGACGAGCACCTCGACGCGATCGCCCGGCTCGGGCCCGTGCTCGCCGGGCTCGACGACGTGCGTGTGGTCGGTGTGCACGACACGCTGTCGTCGCGCCGGATGCACGCCGCGCTCGAGGCAGGTGTCACGACGCTGGTCGACACGAGCTCGGCGACGCAGGTCTTCCTGGACGCGGTCGCGGGCGTGGAGCAGCGCACGTTGCGCCGCTGGGCGCCGGCGAGCATCGGGCCGATGCCGCTCACGCCACGGGAGCGCAGCGTGTTGACGCTGATCGCGGGAGGGCTCACCTCGCGCGACGTCGCCGCCGAGCTGGCGATCAGCACCCGGACGGTCGAGAAGCACAAGCAGCGCATCTTCGACCGCCTCGGCGTGCAGAACCAGGCGCAAGCCGTCGCAGTCGCGGTCCGCGCCGGACTGCTCGAACGGGCCGAGGCCGGCGTGCCGGCGGCGACCCTCGGGGGTGTCGCATGAGCGCGACGGGCTCCGCCGCGGCGCCGACCGTCGGCGTGCTCTCGTCGCGACCGTTGTGGGCCGAGGCCGTGAGCCGCTCGCTCCAGGCCGTGGCGGTCACCGTGGTCGCGGAGGGAGACGCCGGCGCGGCCGACGTCCTCGTGCTCGTCGAGCCCGACGACGCACACTGGTCGGTGCTGCGCAGGGCAGCGCGTCCCGCGGTGTTGGTCAACGGCGCGGAGCCGTCGGTGGAGCAGCTCTTCGAGCTCGTCGAGGCCGGGCTGCACGGGGTGCTGCCCAACGACTGCGCGGCGACGGAGCTCGCCCGGGCGCTGGAGTGCGTCGCGGCCGGTGGGACCGCCCTCACGGCGCTGCAGGTCCGCCGTCTCTCCGATGCGGTCCAGGCGCGGGCGCGCCCGTCCGGCGCCGACGCGGCCTCGATCAGCAAGCGTGAGCGGGAGATCCTCGTCGCGATCGAGTCGGGCCTGTCGGTCAAGCAGACCGCGCGCAAGTTGGAGATCTCGCCGCGCACCGTCGAGAACACCCAGCGCCACCTGTTCCGCAAGCTCGGGGTGCGGAACCGTTCGCAGGCCGTCGCCCAGGCGCTCGATCTCGGCATGCTCGAGGCCCGGCCTGAGGAGGCACGGCCGTGACCGATGCTGTGATTCGCCGTTACCTCACCATCCTGCGTCGCGAGTGGTGGGTGATCCTGCAGGCCGCGGTGGTCGTCGGGCTCGTCGCGGGCCTGTTGGCCACGCCGCGACCAGACGTCGACGTACACCGCCGACGCGCAGCTCTACGTCGAGCCCCAGGTCGGTCCCGACGGCACGTTGCCGCTCGTGGCCCAGCCGACGTACTTCAACCCCAACACCTCGATCTCGTCCGTGCTCGCCGCGTCGCTCGCGGCGAGGCGTCGAGCGCCGACGTGCTCGAGGGCGCGGCGGCGAGCGTGGGCGACGGCGCGGGGTTCAGTGGGGTGCAGCCGTCGGTGAACGCCGAGAGCCGCACGATCACGATCAGCGCCTCGGCCGATACGCCCCGCCAGGCGGTCAAGTTCGCGAACGCGGTCGCGCAGTCGCTCGTCGACGTGCGCTGGAGCGAGCGTGAGGCCGCGCTGGAGGCGCAGATCACCGCGATCGGCAAGCAGCTGGTCGACATCCAGAGCCAGATCAGCCAGGTGAACGCGCAGGCGGCGGCGGCGACGACGGGCGGCGCCGACACGTCGTCGTTCGACACGGCGCGCGCCGTGTATCTCACCCAGTACCAGACGATCTTCTCCAACCTGCAGCAGCTGCAGAGCGCGCTGGTGGCGAAGGACAACGGCGTGCAGTTCCTGCTGCCGGCGCAGGGTGCCGGGTCGAGCACGGCGTCGGACCCGCTCCAGCGCGGCCTGGAGGGCGCCGCGATCGGTCTCGTGCTCGGCATCGGGCTCGCCGCGCTGCGCGAGGTGATGGACTCCAAGGTGCGCGACCGGGAGCGGGTCGAGACGCTGACGGGCATCCCGGCGATCGCGGAGGTGCCGAAGGAGCCGGGGCTTCGCAAGCGGCCGTTGGCGGTGTTCGACGCGCCGCACGCCCCGTACTCGGAGGCGATCCGCGCGCTGCGAGCCACGCTCATGTGGGCCGACGGCGACGCGGCGCCGGGGAGCATCGCCGTCACGGGCGCGCAGTCGGGCGACGGTGCGACGATGGTGGCCGCGAACCTCGCCGCCGCCTTCGCGCTCGCGGGCGTGAACACGATCCTGGTGTCGGCCGACTTCACCGACCCGATGCCGGAGCTCGGCCTGTTCGAGCGTGGGGGGACGCCGCGGGTCGCGGCCGGTCTCGCCGATCTGCTCACGAGCCGCGATCCGGTCGAGCGTTCGGAGGCCATGATCTCGCAGCTGCTCGTCGCCACGCGGGTGCCGCAGCTCCGTTGGCTGCCGGCGACGTCGAGCCCGAACGGGGCCGGCTCGGGCGCGGCGTCGGAGCGGCTGTCGTCGTCGCGGGCGCGCAAGCTGTTCGTGGCGTTGGCCGGGGAGGCCGAGCTTGTCGTGGTCGACTCGCCTCCGGCGCTGCTGTCCGACGGTGCGAGCATCACCGGCATGGTCGACGGCGTGGTCCTCGTGGTGCGGCTGGGCACCACCCGCCGGGCGCGCCTGGCGCGCATCGCGCGGCAGTGGCGGGGCGCGCCGATCAACCCGCGTGGTGTGGTGCTGAACGGCACGAACCGCCGCGGCGGCCCCGAAGGGATTCCGGCCGCGCGCAAGGCTCCGCCCCGGCGGCGGACGCCCCGCGCGCTGAATGCAGGCACTGCGGCCATCTCGGCGCCCCCGCCGTTCCCCGAACGTCGAGGCTGACCGGGTGACGGCCACGTCGGAGGCGCCGGAGCGGCGCCCGTTCCTCGTCATCCGCCCGCCGCGGCGCTGGGCGCCGTTCGACCTGCGTGAGCTGTGGCAGTTCCGCGACCTGCTGGTTCGCTTCGCGCGCCGCGACCTCACGCTCCGGTACCGCCAGACTGCGCTCGGCGTGATCTGGGTGGTGCTCCAGCCGCTGCTCGCGGCGGGCGCGTTCGCGTATCGTGTTCGGCAACATCGCCGGCCTGTCCAGCCAGGGCGTGCCGTACTTCGCGTTCGCGTTCGCCGGGATGCTGGCGTGGAACACGTTCAGCGGCGTGCTCGGCCGCATGAGCGGTTCCCTGGTCGGCAACGCGCAGCTCGTGTCGAAGATCTTCTTCCCGCGGCTCGTGCTGCCGCTCTCGACGGTCGGTTCGGTGCTCGTCGACTTCGTGGTGTCGATGGGGATGATGGCGGTGATCTGGGTCGCCGCGGGCGTCGCGCCCGGCTGGGGCCTCGCGACGCTGCCTTTGTGGCTGATGGCGGTCACGCTGCTCGCCTCGGGTGCGGGCCTTCTCGCCGCGGCGCTGATGGTGCCCTACCGCGACGTGCAGTACGTGCTGCCAGTGACGACCCAGATGCTCCTCTTCATCAGCCCGGTCGCCTACTCGCTCGCGAGCGTGCCGCACGGAGCACGCTGGATCTACCAGCTGAACCCGCTCACGGGGTTGTTGGAGGGCTTCCGCTGGGCCCTGCTCGATGTCGGCTCGCTGCGAACCTTCCCCACCGTGTGGGCGATCGTGTGCGCGGTGGTGCTGTTCCTCGCGGGGTCGCTGGCGTTCGCACACATGGAACGGAAGTTCGCGGATGTCATCTAGCGATCTCGCGATCTCGGTGCGCGGGCTGTCGAAGGCCTACACGATCCGCCACCAAGAGGGGCACATCACGCTTGCCGAGCAGCTCCTCGATCGGGCGCGCCACCCGTTCCGGCGGACAGCCCGAGAGACCTTCTGGGCGCTCGACGACCTGAGCTTCGACGTGCACCAGGGCGAGGTGCTCGGCATCATCGGCCGCAACGGCGCCGGGAAGAGCACCCTGCTCAAGATCCTGTCGCGCATCACGCCGCCGACGAAGGGCGAGGTGCGCCTCTACGGGCGGGTCGGGAGCCTGCTCGAGGTGGGCACCGGCTTCCATCCGGAGCTGACCGGGCGGGAGAACATCTACCTCAACGGCGCGATCCTGGGCATGCGCACCAAGGAGATTGACCGCCGCTTCGACGAGATCGTCGAGTTCGCGGGGGTCGAGAAGTTCCTCGACACTCCGGTGAAGCGGTTCTCGAGCGGCATGTACGTTCGGCTCGCGTTCGCGGTCGCGGCGCATCTCGAGACGGAGATCCTGCTCGTCGACGAGGTGCTCGCGGTCGGGGATGTGGCGTTCCAGAAGAAATGCCTGCAGAAGATGACCGACGTTGCGACCGGAGGACGAACCGTCCTGCTCGTCAGTCACAATCTTCATGCGATCGCGAAGGTGTGTGCGAAAGCTGTCATCCTCGCCAAGGGCACAGCGAGTGCTCCAATCGACGCTGAACGCGTGGTCGATCAGTACCTGGAGTCCGAGCTGGCTCGGGAAAAGCCGTTCGGAGCGGCAGCACCCTTGATGAGAAGTGGCACCGGTGAGGCACGGCTCATGTCGGCCGCGTCAGAGCGGCCGATGTTTCGTTGCGACGAAGTCAAGAGATTCTTCTTTTCAATCGAGGCACAGCAGCGTAAGTTTCCCGACTGTTGGATTGCAGTGCAGGTGAGAAATGGTCAGGGACTTGAAATCCTGAATTGTGATGCACGCGCCGTTGGTTTTTCATTTCAGCCAGAAGGCCGAGATGGAATCGAGGTGGCGATGACTCTCACGAGACCCTGGCTGAAGCCTGGTCGCTATGAGCTGGATGTCTACCTTTGCAACGAGGGAATCGTTGACGCGTGCATGGGAGCAGTCTCGTTCGAGGTGTCACCGACGCTGCCCTATCCGGGACTCGTCAGTCCTGACGTCGTACTCCATGCCGCCGTTCTCGCAGAGTTCGCGTTCGATCAGCACAACACTGCGCCAGCGTCGGAGCGCACGAGGTTTGAGGCAATGGGGGCCCGTGTGGTGGAGGAGAGCTTCGGGTGGCGTCCCGCCGAAGGCGGATCGCGGCTGTCAAGTCAGTGACAGTGGACCTCGAGGGATCCCGTGCGTAGTCGAGGTGTCAGACATGACGAGGCGATTGAGGAAGATGCTTGATGTCGATCGGCCTCGTTGTGAACTGCTACGAGCGGACTTACCGGAGTGTCCTTCGGTCGGGCTTCTTCCGTTCAATCGAATCATCCAACTGTCGACCATTCGACGAGCGTGTCGTTCTCATCAATAATATAGCGAGCCCTCGAGATGTCTTGGAGAGAGCTCAGCCGCTTCTCGAGTCCCGTGAGATCACTGGGTGTGAATGGGTAGCGTCTCATATCGGTGGCGCACTCAAGGCTGCGGGTCTCTCGAGGCGGGTTCTTTACCGCCGCAGCTACTTTCTCGACTATGCCCTCGTCATGCCCCACGTGGTTGATACTGATTGGCTTCTGGGTTGGGACGCCGAAGTACAACTTGAACGACCCGTGAATTGGATTAGCCCAGCGATTGAGCTAATGGCCCAGGATCCTTCCGTGTTCTCGGCAAGTGTCGATTGGCCTCGTCGCGGATTTCGGGAGAGCACTCTTCGGGCAGAATCGATAGAACGGCAGGGAGACTTCTGTCTGAACTGGAACTTCAGCGATCAGCTATTCCTAGTACGGCGGCTCGAAGTCATGAGGCCAATCTATCGATCCTTTGCTCCAGCGACCTGGGTGCGAAATCATGAGCACCCGTGGTCATTCGAAGCCCGTATCGAGGCGTACCAGCGCTCGAGCCGCCGATTCCGCGCCACCTACGAGCGGGTTCACTATCGCCACAACGATCGCGGCAGTGTGCTGGACCACTTGGGCAGAACGCCGTTCGAACGAGCGCGGAGCCGCCTGCTGCGAGACGCCGGGAGACTGCTCAAGCGCATGGACGTGGCCAGCCCGCGGTGGCGTGTGGATGCTCCAGGCATCGGTGTCCGCGGTCACTCGGAGGGCGCGCGACGAGCGCGCGTAGGGCATGAATGGGGCTTTTGGCGCCCAGAGCTTGTGTTGGCTCTTCGCGGGTCGCAGGGTGCGTGCTCGGAAGGCGAAGGAATCGATAGTCAAGGAATGGATGATGGTGGCGCGCATGATGAGGCGGTCTTGAATGGCCCAGGACAATTCCGGCCGTCATGCCGAGAGAGCGATGGGGTGGGCCATCAAGGAGCTCGTGTCACGACACGCGAGGTTTCGTGGCGATCCACCGCTGGGCGATTCCAAGCTCACGCTGCTCACTGTGAACTGGCACACCCAGTCCATGCTGAGTCGGCTGGTGCGAAGTTTCCGTGTCTTTGGCGACAGCCGCTACGACGTCGTCGTGGTCGACAACTCGTCACGCACTGCGCCGGCGGATCTCCAAGGCTTGGCTGCCAAGCGCGTGACCGCTGGCGTCAACCTCGGACACGGCCTCGGTCTCGACTTCGGGATGCGCTGGGTCTCGACGGAGTACACGCTCGTTTGCGACCCAGACACCGCAGTGCTGAGTCACTGCTTCTTCGATCAGCTCTGGGACCGACTCGACAAGTACGGCGTGGCCGCGATGGACACGGGCAACCCCTACTACCACCCGCTCGGCGTGGCGTTTCGCACCGAGCATTGGAAGCGGGGCGGCTTCTCCTTCCTCCACCGTTGGCCGTACTGGGACACGGGCGGCGAGCTGACCCACCTTCTGGGTGGTGTCATCGGTGGGGCATTGGTTCCGAAGTCGCGTTCCTTCGGCCCAGCGCTTCCAGCAATGCTCGGAGGTGGCGGCCACCACTTCCTCGGCGAGGTGTACGGCGAGGCGTTCGCGAGCACATATCTCGCCGCTCGGCTCGTGGCCGAGCCGGAACGTCAGGACTTCGACGGGTGGCCGCGTGGCTTGGCCGTCAGCTTTCATGAGGCGTGGCTCGAGTGGCTCGACTGCCTTCTCGGCGGAACCGCGACCGTCGACGACTTTCCGAGCGAGCTGACATGAGTATGGCCCGATGAGAGACCTGCGACGCTTCGGCCCTGGCGAACGGCGTCGTGTTCTGGCCCGGGCGGCCGCGTTGTCGAAGTGGAGCGGCGACGTGAGCGCGTCACCTTGCTTTCGAGAGGTGCCGCATGTGTTGATCAGTCTGCCGACGCGAGGAGACCGACGAGCGGTGTGCTTCCCGCAGTTCGAGCGCGAGGGCATTCCGGCAAGAACCTTCAACGCCATGACCGGCGGAGAGGCGCGCGCGCGAGGCTGGCGCACCTTTGACCGGCTCACGGAAGGCCACCTCGGATGTCTCGCGAGCCACCTCGCCGTCTGGAGAGAGATCTGCGATGTGGGCGCCCCGTACGGCGTCATCCACGAGGACGACGTCGTCTTGATGCCTGGCTTTGCCGAGACAGCCGAGCGACTCCTCGAGAGCCAACCCGACTGGGAGCTTTTCCAGCTCGGCTGGTTCACCTCCGTGCGGTATCCAGCGCGTGTCCGGGTCAAGATCGCGGTTGCCGACGGCGTGCGGCGGCGACTGAAGCGCTACCGGCCGCGGCGCTCCTTGTTCCTCGATGGGGCGCACGCGTATGCGATCAGGGCGTCACTGGCCCGAGAGCTCTTGGACGTCATCGATGTCGCCTGATGCGGACTCGACGTGAAGTTGCGCATGATCTCCATGAGCGCCGCCACGTTCATCGCGGCTCCTTCAAATTGCCAGCCAGCGCGCCTCATATAGCGACACGTTGGCTTGCCCAGTCGGACCACGCTGAACAGAACCCTGTGGATCGGATGACGACGATGCAAGGTCCGGCGCTCCCCGTGATCGCTCCCCGCGGGCGCTCGGACGACCGAGGTCACGGTCGATCCACGCACGGCCTCGCGGAGGGCATTCTCTTCTGGTCGGAGTGGCCCGTGGGTCCATTCCCTGGTCGGCAGCATCAGTTGATGGCCGCGCTCGCGGAGCGCGTGCCCGTCATCGTCACAGAGTTCCAGCATTCACGCCGTGGCATGCCCCGTGTGAGTCTGCGCGCCTGCACCACGACGAAGCGACGGATTGCGGCGATCGACTTCGGCATTCTCGAGCGCCGCGGCGTCCGAAAGATGCGCAAGTTCATGACGCCACTGATCGCCCCGAGCCTCCATCGCCAGCTCAGATCAGGAGGTGTCGAGCGGTACGTGCTCTTCACGACCGGAACGGCCATTTCGCGGAGGGGTCTCGAACGCGACCGCGTCGTGATCGACCTGATGGATCCTCCCTTCAACGGCGGTCGTGCTCAGTTCGAGTCTCAGCTCGCCGAGAAGCTCCGAGGGGCGAGCTTGGTCGTCGCGACCGCGGAGACACTGGCCGACGGGGCGCGTGCACTGGGGATGCAGCCGGTGATGATTCCCAATGGTTGTCGTGAGGTCGCGTCTGCGGCGCCGCTGGCGCGAGAAGGTGCGCCTCGCGTGGGCTACTTGGGAACGATCGATTGGCGCTTCGACGTCGACTTGATTGCAGCAGTCGCTCGTGTGATGCCCGACGTTCGCTTCGTGCTCGGTGGCCGCGTGCTGGAATCGCTGCGGAAGGCCGTGGATGGCCAGCTCGGGATGCTGGACAACGTCGAGTTGCTCGGATCGGTGGCGGTCGAGTGCACCGCCGAGCTCATCAGCTCGTTCGACGTGGGGATCGTCCCGTTCCTCGGTGGCTTCGACGGCGACTCGATCAACCCGGTGAAGATGTACGAGTACCTCGCGCAGGGCCTCCCGATCGTCGCGACACCGATCCGCGAGTGCGTCGACAACCCGTTCGTCCGGTGTCCAGCGTCTGCCGAGGATTGGATCGCCGCGATCCGAGAGGAGCTCGCCGCGGATGGACCGGAGCGCCGCATGTCACGCCTCGAATTCGCTCGAGCCAACACGTGGGAGGCCCACGCCGACCGGCTGATCGACGAGCTCGTCAAGCGCGGCCTGTTGGCAGGCGAGGTGGTGACACCGCGCGCTCCGTCAGGCAACGACGTGGCCGCTCCTCGCCTGATCGACCCGTGAGCCGCGCCATGGGTGGGGACACTTCGAGCGTTGCGGTTGTTCGGTCGCGCCTGGAAGACCGCGAGCTTGCCAATCTTGTTCCCCTCCGCGAGCACGGGTTCGACCTCCAAGTTGTCACCCAGCGCGCGCGATCGATCTACGAGAGCACCGGCCTTGGGCTCCCGGTGCACAGGCTTTGGGGCGTTGATGATCTTCCAGTAAGTGGCCTCGTCCGGCGCCTCCTACCCCAGGTCGATCGACTGCGGAGCCCGGGGTATCTGTTGGGGTTGACGGCAGCAGTTCGTGGTGCTGCCTGGGTGAGCACGATGGAGCCACACCTTGCTGCGACGGCACAGGTGTGCGAGCTCAAGCAACGCGGCGTAATTTCTCGTGTTGCGGTCACCGTCTACGAGAACATCCCCTTCCGCTACGACGAGGTGGAGGCGACCGCGACGCGCAAGGAGCTCGTCCGGAGCGCGGCGGACCTCCTTCTGGCGCAGACACCCGCGGCTCGAGACGCCCTCGTGCTCGAAGGTGCTGACCCAGCGCGGATCCGTGTGCTCCCGAATGGAGTCGACGCGTCTCGATTCTCGCCGATCCGTCGTGACGACGACCTCCGGGCGTCGTGGGGAGCTCGAACCGACGATGTCGTCGTGCTGTACGCCGGCCGGCTGCTTCGCGAGAAGGGCCTCGTCAACCTCGTCCTTGCCCTCGCTCGAGTGAGAGGCACCCGGTTTCGGCTGGTGTTCGTTGGCTCAGGCCCGGAGGAAGCACGGCTGCGGCACACCGCCATCAGAGTTGGTCTGCATGACTTGGTGACCTGCGTTCCCTGGGTGCCGAGCGCGCAGATGCCGACGGTGATGGCGTCGGCGGACGTCTTCGCCATGCCGAGTCTGCCGACCCCCTATTGGGAGGAGCAGCTCGGCTACTCGCTGATCGAGGCGATGGCGAGTGGTGCCGCGGTCGTCTCAACGCTCGGCGCGTCGATCCCCTTCGTAGTGGGCGACGCGGGCATCCTCGTACCGCCCTACAACATGGACGCTCTTGCCGTTGCGCTGCAGCAGGTGCTGGGGGATGAGCTCCTGAGGCGGTCCCTCGGCGGTCTCGGTCGGGCGCGAGTGGAGAAGGATCTCAACACGACAACCGTGGCCGGCCGCCTCGCCGAGCTGTTCGCCGTTTGATGAGCGTCACTGCACCGTCACGGATGAACCGGCGGCCAGCCGTCGATGTGGCATTCGTTCTTCCGCCGAACGAGCCGTTCACGAGTCAGTGGGGTGGGGCACTCGCGACCTCGCAGCGAGGGATCGCGCGCGCGCTCGAACGGCGCGGACTGGAGATCGTGACCGTGGCGCCGCGCAGTGCGGATCCTCCGTACCCGGTGGGAACTGTCTATGGCTACCCGTCTGCCGAGCACTCCGCCTCCTGGCTCACGCGGCGAACCCTCGGGCTGCAGCGGCGGGTTCGCGGCGGTTCCCGATATGAGGTGGACAAGGGCCTCGGGAAGCTACTTGCCGACCGTGGATGCCCACGCGTCGTGATGTCGAGCAACAACACGCTCGGGCTCCTCAAGGCACGGCAGAGCTGCCCGGAGGTCCGGATCGTCCTCTGGCTAAAAAACGTGCTCTCACCCGATGCGCTTCCCGGCATCGATGCGTTGCGTGGAGAGCTCGTGCTCGCCAACTTCGCGGTTCACGGCCCGCTCGTCCGCGGCTGCGTTCTCGTGGGAGGAGAGCGAGATCGGGACGCTTCTCAACGGCGTCGATCTCGACGACTTCCGGCCGAGGCCTGACTTCCTGGAGGCGGTCCCCGGCCAGCCGTTCGCGCGTCCTGCTTCTCGGGCGGATCGACTCGTCCAAGGGATTCGATCGGGCCGCGCAGGCGCTCGCGCAGGCATCGGCCCAGGGTGTCGACCTCTCGGTGACGCTTGCCGGGCCCCGCCGATCGTGGTCCGGCGACGGACACGAGTATCTGCAGGAGCTCGTTCGATCGATCGAGCCTTTCGGCGCGTACGTGGGGGCGGTCGACCGCGGCCGCGTGCCTGCCCTCGTCCGTGCGCACGATGTGATGGTTGTGCCCTCTCTGAGTGAGGAGCCCTTTGGTCTGGTCGTCCTCGAGGCCATGGCGAGTGGGCTGGCAGTCATCGCGTCGAATCGAGGCGGATTGCCCGAGGCGTGCGGAGGTGCGGCCACACTCGTCGATCCCGACGACCTCGATGCGCTCACGTGCGCGGTAGCGGAGCTCGCCGAGCCCCGACGCCTCCTCGCGGCCAAGCGAGCGTCGGTGGCCCGAGCCTCGAGCCGCACCTGGGAGAAGGTCGCAGACGAGCTGTTCGAACACCTCTCAGTCGAACCGTGAAGCTCGCGATCGTGTGCAGCACGGGCGACCCGTTCTCGCCGCAGCGGTCAGGCGCCCTCGCGACCTCGACATGGGAGTGCTGCAACGCGGCGGCTCGTCAGGGGATGCAGTGGACGGTCGTCGGCCTCCGGGCCGAGGGTGCCCGTCCCTACCCCTGGGAGCACTCCATCTTGTGGTCGCCGCCGCGCCGGATTCGCGACGCCCCCTCTCGGAGATCGTGGCGTCTGGTCAGGCGTGTCTCGGGCTGGGAAACGCCCACGGAGCTCGGCCTCGCGATCAGGGCTCTGCGCTATCTCCGCTCGACCGAAGGCGCGGGGCACGACGCCGTCGTCGTGCAGAACGCGCCACGTCTCGCGATGTTGCTGCGGCGCTGGCTGCCGAGGACGACGAAGGTCGCGCACTGGTTCCGGAATCCGCTCTTGGCGACTGATGCTGTTCGTCGTCGGTATCGGCGCAGCGGCATCATTACCCTGGCGAACAGTCGGTTCACGGCGCGGTCCGTCGAGCTGAGCTGGGGCCTCGAGAGCGGTTCGGCCAGGGTCGTGTACCCGGGCGTGAACCTCGAGGAGTTCCACCAGGCGCCGGTTCCGCGTGAAGGCCCGGTCGTGGTGTCGTTCCTCGGTCGCACGGGCGTCGAGAAGGGCCTCGACCTGTTGCTCGAGGCGCTCATCATGCTGCGCCGCGCGATGTCACACGAGCCCATCGCAGTGCTGGTCATCGGATCGAATGTGTGGGGCGGATTCTCGGACGATCCCTATCAGCGCCGCCTCGACGAGCAGGTTCGTTGTCTTGGCCAGCTCGGCGTGGCAGTGGAGAGAACCGGTCACGTCGATCGAGGGCCTCGGGTCGGGGAGCTCCTCCGCGGCGCTCATGTTCACGTCATTCCCTCGCGCTGGGACGAGCCGTTCGGCCTGACGACGTTGGAGGGCATGGCGTCCGGGTGTGCGGTTGTCGCGACCGCGACGGGCGGCACCCCAGAGGTAGTCGGGGACGCCGGCGTGCTGGTTCCGCGAGAGGACCCGACGGCGATGGCTCAGGCGATCGCAGGGCTCCTCGACGACCAGGCCCTTCGAGAGCGCCTCGGCGCCCGCGCCCGGCAGCGCGCCGGGCAGTTCACCTGGGACCGAACCGTGGGAGATCTCGTGCACGCGCTTCAAGACTGATGGACCGTCAGGAGCGGCTGCGGCTCCGCGAGGCGAAGCGGCTGGCGAAGACTGGCGCGCCCGCCCGCCTCGGCGAGCGAATGGTTGCGGCAGCTGTGCGACTCTGCGGCCAGGCATATCGACGATTTCCCGTACGCCAGCTGGCGCGGGGGCTCAGCGGCTTGCGTGTTGCCAACTGAACACCGACCAGCTCGTCGCTGTCGCGTCCGCGGCGCGTGGACATAGCGGGCTCCTCGTGTTCGGTGCCGGACTCGATTCGCCGTGGTGGGCCGGCGTCGCCCGGGCGGAGTTCGTAGAGGACGACACCGTGTGGGCAGCACATGTGGGTTCCTTGAGCTGCTCGGTGCACATCCACGAGGTTCGCTACTCGACCCAGCGGAGGAATTGGCGTGCCGACCTCGAGAGAGGTCAACCGCCCGCGCTCCTCGGCGCAGGCGTGGTGGAGCGCCTCTGGCCAGTGGTTCTCGTGGATGGGCCGGCGAGCTACGACGACGACACGCCCGGGCGCGTCCAGAGCCTCACGACCGCGGCTGCCCTCAGCCCGAGAATCGTGTTCGTCCACGACTGTGACCGCGAGCTGGAGTCGACGGTGGCGGTCGAGCTGTTCGGCGCACCGACCGATCGAATCGGGTCGCTGTGGCGGTTCGGCCCGGCAGCGACGATCACGCCGCCCGGCAGCCCCTAGGGGCACTCGCGTATCGTCCCGCGAGGGGTCGCTCGATACGGTCTCTCGGGATGCGAGGTGGTGCAGACGAGGCTGGGGCCCCCAAGGCTGAGCACGCACTGGCACGGCTTCACGACTTCGCACGAGGCCGCGGCTGGATGTGCCAGGGCGCCATGCTCGAGGGCCCTTTGCGTCTCGGGCTCGCAGGCGACATCCACGTGTTCGTCCTCACCGCGGGTGAGTGCGGGCGCTGATGGAGTCCGAGACCGTGCACTTCCCCACGCCGACGATCGGCCCCGGCTCGACCGTCATGACGGTCATCGCCGAGCTCGTCCGCGAAGCGAGAAAGCGCGAGCACGCTGCGTCGGTCTTGGTCGAACGGTGGCGCACGCCCGGCCTCGCCGATGGAGAGGTCCGTCCTGCGAGTTCGCCCGTCTTTCCAAACGGTCGACGTGGCAGTGCCGCGTTGGCGCTCGACTACCTCACGGGCAACCTCGTGCATCGTCGGATCGCCGTGGAGCGTCTCTACGCCTCCGCGCTCACCGAGGTCGAGTTGCCGGCCGACGCGCGGGTCTTGCTGCACGACGGCTCGTACGCGTACGGGGGAGTGCATCCCCTGGCGGCGCGGCATCCCGCGGCGCCTCTCTACTACTACTCGCACATCCCACTGAGCCGAAGCGTTCGTCGAGGTGAGGCGAGGGCGCTGTCGCGGCACCTGAATGCCTGGATCTTCGTGAGCCAGTACCTCGCGGACCGGTTCGAGGCCAGGGTGGGAGCCAACGTCGCCAGCGTTGCCGTCGTACCTAATGGCGTCGACACCGAGGTGTTCGCGCCCCGATCGGGTGATCTCGTCGAGGAACCGGTGATCCTCTGGACCGGCAAGGTCACGGCCGAGAAGGGCCCGCACCTCATCCTGCGCGCACTCGCGAGGCTGCAACGAGGCGATTGGACGTTGCGCATCGTCGGCGGTGGTTGGTACTCACCCACGCAGTCGCTGTCGAGCTACGAGCAGGAACTCAGGCAGCTCGCCACCAAGGTCGCAGGGCGCGTGGAGTTCCTTGGCTTCGTGCCGCACGACGAGATCGCCGGCTACCTGCGATCCACGCGGGTCTTCTGCTTCCCGAGCACCTGGGACGAGCCCTTCGGTCTCGCGCTCCTGGAAGCGATGAGTTGCGGCCTGGCATGCGTTGCCAGCCCACGCGGAGGGATTCCCGAATTCGCCGGCGACGCGGTGATCTACGCGGATCCCGCCGACGACGAGCAGCTCGCTGCCGCCCTCGACGGTCTCCTCGGATCGCCCCAAGAGGTCGAGTCGCTCGGCCGACGCGCACGCGCACGCGCCCTCGGGTTCTCGACCGCCGCGCAGTACGAGCAACTCGACGCGGTGCTGACCCGATTTGGCTAGCGCGTGTCGGCTCTTCGTGCGACACCGTGCAGGCGTGAGCCCTCTCACGCTCGAGGGCCTGCATCGTGCCCTTCCGTCAGCCGCATGTGCGGCGCTGCGCCCTCGTATCGGGCGATGAGCACCCTGCCGGTAGGGATCGTCGTGCCGGCGTACCGGTGCGCGGACTTTCTCGCGGCGACGCTCGACGGCATTCGAGCGCAGCGCTTCACCGACTGGCGCGCCGTGGTGGTCGACGACGGTTCACCCGACGACGTGTCTGGCGTGGCGGCTGACTATGCGCAACGCGACGAGCGGTTCGCGCTCCTCCGTCAAGAGAACGCCGGCGTCAGCGCCACGCGAAATCGCGGGGCCGAGGAACTGGCTCATGCCAGCTCCCTTCTCTTCTGCGACGGCGACGATGTGCTCCTCCCCGACGCCCTCGATGATCTCCGGGACGGGCTGCAGCGAGCACCAGGAACCGCGGCGGCGCACGGGCTGGCCGAGCTCATCGATGGTGACGGGGTGCGGATCAGTGACGGGGTGCTGGCTGAATCACAGCGCTACCACTGTGGCATCGACGGACGGATGTCTCTGAACATCGAGCCGCTGGGACTGATCCAGCTTGCTCGACATCCTTCGATCGGGCCCCCCGGTTCGGTGCTCGTCGACGCAGATCGCTTTCGGCGTTCTGGCGGCTTCGATCCCCATCTGTCATACGCAGCTGACTGGGACATGTGGTTGCGCCTCTCGCGCCTCGGCGGCATCGTCACGGTCCACCGCGAGGTCGTGCTGTACCGCAAGCACGGCCGGAACATAACCGTCGTCGGCAAGCAGTCGGGTTACCAGGAGCTCCGGCACGTCCGGTCCAAGACCTACCGATCGCCTGACAACTCCGCACGGGAGCGCAAGCTGCTCCGACGCGTCGCACGGCAGCATCACTTCGCACAGTTCAAGACCAGTCGCAGGTCCGAGCGCGGCGTCGTGCAAGACGTCGCGGCACAAGTACTGCACCTCGTGGTCGCCGCATACGGGCGCCCCGTCCCATATCACGGTCGGCGCAACCGCTCGCCTGAGAGGTGACCAGCTCGAGCGAAATGCGTGGCGGCACTCGAATACGTCCGCGAGTACGAAGCTGCGACGATGTCCCAGTCGAACTGCGTCGCGCGATCTTGCGCCGCACGCGCGAGCCGATCGGCGAAGGCGGGATCCGTGAACACTCGCGTGATGGCCTTCGCGCACTCGGCCGAGTCGTCGGGCGCGACGAGCAGCCCATCTCGTTCATCGGTGATGATCTCGGGGACTCCGCCGACACGTGTCGCGATGACCGGCGTTCCTGCAGCCATGGCTTCGAGGTTGACGATGCCGAACGGCTCGTGCCGAGAGGGCAGCACGAACGCGACACATGCCGCGAACAGGGAGACGGTGGTGGCGCGGTCGCACCGGCCGAAGAACACGACGGACCCGTCGAGGCCCAGCGAACACGCCTGCGTCTCGAGAGCGCTGCGCTCGGGTCCATCGCCGGCGATCACCAGGTCGGGGGCCTCGGGCAGTGCACGCCGAACCTCCGCCCACACGTCGAGCAGGACGTCGAAGCCCTTCTGGCGGACGTGACGCCCGATCGCGAGCGCGTAGGGCTTCGCCCGCACGAGCGGTTCGGCACCTTGGAGCTCCTCCAGGTTCACGCCGTTGGGAACCACCGACCCACGTTCGCCGAGGGTCACTCCGGTGAACTGTTGTGCCTCGTCGAGCGTGTGCTGCGAGCAGGCGGTCACGGCGTCGGCGCGTTCGAGGAGCTCGCGCAGCAGGCCCGGCAACACGCTCGACGACTGGTACACGCCCTCGGCGTCCATTGTCAGCTCGCCCTGGAGTGTGACGATCAAGGGCAGCCCGAGATCCTGTGACGCGCGGAGCGCGTACCAGCCATTGCCGCTCACGCATTGCACGTGGATCACCTCGACGCCGTGCTCCACGAGCTGCCGATTGATCGCACGCTGGATCACGCGGTGTTCGAGCGCATATGCGGCGAGCCACCGCGGCTTGCGCTCCGGGAGCCGAAAGATGTGGCGCACGACCGGGATGCCTTCGAGCTCCTCCTCGGCGGGCAGCGACTTCGGCCAGCGCATGGTGACGACGAGCGGCCGTCCGCCACGTGCCTGCTGTTGATGTGCGAGCTGGCGTACCAGCTCCTCGACTCCGCCGACGTGCGGATGGAAGGAGCTCGCAAAGAGCGCCACCGACAAGTGCCGGACCGCCGGTCGCGGTGTCATGTCGTCGGCCACACGAGCTCCTCGAGCATCCGCGCCGACGACTGCCAGCTGTACCGCGCGGCACGTTCACGCCCATGGGCGAGGCACGCCTCGCGCTCCGCGGCGGTCATGGCCCGGACCCGACGGATCGCGCATGCGAGGTGGCGGCTGTCGTACGCGTCTGCGTACACGATCGCATCTCCGCAGACCTCACGCAGCGGCGGGAGGTCGGACGCGACGACCGGCGTGCCGATCGCGAGCGCTTCGAGCGGTGGGAGCCCGAACCCTTCGTACAGCGACGGGTACGCGAGGCACGCGGCGCCGCCGACGAGCCCGCGCAGCTCGTCGTCGTCCGCGTGGTCGACGTGGTGCACCCACGGCTGGTCGAGGTCGATCGTCGGCGCGAACACGCCGGACGCGCCGCGGCTGCCTACGACGACGAGCTCGAGCTCCGGATCGCCCTCGCGCACTTGTTCCATCGCGGCGAGCAGCGTCGCCAGGTTCTTGCGCGGCTCGAGCGAGCCCACGAAGCACACGTAGCGGCTCGAAGGAGCGGTCGCGGGAGGTGTCGTCTCGGGAGCGGAGATGGAGGCATCGACTCCGGCGGGTACGACGTCCACGCGACTGCGGGCCCCGAAGCGGGCCACGAGGCGTCCCCGAGTGAACTCGGAGACGGTCGTCACCTCCCGAGCCCGCCGGTACAGGAGCGACACGATCGTCGTGAACCAGCGCGTGTACCCGGCGCGAACCATTCCGGGTGGTCGATCGGCGCGAGGTCGTGGACGGTGACCGTCTGGTCGCGCACGGCGACGGGGCCGAAGTTGCAGGGGCTCCAGAGATGACACCGGTACCCGAGTGTCCGCAGCGGGAGCACCACCTGCTCCCAGAGGTGACCGACGCTTCCCCGGCTCGCGATTCGAGGAGGCGCAAACGAGGCGACCGGGCAGTCGAGCTCGCCTCTCACGCCGTGGGCGAAGCGCTCGACGCCGGTGACGCGTCGGTGCTCGAAGCGGGCGTTGATCGCCAAGAAACGCGGCCTGCGCGCGCCCTTCTGCCGCGACCCGTGCGTACAGCGCGGCACGCCGGCCGCCTGCGCCGTCGCCGTCGGTCTCGGTCATCACGAGGGACGGCACGCTCGCGGGAAGGGCTGCCCGGCTCGCGGCATCGGCCACGACGACGACAGGCTTGGCGACGCGCAGCAGAAGCGCAGTGGCCCAATGAGTGGGCGACTCCGCGTCGTCGAGGGAGCACACGACCGAGGCGTGTAAGCACGCGCCGAGGCAGACTGCCAACGACCACGTCGACGGTGAGAGCGCGTGGACGACGTCCACGCGTTGCTCGGCCGTGGCACGACGGGCCTCGATCGCGAGTGCGAGCCGTTGAACGACCGACGCGGCGTTGCGCTCACCTGCGACCAGGAAGGGCCGGACGCTCGCCGGGGCGGGACCCGGGCCTACCCATGCGACGAGCGGACGAGCGATGCCCGCGGGCATGACCGCCCCGAGCACGTGTTCGAGGCGCGGGCGCCCGTGCGCATCGGCATCGACGAGATACAGGACGCGCGGCGGCGCCAAGGTGCGGGTCGTCACGGGACCGGGACGCGCTCGGTCATCGCCTGGTACAGCGCGTGGTGCTGCGCCGCGATCGCCGGCCACGAGTAGCGCTCGGCCCGCACCCGACCCGCGGCGGCAAGGCGGCTCCGCAGCTCGCCGTCGGACGCCAGCCGATCGAGTGCGACGGAGAGCGCCGCGGCGTCGTCCGGCGGGACCAGCACGCCGGCGTCCCTGACGATGCTCGGGAGCTCGCCCATGTCGGAGGCGATGACGGGCACGCCCGCGGCCATCGCCTCGACTGCCACGCGTCCGAACTGTTCGGCCCAGCGGGGGGTCGGCAGGCTCGGCACGACGACCACGTCGAAGGTCGCGTACCGATCGGGCAGCTCGTCGGGGTCCACGAAGCCGGTGAACGTGACACGCTCGGAGAGCCCGAGCGCCTGGGTGCGATCCTCCAACCGAGCGCGCGCCGGCCCGTCGCCCACGATCGTGAGCGCGGCGTCGGGGACGCGCGCGATCGCGTCGATCAACACGTGCACGCCCTTGTGGTCCTCGAGGCGGCCGACGTAACCCACCCGGAGGTCCCCGCTGCGGGCGCGGCGCGGCCGGGAGAGGGCGGCCGTGTCGACGCCCAGCCCCACCAGCTCGATCCTGCCGGTGAACCCCTTCGCGCGCATGATGCGGGCCGCGTCGCGGTTGCACACTCGCACCGCGCTCGCGCGTCGCAGCGCCGCCCGCTCGAACCAACGGAACGGCGGCGGATAGCGCTTCTCGATGTTCTGAGCCGAATAGAGCGAGAACGGCGCCTTCGAGCCGACCAGCGCACGCGCGACGAGGAACTCGAACACCGCCAGGCTCGCAGGCTCCTCCTCGACGTCGACGACGGACGGCCGGAATCGCCGCAGCTCACGGGCGAGGACTCGCGGGTCGTACAGGAAGACGAATGGGTGGCGCCCCCACCGCGTGCTGAGGTCGCGAAGGTGTCCGCCCCCTCGAAGCGAACCCTGGTGCCGCCTTCGTTCCATGCGTGCGCGGTGATCAGTCGTACGCCCACGCCTGCGCGCTCGAGGCACCGCTCGCGCTGGCGCCACGCGTCCACCACACCCGCGTGCCAGACCCGCAGCACCCGCAGCGGCCGCTCGTCGAGGTGGTCGCTCATCCGACGCGCGCGGGCTTCGTCCAGCGCCGACGCGAACGCTGCGGCCCGGTCCGCCCAGCTCGGCAGCTCCGCGTGGGCCTCGGCCATGCCGGGTGCGTCGGCGAGCGCAGCGCGCAGCGCGGTGGGGAACTCGTCGGCACTCGCGCACCGCACCGGGTGCCCGAGGTCGCGGAACCCCGCGACCGGGGTGGCGACCGTCGGGCGCCCTGTTGCCACGCACTCGTAGGCCTTGATCGGATCCAGGCTCTCGGTGAAGGGCGACACCACGTGCGGAACCGCGATCACGTCCGCGTGCTGGAGGTAGGCGGGCACCGCGTCGTACGGTCGCGCGCCGAGGAGGCGCACGTTCGGCTGCGCGCGCGCAGGCGTGCCGCGCTCGCGGGCGACAGTGCGTTCGGCCCCACGAAGGCGAAGCGCACCTCGGGGATCTCGGTGGCGGTGCGGACGACGAGGTCCACGTCGAGGCGGTCCTCGTGCAGCGTGCCGACGTACACCGCGACCGGCGAGGCCGGCAGATCTTGTGGCCGCGGCCGTGGGGTGTCGAGGTGCTCGCGGTCGACCGCGTTCGGGATGAGGTGCAGCGGTCGCGTCGCGCCCTTGCTCCGTTCGAGATCGGAGGAGCAGACGACCACCGAGTCCGCGTCGCGAAGCAACTGTTCCTCGAACGCGCGCAACCGGGCGCGGGCCCGAGCGGACATCGAGGAAGCGAGCCAGTCGTCGGTGACGTCGTAGAGGACCGGCCAGCCGGCGCGTCGCCGCGAGCTGCGCCAGCTTCGGGTCGTTGATCCACAGCGTGGGGGAGGTGATCTCGGCGCGGGCCGCGGCGCGCCGCACCTGCTCGGCGAGTGAGCGGTCCACCCACGTTCCGAGGCGCCGCGGGCCGGGCTTGAGCGGCCGGAACCGGATGACCTGCGGCCGGTCGAGCACGGGCTTGAGGCCACCACCGCGCAGTGCCGGCCAGCGTCCCCGCATGAGGTCGTGGGCTGGATCTCGTGGCGGCTCGACGAACAGCACGCGCAGTTCCGGATCGCGGTCGGTGAGCTCGCGCACGAGGAACTGGTTCCGGCGCCACACATCGTCCCACACCTCGAGCGAGCAGACGACGAGAGAACGCGTCGCCGCCGCGGCAATCGGCGCGGCGAGCCGCGTCGGTTGATGCATCAAGACGCGCGCGACTCGTTGCACGGTCTGTTGGCACTCCACACGACGTGGGTCGTCGCGCGGGAGCAGGCCCATGCGAACGATGCTCCCGAGGAGGTTCGCGAGCCGGAACAGCACGAGCGACGCCGCGCCGTGGTGGGTGAGGACGAACCGCTCGTATCCGCTGACGAAGTGCTGGCGCACGCGCCAGCTTCCCTTCGGGGCGCTTGCACCACCGATGTGGAGAGCTGTCGCGCCGGGCACGAACCGCACTCGCCAACCTGAGTCGTGCAACCGCTTGCACAGGTCGGCTTCCTCGCCGTAGAGCCAGTAGCGCTCGTCGAACCCCCCGACCGCCCGGAAGGCAGTGGAGCGCACGAGGAAGCAGGCGCCCACGACGAACGGCACGTCGGCATCGCGATCGAAACGCGGAGACCGCAGCCGGTGGAGGCCCAGCGCTTCACGCCACGCCCCCCCGGGCGACGGGAAGTCCCACCATGGCCGCTGCTCGCGGCCGTCCCCGCTCCTCAGCGCTGGTCCGGCAACGGCGACATCGGGCTCGCGCATCTCGGTGAGCAGCCGGAGGAGATCGGCCCCCTCGATACGAGCATCCGGGTTCAGCAGCAGCACGTGCTCTGCCTCCACCCGTTCGCGGAAGGCCCGATTCACGGCCCGGGCGAAACCGTCGTTCGTCGTGTTGCGCAGCACGTCGCAACCAAGGGCCTCCGCGATGTCGGCGGATCCGTCCGTCGACGCGTTGTCGATCACGATGACCCGTGCCCACCGAGGCAGCGCGCGGATGCATGTCTCGACGTGTGCCGCGGATTGATACGTCACGATCACCACGTCGAGGGTCGACCCGCGCGGGCCCGCCGCTCACGCGACCTCCAGCAGGATCTGTTCCAGACGGGTCATGACCTTCGGCCACGCGAGGTCGGAAACTGCGGCGGGCGCGTGCAGCGCCCACCGCTCGCGGCGTTGCGGATCGAGCGCCACCCTCAGGAGTGCTGCGAGCTCGGTGCCGTCGAGCGGATCGGCCAACAGCAGCCCGTTCACGTCGTGCTCCACGCGGTCGCGGGCGCCGGGGAGGTCGGTGGTGATCACCGGGAGACCACTGGCAAGAGCCTCGACGATGGAAAGCGCGAACGCCTCGTACTGGGTGGGGAGCACCATCAGGTCGGCGAGCGCGTGCGCACATCCGATGTCGGCGATGCTGCCGTGGTGACGCACCCGCCCGGCCAACCCCACGCGCGCGATGCCCTGCTGGAACGAGTCGAGCGGGGCGCGTCCGAAGACGTGCACCTCGAGCCGTTCGTCGCCCGAGCGCGCGACCGCCTCGATGAGGGTTCCGAATCCCTTACGTCGCAGCTCGTTCGCGACGAAGAGCAGGACGACCGCCTCCTCGCTCACTCCGTGACGGGCGCGCATCTCGGTGCGCATCGCCCGTCGTCGTGCCGGCGAGCACCGACGCGGGTCATAACCGTTGGGTACCACGCGGATCACGTCGCTGGGCACCGAGTAGAAGCGTCCGAGCTCCTCGGCCACGGTCTGCGAGACGGTCACGATCCTGCGCGGGCGGTGACGGCGGAAGTAGTCCCACTCGAGCGCGAGCAGCACCTGGTGTCGCGCCAGCAGGTAACGAGCAGCGCCAGGTACCGGCACGCCGTTCACGCGGGCTCCGCGCGATGCCGCCAGCCATGCACGATGGACGCTGTGCACGTGGTAGACGTCGCCCGGCGGCGCGTTCGCCCCATGCGAGATGGTGATCGTGCCCTTCTCGTGGGGGAGACATCGGGTCGCCGCGACGCGAAAGGCCGCCGGGTGAAGCGCCGGCGGCGTCCATCGGGGGCGCTGCAGCGGGACGTGGCGAACGTTCAGGGTCGCCGGCAGCGCTTCGAGCTCATAGCCCACGAAGCTCGTGGCATAGCGAGGCGCCAGGTGCTCCAGCGTCTGAAGGGCCACTTGCTCGACGCCGCCCCTGCTCGACGCCTCGGGGAAGACGATCGCAGGTCTCACGAGATGGTCCCGCGTCAACGAGCCGAGATCGGGAGGGGCTGGGCGCTCGTCACACGCCGGTACACGCCGACCAGCTCTTCGACGTGGCGCGCCAGGCTGAGCTCGCACCGCTGGAAGTCACGGAGCGTGCCACCGAGGCGTCGACGCAGCTCGAGGTCACCTGCGAGCTGCCGGAGGAGCGCTCCCGTCGACCGCGCGTCACCGGGCCGGAAGAGGAGCTGCGGGCAGACCGCGCCGACCGTCTCGAGATGCCCCCCGGCGCCGGCCGCGACCACGGGAAGCCCCGACGCCATGGCTTCCGCCACGCTGAGCCCGAATGGCTCCGCCGGTGCGGGCGCGAGCAGCATCCCCGACTGGCGGCGCAGCGACGCCATGTCGTCGCGGCGGCCGAGGAACCGGACACCTTCGAGGGTCCGCCGCTCGACCGTACGCTCCAATCGGGCGCGCTCCGAGCCGTCGCCCGCGATCCACAGCCGCCATCCCTCCGGCGCGATGGACGCTGCGGCCCAGGCGTCGAGCGCATCGCTGGTGTGCTTCTCCGGCTCGAGTCGCTGCGCCACCAGCACGACCTTGCCGGTCGGGTCGACACGCGCGTCCTCGCCGACTCCGTTGCGGACGATCTCGTTGGGCTCCGCGATCGACTCCGACACGAACTGGCTGATTGCCAGCTGCGCCGCGAGGCGGGCGCGGATCAGCGGCCGTCCCGCACGCCCTCTGATCGAGCTGCCCCGTGGTCGGGCGAAGTGGCGAGTCGCGACGACGGGCGCGTGGACGACAGGCCACACGAGAACCGCGGCGAGCTCTGCTGCGGTCATGTGCACGTGCACGACGTCGGCGCCGCGTCCGTGACGGACGAGGGCGCGTGCGACATCGAGGGTGGCGGACGCGGGGACGTGGCGGACTGGCGCATCAGCGAGCGTGGCCTCCATCGCGGCGGTATCGCCACCGATCGTCACGACGTCGTGACCGAGCTGCGCAAGGGCGCTGCTCACCGAGGCGACATAGCGCTCCACCCCAGCGAAACCGTCCGAGCGGACCGCGTGCAGGACTCGGAGCGGTATCCCGGTGTCGGTGCGCTCGCCGCCCTGCTCGCACAGCACGAACCGAGACTACCGGCGCCGTCGCTTCCACCACCCGGGCCGGTTCCGGGCGCTGAGGAGGCCGATACCATCGGCGCGCGCGGCCGTGGGTGCAGACGGACGGGAGCCGGAGCAGCGATGCGACGAACTTGGCGAACGCTCCGTCTCATCGTGTTCGTGGTCGTGCCGGTCCTTGCGGCGCAAGTGGCCCTCGGAGGATTGGCGCGCTCGCGGCCAGGACTCGCTCTTGGTGTCCTGGCAGGCTTCTGGGTGGTACTCCTCGGGCTGGTCCGACCGTTCCCGGTGCTGCTCCTCGCCCTGCCGTCGACCTACCTCTACTACCGGGTGGGCCTCGGCGGGACCGACCTCAGCGTCTCCGACGTGGTGCTCGCGGTGACGGTCCTCGCGGCGTTGCCCTGCGTGCCGTGGCGCTCCCCTGTGCTTCGCTCAGCGATGCGGGTCCTCGCCGTCCACCTCCTCGTGCTGGCGGTTCCGGTGCTCTGCGTCTTGTCCCAACGGGCGGCAGTCGAATGGGCACACCGGCTCTTCCTCGTTGCGGGGGGCATCGTCGTCGGGAGCGCGATCGCCGCCGCGGGCCGGGCCAACCGCGCCTTGCGCGCCTACGTCGCCACCTCCTGCGTCGTTGCCGTCGGGGCGGTCGTGGATGCGGCTGCGCACTGGGGCTCGGGCCAGGCCCTTCCTTCCCCGCGTACCCCTTCGGGATCCACAAGAACGCCGCCGGCTTTCTGATCGCCTGTGCGGTGCTCGTGGTCCTGGTGGCTCCCGGACGGGTCGCGATCGGGCGATCGATGCGGGCCTGGATCCTGCCGCTCCTCTTCGTGGGCATGCTCGCCACGCAGGCGCGGGGCTCGGCGGTCGCGCTGGTGATCGCACTGGTCATCTGGGCGATCCGTCAGCGCCGCTTCAGGCTCTCGCCACTCGTCTTCGTTGGGGTGGCGTTGCTCGTCACCATGACGTACGTGACCGTGAGCGCCACCTTCCAGTCCGATGAACGCGACAATCGGTTCAACAGCCTGAACTCGCGTGTCGAGACGTACGACGCTGCACTCGACCTCTGGCGCAGCGACCCACTGGTGGGTGTGGGTCTCAAGTTCTGGCGCAACCCGAGCTATGCCACCCAGATCGCCTTCGGCGAGCCGCACAACTTGGTCGTCTCGGCGTTGGGTGAAAGCGGCCTTCTGGGACTGGGGGCCTTGGCGCTTCTGGTCGGCGGGATGCTGCTCGTGCTGAGCCGGGTGCGTGGCGAGCTCGGGATGCTCGCGTTCCTCCTCGTGCTGACGCACGTCGTCGACAGCGTCGTCGGGATCTACTGGGTTGCCGGCACCTTGACCATCGGATCGTTGGTACTCGGGCTGGCATGTCTGCCAGAGGAGCCGCCCGTGCCGAGCGCGACGCGCAAGCTGGCTTCCACCCGAGGCGCGGTGAAGACCTTGTGACGACGGGAGCGGACGGCACGCTGCGGGTGGCAATGGCGTCCTACTACCTGCCGAGCGAGAGCAAGATCGGGTCCGGGTGGATGGCGCACCGGCTGGCGAACGCGCTCGTTGATCGCGGCCACGCCATCGTGATGTTCAGTCCCTGCTCCCGCCCCGCCGACGCGAAGTACGACCATGTACGAGTCGAGTTGCGCGGCCGCTCACGCGTGTTCCAGTGGGCTCACCGGCTCCGCCATCTCGATCTGACGAGCTTCGACGTGTTCCATGCGCACGGTGATGACCACTGGGTCCGACGTGCAGGCGCACCAGTCCACGTCCGAACCTTGCATGGCTCGTGCTTCGACGAGGCGCTGCACGCCCACGGGCCCCGTGCGCGTCTGCGAATGTCCGTGCTCGGGCTCGCAGAGCTGATGACCGCGGCACGTGGCGCGCACATCGTCGGCGTCTCGCACGCGTCGATTCGCTGGTTTCCGTGGCTCCACGACGTCATCCCCAACGGGGTCGACACCGAGTGTTTCCGACCCGACGGAGCACGCGAGCCGGTGCCCACGATCCTCTTCGTCGGGACGTACGAACGTCGCAAGCGCGGCGCGTTGCTGCATCAGACGTTCGTCGACTACGTGCTCCCACGGGTTCCAGGCGCGCGGCTCTGGATGGTGTGCAACGACGCGCCGCCCGGCCCGGGCGTCGAGGTGCTCGGTCGGTTGAGCGACGCTGAGCTCGCCGATCGATACCGGCGAGCCTGGGTCTTCTGCTTGCCAAGCAGCTACGAGGGCTTCGGTGTCCCCTACATCGAGGCCATGGCATCAGGGACCGCGGTGGTCGCGTCACCCAACCTTGGTGCGAGAGAGATCCTCGCTGGCGGGCACTACGGCGTGGTGTGCGCTGACGACGAGCTCGGTCGGGGGCTCGTCCGTTTGCTGGTGGACGACGACGAGCGGGAACGCCAGGCCGAGAGAGGTCTTCTCGGCAGCCGGTCCTTTGGTTGGCAGGGGATCGCGTCCCGCTACGAGGACCTGTACCGAGAGCTGCTCCAACGTTCTGTGCCGTGATCGCCAACCCGAACGACGTCGGAGAGACCCTCGTCGCATGTCTCCTCGCCGACGGCGAGGCGGTTGTCGATGCCCGACTCGCGGGACTGGCCGCGCGGCAATGGGAGCAGCTGCCCCCGGCCGCTGCGTACCACCGGGTGGTGGGCGCCGCCTTTCTGGGGCTGCGCGCCAGCCCTCATACGCCGCCCGACGTCCTCGATGCGCTCCGCGTCGGTCACGAGGCTCTGGTTCGTCGGCACCTGCTCAGCACGAGCGTTCTCGACGACCTCGGTGTCGTGCTCCGGCGCGCCGGCGTCGACCACGTCTTCGTCAAGGGCCCCGTGCTCGCCGACGCGGTCTACCCGCGGCCGGACCTTCGCGACTACCGCGATCTCGATGTCTTCGTGCGACGTGCACACTTTCGCCGCACGCTGGAGGCGATCGAGTCGAGCGGCAGTGTGCTGATCGAACGAAACTGGGAGCTCGTCCTCCACCTCCTCAAGGGAGAGCTGAACCTGGTCACGCCACCCGGGGTCGTGGTGGACCTCCATTGGAGCCTGCTCTACAGCGACGAGCTCCGGCGCAGCTTCCGCTGGGATGACGAGCGCGTGATCGATCGCGGCCAGTCGATCGAGCTCGGGCGGATGTCCGTCCGTGCTCCTGATCCGACGGACCAGCTCCTGCACCTCTGTCTGCACGCCGGCTTGGCCGGATGTCACCGGCTCGGATGGTTACAGGACATTCGGCTCGCGGCTACCCGTACGCTCATCGACTGGCCGGTGCTCTGGCGTCGGGCTGACGAAGCCGGGCTGCGCCTCGTCGTCTCGGTTGCGCTCGACCACACCAACCGGTGCTTCGGGCTCGAGCTGCCCGTTCCTCCGGGCGCCACCGTTTGGCGGGGCCTCGGGCGTGGGTTGGACGCGATCCGCCCACCGTGGCACTGGCGTGGGGGCCGGGTGTCGGGTCACGTCCTGGCCGCCGCGACGCGGGCCGACGTGCCCGGCTCGTTCCGAGCCCTCCGCATGGGCCTCGGCGCCGAGCTGTCGAGTCTCGTTCGAGACCCAGGCCACCCGCTGCGCCCCGCCCTCTTGAGGCACCCGAGTCTCGATCGACCCAACGAGATGTCCGAACCGGCCGGAGGGCGCCGTGGCCGGGAGGCCTTCCTCCAGGCGGTCGGGGCTGCCGAGCCCACCTAGGGGGAAGACGGCAGTTGCCGGGGCGCCGAGCTTGCGCAAGCATCTCGGCATGGAGAAGCTCCCATACCAGCGGCCTGAGATCGTCCAGCTTGGCTCAGTGGCCGAGAGCACCCTCGCGAACATCCCGTCCGGCACATACGACAACTCGCCGTTCACGCCGGATTTCATTCCCAACCACGACGCCAGCTAGGTCTGAGCGCGGCCCAGCGTCAGAGGCGACGCCCGGCGCTTCCGCCGTGGCGAGCGGCGATGGCGTCGTCACGAGTGCCTCGGTATCGTCTGCCGTGCAGCACCAACTGGCGTTGGCAGATGAGGACACCGTCCGCTTCGGCCTGCCCATCCGAGCATCCAAGCCCACCCCCACGCTGCGCGCCCGTCGTGGTGAGCTCTGCGAGGCTCTCGTCGCCGAGGTCGCGGGTGCATTGGACAACGACCCGTGTTTCGTCGCGTTCTCCGGTGGCTGCGACTCTTCGCTGATCCTGGCTGCTGCCACACGCGCGTGTCGACAGCTCGGCCGCCCAGACCCGGTGCCGGTGACCCTCCGTTACCTGGCGGAGGAGACCCACGAGGCCGAGTTCCAAGAGCGGGTCGTGGACGGTCTGGGGCTGCGGGAGTGGGTTCGCATCGAGCGTGGGGACGAGGCCGACCTCCTCAGCCCGGCGGCGACTGCAGCCGTACGGGATGTCGGCCTGGTCTGGCCGGCCAGCGTGCACTCGGTGGTCGCACCATTCGCGGGCCTCGGACCGGGGAGCTTGCTCACCGGCGAGGGCGGCGACGAGGTCTTCGGTCGTCGACGTACCTCCGCCCTTGCTGAGGCGCTTCGCTACGCGGCGCGAGGGCATCGTCTGCCGCCGGCGTCCGTCGCCCGCGAGGCTCGCCGGAGCCTGCTGCCCCAACCGTTGCGACGCCGGGCGCTGCTCCGCGATCTCCAGGGCCGTTACGGGGGTGAGTGGCTCGTGCACGACTTTCGGGACCAGCTCCTGAGCGCCCTGGCCGGAATCGAGGCGTCGGTCCCCCTTTCCCCTCGACGATGGCTCGAGAACCACCTTGGCCGGCCATGGGTCTCGACCGTGCACCAGAACCTGGAGGCGGCGTACGAGCGCATCGGACTGCGGTGGACGGCACCGCTGCTGTCTCCAACGTTCCTCGAGATCGTCGCGGGCAGCGTTCCCTGGTGGGAGTACAGGGGTCGGACGATTCTCCTCCGGCACCACTTCGGCGACCTGCTCCCGCCGGAGATCATCGAGCGGCGGACGAAGGCGGTGTTCAACGCGCCCTATCACGGCCGCCACACGCGAGCGTTCGCCGAACGTTGGAATGGCGCCGGGTTGCCCGACGGAGTCGACGGTGACTGGCTGCGCCGTCACTGGTGCTCGGCCCCACGGGTGCACGCGGGGACGAGCCTGCTGCTCCAGCGAGCATGGTTGTCGACCGAGGGTGGCGGGTCATGAGCACGCTTCGCTTGCATGGTGATCGACCGCGTACTCAACCGGATCCCCTAGGGCAAAGCGGCAGTTGTGCTCGCATGACCGAGATGGAAGGGTTGACCATGTGAGCTCCCCCGGCTCTGCCCGACGCACGTACGAGCCGCCGATGCTGCGCGCCGTCGGCTCCGTCGAGAGCGTGACGTTGGGCGGGAGCTTCAACGGCGGCGACTGGTACGACGGGGACAAGTACGCCAAGAAGTGGGGCCGCCACGGCGACTTCTGGCACTGGTACCGCGAGGACTCCATTCAGCACAACCACCGGAACTGCAGCTAACCCGTCGGGCGGATCGCGCCGGCCCAGCCTCGAGCGCCTGGCGTGAGCGTCGCACTCCTCACACCCGACGACGACACGATTCGCTTCGGCGTTCCGCTCGGTCCCCTCGCCGCGCCGTCGCCGCTTCCCGTGCATGCCGAGGCGCCGTCGACCGCGCTCCAGCGAGTGATCAGCGAGCTCCTCGACGACGGTCCCTGCTACGTGTCGTTCTCCGGCGGTCAGGACTCGTCGCTCGTGCTCGGCGCCACGGCCGCGGCGTGCGCGTCGGCGGGGCATTCGCCGCCGATCCCCGTCACGTACCGCTACCCGAGCGCCGCCACTGACGAGGACGCCTTTCAGGAGCTGGTGATCGGTCACCTCGGGTTGCGTGAGCGGATCGTGCTCGACCTCGACGACACTGACCTCGTCGGGCCCGCCGCCACCGAGCTGCTCGCCGAGCACGGGCCGCTGTGGCCGGCACCCGCGCTCGCGACCGCGGCACAGCTCCGCGGGATCGAGCCCGGGCTGCTGCTCACCGGTGAAGGTGGTGACGACGTGCTCGGCGCGCGACGGGTCTCCCCGACGAACGATCTGCTCCGTGCCTTCGTGCGTGATCGCCGAGCCCCGCAGCCGACGTTGGTGCGTCGCGCGGCCGCCGCGTTCGTGCCGCACCGCGCCCGCGTCGCCCACGCCGCGATCAGATCGACGCGACCTACGACCCGCAGTGGCTGGAACCCGACGTGCGCGCGACCCTCGTCGCCCGCGCTGCCGTCCTCGACGCCGGCGAGCCCCTGTCGCCACGCCGCTGGCTCGAGCACCACCTCGTGCTGCCGTGGGTTGCCGTCGGTCTCCGCAACCTCCGCGCGCTGCACGCCGCCCTGGGCTTTCGGTGGGAAGCTCCGCTGCTCGACCTGCAGTTCCTCGGTGCGCTCGTCGGGTCGACCCGCTGGTGGGAGTACCGCGGACGCGCCGAGCTCCTCCGCCGGCACTTCGCCGACCTCGTCGCCCCCGAGGTCGCCGAGCGCACGAGCAAGGCGTCGTTCACCTCGGTCCTCTTCGGCGCGAGCACTCGCGCGTTCGCGACGGCGTGGGACGGTACCGGCGTTCCCGACGGTGTCAGGCCCGACCGGCTGCGCGCCGAGTGGCTCACCCAGGCGCCACACATCGGGACCGCCGTCCTGTTGCACATCGCATGGCTCGCGTCCGCGGGTGTCCGGCGCGATGAGCCGCCCCTCTAGGCTCGCGCCGGTGAACGGCCGCGTGGCCACGGAGCGAACACGGAAGCTGCGCCGCGCCCGGCCGCGCGACGCCGTCGAGCTGCTCGCCATCTGCGCCGCCACGCTGCGCGTCGAATGGTGCCTGCGCCGCCAGACCCTCCCCGTCACCGCCCGGAGCCTCGGCATGGCGCTCTTCGCCGACGGCGCCCCGGTCGACACCGAGCCCACCCTTCCCGCGCCGTTCGCGCTTCCCGCGTGGGCCTGGCGGCGGGCGCGGATCGTCGACGTCGTCATGCGCCGGTGGCCCTTCGGGGACACCTGCCTGCGGCGCACGCTCGTGACCGGGAACCGTCTCGCTCGGCTCGACCCTGAGCTCGTCATCGGGGTTCGGGTCGCGACCACGAGGCGGGCGATCGACGCGCACGCGTGGCTGCGCATCGACGGCGTGGACCTCGACCCGCTCGCGACCGAGTACCTCGCGTTCGGCGCTGCATGACGACACACCACCTGGTGCACGGGCTTCGTATCGAGAGCGAGGTCCCACTCCCCGAACCCGAGACCGCCTTCGATGGCACACCCGACCTCACGATTCGTCGCGGCGCGCCCGCGGCCGTGCCGCAGCTTCCCGACGACGACGTCGCGTTGCGCTTCGAGGTGCAGGGCCGCGTGTACTACGAAGGCCGGCGCGACACCGAGCAGGCCTGCATCCGCGCGCCCGGGCGCTTCGCGTTCAGCGTCGCCGGTGCGACGGCGGTCGCCACCGCCGCGACCGAAGGCGACGAGGCAATGCTCCCGCTGCTCGCCGCCGGCATGGGCCTCGCGTTCTGCTTGGCGCTGCGCGGGCATCTCTGCCTGCACACGAGCGCGGTCGAGGTCGACGCCCGTGCCGTGGCGCTCACCGCGCCGAGCGGGTACGGGAAGTCCACGTTGGCCGCCGCCGCGGTCGCCGCAGGGCACCCCCTGGTCGCCGACGACCTCCTCCGTGTCGACGTCGACGGCGCGTCGGCGCACGTCTTCTCCGGGTCGTCCGAGATCCGCCTCCGACCCAACGCCGCCACCCTCGCCGAGCACTGGCCGGAGCGGCAGCGGACGACCGCCGACGAGCGGACCGCGGTGGCACCACCTCACACGCGATCGGCGCAGCTCCCGCTGGCGGCGCTCGTATTGCCACTGCTCGAACGCGACCGCGACGACGTCGTCGTCGAGTCGCTGCGCGCGGCCGACGCGTTCAGTCCGCTCCTTCGATGCCCGCGGCTGCTCGGCTGGCGTGATCCGGAGGTCGTGGCGCGCCAGTTCGAGCAGCTCGCGGCGCTTGCTGCCTCGACCCCTGTCGTCGTGGCGCGGGTCCCCTGGAGCACGCCGCCGGAGCCGTCCGTCGGCGCCGCCCTGGTCGATCGGGTGCTCGACTCACTCTGACCACGGGGAGTGGCAGCGGCTACAGTCGCTCGCCACGCGTGGCCGCCGCGCAGGCGAGCCGGCTGTTCGAACCTCACAGGCGGACGTGGATGAGCGAGCACGCGGAGCCGGGCGCAAGTCACGGCGTGGCGACCAACTACACGCTCCGCACCGACGCCATCACCTGGCGAGCCCTCGACGATCAGATCGTCGTCCTCGATCTCGAATCGTCGCTGTATCTCAACGTGACCGGCGCCGGTGCGGTGGTCTGGAAGCTCCTCCAGGACACGACGACGCTCGACGCCATGGTCGACGCGGTGCTCGAGGTCTACGACGTCGACGACGCCACCGCCCGGGCCGATCTCCAGGCGTTCCTCGACGATCTCGCCGGTCGCCACCTGCTCCGCTGACTCCTTGCTTCCGCGCTCGGCGCCTGCGGCGCCGTGCCGCTGGGCCCGGATTCCGCCCGCCTCCCGGCGGGTTCTCTCAGCCGCGCAGGACGCCTCCCTCGCCGTCGAGGTACTCCGCGGCCTGGAGCCGGAACATCCTCGCGTAGGTCCCGTTCGCGGCGAGGAGCTCCCGGTGCGGCCCGTGCTCGATCACCCGCCCACGGTCGAGCACGTAGATGCGATCCGCGCTCGTCACCGTCGAGAACCGGTGTGACACGACGACGACCACGCGGCCCGTGCACAGCTCGCGCAGCCGTTCGAAGAGCGCGGCCTCCGCGTCGGGATCGAGGGCCGAGCTCGGCTCGTCGAGGATCACGAGGTTCGCGTTGCGGAAGAACGCGCGCACGATCGCGACTCGCTGCCACTGGCCGATCGACAGATCCGACCCTCCGATGAACTCGGGTCCGAGCAACGTGTCGTAGCGCGCCCGCAGCATCTCGAGGAACTCGTCGGCGCCGGCGCTGCGTGCCGCAGCTTCGATCGCGGCGCGGTCGTCGAGGTGATCGGAGCGACCGAAGCCCACGTTCTCGGCGGCAGAGAACATGTATCGCTCGAAGTCCTGGAAGATGAACGCGATCTGGTCGCGCAGCGCGACCGGATCGAGCGTCGAGGTGTCCACCCCGTTCCAGCACACCCGGCCGCGCTCGGGTGTGTAGAGCTGGCCGACGATCTTCGCCAGCGTCGTCTTGCCCGACCCGTTCGGGCCGACGAGCGCGACGACCTCGCCGGGCCGCAGGTCGAGCGACACACCTGCCAACGCGTCGTGCTCGCCTGACGGGTAGCGGAACCACACGTCGCGCACCTCGATCGCGGAGAGCTCGTCGGTGGCGCGCGCGGTGGGCGCCGACGCACGCCGCATCGCGGCATGGTCGAGGAAGTCCTGCACGTCGGCGAGGAACAGCGCCGCCTCGTAGAGCCTGCCCGCGCCACCGACCAGGACGCTCATGCGCTGGCCGAGGAGCAGGATCGCGCCCGCCGCGACCGCCGCGTCGGAGACCGTCGTGCGCCCGGTGGAGAGCAGCCACACGAGCAACCCGACGACCGCGCCGAACAAGGCGCCGTTCACGAGCTGGCCGACGATGCCGAGACGCACGCGCTGCGCCGCGTACCGGCGCAGCCGCGCGATCCGCTCGTCCCAGAGCTGGCGGTGCCGCTCGCTGAAGAAGTCGGCCAGCTCGTAGGAGCGGACCTCCTTGGCCGGCGACTTCAAGGTGAGCAGCATGAGCAGGTAGCCGCGTCGCCGGTCGGCCTCGGTCTCCTCCACGTCGAACGCGTACGAGATCGCGCGACAGGCGGCGCGACACGAGCCACACCGGGCCGAAGGCGACGAGCGCGAGGGCGAGCAGGATCGGTTGCACGATGGCGAGCGCGACCACGACCCCGGCGACCGCGAACATCGCGGTGACCATCCCCATCAGCGCATAGGTGACGTCGACCGGTCGCGACGTCCGCGTTCGCCATCGTGCGCTGGAGTCGGTCGTGGAAGCTCGGTCGTTCGAAGTCGAGCAGGTCGGCCTCGGCGGCCGCGTTGGCGACCAACGTCTGCGAGTACTGCGTGACCAGCTCCGACAGCACCCGCTTCTTCTCACCCTGGTACAGCGACAGGATCCCGAGCGCGGTCAGCACGACGACGAAGCCCCCCAGCTCGGGGAGCACCGACGAGACCGAGCTGCCGTCGCGCACGTGGAGGACGCCGGAGACGAGACGCTGGGTGAGGCCGAGCTGGACCGCGGTCAACACACCCGCGACCCCGCTCAGCGCCACGATCGTCGTCGCCTCGTGTCGTGCGGCACGCCACACCAGGCGCACCGACTCGCGCAGGAGCGTCGGCAGCTCGCGGAGCGGCTTGCTGCGCCGGCGTCGGCGCAGCTCGTGGAGGAGTGAAGTGTCGGCGTCGGGCGTAGCTTCGTCCGCCACGACGTGCGACGTTATGCGGCGGCGGTGTTCCGGCGGCCGGGTCACCACCCGGTCGTCGGCGCTCGCATCGAAGAGGAGCGGCCGCGCGGGCTCAGGTGTTGCAGCGGTTCGTGATCGACCCGATGAGCTGGACGAGCTTGCCTTCGTGGGTCTGCACGCGGGTGAGGCGCTCCTGGAGGCGTGACACGACCGTGTCGTGATGGCGGCTCTGAGCCCGCTGGATCTTGCTCTCGATGTTCGTGACGCGCGCGTCGAGCAGGGACTTGCGTTGCTGGAGGACCGGCAACCGGGCCTCGGCGCGCCTGCAGGCGGCTGCGGCCGCGCGGCCGGTCGTCGAGGGTCGCGTCACCGCGACGGCGCTGCCCGCGGGGATCAGCAGGGCGGTGGTGGCGACCACTGCGGCGGCGGCGAGCTTGAGCGGCTGCATGGGTGTCTCCCGAGTCTGGATCACGGACGCTCCCATGGTCGACGGGAATTGTGAGCGTCCTGTGATGTGACGGCGAGCGAGCCGTGCGACTTCAGGCCTTCTGGTTCGGCCCGTTTTACGCACTTCTTACGCCCGGACTCTGGCGTTGCCCAGGAAAGCGTCGATACTGCTCAGAGCGGGTTGTTCCGCGTCACCTCGGGGGTTCGCGCGCATGGGTCTCGTACGTCGCACGCTCAGCGCTCGCATGCTCGCGGTCGGCGCCCTGGTGGTGCTGGGAGCCGTGGGCGGCGGCTCGCTGGCATTCGCCCAGGACGGCTCGACCACCATCGACCCCTCGCCCCGCCCGATTCGACCCCATCCGGCGTTGAGCGACGCCACGAAGCAGTGCTTGGCCCAGCAGGGGATCCAGAGGCCGGCGCCGGGCACCCGTCCCCGCGATGCCGACCGGGCCGCGTTGCGGGCCGCGCTCACCGCGTGCGGTGTGACGCTCCCCGACGGGCCTCCTGGTGGCGTTGCCGGTGTGCGCCCGGCCGGTCCCCGGTTCCGCGGGCCCCAGCTCACCGACGACCAACGCGGCCTGCCTCCAGCAGCAGGGCCTCACGCCCGTGAAGCCCGCGCCGGGCACCCGTCCCACCGACGAGCAGCGGGCCGCGATGGAAGCGGCACGACGCGCCGCCTTCGCCGCGTGCGGGATCCAGCTGCCATCACGCCCGCCGGGTGGCCCCCGGGGCATCTGATCCCGAGGGCCCGACTCGTCCCGCTCGGGGTTCTCTTATGCTCGCGGGTCCCCGAGGAGCACGGGAGCGGGGCGGCGGTGTCGAAGCGACGCGAGAAGAAGACCAAGCAAGCGCAACGAGCAGCCGAGCGGCTGCTCCGCGACGTCGAGCACGCGTTGGAGCAAGCCCGCGCCTTTCGCCTCCTGGCTGAGTCGGAGGCCCGTTCGATCATCGACCGCGCGGCGCTCGATGCCGAGCGGGCTCGGCGTGACGCCGAGGCGGCTCGCTACGAGCTCGCCCGCTTGACCGGGGAGTTGGGCCGGCTCGCCGCGGTGCTCGAGCAGGTGGGCGCGTCGGCCGCAGCCACCAGCGAACGCTCGGGGACTTCGGAAGCGGCGGTGGGGTCGACGTATGGCTGACCAGTCGAGCGCCGAAGCCCACCAGGCGGTGCGGAAGCTGCTGGCCCAGTTCTGGCACCGACTCGACGATGGCGACTACGCCGGTGCCGCGGCCTGCTTCGCCTCCGACGGCATCTGGTGGATGGGCGAGCGCGAGCTGCGCGGACGGTCCGCCATCGAGGAGTTCTTCGCCGGCGTCGGTCCACAACCGATCGGCACCCATGTCTTCAGCAACGTCGTCGTCGATCTCGACGCCGACGGAACCCGCGCCACCGTGCTCAGCGACTTCGTGCACTTCGCGGCGCCCGACGCGCACTCGGCTGCCATCGCCACGACCGGCGGCCGGTACGAGGACGTCGTGGTGGTCGCGGCGTCCGCATGGCACTTCGCAGAGCGCCGCGCCCACTTCCGTTGGAAGAACTGGTAGGCGGCGTCAGATGTGGTGGGCGCCTCGCCCACCCCGCACGGAGCGGTAGACCAACAGCACGATGATCGCTCCGATCACCGACCCGACGATCCCCGACGCTTGCAACGCGCCCTCATCGAGGTCCTTGTTGAAGAGCAGGTAGCCGAGGAGCCCACCGACGAAGGAGCCGACGACGCCGAGCGCGACCGTCCCGAAGAAGGTCATCGGGTCAGGTCCGGGCACGAGCATGCGCGCCAGGAATCCGGCGATGATCCCCACCACGAACAGATACACGATGAGTCCGAGCACGATGCCTCCTTGCCGGCGAACATGGTCACGTTCGCGTGACCGGGAACGTGGGCATCGAATTCCCGCTCGTCGGGAGGCCCAAACCTTGGACAACGCTCGACAGGAGTGCACCGCGCGATGTGCGGCCGCTACGTCCTGACCGCTGATCCCGCCGATGTCGCGGCGGAGCTGGGAGTCGAGCGCATCGACGCTTCCGTCGCGGCCGTGACGGGCCCCGACTACAACATCGCGCCGCGTCAGGCCGTGCTGATCGTGCGGGAACGCGTGCACGAGGACACACCGCGTGAACGCGTGCTGTCGGCGGTGCGCTGGGGTCTGGTTCCGGCGTGGGCCGACGACCCGCGGGTCGGGGATCGGATGATCAACGCGCGCGCCGAGACGGCATCGACGAGCGGGGCGTTCGCGACCGCGTTTCGCAAGCGGCGCTGCATCGTGGTTGCCGATGGCTTCTACGAGTGGAAACGAGTGCACCCGCGAGGACCCAAGCAGCCCGTGTACTTCGCCCCGCGCGACGGCCGAACCCTGGCGTTCGCCGGGCTGTGGGCCGCGTGGCGGGATCCGGCGGCGACGACCGACGACCCGTGGCTGCGCTCCTGCCTGATCCTCACCACCGACGCGAACGAGGTCGTGGCCCCCGTGCACGACCGGATGCCGGCCATCCTGGAGCCGTCGGAATGGGACCGCTGGCTCGACCCGCTCGTGCGACGACCGGACGAGCTCCAGCCGTTGCTGCACCCTGCGGCACCCGCACTCCTCGAGGCCACGCTCGTGGGAACGGCCGTCAACTCCGCCGACAACAACGGTCCCGGGCTCATCGAGTCGATCCCCGGGCCGCTCCCGACCTGACGACCCGCGGAAAAACGTGTCCTTCCGCGCGGAAACATTTCGCGCGGCTCGCGGTGTCATATATGTCAGAGCGCGCGGAACGACCGACCAGAGGGGGTCGAGAAATGACCATCAAGCGATCCAGCACGGTCCAGCGGCTCCGCCGCGTCGGGCGCGGGCTCGTGTGGCAGCTTCCCGAACATGCCTACCCGAGTGAGCACCCGTGGAGCCGGCATCACGACCCGGCCCGCCCGCGAGGCTGACCGCCAGGCCCGAGTCAGGCAGGAGTCAGTCGACTCGGCGCGGCAATTGGTTGCGTCCGCCGGCCTTGGCTCGGTACAGCGCCTCGTCCGCGAGCTTGATGAGGTCCGAGAGCGACTCGTCCGGTTCCGTCGTCGCGACCCCGATGCTGACCGTCACGGCGATGTCGCCGGCCTCCAGCTGGAAGGGCGCCGCCGCGATGCGGTCACCGAGCCGGCGAGCGACGTCGTTCGCGGCTGACGGCCCTGTCCCCGGCAGGAGCACCACGAACTCGTCACCCGCGTAGCGCGCGAGGACATCGGTCGGGCGGAGCATCTCGGCGCCGCGGCGCGCGACCATCTCGAGCACGTCGTCGCCCGCGCTGTGGCCGTGGCAGTCGTTGATCTGCTTGAAGTGGTCGATGTCCATCATGATCAGCGAGACACGCTGACGGTTTTGCTTGATCCGCATCAGCAGCCGCTCCGCGACGTCGAAGAACTGGCGACGGTTCGGGAGCCCGGTGAGCGCGTCCGTGTGCGCGAGGCGGTCGAGCCGTGAGACCAGACGCTCGTTCTCACGCATGACGGTGAGCTGGCGCCACACGACGAGCGCAGTGAGACCCACGACACCCACGATCAGCGTCGTGATCGTGCCGGGGACGTCGGCGGCCGTCTCGTAGAGCGCGAGACCGCTGCCGACGACCACCGCGATGTAGGGCAGGCGACTGATCCGCCCGACCTGCATGGGCGGCGCGCCGGCGAGCTCCACCTCGACGCGACCGCGTTGCGCGAGCGCCGCCCCCGCGATGCTCGCCATCGCGAGGAGCCACAGCGCGTCCGGTGCTGTTCCCGGCCCGTAGTGGTTCGACAGCTCGAGGTGTGCGTACAGCACGTCGGCGACCGCCAGGCTCGCCGCGCCCGTGCCGAGGAACAACAGCGGCCAGTTGGTCGGCCCCGGCAGGCGGCGCATGAACGCGCGCGTCGCGCCGAGCACGAGGATGAGGTCGCCGGCGGGATACAAGAGCGAGAGCACCTCGCTCAGGCCCGTCGACTGGTAGCTCGACACCGTTGGTTCGACGACCAGGTACCACACGAGCATGAGCGTTGCGAGCATGACCGTCGCAACGTCGAGCGCGAGGGCCAACCGCTGATGACGTCCGGTGCGGCGCCCGGGCAGCAAGGTCAGACCCGCGAACATCACCGGATAGAACGAGAGGTAGAGCGCGTCCGCGATCGACGGGAACGGGCTCGTGTCGCGGACGACCTCGAGGTAGCACCACGTCATCTCGCCGCCCGCCCACAGCACGCACGCGAGTGCGACGAGCCGCCACGCTGCGCGCGTTCGTGCCGAGCCCTGCCGGCGCGCCGCCCACCACGCGAGCCCTGCCGCGAGGAGCTCCACCGGAATGGGTGCGATGTCACTCAGGACGGTGCGGTCGCCCCACCAGTGCCACAACGTCCATGCGAGATAGGCGACGACGTACGCCGCGATCGCGGCGATGAGCGCGGTGGTGACCACCCGCCCGGTACGCCCGGAAGGCGGTGTCGCAGGCCTGGCGATGCGGAGCGCCGCCCGACGCGCCTCGGCATGCGAGAGACCTCGCGGGAGCAGATGGACGGCCACGTGGCTCCGGCGCCGCGCGCCGGTCAGCTGGGACGACTGGCCGCTTGGGGTCCCACCTCGGTGTGCGCCCGCTGCGCGACTTCCGCCCGCTGACGTTCACGCATGAGCACGTCGATGTACTCGGGCGCCTGCGGACGGTGGAAGTGGTAGCCCTGCGCGAGATCGCAGCCGAGCTCGGCGAGCGCGCCGCGCCTCAGCCGGCGTCTCGACGCCCTCGGCGATGGTCTGGAATCCGAAGCGACGCGCCAGCGAGATGACACCCGCGACGAGGCTGTCTCGCGGATCTTCGACGAGCATCTGCTCGACGAGGTTCCGGTCGAGCTTCAGCGCGTCGATCGGGAAGTGCTCGAGGCTGGCGAGGAGCACGAGCGTGTCGTCCTGATGCGCGGTCCCGAGACTGCGCGTCGGGTCGGCATGCCCGTCACCTTCCGGGTGCGCGACGACCGTCGCGCTCCCGAAGTCGTCGAGCACGACCTGCAAGCCGAGTGCGCGGGCAGCGTCGACGCGACGACGGTTGAGCTCGATGTGATCGAAGAACTCCGACTCGCCGATCTCGAACGCGAGCGTCGACGCGGTCAACCCCGCGCGGTGCAGGTGCTCGAGGACCAGCGCGAGGTCGGCGTCGTCGAGATGGTTGCACGAGACGTTCACGCCGATCGTGAGGTGCTGGTTCGGGTAGCGACGATGCCAGTGCGCGGCTTGCGCGGCGACGGTCTGGATCACCCAGCGCCCGATGCGGGCACGGAGCGCGCTCTGGGTCGTGTCCGGCAGGAACTGCGACGGCCACAGCAACCCGCGCGTGGGGTGCTCCCATCGGAGGAGCGCCTCGGCCCCCGCCAGGGTGCCGTCGCGGAGGTTGACGATGGGCTGGTACGCGAGTTGCAGCTCGCCGCGATCGATCCCCCGTTGGAGGTCGCGCTCGGCCGTCAAGGCGGGGGGCTCCTGCGCCATGGCCTATGCATCGCCGGATCCCGTCGTCGACTTGAGCGCAAACCCGTGCGACCGCATCGGCCCCGGCCCGCTGCGGTGCGGTCGATAGCCTGGGGGCATGGCTGATCAGGCGACGTTCGCCGAGCTCGCCATGCCGTACATGTCGGCTCTCTACTCGGCCGCGCTGCGCATGACCCGCAACCCGGCCGACGCCGAGGATCTGGTCCAGGAGACCTACCTGCGGGCCTACCGGGGTTTCGGGGGCTTCCAGGAAGGCACGAACCTCAAGGCCTGGCTCTACAAGATCCTCTCGAACACCTTCATCAACACCTATCGGGCCCGCAAGCGCCGTCCCCAGGAGACGGACCTCGACGAGGGGGAGGACTTCTACCTCTTCAACCGTCTGCGAGGCTTGGAGGCGGTTGAGGCCGGGCGGACACCCGAGACGGACGTCCTCGACCAGATGCCGGAGGACGTCGTGAAGACGGCACTCGAGGAGCTGCCCGACCAGTTCCGCATGGCGGTGCTGCTCGCCGACGTCGAGGGCTTCTCCTACAAGGAGATCGCCGACATCATGGACGTGCCCATCGGGACGGTCATGAGCCGGCTGCACCGAGGAAGAAAGCAGCTCCAGCGGCGGTTGTGGGACTTCGGTCGCGAACGTGGCCTGATCCCGCCGGCACCCGAGGCGCAGCCTGAGGCGCCGGCACCCGAGACCGCCACCAACGCGGGGGGATGATTCGGAGCATGGACTGCGACAAGGTCGTCTACCGCGTCTACCACTATCTCGACGGCGAGCTGACCGTCTGGCGGCGGTGGTGCATCCGGCGACACATCGCGAAGTGCCCACCGTGCGCGGACGGGTTCGGCTTCGAGATCTCCTTGCGCCAGGTGGTTGCGTCCAAGTGCCGCGACGAGGCGCCACCGGAGCTGCGGCGGCGGATCGCCGAGGCGCTCGGGTCGGCGCTCCCGCCCGAGGAGCCGTGAGGGCGCCCGATACGATGACCGCTCCTGTGCCTCTCGAGGAGCTCGCTCGCGTGAAGACCGTGCCGTGGAAGGTCGCCCGTCGGGTCGCGGTGGCGACACTGGTTGCGTGCGTGCTCGTGGTCGCGCTCGTCGCGCCCGCGGGTGCGAGCACCGGCGTGCTCGCGAACGAGAAGTTCAAGTGGTTCTACTGGATCGGATTCCTCCTCGGCGCGAGCCTGATCGGCGTGATCGTCGCGTTCGGCGTGGGGTACTACATGAAGCTGGTCCGTCCCAGGATGCGAGGGCGCCGGGTCTCATGACCCCCGCGCCGGCGCCCACCGCCACCGACCTGGCTACGGCGCCGCGGTCAGATCCGATCGACTGGGGCATTGCCGAGCGAGTCGCGCGGCGGGTGTCGGGTCGTGACCCTCTCTCCGGCTCCTATCTCTCGGGGTCGCTCGCGGATGACTTCGAGGATGTGACGCGCGAGGCGGAGCGGCTCGTCACGGAGCACACGGGGCTTCGCGTTCCTGATCCCGCGCACGCCGAGGTCGTCGACCGCACCGCGTGGGTCGCCGCCAACATCGCGTCGATGCGCGCGCTGCTCCGACCGCTCACGCAACGGATGGGCGACCGGCTGGGGAATAGTCCCTTCGCGCCCATCGCGCGACGCGTCACGGGGACCGAGACCGGCTTCCTGCTCGGCTATCTCTCGCAGCGCGTGCTCGGACAGTACGACCTGCTCGTCCCCGAGGGCTCGGCCACCGACGCGGTGTACTACGTCGGGGGCAACATCTTGACCCTGGAGAAGCGGTACGCGTTCCGACCGCGTGACTTCCGGCTGTGGGTCGCGATTCACGAGGTCACGCACCGGGCCCAGTTCGTGGGCGTCCCGTGGCTCAAGGGCCACTTCCTCTCGCTGCTCGAGGAATCACTGCAGATGGTGGACCCCGACCCTCGCCGCATCGTGCAAGCACTCGCGCGCGCGGCCGAGGAGCTGCGCGCGGGCCGCAACCCGCTCGACGACGGCGGGCTCGTCGCCTTGCTCGCGACACCGGAGCAGCGCGTCGTGCTCGGCCGGGTGCAGGCGTTGATGTCGTTGCTCGAAGGTCACGGCAACCGGGTCATGAACGAGGTCGGCGCCGCACACGTGGTGGGCCAGGCCCGCATGGCGCGCGTGCTCCAGGCGCGTCGTCAGAGCCGCGGGCTCAGCGGTCTGCTGCACAAGGTGGTCGGTCTCGAGTCGAAGCTGCGCCAGTACGACCTCGGCGAGTCGTTCCTGGTCGCCATCGAACGCGAGGCGGGGACGACCGCGCTCGATCCGGCGTGGCGCGCGCCCGACAACCTGCCGACGCTCGAGGAGCTTGAGCACCCGACCGATTGGCTCGCACGCGTCGACGGCAGGTGAACGACTCCGAGCGTGACGAGCTCCTCGGACGCTGCCGCGCCCGCGTCGACCTCACCAGCGTGTCGAAGCCTGTCGTGTGCGGGTGCTCGGGTGGAGCGGACTCGCTCGCGCTGCTCGTCCTGGCCGCCGACGCCGGCCTGTCTCCGGTCGCGGTGTACGTCGACCACGGGCTGCGCGACGACGTCGGCGCCGACGTCGAGGCGGTGCGCCACGCATCGGACACGCTCGGACTCACCTACGTCGTCGAGCACGTCACCGTCGAAGCGGGCCCCAACCTCGAGGCGCGTGCGCGCGACGCGCGGTATGCGGCGCTCGAGCGCGCGCGTGAGGACACCGGCGCCGACGATGTGCTCGTCGGGCACACCGCAGACGATCAGGCCGAGACGATCCTCCTCCACGTGCTGCGTGGCGCGGCGGCGAGCGGCCTGGCCGGCATGCCGGCGCGGCGCGGCGCGATCGTGCGGCCGCTCCTCGGCATGCGACGCGCCGAGACCCGTGCGCTGTGCGATGCCTTCGGGCTGCCGGCGGTCGCCGATCCCATGAACGAGGACCCGCGCTTCCGGCGGGTGGTGATCCGTGAGCAGGTGCTGCCGATGCTCGAGCGGCTGGCGGCGCGTGACCTCGTCCCGGTGTTGACCCGGCAGGCCGACCTCCTCCGGGCCGAATCGGACTTCCTCGACACGCTCGCGGCCGCGGCCTGGCCCGACGGGTCGCCCCCTTCTGCGTCGGGGCTGTGCGCCCTCGATCCGGTGCTCGCGCGGCGGGCGCTGCGACGGTGGGTCGGTCCGCCTCCACCCTCGCTCGCGGAGGTCGAGCGCATGCTCGACGTCGCCGCCGGCCACGCGCGCGTCGCGCAGCTCGCGGGAGGGAGGCGCGTGCGCCGTTCGAAGGGGCGCCTGCTCCTGGACTGCGAGTAGGTTCTGCGCCGTGACGGGTGCCGACGAGCTGGGTCGAGTGCTCGTGTCGGAAGCGGAGCTGCGCGGTCGCATCGAGGAGCTCGGTCGCGAGCTCACCACGGACTACGAGGGCCGGCCTCCGCTGCTCGTCGGCGTGCTCAAGGGCGCGTTCATGTTCATGAGCGACCTCTCGCGCGTCATCGACCTGCCGGTGGAGTTCGACTTCATGGCCGTGTCCTCGTACGGGTCCGCGACGCGGTCGAGTGGCGTCGTGCGAATCATCAAGGATCTCGACATCGATCTGTCGGGACGCCACGTCGTCATCGTCGAGGACATCGTCGATTCCGGGTTGACGCTCGCCTATCTGCGGAAGAACCTCGCCGCGCGCCACCCCGTCACGCTCGAGGTCTGCGCGCTGCTCGTGAAGGAAGGGCTGCAGCGCACCGAGCTCGACCTGCGCTACGTCGGGTTCCGGATCCCCCCGATCTTTGTCGTGGGATACGGCCTGGACGTCGGCGAGCGGTACCGGAACCTCACGAGCATCGTGGAGTACGTGGGACCCACTCCCATCTGACCGCGCACCCGACCCACTGTTCCTGACGGGGAACGGCCCGGCCACGCCGGAGGCCGGCGGCAGCGGGTCGGGTACCCTGAGTCCTCTCCGCCCTCCGGGAGCGTGTCAGTGAGCAAGTTCCGCCGTAGCGTCATCGTGGCCGCCGCCGTGGTCGTGGCCGCGACGCTCGTCATCGTGCATCTCGCAAGCTCGGGTGGGGGACCCGTCACGCTTCGACTCGACCAGTACCGGCGCGAGCTGCAGCACGGCTCGGTCCGCTCCGCGACGATCCACGACCAAGACCACACCGTGACCGGGACCTTGCGCAACGGGACCGAGTACGAGGTCGTCTATCCCGCGCTCTACACCAGGCGGATCGCAAACGACATCCTCGGTGCGGACGTGCGCCAGGTCGATACCGACCCGCAGAGCAGCAGCGCGTGGATGAGCCTCCTCTCGACGCTCCTCCCGTTCGTGGTGCTCGCGCTGATCCTCATGTGGGTCCTCAACCAGGCACAGGGCGGCGGCAACCGGGTGATGGGCTTCGGCAAGTCGCGCGCGAAGGTCGTGTCGAAGGAGCAACCCAAGGTCACGTTCAACGACGTTGCCGGGCTCGACGAGGCCGTGGAGGAGCTGCAGGAGATCAAGGAGTTCCTCGCGGAGCCGGCGCGGTTCCAGAAGCTCGGCGCCAAGATCCCGAAGGGTGTGCTGCTGTTCGGTCCCCCGGGCACGGGCAAGACGCTGCTGGCCAAGGCGGTTGCGGGCGAGGCCGGCGTCCCCTTCTTCTCGATCAGCGGCTCCGACTTCGTGGAGATGTTCGTCGGGGTCGGCGCGTCACGCGTGCGTGACCTCTTCGAGCAGGCGAAGGCAGCTGCGCCCTCCATCGTGTTCGTCGACGAGATCGACGCCGTCGGTCGCCAGCGGGGCGCCGGTCTCGGCGGTGGTCACGATGAGCGGGAACAGACGCTCAACCAGCTCCTCGTCGAGATGGACGGCTTCGACCAGAAGCAAGGTGTGATCCTGCTCGCGTCGACGAACCGCCCCGACATCCTCGACCCGGCGCTGCTCCGGCCCGGGCGTTTCGACCGCCAGATCGTCGTCGACCGGCCCGACCTGTCCGGTCGCCGCGCGATTCTCACCGTCCACGCACAGAACAAGCCGCTCGCGCCCGGCGTCGATCTCAACGTCATCGCACGACGCACCCCCGGCTTCACGGGCGCCGACCTCGCGAACCTCATGAACGAAGCGGCGCTGCTCTCCGCGCGTCACGACCTCAAGTGGATCGGACTGCCGCAGCTCGAAGAGGCGATCGACCGCGTCATGGCCGGACCTGAGCGCAAGAGCCGGCTCATCTCCGATCGGGAGCGTCGGGTGATCGCGTATCACGAGGGCGGCCACGCACTCGTCGCCCACGCGCTGCCCAACACCGACCCGGTGCACAAGATCTCGATCATCCCGCGCGGTCGTGCGCTCGGCTACACGCTCACGCTGCCGGTCGAGGACAAGTTCCTCGTTGCCCGCAGCGAGCTCGTCGACGAGCTCGCGATGCTGCTCGGCGGTCGGACGGCCGAAGAGATGATCTTCGCCGATCCCACGACCGGCGCGCAGAACGACATCGACCGTGCTACCACGATCGCCCGTCAGATGGTGACCGAGTGGGGCATGAGCGACGACCTGGGTCCGATGCGTTTCGGCCATCCCCACAGCGAGGTCTTCCTCGGACGCGACTTCGCGAGCCAGCCCGACTACTCCGACGAGCTCGCCGCGATGATCGACACCGAGGTCCGGCGACTGATCGACGCGGCGCACGAGGTGGCGCGGTCCGTCCTCGAGGAGAACCGCGGGGTGTTGGAACGTCTGGCCGACGAACTGGTGCGCGCCGAGACGTTGGAAGCCGAGCGGGTGCAGGAGCTGTTCGCGTCAGTGGTCACCTTCGAGGGCGCCACCGGCCGCGAGCCGCGTACCGGGCTGCGTCGCGACGGCGCGGTCAGCGCACCCGGTCAGCAGCCGGCCGCGGCGGCGAGCAGCACCGACACACCGCACCGGGGTGCGACGTCATGACCGATCCGCGACCGCTCCAACCCGTCCCCGCGCCGCACGGCGGTCCGGTCGACAAGCCGCGCATCGTGGCGGCGGTTCGCGAGATCCTCGCCGCGGTCGGCGAAGACCTCTCGCGCGACGGACTGCGCGCGACGCCTGACCGGATCGCGAACATGTACGAAGAGATCTTCGCGGGCCTCTCCGAAGACCCGGCGCGACACCTCACGGTCACGTTCGAGGCCGATCACGACGAGATGGTGATGGTGCGCGACATCGCGTTGAACTCGATGTGCGAGCACCACCTGATCCCGTTCGCCGGCCGCGCCCACGTCGCGTACATCCCGGGTGTGGACGGCCGCATCACCGGACTGTCGAAGATCGCGCGCCTCGTCGACGGCTATGCCCGGCGCCCTCAGGTGCAGGAGCGCCTGACAACCCAGATCGCCGACGCGCTGATGGAGGTGCTGGCGCCCGACGGGGTGCTCGTCCTCATCGAGGCGGAGCACTTCTGCATGTCGATGCGGGGCGTGCGCAAACCCGGGACGCTCACGATCACCTCGGCCGTCCGCGGGATCTTCAAGACCAACGCCGCCACCCGGGCCGAGGCGATGAGCCTCATCACCCACCCCGGAAACCGACTCTAGAGAGGGCGCTCGGCTCGGGTCGGCCCAACCCGGAGAACGCTTTTCCAGCGTCCCGGTACGCTTCGCGCCGCATGTTCGACTGGGGCGCACTGATCTGGGACCGACCCGCGGTGATGGGGATCCTGAACGTCACCCCCGACTCCTTCTCCGACGGTGGCCGCCACGTGGATCCCGATGCGGCGCTCGCGCACGCCGCGGCCATGGTGGAAGCGGGGGCCGACATCGTCGACGTCGGCGGCGAATCCACCCGTCCCGGCGCCCGGCCCGTAGCGCTCGCGGAGGAGCTCACTCGTGTGATTCCCGTCGTCGAACGGGTCGTGCGGGAGCTGGGCGTCGTCGTCAGCGTCGACACGATGAAGGCCGGCGTCGCGGCGGCGGCGCTTCTGGCCGGCGCCGAGATCGTCAACGACGTGTCCGCGGGCACGGCCGATCCCGACATGCTCGCCACGGTCGCGGGCGCGTCGGCCGGCTTCGTCGCGATGCACATGCGCGGCGAGCCCCGCACCATGCAGGACGACCCGCGCTACGAGGATGTCGTCCGCGAGGTGGGGGACTTCCTCGCCGCGCGGCTCGATACCGCACGCGGGGCCGGCATCGGCGATGCCGCGCTGTGCGCCGACCCGGGCATCGGCTTCGGAAAGACGGTCGAGCACAACCTCGCGCTCCTCGCTCGACTCGACGAGCTACGCGCGCGTCTCGGCGTCCCCCTCCTCGTCGGTGCATCGCGCAAGCGGTTCATCGGGACCGTGCTCGGCGCTACGTCCATCGAAGGTGAGCCCGATGCACTGCATCGCGACGACGCCTCGCTCGCGGCGGCGGTATGGGCGATGGAACACGGAGCCTCCGTCGTTCGCGTGCACGACGTGCGTCCCGCGGTGGAGGCGCGCTCCTTGTTGACGGCGATGGCGGTGGCGACGGCATGAAGGGCCGCTGGGCGCAAGGGCTCGAGCCGCGGGGGTTCTGCTGGGTGATCCAGGACCGCCTCGCGGCGTCGGAGCGTCCCGGTGGCTTCGCGCGCAACCACCGGAAGGTGCGCCGGCAAGAGGAGCTCATCTGGCTGAGCGGCCACGGATTCACGCACCTGCTCTCGGTGCTCGACTCGCCGCACAATCTCCACGCCTACGACGAAGCCGGCGTCGCCTACGCGGACACGCCCCTGGGTCGTCACGACGAGTGGCCCGAGCGGCTGCCGCTCGTCTACAGCACGCTCGACGAATGGTTGCGCGACCCGACCGAGCGGATCCTCGTGCACCACGAGGAGTTCGGCGACCGCCTGCTCGGATTCCTCGCGGGGTATCTGCTCTACGCGGGCTTCGTCGCCACCGGTCCGCACGCAGTGGTGGTCATCGAACGCATCACCGGTCGCCAGCTGGGCGCGACCGCACGGGAGTTGGTCGCCGTGACCTTCGACGAGAAGATCGTCAGGAACTGAATCCGTGGACCGCATCGTCGTCCGTGGACTGCGCGAGCTAGGGGTCCACGGTGTGCTTCCCGAGGAGCAGACCCGACCCCAGCCGTTCGAGGTCGACGTCGAGCTCGAGGTCGATCTGTCGGTGGCCGGCGAATCGGACGCGCTCGACGACACGGTCGACTACGCGGCGGTGGCAGAGGCGGTGAGTCGCGTCGTCCGGTCCGAGCGCTATCAGCTGCTCGAGAAGCTGGCGACACGCATTGCTGAGGTGTGCAAGGTCGACGAGCGTGTCACCGCGGTCTCGGTGACGGTCCGCAAGTTGCACCCGCCCGTCAGGGCGATGATCGATCACGTCGCGGTCTGCGTTCGACGGTGACGATTGAGCATCCGGTGCGCGCCTATGTCGCGATCGGATCGAACCTGGGCGACCGTGCCGGTCATCTCCGAGCCGCCGTCGCCGGCCTCGCGGGCGCAGCGGGCGTTGCGGTCGTCGCCGTGTCGCCCGTGTACGAGACCGAGCCCGTCGGAGGGCCCGAGCAGGGTCCCTATCTCGACGCCGTCGTCGCGCTGGACACGACGTTGACCCCTGAAGCGCTGCTCGAGGTCGCACAGCGTCTCGAGGGCGAAGCGGGGCGGGTGCGGGTCGAACGCTGGGGGCCGCGCACCCTCGATGTCGACATCCTGCTGGTCGGCGACCGGCAGGTGGACAGCCCCGAGCTGGTGGTGCCGCATCCCCGCATGTTCGAGCGGGCGTTCGTGATGGTGCCCCTCGCCGACCTCGACCCCGTGTTCTCGAACCGCGTCCCGCCCGACCGGGCGGGAGTACGGCGCCTGGCGCTATTGTTGTGACGTCCTGAGTAGTCCGGCACCCCACCGAGGGGCTGGAACGAAGAGGTCGCCGTGCACCAGAGCTCCCGCCGCATGTTCGGGCTGGTCGGGCCCGGTCGCGCGGGCACGGCGGTGGCCCACGCGTTGTGCTCGCGGGGATGGCGCGTGGCGGCGGTCGCGGGCCGGACGCCCGACTCCGCCGCCGTGCGCCGCGCCGCGGAGCTGCTCGACGCGCCGGCCGTCGCGCGTGCGGACGTCGGGCGTGACGCGGACGTCGTCATCGTGTCCACTCCCGACGCGTCGATCGCGCAAGCCGCACTGGACGCCGCGCCTGGACTCCGCACGCATGCGTTGGTGCTCCACCTGTCAGGTTCGTGCACCCTTGCCGAGCTCGACAAGCTGCGGCTCGCGCGGCCCGACGTCGAGATCGGATCGCTGCACCCGCTCCAGTCGCTGCCCTCGCCGGAGCTCGGGGCGGAACGGCTCGCCGGCTCGTGGTGTGCGATCGATGGCCCGCCCGAGGTCGAACGGATCGCGCTCACCCTGGGCATGCGCCCGCTCCGGGTCGCCGACCGAGGACGCGCGACCTATCACGCGGCCGCCACGATCGCGTCGAACCACATCGTGGCGCTGCTGGCGCAAGCGTTCCGCGTCGCAGACGCCGCCGGCGTGCCGCCGGCGGCGTTGCTCCCGTTGGTGCGAGCGACGGTCGACAACGTGGAGGCGCTCGGCGTCGAGCGCGCGCTCACCGGACCGGTCGCACGTGGTGACATCGACGTCGTCGCCGCGCACCTCGCCGCATTGCCGCCCGCCGAGCGAGATGGCTACCGCGCGATGGCCGAGCTGACGCGACGCGTGGCCGGTCGTGACGACGCGAGCCTCGCGCGCGCTGCTCGAGGATGCGTCGTGATCGTCGTCGAGCGCATCGCCGAGCTCCGTGCCGCCTGCGATGCCGCGCGCGGGCGGAGGCGCGGTCGGTGCGGTTCCCACGATGGGCTTCTTCCACGAAGGCCATCGTTCGTTGATGCGCGCCGCGCGAGCGGAGAACGACTTCGTCGTCGTGACCCTGTTCGTGAACCCGACCCAGTTCGCTCCGGGCGAGGACCTCGACCGCTACCCGCGCGACCTCGCCGGCGATGCCGCAGCGGCGCGCGAGGAGGGGGTCGACGTCCTGTTCACACCCACCGCGCAGGAGATGTACCCGCCCGGATCGGCGACGCAGGTCCACGTCGAGGGCCTCACGTCCGGTCTCTGCGGTCGGAGCCGTCCCCACCACTTCGACGGGGTGGCGACGGTCGTCGCCAAGCTGTTCTCGGTCGTCGGCCCGTCGCGTGCGTACTTCGGCCGGAAGGACGCGCAACAGCTGGCGGTCATCCGCCGCTTGGTCGCCGACCTCGACCTGCCGGTCGACGTCGTCGGCTGCCCCCTCGTCCGGGAGCCCGACGGTCTCGCGATGTCGAGCCGCAACGCCTTCCTCGGCCCCGAGGACCGTGCCGCGGCGACGGTCCTCTTCGACGCGCTCCAGGGTGCGGCGCACACGGTGACCGCGGGCGAGCGGAGCGGGTCCGTGGTGCGCGACCTGCTGGTTGCCCGGGTCCAGCAGGAGCCACGGGCGCGACTGGACTACGCGGAAGTGGTCGACGCAGCCACGCTCGAACCCGTGGTGCAACTCGACGGAGAGGTGTTGTTGGCGGTCGCCGCCCGTCTCGGCGGCACGCGGTTGATCGACAATGTGGGCGTCTCGGTGATGGGCCCGGAGGTCGTCGTCGACCTCGGTGTGCTCATGACCGGTTCAGCGGAGGAGCACTGATGTACCGCACGATGATGAAGTCCAAGATTCACCGCGCCACGGTCACCGGGGCCGACCTCAACTACGTGGGGTCGATCACGCTCGATCCGCGGCTCATGGAGCTGGCCGACCTCATGGAGCACGAGCAGGTGGCGGTGCTCGACGTCGACAACGGCGCGCGCTTCGAGACCTACGTGATCTCGGGTGGCCCGGGCGATGTCGTGCTGAACGGCGCCGCCGCCCGGCTCGTCCACACCGGTGACCGGGTCATCATCGTCAGCTACGCGCAGTACGACGAAGTCGAGCTTTCGCGCTACCAACCGACGGTGGTGCACGTCGACGCCGAGAACCGGCCGACGATGCACTCGCTCCGCGACGTCGCGCCGTAACCGGCCCTCGTCGCGATGACCGACCTCCTGGTCCTCGGCAGCGGCGTGGCCGGTCTCTCCGCGGCCGTGCACGCGCGTCGCGCCGGTCTCTCGGTGGTCGTGGTGACCAAGGGCGAGCTGTGGTGGTCGGCGACCCGGTACGCCCAGGGCGGCGTCGCCGCCGCGCTGGAGGACGAGGACGACTCGCCTGCGCTGCACGCGGCCGACACCCTCGTGGCGGGCGCGGGGCTCTGCGACGAGGACGCGGTCGCCGTCCTCACCAACGAAGGTCCGCGGCGGGTGCGCGAGCTGATGGCGCTCGGTGCCGAGTTCGACCGTGAGCACGGCGACGGGCTCCACCAGCTTGCGCGCGAGGGCGGGCATTCCGTGGCCCGCATCGTTCACGCTGGTGGCGACGCGACCGGCGCCGAGATCGAGCGCGCGCTGATCGCCGCGATCCGTGCCGCGGCGGTCGAGGTCTACGAAGGGTGGCTCGCCACCGACCTCCTCATCGACGACGGCCGTGCCCAGGGTGTGATCGCGTGCACTCCGGACGGCGCGCGCCGCGAGCTGCGCGCGCGGCACACCCTGGTGGCCACCGGTGGCGCCGGGCAGTGCTTCGCGGTCACGACCAACCCGGCGCTGTCGACCGGTGACGGCATCGCGATGGCTCTGCGCGCGGGCGTCGCCGTTGCCGACCTGGAGTTCATGCAGTTCCATCCGACCGCGCTGCACCACCCCTCGATGCCGCGGCCGCTGCTCTCCGAGGCGCTGCGCGGCGAGGGCGCCGTGCTGCGCGACGACCAGGGCGCGCGCTTCATGGAAGGCGAGCATCCCTTGGCTGACCTCGCACCCCGCGACATCGTGGCGCGGGCGATCGCGCGCCGCCTCGTCGACCGCGACCTCGACCACGTGTGGCTCGACGCGACGACGATCGAAGGTTTCCGCAACCGGTTCCCGACGATCTGGCGCGCGTGCGGTGAGGTCGGGCTCGACCCGGAGCACGAGTGGCTCCCGGTTGCCCCGGCCGCGCACTATCTCTCGGGCGGCATCTGCACCGATCTCGACGGGGCGTCGTCGCTCCCGGGCCTGTGGTCGTGCGGCGAGGCCGCGTGCTCCGGCGTCCACGGCGCGAACCGGCTCGCTTCGAACTCGCTGCTCGACGGCCTCGTCTTCGCGCCCCGTGCGGTCGAAGCCATGCTCCGGGGCAAGGATCGTCCCGACGAGACGGGCGTGCTGCGCGGGATCGAGGCGTGGTCGCCGCAACCCCGCCGCGCAGCTGGCCCTCCGGGGTGACACCCCGGTGCGGGCCGTGTTGCAGCAACTGATGACGCGCAACGCCGGCATCGTCCGCAGCGCCGCGACGCTCCGGCTCGCCGCGGCGGGCCTGGAGACCTTCCGGCCCGCCGACGAGGAGGAGGCGAACCTCGTGGCGGTCAGCCGCGCACTCGTCCACGCGGCGTTGCGCCGCGAGGAGTCGCGGGGCACGCACACGCGCGCCGACTTCCCGCGGATGTCCGACGAGTGCCGCGGCCGGTTCGCCTATGTGAACGGTGGGTCCGATTCCACCTTCGTGCCGCTCATGGCGCAACCGGCGGGCGTCCCGTGAGCACGCTCGGCGCCCGCGGCATCGAGGTGCCCGCACCGGCCGTACGCGACCTCGTCCGGCGGGCGTTGGCCGAGGACCTCGGTCCCCTGGGCGACCTGACCGCGGCGCTGATCGATGCCGACCTCGCCTGCACTGCAGGGATCGTCGCGCGGGCGGACGGCGTGCTCGCGGGCACGCAGTGCGCCACCGAGGTCTTCTCGCAGATCGACGCCGGCCTGCACATCGAATGGCAGGCCGAGGACGGCGCGGCGATCACCAAGGGCGACCGGGTCGGCAAGGTCACGGGGACCTTGCGCTCGATCGTGACGGCCGAGCGGACGGCGCTCAACTTCCTGTGTCACCTGTCGGGCGTCGCGACACTGACCCACCGCTTCGTCGAGGCCGCCGGCCGGGGCGCGCGCATCTGGGACACCCGCAAGACCCTTCCAGGACTGCGTGCCCTCGAGAAGGCGGCGGTGCGCGCGGGCGGTGGCGTGAACCATCGGGCGAGCTTGTCGGAGTTCGTGCTCGTCAAGGACAACCATCTCGGTGGCATCGGCATCCGCGAAGCCGTTCGTCGTGCGCATGCGCTCTGGCCCGGCCGCATGGTCGAGGTCGAATGCGACGACATCGAGCAGATGCGCGAGGCGATCTCCGCCGGCGCCGACATGGTCCTCCTCGACAACATGGCTCCGGGCCAGGTCGCCGAGTGCGTGGAGGTCGCGAGAGCATCGGCCCGGACGGGGTTCCTGGTCGAGGTCTCGGGAGGCGTCACGCTCGAGAACGTGCGTGCCTATGCCGATGCCGGCGCCGACCTCATCTCGACGAGCGTGATCACGCAGTCCGCTCCCACGCTCGACCTGGCGCTCGATCTGGCCGAGCGCGTGAAGGTGAGGTGACGTCGTGCTGCTCGCGATCGACGCCGGGAACACGCAGACCGTCATCGGGTTGTTCGACGGCCGCCAGCTCGTCGACCACTGGAGGATCGCAACCGTCGTGGAGCGCACCGAGGACGAGCTCGCGCTCATGATCCAACAGTTCCTGGGTTTCCACGGCTTCTCGTTCGACGACCAGATCGACGGCGTGGTCGTGTCGTCTGGCGTTCCCAGGGTGACGGCCGCGCTCCGGCTGATGACGGAGCGCTACTTCGGGTCGGCCGCGCTCGTGCTCGAGCCGGGGGTCCGCACCGGGATGCCGATCCTGTACGACAACCCGAAGGAAGTGGGCTCGGACCGGATCGCGAACGCGATCGGCGCGTACGACCTGTACGGGGGTCCGTCGATCGTCGTCGACTTCGGCACCGCGAACACGATCGAGGCGATCAGCGAGAAGGGGGAGTATCTCGGCGGGGCGATCTTTCCCGGCATCGAGATCTCGATGGACGCGCTGTTCGGGCGCGCGGCCGCGTTGCGGCGGGTGGAGCTGGTTGCGCCGAAGAACGTGATCGGCAAGTCGACGGTGGAGTCGATCCAGTCAGGGTCCGTCTACGGCTTCAGCGGCCAGGTCGACGCCCTGGTCGAACGCTTCGAGGCCGAGTTGGGGCAGTGCACCGTGGTCGCGACCGGTGGGCTGGCCGAGGTGATCGTGCCGTACTCGCGCACGATCCAGCACGTCGAGCCGTGGCTCACGCTCCAGGGGCTGCGCATCGTCTACGAGCGCAACGAATAGGCCGGTGACGGCCCTCGGCCCCGTCGTCGCACGCGTGCAGGCGTGCGTGTTCGACGTCTTCGGCACCGTGGTCGACTGGCACACGAGCGTGAGCCGTCAGCTCGAGGACTTCGCCGAGCGCCGCGGGCTCGCGCCTGCCGATTGGCCCGCCGTCGCCACGGCCTGGCGGGCGCGCTACAACCCGTCGATGGAGGAGGTTCGTAGCGGGCGGCGGTCGTTCGTCATCCTCGACGTCTTGCACCGCGAGAACCTCGTGGCGACGCTCGCCGAGTTCGGCATCGCCGGCCTCGACGATGTCGACCTCGACCAGCTCAACCTCGTCTGGCACCGCCTCGACGCGTGGCCCGATGCGCCAGCCGCGCTGGCCCGGCTGAAGCGGCGTTACGTCATCGCGCCCTGCTCGAACGGCAACCTCGCGATGATGGTGCACGTGGCGAAGCACACCGGGCTGCCGTGGGACGCCATCCTCGGCGCGGAGGTCGCTCGCCGCGTACAAGCCCTCGCCGGAGGCCTACCGGGCGAGCGCTCGCATGCTGGGCTTCGCCCCCGAGGAGACGCTGATGGTCGCATCGCACCTGGGCGATCTCGAGGGCGCCAAGGCCGCCGGCCTGTCGACGGCCTTCGTCGCCCGTCCGATGGAGACCGGCTTGCCACGACCCCCCGATCGACCCGAGGATGCAGATCCCTCGCTGGTCGACCTGGTCGCCGACGGCTACGACGACCTCGCGACGAAACTGGGATGCTGACCATTCGCGGGCAGACCGGAAGGTGAGGCATGGCGCGCGATGCAGGTGATCGATGGTGATGGGCACTTCCTGGAGCCCGTCAGCTTGTGGACCGAGTTCGTGCCGGCGTCGATGCGCGACCGCATCTATCCCGTCTACGACGGCGAGCGGATCGAGAAGATCGTCGTGGGCGACCTCATCATCCCGCACCGCGCGCCGCACGACTTCCCGTTCGCATCGGGCGACACGCTGCGCCCTGGCGGCCTGCGCGAGGGACGGATCGGCATGCGGCCCTACGAGCAGGCCGAGCCGGCGGGGTGGGACGCGACGTTGCGGCTGGCGATGCACGACTCCGAGGACATCGTCGCCGCGGTGATCTTCCCGACTCGCGGCCTCACCTTCGGTGCAGTCACCGACGCCGAGGTCGCGGTGACCGCGTGCCGTGCGGTCAACGACTGGGCGGCGACGTACGCGAGCGTCGCTCCCGACGAGCTCTACATCGTCACGTCGCTCCCGGACCACTTCCCGGAGCTCGCCGCGGTGGAGCTGGCGCGCTGCGTCGAGCGTCACGGGTTCGTCGCCGGGAGCGTGCGGCCCAACCCCACGGTCGACGGCCGCAACCTCGATCACCCGGACTTCGAGGTCCTCTGGTCGGCGGCCGTCGAGCTGGGCGTGCCGATGTGCTGCCACAACGCTTCCGAAGCGAGCCGTCGACAGCTCGCCTGGGACCGCCTCGGGAAGAACTTTCTCACCGCCCACGCGGCGGTCCACCCGCTCGAAGCGATGGTCGCGTTCGCGACCCTCTACCAGGGCGGGGTCTTCGACCGCCATCCCGAGCTGCACGTCGGGTTCATGGAAGCGACCTGCGGTTGGGTGCCGTTCTGGCTCGAACGGCTGCACGAGCACTGGGAGCAAGTGGGGTGGGTCGTCGGCGCGAAGCAGGATCCCCGCGAGGTGTTCCGCCGCGCACTGCGTCGTGGGCTGTGAAGGCGAAGAAGAGATGGTGCCCTATGTCCAAGAGCGGTTCGGGGACGAGTCGGTCATCTGGGCGAGCGACTTCCCGCACTTCGACACCGAGGCACCGTTCACCGCCGACATGCTCGAGCGCACCGACATGACCGACGCGCAGCTCGCCGGGGTCATGCATCGAGCGGCGGTCAGCTTCTACGGCCTCGACTGGGATCGCATCGTGACGTCGAACACGCGACGTCGAGGCCTCGTTGCCGATCGTGTCGACTGAGGAGTCGAGGAAGCGTCAGCTGGTTCGGTCGACGAGGTCGTCGACGAGGCGACACATCTGCGCGACGACCGCAGGTTCGAGGCCGACGGCGCCGCTGAGCGCCTCACCTGCCTTCGCGGCGTGGTCACGCGCGACCGCAATCGCCGCGTCGACGGCGCCGTTGGACGTGGCGAGCAGCCGCGCACGCTCGAGCTTCTCGGGGTCGAGCGGCGAGCCGAGCATCGCTCGCAACCCGTCTGAGCTCGACACCGCGTAGATCACCGGGAGCGTGTAGACGCCCTCGAGCAGGTCCTGGCCGGCCGGCTTGCCGAGATGGTCGTCGGTCGTCGTGAGGTCGAGGACGTCGTCGACCACCTGGTAGCACATGCCCAGGTGATGACCGAACCGGGTCAGCGCATCGAGCGTGTCGTCGGAGACGCCTGACGACCATGCCGCCCACGCGGCAGGACGTGCCGAACAGCGCTGCGGTCTTGCCCTCGATCGCCGACGCGTAGCGCTCTTCCGAGCGGTCGACGTCGAAGAGGTGCTGGAGCTCCACGACCTGCCCGCGGCAGAGCTCGCCGATCGTGGTGGCGAGGAGGCCCGCAACGTCGGCGCCGAGCGACGACGCCAGCGCGGAGGCGCGCGCCAAGAGGTAGTCGCCCGCGAGGATCGCGACGATGTTGCTCCACCGCGCGTTCACGCTGGGAACACCGCGCCGCGTCTCGGCTTCGTCGATGACGTCGTCGTGGTAGAGCGAGCCCAGATGCACGAGCTCGACCGAGACGGCGCCCGTGATCACGTCCTCGCTCGCCGGGGTCGCACCGTGCGCGACACGTACGCGGCGCAGAGCGCGAGCGTGGGCCGGATGCGCTTGCCGCCCGCGCCGATGAGGTGGCTGGCGACCTCCTCGAGAAACGGGTCGGAGCTCCGCACCGCGCCGAGCAGCGCCTCGTGCACACGGGCCAGGTCGGCTTCGAGGGCGCGAGGTCGAGCGCGTGCTGCGCGTTCACCGGCGTTCCGCGATCCTCATGGGCCCACGGTAGGCAGCACTGGGAACATTCTCCAAGCCGGAGGCCTTGCAACGTCAACGGGAACCCTCATGTGGAGGCACCGGGGTCGCCGAGAGGTGCACAGACCCCCGGGGTAGACTGCGAGTGGCCGTTCAAGGCACGTCCGGAGGGTGTCGAAACCTGCACCAGGCTTCCGGGCCGGCCCGGTACGAACGACCACCACGAGTGGAAGGCGAAGGCATTGTTCGAGCGCTTTACGGACCGAGCCCGTCGAGTGGTGGTGCTGGCGCAAGAAGAGGCGCGCCTGCTCAATCACAACTACATCGGGACCGAGCACATCCTCCTCGGTTTGATCCATGAGGGGGAAGGCGTCGCGGCCAAGGCGCTCGAATCGTTGGGGATCTCGCTCGAAGCGGTGCGCGCCCAGGTGGAGGAGATCATCGGTCAGGGCGGCCAGGCGCCGTCGGGGCACATCCCCTTCACGCCACGCGCGAAGAAGGTGCTCGAGCTCTCGCTGCGTGAAGCGCTCCAGCTGGGCCACAACTACATCGGGACCGAGCACATCCTGCTCGGCTTGATCCGCGAGGGAGAAGGCGTCGCCGCGCAAGTGCTCGTCAAGCTCGGCGCCGACCTGTCCCGCGTGCGCCAGCAGGTGATCCAGCTGCTGTCCGGCTACGCCGGCTCGAAGGAGGGTGCCGCGCAGGCGGCCGGCTCCTCGGGTGAATCGCAGCCGTCCGGCTCCCTCGTGCTCGACCAGTTCGGGCGCAACCTGACGCAGCTCGCCCGCGACAAGAAGCTCGACCCGGTGATCGGGCGCGAGAAGGAGATCGAGCGCGTGATGCAGGTGCTGTCACGCCGCACGAAGAACAACCCCGTGCTCATCGGGGAGCCCGGTGTCGGCAAGACCGCGATCGTGGAGGGCCTCGCCTCCGACATCGTCTCGGGTGAGGTCCCCGAGACGCTCACCGGCAAGCAGCTCTACACGCTCGACCTCGGCGCGCTCGTCGCCGGCTCGCGCTACCGCGGCGACTTCGAGGAGCGCCTCAAGAAGGTGCTGAAGGAGATCCGCACGCGCGGCGACATCATCCTCTTCATCGACGAGCTGCACACGCTCGTCGGCGCGGGTGCAGCCGAAGGTGCCATCGATGCGGCGAGCATCCTCAAGCCGATGCTCGCGCGCGGTGAGCTGCAGACGATCGGTGCGACCACGCTCGACGAGTACCGCAAGCACCTGGAGAAGGACGCCGCGCTCGAGCGCCGGTTCCAGCCCATCAAGGTCGAGGAGCCGACGGTCGCGCACACGATCGAGATCCTCAAGGGCCTGCGCGACCGCTACGAGCAGCACCACCGCGTGACCATCACCGACCAGGCGATCGTCGCCGCGGCCAACCTCGCCGACCGCTACATCGCCGACCGTCACCTCCCCGACAAGGCGATCGACCTCATCGACGAGGCCGGGTCCCGGCTGCGCATCCGCCGGATGCAGGCGCCGCCCGACTACCGCGAGCTCGAGGACGAGATCGCGAGCACGCGCAAGGAGAAGGAAGCCGCCATCGAGGGCCAGCAGTTCGAGCGGGCCGCCAAGCTGCGTGACCGTGAGAAGGAGCTGCTCGATCAGCGCGCCACGAAGGAGACGGAGTGGCGCGCCGAGGGTGTCGATCTGTTCAACGAGGTCACCGAGGAGTCGATCGCCGAGGTGCTCGCGATGTGGACGGGGATCCCCGTCTACAAGCTCACCGAGGAGGAGACGGCGAAGCTGCTGCGCATGGAGGACGAGCTGCACAAGCGGATCGTCGGCCAGAACGACGCGATCCGCGCCGTGTCGCAGTCGATCCGCCGTACCCGCGCCGGGTTGAAGGACCCGAAGCGGCCGTCGGGGTCCTTCATCTTCCTCGGCCCGTCCGGGGTCGGCAAGACCGAGACCGCGAAGACGCTCGCGGAGTTCCTCTTCGGTGACGAGAACGCGCTGATCCAGCTCGACATGAGCGAATACATGGAGAAGCACACCGTCTCGCGTCTCGTGGGCTCGCCTCCCGGCTACGTCGGCTACGACGAGGGCGGTCAGCTCACCGAAGCGGTGCGGCGCAAGCCGTTCTCGGTCGTGCTGTTCGACGAGATCGAGAAGGCGCACCCCGACGTGTTCAATACGCTCCTCCAGATCCTGGAGGATGGCCGCCTCACCGACGCGCAAGGCCGCACCGTCGACTTCAAGAACACCGTCATCATCATGACGTCGAACCTCGGCACGGCCGACCTCCGCAAGGCGCAGATCGGTTTCGGCAAGGCCGACGAGGCGGTGACGTACGAGAAGATGAAGTCGAGGGTGATGGAGGAGCTGAAGCGCAGCTTCCGGCCCGAGTTCCTGAACCGCATCGACGAGGTCATCGTCTTCAACGAGCTGACCAAAGAAGAGGTCACCGAGATCGTCGACCTCCTCGTCAAGCGGGTGCAGACCCAGCTGGAGAGCCAGGGCCTGGGCCTCGAGCTCACCGCCGACGCCAAGCTCCTCCTCGCCGACAAGGGGTACGACCCGGCACTCGGTGCTCGACCGCTGCGGCGCGCAATCCAGCGTTTCGTCGAGGACCCCCTCTCCGAGAAGATCCTCTGGAAGGAGTTCCACGCCGGCGACACCATCGTCGTGGACACGCTCGATGGCGAGATGGTGTTCCGCGCGGTGGAAGGCGTCGAGCCTCCGCCCGTGGAGCTCGCCGGGAGCGGCTCTGAGGGTTAGGGGATCGCGGACGCAGTGAGGCGCGGCGGCTGAGGGCGTGTCCGCGCGGGCGAAGCTCGCGCTGGCGGCGCTCGCCGTCGCGATCCTCGGGGCGGGGTGCAGCGTCGACGCGAGGGTGTCGGTCTCGATGCGTGACGACGGCAGTGGCGCCGTCCGGCTGACTGCGGTGCTCGACCACGAGGCCGTCGTCGCGACCGAGGCGGGCGGGGGCACGCTCGAGAACCGCATCCGTCTCGACGACCTGCACGAGGCCGGCTGGACGGTCTCGCCCTGGCAGCGCCTGGGCGACGGTCGCGCGGTGCTGCACCTCGCGAAGCGGTTCCAGCGCGCGGACGAGATCGGGCCGATCCTCACCGAGCTGAGCGGCTCGGAGGGACCACTGCGTGACATGCACTTCACGCGTGACCATCAGCTGCTGTCGACCACGCTCGCGGCTCGCGGCGCGATCGATCTCGGTGCGATGGAAACCGGGATCACGCAGGATCCCGACGTCGTGAGCGCGCTCACCGCCCAGCACGTCGACGTGGCCGGTCTCGACCAGACCTTGCTCAGCGAGCTGCGCCAGGCGTTGTCGATGCGGCTCCAGCTGGAGTTGCCGGGCAAGCCCACACAAGTGGTGCGGGGGGTCGCGGGCAAGCGCGTCGAGTTCTCGTTGTCGACCAGCGTGTTTGACACTCGTCGTGTGCTCCTGGGCGGCCTGGCGATCGTGTTGCTGCTCGCCGCCGCGGTGCTGGCGTTCCGTGGCTGGCGGCGCGTCGCGGCGGAGCGGGCCGTGGTGCCCCGCAAGTTCCTCTCGCACTGAGCGCGCCCGCCGAGCGCGGAATGCCCGAGAGGGTCGCGAGACTGTCGTACCCCGCCGGTACGGTCGGCGCATGAAAGCCCGATCGATCCATCGATGCTCCGAGTGCGGATCGGAGTCGCCCCGCTGGCTCGGCCGGTGTCCCGAGTGCGGAGCCTGGGGAACGCTGCTCGCCGCGACCGTGACGGTGCCCGCGCGCGGGGTGGTCGGCGCGGTGCCCCGACCGATGGCCTTGCCCATCACCGACGTCGAGTCCGGCGGCGCCGAGCCCGTCCCCACGGGGGTGACCGAGCTCGACCGCGTGCTCGCCGGTGGGCTCGTCCCCGGATCCACGACGCTGCTTGCGGGCGAGCCCGGGATGGGCAAGAGCACGCTGCTCCTCCAGGCGTTGCTCGACGTGTCGCGCCGAGGGGTCCGATGCTTGTTCGTGGCTGCCGAGGAGTCGTGCGAGCAGGTCCGTCGGCGAGCGGAGCGTCTCGGGCGGCTGCCGCGTGACCTCCTCGTCGTGGGGGAGACGCAGCTGCCGTTCGTCGTCGCGCAGGTCGAAGCCGTCGCGCCGGCCGTGCTCGCGGTCGATTCGATCCAAGCGCTGGTCGATCCCGACGCGGCCGGGGGTGCAGGCTCGGTGACCCAGGTCCGCGAGTGTGCGTACCGGCTCGTGCAGCTCGCCCGCGAGCGGTCGATGTCGACGGTCATGGTGGGCCATGTCACCAAGGACGGGTCGCTCGCGGGTCCTCGCGTGCTCGAGCATGTCGTCGACACCGTGCTCACGTTCGAGGGCGACCGTCACCACGCGCTGCGCATGCTGCGGTCGGTCAAGCATCGCTTCGGTGCGACGCACGAGCTGGGCCTGTTCGAGATGACCGGCTCGGGCCTCGCCGCGGTCGACGACGCCGCGTCGATGTTCCTGGCCGACCGACGGATCGGGTTGTCCGGCTCGGTGGTCACGCCCGTGCTCGAGGGGGCGCGGCCGATCCTGGTCGAGGTCCAGGCTCTGGTCGCGCCCAGCCCCGCGGCGTCGCCTCGGCGCTCGGCTCCGAGCCTCGACCACGGGCGCCTCGCGTTGCTGCTCGCGGTGCTCGGGCAGCGCGCCGGCGTGCCGGTGGGGCACTGCGACGTGTACGCGAGCGTTGCGGGAGGGCTGCGCGTCACGGAGCCCGGCGTCGACCTCGCGGTCGCGCTCGCGGTGGCGGGCTCGCTCACCGATCGGATCGTCATTCCCGGTACGGTCGTGTTCGGCGAGGTCGGTCTCGGTGGTGAGATCCGCACCGCGCCGCAGGCGCCGAGGCGCCTCGCCGAAGCTGCGCGTCTGGGCTTCGATCGCGCCGTCGTGCCCGAGAGCTCACCGCAGCACCCGGGCATCGAGACGGTGGTCGTCCGGGACCTCGCGGAAGCGATCGCGCTCGAGCTGCGATAGCCGCGGGCAGCGAGTCGAGCGCCTCGCGGTAACCTGGCGCCGGAAATCGAACCCGGAAGAACGAGGAGCAGCAGGAGTGCCCGTCGCGCCGAGGTCCGACGCCATGCTCGCCGCCTTGCAGCTGGTGGCTCCGGGGACCGCGTTGCGTGAAGGCCTCGATCGCATCCTCCAGGCGCGGATGGGTGCGCTCATCGTCGTCGGCGACGGTCCCGACGTGCTGTCCGTGTGCTCGGGCGGCTTCCTCCTCGACGCCGAGTTCACGCCCCAGCGGCTCTCCGAGCTGGCGAAGATGGACGGCGCGATCATCCTCGCGACCGACACCTCGCGGGTGGCGCGAGCGAACGTCCATCTGGTGCCCGACCCCAACGTCCCGACTTCGGAGACGGGGACGCGCCATCGCACCGCGGAGCGCATCGGCCGTCAGCTCGACGTCCCGGTGATCACGGTCTCGGAGGACATGTCGGTGGTCGCGGTGCACCGCCGCGGCGAGAAGCACACGCTCGAGTCGATCCCACGCGTGCTGGCCCGCGCCGACCAGGCGCTCCAGATCCTGGAGCGCTACAAGGCTCGCCTCGACGCCGTGAGCGGCGCGCTGTCGGCGCTCGAGGTCGAGGACCTCGTCACCGTCCGCGACGTCGCGACGATGCTCCAGCGGGCCGAGATGGTGCGGCGCATCTCCGACGAGCTCGAGGGCTACGTGATCGAGCTCGGGAGCGACGGCCGGCTCGTCCTGCTCCAGCTCGAGGAGCTCGTCGGCGGTGTCGAGGAGGATCGCCGTCTCGTCGCGAAGGACTACTTCCGGGACACCGACGAGCGCAGGCTCGACGAGGTCCTCGACGACCTGGGTCGGATCGACGACGAAGAGCTGCTCGACGTGCATGCGGTCGCGAAGGTCCTGCACCTCGGCCCCTCGGTCGAGATCGACGGCGCGCTCCAGCCGCGAGGCTTCCGGCTGCTCCACAAGATCCCGCGGCTGCCCGAGATCGTCTCCGACCACGTCGTCGCGCGCTTCTCCAACCTCCAGAAGATCCTGCGTGCCGGGCTCGCCGACCTCACCCAGGTCGAAGGTGTCGGTGACGCCCGAGCCCGTGCGATCAAGGAAGGCCTCTCCCGCCTCGCGGAGACCTCCATCCTCGAGCGCTACGTCTGAAACCGAGGTCCTCGATGGCAGAGTTGCGTACCGGCCCTCTCGATGTCGACGTGGAGCGCGTCCAGCTGCGCGGCGACGACGGGACGATGGTCGAGGCGATCCACGCTCGACCTGACGGCATGCCCGACGCCGGACTCGTGCTGCACATCGACGGTGTCGGGATGCGCCCGCTCTTCGACGAACTGTGCCGCCGGCTCGCGACCCAAGGGTTCGCGGTCTGTGCCCCCGACCCATTTGCGCGGCTGCCCTTCGACGTCGTGTCCAGCCCCGATCGCTACGCCCGCTTCGGACACGTGCCCGACCTCGACGACGACCTGCAGATCGCCGATCTCGAGCATGCCGCCGACTACCTCGTCGTGCACGACGACATTGCCAACGTCGGGGTCATGGGTTTCTGCATGGGTGGGATGCAAGCGCTCAAGGCCGCGGTGACCGGGCGCTTCGACCGGGCGGTGTCGTTCTACGGATCGCCCGAGGGCGTGAAGGGTCCGAACCTGCGCCGCCCGCTCGACACCGCGTCGCAGGTCTGCCCGACGCTGGCGATCTTCGCCGGGCTCGACGCGTCGATCGATCAGTCCGAGGTCGAGGCCCTCCGCAGTGCCTGGGCTGCGCGTCCCGACTGCGAGATCGTCGTCTACCCGGAGGCCGAGCACGGGTTCATCCACGACCCGGAGCGTCCGGCGCACCGCGCCGCCGATGCCGCCGACGCGTGGGCCCGGGCGCTCGCGTTCCTCGAGCCGATCCGCCGCTAGCGCTACTGGGCGGCGCGGTCCGCGAGCGCGGCGCGGTCGGCGAGGCGGTAGCGGCCGCGTCCCTGCGCGTTGAGCCACCCGAGACGGATGAACAGCGAGATGGCCTTGTTCACACGCTCGCGACTCGCGCCCACCAGACCGGCGAGATCCTCCTGCGTCATGCCGAGCCGGAACTCGTCGGCGTCGCCGGCCAGCTCCAGGAGACGCTTGGCCGTGCGGGCCGGTACGTCGAGGAACACGGCATCGCTCAGTGCCTCGTCGGTCGCGCGGAGCCGGCCGGCGAGCATGCGCACGATCGTCCAGAGCAGCTCCGGCCTCGCCTCGAGCACCTCGCGCATCGCGGCGTAGGGGAGGACGACGACGGTCGTCTCGTCGAGGGCCCGCACGTCGGTCGCGCGCGGTCCTCCGTCGAACAGGCCGAGCTCGCCGAACAGGGTGCCGTGGTCGAGGACGGCCACCACGGCCTCACGGCCGTCCGACGCTCGGCTCACGACTGCGACGGCACCGCTGACCAGGCCGAACATCTCGGTGGCTTCGTCGCCCTGGTGGAACAGCACCTGGTTGCGGGTGTAGCTCCGGGTGCTGAGGGCGGGGCGCAACTGGCTCTGCACCGGCTGCGGCAGCGCGCCGAGGAGCTCGATGGCGTCGAGGCGGTGGTCGCTCATGAGGTGGTGTGAGCGTACGTCAGCGGGGGGAACCGGTTCCCCTTCTGGTATCCTGGGTGATCCTCAAGGTCCCATCCCCCGGGTCCTCGCGCGGGCGGCCGCGCTGGTGTCAAGGAGCGGCATGACGTTCGACGTCGGCGACAAGGTCGTGTATCCCCACCATGGTGCCGCGACAATCGAACGCCGTGAGAAGAAGGACGCCTTCGGCGAGAAGCGTGACTACCTGGTGCTGCGCCTCGCGTACGGCGACCTGACCCTGATGGTCCCCGCCGACAACGCGGAGGAGATCGGGTTGCGCGAGGTCATCAACGACGAAGAGGTCGAAGAGGTGTTCGCGGTCCTCCGCAAGAAGGAGGCCCGGATGCCCACCAACTGGTCGCGACGCTTCAAGAACCACGTCGAGAAGTTGAAGAGCGGCGACATCTACCAGGTTGCCGAAGTGGTCCGCAACCTCTCCATCCGCGAGGCCGACAAGGGCCTCTCGGCGGGTGAGAAGCGGATGCTGGCTCGGGCCCGGCAGATCCTCGTCTCGGAGCTCACCTTCGCCCTCGCCGTCGACGAAGAGGCGGCCGAGGCACGCCTCGACGCGGTGCTCAAGGGTGAGGACAAGCCGGTGAAGAAGGCCGCGACGAAGCCGAAGGCACCCGCGAAGGCGCCGGCCGCGCCGAAGGTGGCGACGAAGGCCACTCCGGCCAAGACCCCCCCGGCCAAGACCCCCCCGGCCAAGACCCCCGCAGCCAAGACCCCCGCAGCCAAGACGCCCGCGGCCAAGGCCGCGCCGAAGACGCCGGCCAAGGCCGCGGCGAAGAAGTAGCCGCCATTCCGGTGGACCGGGTCTGGGGCGTTGTCGTCGCTGCCGGCCTCGGGGTCCGCTTCGGGGCGCAGAAGCAGTTCTGGGAGCTCGATGGCGAGCGGCTCGTCGATCGCGCCGTCCGGGTCTGTGCCGGCGTCTGCGACGGGGTGGTCGTCGCGCTCCCACCCGGAGTGGTGTGGGACGGTCCTGCGGTGGACGCCGCGGTGGAAGGCGGCGACACCCGATCGGCCTCGGTGCGTGCCGCGCTCGCGCAAGTTCCTGCCGCCGCGACGATCGTCGTCGTCCACGATGCCGCCCGACCCCTCGCCTCGCGTGCAGCGCTGCGCGCGGTCGTGGACGCGGTTCGTGCCGGAGCCGACGGTGCGATCCCGGTCGTGGCGGTGAGCGACACGTTGAAGCGGGCGCGCGACGGTCTCGTGGTCGAGACGCTCGACCGTGACGAGATCGTCGCGGTCCAGACCCCGCAGGCGTTCCGCGCCGATCAGCTGCGCCGCGCGCACGCGGACGCTCGCGACGCGACCGACGACGCCGCGCTCGTCGAGGCCGTGGGCGCGCGGGTCGTCACGGTGCCCGGCGATCCCGCCAACATCAAGGTGACGAGCCCGGGAGACCTCGAGCTCGCGCGGGCGCTGGCCGCGACGATCGGCTCGCGCTCGTGAACTTCCGCGTGGGCCTCGGCTACGACGTGCACCCCTTCGGGAGCGACGGCGCGCTGGTCCTCGGCGGCGTGACCCTCGAGGGGCCCGGTCTGGTCGGGCATTCCGATGCCGACGCGGTCGCGCACGCGGTGGCCGACGCGCTGCTCGGGCCGGCCGAGCTTCCCGACCTGGGGACGTTGTTCCCGGCGACCGACGAGCGCTTCCGCGGCGTCTCGTCGATCGAGCTCGTGCGGGACGTGGCGACGCAGGTTGCCCGCCAGGGCTGGTGGGTGATCAACGTCGACGTGGTGATCTGCGCCGAGCGGCCCCGTCTCGGGCCGCACGTCGCGGAGATGGCAGCCAACCTCGCCGCCGCGCTGGAGCCGGCCCGGGAGCCCATGGGCCGGCCGGCGTTCGTGTCCGTGACGCCCAAGCAGGGGGAGGGTGTCGGCGCGATCGGGCGTTCCGAAGGGATCGCCGCGCGCACGGTCGCGCTGCTCGACGCGGGTGAACCCGAGCCGATACGACCCGCACCGGCAGTAGCCTCGCCCGTCATGTTGCGGATCCGGGACACGCTGCCCGCGAGCTCGTCGAGCTCACGACGCGCGAACCGGGACAGCGTGTCGATGTACGTGTGCGGGCCGACGGTCTACGACGCTCCGCATGTCGGCCACGGGCGGACGGTGGTCGTGTTCGACACCATCCGCCGGTATCTCGAATGGCGCGGCTTCGCGGTCGTCTTCGTGAGCAACGTCACCGACATCGAGGACAAGATCATCGCCCGCGCCGCCGAGCAGGGCACGACCGAGGCCGAGTTGGCCGGGCGGTTCGAAGCGGTCTGGTTCGACACCATGGCGCGACTGGCGGTCCGGGCGCCCGACCACGTGCCCCACGCGACGGGCTATCTCGACGAGATGGTGCGCCTCATCGGCGAGCTCGTGGAGCGCGGTGTGGCGTACCGGGTCCCGGGGCAGGGGGTGTACTTCGCCGTCGAGTCGTTCCCGGGATACGGCGCATTGGCGCACCGCGGCGTGGAGGAGTTGCGCGAGTCGGCCGGCGCGCGGGTCGAGGTCGACGAGACCAAGCGCTCACCGATGGACTTCGCGCTCTGGAAGGCGGCCAAGCCAGGGGAGCCCGCATGGCCTTCACCATGGGGCGACGGCCGGCCGGGTTGGCACATCGAATGCTCGGCGATGTCGCTCGACCTCCTGGGAGAGGGCTTCGACCTGCACGGCGGGGGCGAGGACCTCGTCTTCCCGCATCACGAGAACGAGCACGCCCAGGCCGAGGGTGCGGGCCACACCTTCGCTCGTCATTGGATCCACAGCGGGATGGTCACCGTCGACGGCGAGAAGATGTCGAAATCGCTCGGGAACTTCACGACGCTCGTCGACGCCCTCGACGCGCATGGTGCACGGGCCTTCCGGCTTGCGGTGTTGCAAGCGCACTACCGCCGATCGGTGGAGCTCGGCGACACGCAGCTCGCCGACGCCGCGAAGGCGATGGAGCGGATCGACGCGCTCCTGCGACGGGCACGTGCGGCAGATCTGCCCACGGTGACGACCACCGACGACGCGGTCGTTGGCGCCTTTCGCGACGCGATGGACGACGACTTCGACACGCCGGGGGCGGTGGCGGCCGTCTTCGACGCCGTCAACGCGGCGAACGTGGCGATCGACGCGGGCGACGATGCGATCGCCGCGCGCCTGATTGCGACGATCGCAGCGCTGCTCGGTGCGCTCGGCCTGGCACGTGTCGCAAGTGACGAGCGCGACGCCGGCATCGACGCGCGGGTCGCGGCACGCGATGCCGCACGGGCCGCCAGGGACTTCGCGGCAGCTGACCGCATCCGCGACGAGCTCGCCGCGCTCGGCGTGAAGCTCGAGGACACCCCGACCGGCACGATCTGGCACCGATGAGCGCGCGGCGAGCGGGCGACCCGCCGCGGCCGGCCCGAGAGCGCCGGGCCCGCGACCGGCCCGACCACGAGCGGCCGGATCGTGAGCGAGCCGAGCTCGGGCGCCAGGTCGAGGGCCGCCAAGCCGTGCGGGAGCTCCTGGTCGCCGGGCGGCGCCGGGTCGACGAGTTGTGGGTCGCCGACGACGTCGCCCCGGCCCCGATCGTCGACGACATCCTGGCGCTCGCGGCGCACCATCACGTGCGCATGCGGCGCGTTCCCGGGATCGAGGTGCAGCAGCGGGCTCGCACCGACACGCCGCAGGGGTTCCTGGCCCTTGCCGCGCCGCTCCCGACCGTCCAGCTCGACGTGCTGGCGCGCGACCCCCGAGCGTTCCTCGTCGCGCTCGACGGCGTGACCGATCCCCAGAACCTCGGCGCGGTGGCCCGCACCGCCGAGACCGCAGGTGCGACCGGGCTGGTCCTGCCACGGCATCGCGCGGCGGGAATCACGCCGGCGGTGACGAAGGCTGCGGCGGGAGCCGTCGAGCACCTGGCGCTCGCGATCGTGTCCGGGATCCCGGCCGCGCTCGATCGACTGCAGCGAGCCGGGGTCTGGCAGCGTCGGCCTCGACGCGCACGGAGACACGTCGATCTTCGAGCTCGCAGTGGCCGACTCGCCGTTGGTGTTGGTGCTCGGCGCGGAGGGTCCGGGGTTGTCGCGTCTCGCACGCGCGCGCTGTGACGTTGTGGCGGCCATCCCGATGCGCGGACAACTCGCGTCGTTGAACGTGAGCGCCGCGGCCACGGTCGCGTGCTACGAGATCGCGCGTCGACGCGAGCGTTACCCTGTGTGATCGGCCGGGTTAGCTCAGGTGGTAGAGCACTTCTCTTGTAAAGAAGATGTCGTCGGTTCGAATCCGACACCCGGCTCAACGCTGGCACGTGAATGGGGGAGCGCATGACCGAGGTCGTCAGTCAGCCAGGCACCAGCGACGCGGCGACCGCGCGCTACGACGCGGTCGTCGTGGGAGCGGGGTTCGCCGGCATCTACATGCTGCACAAGCTGCGCGGGCTTGGCTTCACGGCACGCGTGTTCGAGACCGGGACCGGCGTCGGCGGCACGTGGTTCTGGAACCGCTATCCCGGCGCGCGCTGCGACGCCGAGAGCATGTTCTACTCGTACTCCTTCGACGAGGACCTGCAGCAGGAGTGGTCCTGGACCGAGCGCTACGCCACGCAGCCGGAGATCCTGGGCTACCTCAACCACGTCGTCGACCGCTTCGACCTCCGCCGCGACATCCAGCTCGAGACCCGCGTCACGACCGCACACTTCGACGAGGAGTCGGGGCGCTGGCACGTCACGACCGACCGCGGCGACGCGATCGACGCCCAGTTCCTCGTCATGGCCACCGGCTGCCTGTCGGCGTCGGCGGCCCGGGTTCCCGATCTGCCCGGGATCGACACGTTCCGGGGTCGCTGGTACCACACCTGCGACTGGCCCGAGGAGGGCGTCGACTTCACCGGCCAACGCGTCGGAATCATCGGCACCGGATCCTCCGGCGTGCAGGCTGCTCCCCAGATCGCGCGACAGGCGAAGCACCTGACCGTCTTCCAGCGCACCGCCAACTTCAGCGTGCCCGCGAGGAATCGCCCCCTCGACGAGGAGGTCGTGCGTGAGGTGAAGGCGAACTATGCGGAACGGCGCGAGGCCATGCGGCACTCGAACGTGTTCAGCGTGAGCCAGCGCAAGGCGGTCGACTTCCCTGCCGAAGAGGTCGTGCGAGAGTTCGAGGCTCGCTGGGGGATGGGCGGCCCGGCGTTGATGGTCTCGTACGACGACCTCCTCATCGACGAGCGCGCCAACCAGCTCGTGTCCGACTTCGTGCGCTCGAAGATCCGCGAGACGGTGAAGGACCCTGCCGTCGCGGAGCTGCTGGCTCCGAAGGGGGACCTGCCGTTCGGCACCAAGCGGCTCTGCATCGATATCGACTACTACGAGACGTTCAACCGCGACAACGTGAGTCTCGTGGACGTCGAGGCTGCGCCGATCGTCGAGATCACGCCGAGCGGGCTCCGCACGACCGAGGCCGACTACGAGCTCGACGCCATCGTGTTCGCGACGGGCTTCGACGCAATGACCGGGGCGCTGTTCGCCGTCGACATCCGGGGTCGCGGCGGGCGCACCCTTCCCGACAAGTGGCACGCCGGGCCGCGGACCTACCTCGGGATCGCCACCGCGGAGTTCCCGAACCTCTTCACCATCACCGGGCCCGGGAGCCCGTCCGTCATCAGCAACATGGTGGTCTCGATCGAGCAGCACGTGGACTGGATCGGCGACCTGGTCGCCTTCATGCGCGACCGTGGCTACGAGGTGGTCGAGGCGGACCGCGGATACGAAGACCGTTGGGTCGAGCACGTGAACGAGGTGGCCAACGGGACGCTGTATCCCAAGGGGAAGTCGTGGTACCTCGGGGCCAACGTCCCCGGCAAGCCCCGGGTGTTCATGCCCTACGTCGGTGGCGTCGGCGTGTATCGCGACAAGTGCGACGAGGTCGCGGCCAACGACTACGAAGGCTTCACCTTCACGACCTGACCTCGAACCCCTTCGCCTGCACGGGGTCGAGAAAGACTGGCTCGATCTTCTCGACGAGGTCGTAGAACTTCGTCACGTAGCCGGGGAGTGCCGGGTTCGCGAAGTGCGCCTGGAGCCCGGCCGCGTCGCTGAACGCCTCGATGTTTTAGAACACGTTCGGGTCGTCGAGGGAGCGGGCGAAGACGTAGAGCTCGGTCGCCGGCTCGCCTTCGAACTGGCGCGCGAACTGCTCCCGCTTGAGCTCGACGAGCGCGTCGGCACAGCCGGGCTTCACGGTCATCTTGATGACCCCGACGACCTTGCCGGGGGCGTCCCTCCAGCTCCCCGAGGCGACGCCGGTCGGGCTGGTCTGCATGTCGTCCACTGCTACCTCCACGGTGACGTCCCTGACGATGGACCCTGACGATGGCAACCGGGCCGAGGCTAGTTGCATGCAACTTGTATTGCTAGCAGGATGGAGCGATGGCCGACTCCGAGGTGCTGCTCGCCGACCGGGTGTTCCTGGAAGGACCCCGCTGGCGTGATGACGGTCTCTTCGTCTCCGACATCCACGGCGACGAGGTGCTCCTCGTCGGGACCGACGGCTCCGTCGAGGTGCTCGCGAGCCTGGTGCGGCCCTCCGGACTGGGGTTCCTTCCCGACGGCCGCCTGCTGATCAACGCCATGGGCGAGCGGAGGGTGTACCGCCGCGAGCGCGACGGTTCCCTCACCGAGCACGCCGACTGCACGACGTTGGCTCCCGGTCCCATCAACGACATGGTGACCGACTCGCAGGGACACGCCTACGTGAGCCAGTTCGGCTTCGACAAGGCGAAGGGGGAGACGCTCCGCCCGGCTCCGCTGCTGCGCGTGGACCCCGACGGGTCGGTCGCTGCCGCCGGGACCGACCTCATGTACGGCAACGGCATGGTCATCACACCCGACGAGGCCACGCTCGTCGTCGCGGAGCACCACGCCGGCCGTCTGACCGCGTTCGACGTCGACGACGACGGCGGGTTGTCGAACGCTCGCCCGTGGGCCGAGCTCGAAGACGCGCTGCCCGACGGGATCTGCCTCGACCAGGACGGTGGCATCTGGGTGGCGTGCTTCCGCGAGCGATTCGTGCGGGTGGTCGAGGGGGGCAAGGTCACGGACGAGGTGAAGACGCCGGGACGGCACGCCATCGCGTGCGCGCTCGGCGGTGAGGAGGGTCGGACGCTGTTCCTCATCACGATCAGCAGCACCGGCACGCGCGACGAGATGCGTGCAGCCCGTGCCTCGCGGCTCGAAACGACCCGCGTCGACGTGCCCGGCTGCCGGCGACCCTGAGCGCAGGTTCTGCCCACAGACGCGAGAAGGGAGCCCGCCGGAGCGGGCCCCCTTCTTCGCGAGCGGTCGTGGGCTACTTCGCCTTGGTGCGGGCGAGGTAGCGGATGTCGAACACGCTGGCCCATGCGTACGACATGGTCTTGTACGTCTTGTACATGTTGCTCGGCCAGATCCACAGGCTGGTGCGGTTGCACACGGGCACCGCCCACATGTACTCGGCCATCTTGTCGGCCACCTGGCTCCAGACGGCCTTCGTGTCCTTGGCGGAGAGGTTCGGGTCGAGCGCCTTGGCCGCGATGTCCTTCATGTCCGTGCCCTCACCGTTGGAGAGGTTCCACGGCGCGCCCGGCGTGTACATGTACGTCACCATCATCGAGTAGGGGTTGGGCAACCCGGTGTTGGTCTGCACGTACGCGTCGTACTTGCCGTCGCGGAAGCTGAACACCGAGGTGAGCGACTCCTCCGTGGTGAGGTTCATGGTCACGCCACCCTTGGCGAACATGCCCTGGAGCGCGAGCTGGATGTCCTTCATCGGGTTGGTCGTGCCGCTCACCGCGCTGAACGTCAGGTTCGGGACGCCGGCCTTCGCGAGGAGCTCCTTCGCCTTGGTCACGTTGTAGCTGTAGGGCTGCTTGTAGTTGTCGACGTGGGCGGGTGACAGCGGCCCGAAGTACTGGTCGAGCGCCGGGCAACCGCCGCTCGTGAGCTGTGTGCCGATGGCCTCGCGGTCGATCAGCATCGACATCGCGTGGCGGACGTCCGGGTTGTCGAACGGCGGCCGGTTCGCCCGCATCATGAACACCAGGTTGGAGAGCTGCTGGTACTTGACAAACTTGTGCCCGGAGAGGTTCTCGGCCTGGGCGATCAGCTCCTCGCCCGTGCGACCAGCGTCGAACTGGCCCGAGCTGATCGCGTTGAAGGCGACCGTGTAGTCGGCGAGGTACTTCACCGTGACCATCTTGAGCTTGCCGGCCTTGTGGTCCCAGTACTTGCCTGGCGCGCGCTCGAAGACTGCGGTGTCGTTCGGCTTGAACGAGGTGATCATGTACGGGCCCGAGCCCACGGCATTGTTCGGGGTGCCGTCGAAGTCGACCCCGGCCTCGAAGACCTTGGGGTTCGCGATCGAGCCCGTCTGGATCCCCAGCGTCGGCAGCAGGTCGGCGCAGGGACGGTTGCAGTTGAACCGGACCGTCGATGCGTCGACGACGTCGACCGAGTCGACCATCGTGTAGGCCGCCTTCGCGGTGCTCGTTGCGAGAGTCTTGTACCGGTCCATGTTCTTCTTCACGGCGGTCGCGTCGATGGTCGAGCCGTCGTGGAAGAGGTCGTCCTTGCGCAGCGTGAAGGTCAGCTGCTTGCCGTCCGGCGAGAAGCTCCACTTCGTCGCCAGCATCGGCTGCGGCTGGACCTTGTTGTCGAGATAGACGAGCCGGTCGTAGAGCGAGAGCAGGATGCCGTCGTCACCTGCCGTGCCGCGGCGGGCCGGATCCAGGTGGGTGAACGGACCCGTCTGCGAGAACGTGATCGTCGCGTTCGGGTCGATCTTGGCCTTCTTCTTCGCTGGCGTCGACCCGCTGGCCGCACCGGTCATGCCGCCCGCGACGACCACCGCCGCCACGCACAGCACGAGCAGCACCTTTCGGGTGGTACCCCTCATTCGTTCCCCCTCACTCAGGCCGGCCGGTCCAGACGACTCGGCGCACTACAAGCCCCTGACGCGGATCAGCGTAGCCGTGTCAACTCCAGGAATGGATTCAGGATCCAAGCTGGCTGGCCGCGATCGTCAAGCACCCGTCGGGACCGACGAACCCCTACTGTCTCGCCATGCCACAGCAGGCAGAACCCGCCGAGATCGCCTCCCACCTGCGCATCACCTCGGCGCAGCTCACGCGGCGGATGCGCCAGCACGTCTCGGCCCGGATCGAGGACGCCACGCCCGCGCAGTACATGGTGCTGTCGGCCCTCGACAGCGCAGGGACCATGACCCTGAGCCAGCTCGCGGCGTCGCAGGGAGCGCAGCTCACGACGGTCGGCCGGACCGTGAACCGCCTCGTCAGCCTCGGATTCGTGGACCGCTTGAGATCCACCCAGGACGGGCGAGTCGTCCTGGTCCGGCCGACCCGGGCGGGGCGCACGCTCGTGAAGCGCGTGCAGACGCAGAATGAGGCGTTCCTCGCGAGTCGTGTCGCCGAGCTCGATCCCGAGTCGCAGGATCTCGTGGCCCGGGCGCTCTTCGTGATCGATCATCTGGTGAGCGACGCGACGTAAGGGCGCTACGACGCCAGCGGCGGCGTGTCCACCGCAAGGCTCGCCATGTCGGGGGAGCGATCACCCTCCACCTGGTTGGCGAGACGTTCCAGCTCGGCCCATGTGGTGTCGTCGAGCGCGACGTCGGCGGCCGCGACGTTGTCCTCGAGATAGCCCCGCCGCTGGGTCCCCGGGATCGGCACCACGTCGTCGCCCCGCGCGAGCAACCACGCGAGCGTGAGCTGCGCGGGGCTCACGCCCCGCGTCTCGGCGAATGCGGCGATCTGCTCGGCTACCGCGCGGTTGTGCGCGACGTGCTCGGCATTGAAGCGCGGATACGCCGCGCGTGAATCGGCCGGCACGTTGCCCGGCAGCGCCCCGGTCAGCATCCCCCGACCCAAGGGGCTGAACGCGACGACGCCCACACCGAGACCCACGCGCGGCCGGGAGCACGTCGGCTTCGAGGTCGCGACTCCACAACGACCACTCGCTCTGGAGCGCGGTGATCGGATGGACGGCCGCGGCCCGGCGCAGCGTGTCGCCCGAGGCTTCGGACAGCCCGAGGTGCCGCACCTTGCCGGCGGCGACCAGCTCCGCCATCGCGCCCACGGTCTCCTCGATCGGCACGGTCTTGTCCGGCCGGTGCAGGAAGTAGAGGTCGATGTGCTCCGTGCCGAGCCACGCGAGGGACGCGTCGCACGCGGAGTGTGCGTAGGCCGGGTCGCCGCAGGCGCTGATGCGGCCGTCGGCGCCGCGTCGAAGGCCGAACTTCGTGCCCAGCACCACCTGGTCGCGCACGCCGGCGAGCGCTTGCGCGAGCAGCTCCTCACTGCGGCCGTCGCCGTAGACGTCGGCAGTGTCGAAGTACGTGACGCCCAGCTCGACGGCGCGACGCACCGTCGCGGTCGCTTCGTCGACGTCGACACTTCCGTAGGAGCCACCAATGCTCATCGCGCCGAAGCCGATCGCGGACATCTCGAGGTGGTCGGGTCCGAGCGTGCGAGTGCGCATCCGTGCTCCCTTGGTCGTCGGTTCAGTGCGAACGTGCTTCGATCCCGTGCCAGCCCTGCGCGCGCACGGCGGGTCCGTCGGCATCGAGCTCGGGTGCGGGGCCGAGAGTGGTGGTCGGCAGGCCCAGGATCGGGAGCCGGTACGCGGTGTCCGGTGTCGCGACCCCGAGGTCGAGCGCCACGAGCTGCGGCTCCTGGCGCACCTCGCTCGCCGAGAGCACGGGCGCGACCGGAACCTGCGCCGCTCGCAGGCGCTCGATCCACACGTCGCCGTCCGCGGTGGCGAATGCCGCGCTCAACGCGTCGTTCATCTCCCGGGCGTGGTCGTACTGCCACGTGAAGGGATCGTCGCCGGCGGCATCGACGAGGTCGGGTCGATCGACGAGCGTGCACAGCCGGGCGAATTGATCGGCCATCGGCACCATGATCGCGAGGGCCCGACCGTCACGTGTCTCGTAGACGTGGCGCACGTCGTCCCGCGCGAACTGCCGGAACGCCGGTGTCATCAGCGCCGCGAACATCCAGGTGTAGCCCGCCCCGAGGAGTGGCACCTCGATCTGGACGCCGTGACCTGCCGGCTCGAGGCGCGCGCCCATCACGCCGAGCGCGGCGTACAGCGCGGCCGCGTATCCGTACGCCGGGTAGTCGAGGGTCCACGACTCCTGCACGCGACCCTCCGCGTCGCGGCCGATATCGAGCTCGCCGGTGAGCGCGCGCAGCTGGAGCTCGTAGGCGGGCTCGTCGGCGCGCGGGCCGGTCGGTCCGAACCCCGAGATCACCACGACGATGATCGAGGGCTGGCTCCGCTCGAGGGTGGGGAGGTCGAGGCCGAGTCGCTGCGCGACCTGCGGCCGGTAGTTGTGCACGACGACATGGGCGTCGGCGACGAGCTGGCGGAACAGGTTGCGGTCGTCATCCGCGCGCAGGTCGAGCACCGCGCTGCGCTTGCCGCGGTTGTGCGCGTCGAACATCTCGCGCCGCGTGCCACGCTCGGGGTCGCCGTGAGGCGGGCGCTCGACCTTCAGCACGGTGGCACCCATCGCGCCGAGGAGCTGCGCGCACATCGGCCCCCCGCCGTACCCCGAGACGTCGACCACGCGCATCCGCGCGCGCAGCGGGCCGCGTGCTCTCGCCGGGCCCTGCCGCCGCGGTCACCTCGCTCATGCCGTTCCGCTCTCGTCGCTTCGCTCCGGGCCGCTCGGGCCCCGCTCGGCTGCTCGCCGGGATACCCGGCTCGCGGTCACCTCGCTCATGCCGTTCCGCTCTCGTCGCTTCGCTCCGGGCCGCTCGGGCCCCGCTCGGCTGCTCGCCGGGATACCCGGCTCGCGGTCACCTCGCTCATGCCGGGAGCTGCAGGAGCTCGATCCAGTTGCCTTCGGGGTCCTCGGCCCAGCTGAGCCACGTGCCGGGACGTACCTCGACCGGTGGTGTCGACACGGCGCCACCGCCCTCCGTGATGCGGGCGACGGCGTCTTGGATGTCGATCACGTACCACGTCATGTAGCGGATGCCCGTGGCCGTACCGGCCCCTCCCGGCGCGCTCGCCGGCGGCGTGTCGTGGTGGTGCACGAGCTTGAGCTGGGAGGCGCCCAGGGTGAAGAACCGGAGCATGCGGTTCTCGAGCGCGTTCTCGTTCGACTGCGGCAAGCCGATGGCCTCGCCGTAAAACGTCGACATGCGCTCGAGGTCGCGCACCGACAGTGCAACGTCCAGATGGGTGTGGCGCAGGGCGAGTCCCATGGAACCTTCCAATCTGAACTTCGGCGGACCTGAAGTCGGTGGCCGATCGCGGCCTCGATGGTCGTGGCGCGCGGAGCATACCGAAAGGTTGCATTAGCTCACTGGTGCGCTACCTTCCCCGATGGCGTCGGTGATGACGAGGCCCGACACCAGAGAGGATTCGAGCATGTGCGAAGCCGAAGGGATCCGCAATGCGCTCGCGCAGTATTGCCAGTCGGTGGACAGCGGCCGCTTCGACGAGCTGGCCGACCTCTTCTCCGAGCACGCCACGTGGCGTTCGGGCGATCGGGTGATCGAGGGCCGCGATGCGATCGTCGGCATGTACTCGAGCTTCCCGCGCGGCGACATCGAGGAGCGCCACCTGACGGTCAACTCGGTGATCGAGATCGACGGCGACACCGCGACCGCGACCTCCGACTACGTGCAGCTCCAGAACCGCCCGACGGGCGGGGTGATCTCGCGGGGCGGCCGGTACCACGACCGCTTCGCGAAGGTCGACGGCCGCTGGCAGATCACCGAGCGCGCCATCGCCTCGACCACCTGGACGCCATGACACCGGGCGGCAGTCGGCCGCCGTTGCTCGAGGGCCCCGGCGGCCATCGGCCGCCACTGCTCGAGGGCAAGGTCGCGATCGTCGCCGGCGCGGGGCCGGGAGTCGGCGCCGCGTGCGCGCGCCGCCTGGCCGGCGAAGGCTGCGCGGTGGCGGTGCTGGCGCGGCGCCCCGAACCGCTGCACGCGCTGGCCGACGAGGTCACGGCCGCGGGGGGCCGTGCGCTGGCGGTCGCCGCCGACATGCTCGACCACGAGAGCTGCGCGGCGGCCGCGACCGCAGTCGAGAATGCGTACGGCCGGATCGACGTGCTCGTGAACGTCGCCTACCAGCCCACGGACTTCACGACCTTCCTCGAGGCCGAGCCCGACTTCTCGAACTGGCAGGCGCCGTTCGAGATGAACGTGTTCGGGACCCTGCGCATGACCCGAGCGGTGGTGCCGGCGATGCAGCGCCAGGGCGACGGCCGGGTCGTCATGATCAACTCGATCAGCTCGCTCGGCGGCTTCCCCCGGGAGGGCAGCTACTCGGGATCGAAGGCCGCGCTCGCTGCGATGACGCGCACGCTCGCAGCCGAGTTGGGTCCGTTCGGCATTCGCGTGAACGGCGTCCACCTCAGCTACATCGCCGGCGATCGCCTCGACTGGTGGATCGAGAAGCAGGCGAAGGACAAGGGAATCAGCATCGAGGAGTCGGCCGCCTTGCTCACCGACACCCTCGCGCTCCGCCGCTTCGCGACACCCGACGAGTACGCGGGCACCGTCGTCTACCTCGCCTCCGACCTGTCGCTTCCCTTGACCGGCCAGGAGATCCACCTCAACGCCGGCCGGTACTTCCATTGACGGGCTGCAGTCCGCGTGCGTGAGCTCTCGGGTCGCGTCGCGGTCGTCACCGGCGCGGCGAGCGGGATCGGACGCGCGACGAGCGTGCGCTTCGGTCGCGAGGGCATGCGCGTGGCGGTCGCCGATGTCGACGAGCCCGCGCTCGACGCCCTCGTCGACGAGATCCGCGCTTTGGGGAGCGAGGCCATCGGTGTGTGCACAGACGTCTCGAGCGCGAGCTCGGTCGAAGCACTCCGCGACGCGACGCTCAGCGCCTTCGGCGCGGTGCACCTCCTGCACAACAACGCGGGCGTCGCGCTTCCACCGATGCCGATCTGGCAGGTGAGCGACGCGGCCTGGCGCTGGATGGTCGACATCAACGTTGGGGGCGTGCTCAACGGGATCCGAGCGTTCGTTCCCTTGCTCGTCGACCAGGACGAAGGGCACGTGGTGAGCACGTCGTCGCTCGCCGGGCTCGTGCGCAGCGGCAATCCGCTCGGCGCGTACCACGCCACCAAGCACGCGATCGTCTCGCTCAGCGAGTCCTTGCGCGCCGACCTCGAGCGCGCCGGCTCCCAGGTGGGTGTCTCGGTGCTCTGCCCCGCGGCGGTCGTGACGAACCTCACGCAGACTTCGTCGCGCAACTGGAAGGCAGGCGGCGAGCGCCCCGACTTCGACCAGCCCCGCGACCAGGGCGCGATCGCGCTCGACGTCTTGACCGCCGACGAGGTTGCGGACGTGCTCGTCGCCGCGATCGCCGCTCGGCGCTTCTACGTGGTGCCCCAGCGCGGCGTGGCACCGATCGTCGAAGCGCGCTTTCGCGCGATCCTCGAGGATCTGGGCGCGGGCGCGTCGTGAGCACGCCGTCGCGACCGTTCTCCAACGATCCGGCGCAGCTGCACGTGCTCGAGATCGGCAACATGATCGGCGGCCCCTGGGCGGCGACGCTGCTCGGGGACTTCGGCGCGGAGGTCGTGAAGGTCGAGTCACCCGGGCGTGGTGACACGAACCGCTACGTCAAGGGTGGCCCGTCGGGGTACAGCCAGCGCTGGCAGATCGAAGCGAGGAACAAGCGGTCGATCACGCTCGACGTCGCGGTCCCCGAAGGCAAGGCGATCTTCGAGCGCCTCGCGCGATGGGCCGACGTCCTGGTCGAGAACCACCGGCCGGGGGTGATGGAGCGGCGCGGGCTCGGGTACGCCCAGCTCCACGAGGTGAACCCGCGCCTCGTCTACGTCAGCGTGTCGGGGTTCGGGCAGACCGGCCCGCTGCGTGACCAGCCGGGGTACGACTTCACGGCGGCGGCGTTCTCGGGCTTCACCTACACCATCGGTTTCGCGGATCGACCGCCCGTGCTGCCGGCATACAACGTCGCCGACTACACGAGCGGCATGTTCGCGGCGCTCGGCGCGCTCGAGGCGGTCCGCCGGCGCGATGCCCCCGGCGGGACGGGCGTTGGGGAGTGGGTCGAGCTCGGGTTGTACGAGCCGTTGCTGCGCATGTCGGCGAACCTCATCGCCGCCTACGAGGACGACGGCGTCGTCCTCGAACGCGAGGGCAGCTTCCCCCTCGACGACGGGCCGGCGCAGAGCCCGATCGCGTACGCGTACGAAACGAGCGACGGGCACTACCTGTCGGTGAGCGCGATCGCCGATCGCGAGTACCGCGGCCTCGCCGCGCTGCTGGAGGCGCCGGAGCTGTTGGAGCCGCACCTGTTGCCGATCGAGGCGCGCTGGACCCACGCCGCGACGTTGGACCGCGTGCTGCGACCGTGGATCGCCGCGCGGACTCGTGCCGAGGCGTTGGCCGCGCTCGTCGGCGCGGGCGTCGCGTGCCACGCCGATCAACAACGCCGCCGACCTCAGCATGGACGCGCACGTTGGCGCCCGCGACAACATCGTGCGGATGCCGAACGCGCGGGGCGACGAGATCGCGATGGCAGGCGTGGTTCCGCATTTCGTGACCCGTCCCGGCCGCGTCCGGTGGGTCGGCGAGGAGCTCGGTGCGTCGAACCGCGACGTGTATTGCGGCCTCCTCGGCATGAGTGAGGACGAGTTGCAGCAGCTGCTCGACGCGAAGATCGTCTGAGTCAGCTGGAGCTCGCGGCCACGGGCGCGGCACCGGCGGCCACGGGCGCCACGCGCACGGGGATGTTGCTCATGCGTGGCTGCCCCGAGTAGCGGTCGAAGTCGTCGGCGATGCCGACGAGGCGCCCCGCATTCGCGCCGCTGGCCCAGCTCTCCGCGAGGTCGGATGCGTCGCCGAACGCGTGCGACATCGACACGAGGCCACGGCGCAGGGTCTCATCGGATTGGACGACGGCGCGCACCGACGCGCGCGGGACGTGATCTCCACGAGGTCGCCCCCGACCACGCCGAGACCGCGCATGTCGTCGGGGTGCATGCGGGCGGGATTCCAGGCGCGGCCGCGGTTCAACGGCGGGCGGTTTCCACTCGAGTTGTACATGTGCATCGTGCGGCGGCACAGGAGCCGGAACGGGAAGTCGGGCGTGTCGACCGGTGCCGCTTCGGTCTCGATCCCGTCGAGATCACGCAAGAGGTGCTCGTTCCCCACGTCGAGACGTCCGGTCCAACCCGGATCCTTGGGCGCGACCACCACGCGAGGCTCGGTGAACACCGCACCACGCGGGTGCTGCTTCACCTCGGCGAGCGGGACGCGCGAGCCGGCGGAGAGGAGCTCGAGGAGGTCCTCGGTACGCGGTGTGCACTGCATGTCGAGCGCGACGCCCGAGATCGGGGCGCCCTCGACGTCGAAGGACCGGATCACGTCACCCCCGAGCCGGAGTTGGAGGCCGAGGCGCGCGGCGAGCCCGAAGAACACCTCCCAGTCCTCGACGACCTCCGCACCGGGCGGTGGATCGACGATCGCCGGCGTGTGCTGACCCCACGGCTCGATGGTGCCGTAGCCGGGCGCGATCTGCGCCATGTAGTCGGTGTAGAGCGAGCTGCTCTCCATCTCGAGCGGAAGCTTCGGCGCGAGGACGTAGTGCGCGAGCTCGGCGGTCTGCGAGGGCCACGGGTCGACCTGCACGAGCAGCTCCAGCGAACGGAGCGCCTGGATCGTGAGGCGCTGGTCCGGCCACGCCGCGACGGGATTTCCGGCGACGCACAGGAACGCGCGCACACGTCCGGGTCCCTCGAGCAGCATCTCCTCCGCAAGGGCGGATGTCGGCAGGCCGTCGGCGGTGTCGCGCAGCCCGCGCACGCGGAGCTGCTCGCCGAATCCCCACGCGGGGCCCGGCGGCAACGCTTGCGCCTTCGCCGAGAACGTCGGGACGAGGACGCCGGGATTGTGGACCTGCTCGCCCGCGCGCATCCAGTGTCCGCAGATCGTGTCGAGTGATTGCACCAGGTACTCGAGCAGCGTGCCCGGCCCTGACATGTTGGGCCCGGTCCCCGCGAACGCGTAGCCGCGAGGACCTCGCGCGAACACGCGTGCCGCGTGCACGAGGTCGTCGACGTCGACGTCGGCCCGCCGCGCGACCTGAGCGGGGTCGAACCGTGCGACGGCACGCGCGAGGTCGTCGACACCCGACACGTGCTCGTCGACGAACGCGCGGTCGTGGAGGCCCTCGCAGAGGATCACGCGGATCATCGCCGCGACGAGTGCGACGTCCTCACCTGGACGTGGCTGGAGATGGAGGAACGCGCGCTTCGCAGCATCGCTGCGGCGTGGATCGATGACGATCAGCTTGAACCCGCACGCGGCGGCCCGCGCCAGCCAGTTCGCGGGATGCCCGGTCGGCAGCCCGTGGTACGTGACGAACGGGTTCGCGCCGATGATCAGACCGACGTCGGCCCGGTCGAAGCTCTGGTGGGGCGCCATCCAGGTGCCGATGAGCCGCTTCGCGATGTACTTACCGGGCTTGTCGATCGTGCTCGAGCTGAAGCGCATCGGTGAGCCGATCGCGCTCATGAACGCGCTCCACATCGGATTGGTCACCGCGCTCGAGATCTGCGCCGTGCCCCAGTAGGACGCAAACGCCCGCGCGCCGTCCCGATCGATGATCCGTCGGAGCTGCTCGGCGATCTCGTCGAGCGCGTCCTCGAAGGGGATCGGAGCGAGCGTGCCGTCGGGTTGTCGCTTCTGCGAGTGCAGGAACCGTTCGGGATGGTGCAACATCTCCGCCTGGGCGCGTCCCTTGACGCACGTGTACCCCTCGTAGACCGGGTTGTCACGGTCGCCGGTCACCCGGGTCGCGATGCCGTCCTCTACCTCGACGAGCACGGAGCAGAAGTTCGCACAGACGCGGCAGATGGATGGTCGCAGCTCGGACATGACCGAAGGCCTACTCGCCCCCGACCGACCACGCGACGGGCAGGGCGTCGGCCTCGCGGATGATCCAGCTGTCGCACATGGTCACGGTCTCCGATGTGAGGTGCAGATCGGGCAGCCGGCGCACCATGGCCTCGAGCGCGACGACCATCTCCAGGCGGGCGAGTGGCGCACCGAGACAGTGGTGCACGCCGAGGCCGAAGCCGAGGTGACGGTTGGGGGAGCGCGCCGAGTCGAAGGTCTCCGGCTCGGCGAACTCGCGCGGGTCTCGGTTGGCGGCGCCGAGCACGGGCCAGACCTCGTCGCCGGTGGGGATCGTCACGTCGCCGATCGTCATGTCGGTGCGCGCGTAGCGACCGAGCGCGTTGCGGTTGGGAGGGTCCCATCGCAGCATCTCTTCGACCGCGCTCGGGACCAACGTCGGGTCGTCGCAGAGTCGTTTCCACTCGCCGGGTCGCCGCAGCAGGCCGACGAGCCCGTTCGCCAGACCGTTGCCCACGGTCTTCTGTCCGCCGGCACCGATCACGAGGATGATGTTGCCGAACAGGTCGTCGTCGTCGAGTGGCGCGTCCTCGTCGATCAGCTGCGAGATGACGTCGGTGCCCGGGGATGCACGTCGTTCCTCGACGATGGCCTGGATGAAGCCGCGGAAATCGGCGAGCAACCGGTTCACGTCCGCGAGCGTCTCGGCGCTCGCGGTCGGCTCGGTCGCGCGGATCAGTGCGTCGTTGTATTCGCGGAACGTGCGGTGCAGCGCTCGCGGCACCCCGAGCAGGTCGCACATCACGACCTCGGGGACCGCCTGCGCGAAGTCGTGCACCAGATCCATCGAGCCCGCGTCGACGAGTGGTTCGAGGAGCTCGTCGACGATCCTGACGACCTGTGCACGTTGCGACTCGGCGGCCTTGACCGAGAACGTGCGCTGCATCCCGCGACGGATCCGCGTCTGGTCGGGCGGGTCGCGCATGAGCATCCACGAGTCGATCAACTCCCACAGGGGGCCGTTGCGTTCCGCGGGAGTGCCTTCGTGTTGGCGGTGATGCTCCTCGCGGCTCCATCCCGATCCGCGCAGCACCTCGACCGCTTCGGGGTACCCGGTGACCAGCCAGATGCCGATGTCGTCGCAGTGGAAGACCGGCGCCCTCGACCGCAGCCGCGCGTAGAACGGATACGGATCGTCACGGTGCCTCGTCGTCCGCAGGAGCGCACTCACCTCCTCCTGCAGCGCGTCTTCCCGGGCCGGCGTCGTCACTCTGCATCGCTCCTCGTGGGTCCGAGAACGACCGTACCGCTGCGCCGCGGGCGCGTGGGAGGGCGAGAGATAGCCTCCGCGCTTCGAGCGACGAAGGGGACGCCGTGGGTCGAGTCGACGGCAAGGTCGTGCTGGTCACCGGAGCGGCACGGGGCCAAGGGGAGGCGCACGCGCGTCTCCTGGCCTCGGAGGGTGCGCAGGTGCTCGTCACCGACGTGCTCGACGAGCTGGGAGAGGACGTCGCCGCCTCCATCGGGCCGTCCGCGGTGTACCAGCACCTCGACGTCGCGAGTGAAGACGACTGGCGCGCCGCGGTCGCGCTCGTGGTCGACCGGTTCGGATCGCTGACCTCGCTCGTCAACAACGCGGCGATTCACGACGCGCCGGTCGCGTTCGAATCGACGTCGCTGGAGGCATATCTCCGCACGGTCCAGGTGAACCAGGTCGGTGTGTTCCTCGGCATGCGCGCCGTCATTCCTCACCTGCGTGACGCGGGCGGGGGCTCGATCGTGAACATCTCCTCGATCGGCGGAGTGCACCCCCTGCCGGGCGAGGCGGGCTACGCGTCGGCGAAGTGGGCGGTGCGGGCCATGACCCAGGTCGGCGCGATCGAGCACGGCAAGGACGGCATCCGGGTCAACACGGTGCTCCCCGGCATGATCGAGACGCCGTCGTTGAGCGAGAAGACGGTCGCCTTGCTCACGTCGGGCCGGCATCCCGTGATCCAGGCGCTGCCGCTGTCGCGGGTCGGCACGCCGATCGACGTCGCGCAGCTGGTCCTGTTCCTCGTCTCCGACGAGAGCTCGTACTGCACGGGCGCCGACTTCGCCTGCGACGGTGGCATGCTCACGTTCGGGATGCACAACCTCGTCCCGCGCTGACCGACGCGTTCGGCGCGACTCGGCCGTTTCAGGAGGATCCACCGGATGCCCACGCACGCTCCCGCGTGCACGCGCGGACCGAGACGGTCGACGAGACGCTGCCGCGGCTGCGCGAGCTCGTCACCGACTTCGAGAGCATTCCCGGCGTTCCGCTGCAAGGGCTTTGCCATCGGGTAATAGTTGCATATGCTTGGGAATTACGGGTCCGCTCGGAGCGACCCAGCTTCACGAGGGGAGCGCACATGGCGAGCTCGACGCTGGTCGGCGTGCGACACATCGTCCGGGGCCGGGTCGTCGAGGGTGCCGAGGTCGAGTACGGATCGTCGGATGGCGGCGCCCGCTTCGCCACGCCCGCACTCGATCTCTCCGATCTGGTCTGGCCCCGGACGGAACCGCTGCCCGCCGCCGAGGTTCCGATCGAGGAGGTCATCGACTTCCTCGTCGAGACGGGTGAGCGCCTCGACTTCGACCACAACCCGTACCTCAAGGAGGCGTTCGCGGCGACGAGCGCGGTGAACGTGCTCGGCGCCAACGTGCTCGAGTACCTCTACCGCCGCGTCGCCGGCTCGTTCGACCGCCGGCTGCTCGAGCTCGACGTGGAGCAGAACCTGGGGAGCCATCCCGACGGCTGGCGCACCGAGCTGCTCCCGGGAGCCTCGACCTTCCACGTGCGCCCGTACCCCCGCGGATGATCCACTACCTCGCCGGCAACGCACCCGGCGTCTCGGTGAGCAGCATCACCGCGCCGCGCTGAGTCGTGGCGTGAGCCTGCTGAAGCTCCCGTCGAACGACCTCTTCTCGGCACCGGCGATCCTCGCGACCATGGCCCTCGTCGACGAGAAGCATCCGATCGTCCAGTCGTTCAGCGCGGTGTACTGGCGCGGCGGAGATGCGGCCATCGAGTCGGCGCTGTTTCGCCCGCAGTTCTTCGACAAGATCGTCGCGTGGGGCGGCGACGCCGCGATGCGCAGCGTGCAGAAGTACCTGGGACCGGGGCTGGAGCTCGTCGCGAACGACCCGAAGAACTCGATCTCGATGATCGGACATGAGGCGTTCACCTCGGAGGCGACCCTACGTGACGCGGCGGCCGCGGCCGCGTTCGACGTCGGTCACCAGGAGTTCTGCCAGGACAGTCGCTTCCAGTTCGTGGAGGGGACCGTCGACGAGGCCGACCGCTACTGCGAGGCCCTGCTCGACGCGTTGCACGCGCACGCGACCGCGTGGGACAACTCGGGCGCACGCGACGCCGGCCGAGATCCGCAACGACGTCGAAGTGCTGTCTGCGCTCGAGCCGCTGTACCGGGTGTGGGGTGGATTCGGCGGCGACGGGCTCGTCGTTCGTTCGCCCGAGCCGCTCGACATCTATCCCATTGGTCGCACTGTCAACGTCATTCCCGTCGCCGACCTTCGTGACGCCATGCGCTACGTGAACGTCTCGACCGCGACGGCGGGGGTGTATCCGGCGTCGCGCAAGCCCGAGCTTCGCGACCTGCTCGGCCGCGCGGGTGCCCAGCGCCTGGTGACGCTGGGCGGCCTGCACAGCCACAGCTCGCTCGGTCGGCCGCACGACGGGTTCTACCCACTGCACCGTCTCGTGCGCTGGCTGGTCGACGAGGACTGAGCGCGTCAGGGGCAGCGGAAGAGCGAGAACAGCGAGAAGCGAGAACAGCGAGAAGCGAGAAAAGCGAGAACAGCGAGAAGAAGGAGCACGAGATGCCCAGCGCGATCGAAGCCCTGAGGTCGCTCATCGGTGTGCAGGATCCCTGCCTGATCCCGACCGACGAGCTCGAGCGGATGCAGCTCGACGCGATCAGCGAGCGCTTCGCGGAGCAGCGCGCGCAGATCCGGGTGCTGGACCGCCGTGCTCGCGACGTGGGCATCGACGCGGTCAAGACGTTCGACGATCTCGTGCCGCTGATGTTCGCCCACACGAACTACAAGAGCTATCCCGACGCTCTCATTGCGTCGGGGAACTGGACGGCGCTGCTCCTGTGGTTCGACTCCCTGGCGACGGCGAGCATGACCGACGTCGACATCAGTGACATCACCGACATCGACACGTTCATCGACCGCTTGACCGCGTCGGGTCACACCGTCGCCTGCTCGAGCGGCACGACGGGCAAGTGTGCGTTCCTGCCGCAAGCACCCGGCGACCTCGACTCGCTCGCGCGCCAGCTTGCCGCGTACATCTCGTGGCCCGACCCGCCGGTTGCCCAGGACGGCACGCACCCCGTGTTCCGGCTGGGCATGGCGTCGGGACCACACCGCGGGCCGATGCAGATCCCGATGTTCGAGCCGTGGGGCCCGGTCACGAGCTTCGCGATCCACTACCAGGTGAGCGAGGTCAACCGGATGGGGGCCATGCGCCGTGCGCTCATCGACGGGACCGCCAGCCCCGACGACATCACCCGCTTCGAGCACGAGACGACCGAGCGAGCCGCGCGGGGCAACACCGCCCGGCAGGAGTGGGCGCGCACGCTGGTCGAGCACCGGCACGAGCCGTGCCTCATCTACGGCGGCATCGCCGAGCTGTGGCGCGCGAGCCAGTACGCGCGCGAGCTCGGTGTTGCCGACGGTGACTTCCACCCCGAGACGACGATCAGCATGGGCGGCGGTCTGAAGGGTGGCTCGATCCCCGACGACGCGTGGGAGACGACGGCGAAGTTCTTCGGCGACGCGCGCTGGTATCGCTACTACGGCATGACGGAGATCAACAGCACGATGCTGCTCTGCGAGGCGGGGGTCTACCACCGCCCGGCATGGGTGGCCATGCTGCTCCTCGACGAGTCGGGGGAGCAGCTCCAGGCGCCGCTCGATGGCGACGAGCGTCGCGTGGGTCGTGCCGCGTACTTCGACGTCTCGGTGGAAGGGCACTGGGGTGGCGTGGTCACCGGCGACCAGATCACCGTGCAGGGTGGGACGTGTGCGTGCGGCCGTCCGGGCCCGGTGATCCTGCCGAACATCGTCCGCTACGCGGAGCTGGGGCGCGGCAACGACGACAAGCTCACGTGCGGCGGGACGATCGACAGCTATCTGCGAGGCTTCATTGACGCCTGACGCACCACGGCCGCGCGACAGGGGGGTCTGAGATGGCAACGAAGTCCGCGGACTCGTCGGCCGTGGTGGCGTCGGAGCTCGACGCCTCGCGCTACGTCATGGTCTCGGTCGACTCGCACGTGGGTCCGAGCGTGCGCGACCAACTGCGGGAGTACTGCGAGCGGCGCTACCTGGCCGCGTACGACGACTACCTCGCGCAGTACGAGCAGCGCGTGGCCGAGTTCTCCGGCAAGACGGTGACGCCCGGGTTCACGCAGCCGGACGGCTGGCGGGAACGGTACGAGCGCTCGGCCGCGATCGACGGCAACGCCGACGTCGCCGCCCGTCTGCGCGACATGGACCTCGAGGGGGTCGCCGCCGAGGTCGTGTTCCACGGCTCGCAGAACGAGCAGGGCATCCCCTTCGTCGACTTCCGGCGCTACGGGGCGTGCGACTTCGGACCCGAGCTGCGGGCCGAGGGCTTTCGCATCTTCAACCGGTGGCTCGCCGATTTCGTCGCCGCGGCCCCCGAACGGCTCGTCGGCGTCGCCCAGATCCCGATGTGGGACGTCGAGCTCGCGGCCCGCGAGGCCGAGTGGGCACGCGGCGCAGGTCTGCGCTGCGTCAACTTCCCACCCGACACCAGCCCGACGCGACCGCCGTACAACGACCCGGCGTGGGAGCCGTTCTGGCACACCTGCGAGGCGCTCGAGATGCCGCTCACGACCCATGCCGGTGGCGGCGAGACCGGCCAGGCGACCCGCCCCGCGTACACGGGACCCGAGGCGTCTGCCCTCTGGTTCGCGGAGTTCGGTTTCTTCGGGTCGCGGTGCCTGTGGTATCTCGTCTTCGGAGGTGTCTTCGAGCGTCATCCGCGTCTGAAGCTGGTCTTCACCGAGACGACGGCCGAGTGGATCCCGCTGACGTTGCGCGATCTGGACTCGATCTACCGGGCGCCCCGGCACTCGCACCTGTGGGCAGCACTCCCGCGGACACCGAGCGAGTACTGGTCGACGAACTGCTTCGCCGGTGCGAGCTTCTTGTCACACCGTGAGGCGTTGCTCGCGCCCGAGATCGGCATCTGCAACCTCATGTGGGGCCGCGACTACCCGCACGAAGAGGGCACGTTTCCCTACACGACCCTCTCGCTGCGCAAGACGTTCGCCGGCATCGACCCGGCCGATGTGCGTCGCGTCATCGGCGAGAACGCGATCGGCGTGTACGGCCTGGATCCGGCGCCGCTCCCGCGCTCGCCGAGCGCATCGGACCCTCGGTGGCGGAGCTGGCGTCACCGCCGGGTGAGACGCCGGACGACTTCTCCTCGCTCAGCTTCCGGGAGCTCGGGCGCTGGTCCTGAGCTCGGCGCTCGCGTCGTACAGCATGGCTTGACGAATCGTCGCGGCCGTTTGTAGTGTCCGAGGCATGGAGCATGCACCGCTCGGTCGTACCGGAATGCCCGTCTCGCGGATCTCGCTCGGCACCATGACCTTCGGGTTCCAGTGTGACGAAGCGACCTCCGTGCAGATCATGGACAAGGCGTTGGAGCTCGGGATCACGTTTCTCGATACCTCCGACATCTATCCACTCGCCGACGACAAGACGACGCTCGGCGCGAGCGAGGAGATCATGGGCCGGTGGCTGAAGCGCCACCGCGACGACGTGATCCTCGCCACGAAGTGCGGAATCCCCATGGGGACGAACCCGTGGAACCAGGGCGGGTCGCGCAAGCACATCGTCGAGGCGGTCGACGCGTCGCTCCGCCGACTGCAAACCGACTACATCGACTTGTACATGCAACACCGCTTCGACCCGAGCACACCGGCGGAAGAGACCCTGCGCGCGATGGACGACCTCGTCCACTCGGGCAAGGTGCGCTACATCGGAGTCTCCAACTCGCTCGCGTACCAGCTCGCCCGCGCCCTGGGGACGAGCGACGTCCTGCGTGTCGCGCGCTACCAATCGGTGCAGACCCGCTACAACCTGCTGTTCCGCGCGATCGAGCGTGAGCTCGTCCCGCTGTGTCGTGAAGAGCAGATCAGCATCACGCCGTACAACCCGCTCGCCGGCGGTTTGCTCACGGGGAAGCACTCCGCCTCGGGCCCCGCGGAGGGAACGCGGTTCACGCACGGCGCGTTCGCGCCCACCATCTATAAGACCCGCTACTGGCAGGACGACAAGCTCGAGGTCGTCGACCGGATGCGACCCCTCGCCGAGCGAGCGGGCATCCCGATGGGCCAGATGGCGATCGCCTGGGTGCTCTCGAACCCGGCCGTCACCTCCGCCATCTGTGGGGCGAGCCGGGCCGACCAGCTCGAGCTCGCGGCGGCGGCGGCGGACACGAAGCTCGACGACGATCTGCTCACCCAGCTCGACGAGCTGACCCGCCACTACCGCCAGGACGAGGAGTTCGGCTCGTTCATCGACAAGCGCAAGTCCTGAGCCGACGCGCTCAACCACCCACGACTCTTGGAGAGACGACATGAGACTGGCGAACAAAGTCGCGCTGATCACCGGGTCCACGAAGGGCATCGGTGAGGCGAGTGCGTATCACTTCGCGCGCGAGGGCGCGAAGATCATCGTCGTTGGCCGCAACGAGGAGCGCGGCAAGACCGTCGTGGACAAGATCCAGGGCAACGGCGGCGAGGCCGTCTTCGTCCAGATGGACCACACCGACGAGGACCAAGTGCGCTCGGCGATGGACCAGGCCGTGCGCGCCTTCGGGAAGCTCGACATCCTCATCAACAACGCGGCTCCGACCGACATCGTCTATGGCGGCGACCGTTCCGTGGTCAAGATCAAGTCGGAGAACTGGGACCGCATCGTCCAGACCGCGCTCTACGGGCCGATGCTGTGCACCAAGTACGCGGTCCCTCACATGATCGAGGGCGGCGGCGGGTCGATCGTCAACATCTCGTCGGGCGTCACACAGCACGGGTTCAAGAACATGTCTGCCTACAGCTGCGGCAAGGCGGCGCTCGAGCAAATGACGAAGACCGTGGCGTCCGACTTCGGCAAGCAGGGCATCCGCTGCAACACCGTGAACGTGGGCTTCGTGCTCAGCAACGAAGGCCAGTTCCTCGCGGAACACGCCGTCACCGGTCCGGCGATCCTGGCCACGCTGATGGTGCCGTACTACGGCCGCGTCGAGGACATCACGCCCGCGATCCTGTTCCTCGCCTCCGACGAGGCGCGCTACATCACCGGGGCGATGCTGCTCGTCGACGGCGGTGGCGCGACGATGGCGCACAACGCCGACCTCTCGCCTGCGCTCGCCGAGAAGGGCATCTCGCGCGAAGACTGAAGACCGAGGGCCCGCCTGTGAGCAACGTGAGGGAGGTCCTCGAGCGCGTCGCCGCCCGCCGTGGCGCCAGCCCCGCGGTCGCTGACGACGACACTGCGTGGTCGTGGTCCGATGCGCTCACGGTCGCCTACCGGTCGGGGAACGAGCTCGCTCGTCGCGGCGTGCCACGCGGCGGCCGCGTGCTGGTGATGCTGCCGAGCAGCGCCCAGTTCTTCCACGCGTGGTGGGGGATCAACGTGATCGGCGCAGTGATGGTCGCGGCCAACCCGATCGTCGACGACCAGACCCTGGCCGACATCGTGGTCGAGACGGGGAGCAGCGTCGCGGTCACGGGGGACGACCATTCCCGGCGCCGCTGCGAAGCGCTCGGTCTCGCGGTGCTGGACGTCGGTGAGCTCGATGAGGGCTCGGCCGACGCCCCGGTGCTCGAGTCGGCGATCGGTCCGTGGGAGACCTTCGCGATCAACTACACCTCGGGTACGACGGGCCGGCCGAAGGGCGCGTGCAACTGCTACGCCCAGCTCTTGCGGTCGGCGGTGCTGATCGGCGGCTTCCTCCGGATCCGGGAGGACGACGTGCTGCTCGCCGACCGTCCACTCTTCCAGTACGGCGGCCAGGGAGGCTCGTTCCTCGCCGCGGACTTGGGTGCGAGCATCCGCATCGGAACCGCGCGTGAGGGCGAGGATCTCCCCGACCTCGCGCGACGAACCGGCGCCACCGTGGCCGTCGCGCATGGATCGATGCCCGCCGCGCCTCGAGCGACTCCTGGCGACGGGCGCCGATCTCACGTCGCCGTTGCGGGCGATCTCGTGCCATCCAATGGTGGGCAACCCGGCGCTCCTCAAGGAGCGCCTCGGCCTCGAGGTGCTGGTGCAGATGTACGGCTCGACCGAGACCGGCAGCCTGCTCTTCACCGAGAGCCCGCCACCCGACTCGGCGACGTGCGGCCGACCGCGACCTGGTGCCGAGGTGCGGGTCGTCGACCCGCACGACGTCGAGGTGCCACACGGCTTCGTCGGCGAGTTCGTCGCGCGCACCGAGGAGCCGTGGGAGATCGCCCCGAGCTACGCCGGCCGGCCCGACGCGACCGCTCGCGCGTGGAGGAACGGCTGGTACCACACCGGAGACGCCGGATGGCGCGACGAGGCCGGCAACTTCTACTACGTCGACCGGCGCGAGCACCTGCTTCCGCCCGAAGACGCCAAGGTCCCGAGCGCGCATGCCGAGCGCGCGTTGCTCGCCCACCCGGCGGTGCGCGAGGTCGCCTACGTGCGTGCACCGCACCCGCACGATTCCTCGGTGAAGGCCTACGTCGTCCTCGAAGTCGGCGCGCGGGCGACACCCGAGGAACTCATCGCATTCCTCCGGAGCGGGAGTGAGCTGCCGATCCTGCCCCGCTTCGTGGAGCTCGTCGACGCCTTCCCGAAGACGGCATCGACGCGGATCAAGAAGTTCGAGCTCAGGGAGAGGCCCAACGGTCCGTCGTCCTGGGACGCCGACGCGGGCGCCTATTGTTGTTAGCGGCACCATGTGAGACGGCGCCTGGAGAGGGGGATCGAGATGCCCGAAGTCGTCTTGGATCGCACCAAGCCGGTGCCGGCCGGTGCCAACAGCGATCGAGGCCCGTGCACGTTCTTGCCCGAGCCGGAGCCGCGGCGGTGTTCTGCCCGATCATCTCGGCGGACGACCACCTCCTGGAGCCGCCCGACCTCTTCACCGCGCACGTGCCCGCGCCGATGCGTGACGTCGCACCACACCTCGAGTTCCGGGACTACCAGGGTGACCAGGTCCCCTACTGGGTGATCGACGACGACTGGCTGCCCATCTACGTGAACGACGGGTCCGTCGGACGTCCGTCCTCGGAATGGACGCGGGCACCACAGCGCTTCGACGAGTTCCGCCGGGGCGTGTGGGACGTCGACGAACGCGTGCGGGACATGGACCTCAACGGCACCTGGGCGTCGCTCGCGTTCTCGTCGTTCAACTTCGGCTTCGCCGGAAGCCGATTCACGAAGATCCGCGACCGCGAGCTCGGCGTGGCCTGCCTCCATGCGTACAACGACTGGATGATCGAGTCCTGGGCGGGCGCGCATCCCGATCGCTTCATCCCGTTGCAGATGGCCTGGCTCGGCGATCCCGAGGTCGCCGCAGCCGAGGTGCGCCGGAACGCGGCGCGTGGGTGTCACGCCATCTCGTTCTCGGAGCACCCCGGGCTCGCGTTGGGGTTCCCTTCGATCTTCACCGATCATTGGGATCCGTTGCTCCGCGCGTGCGAGGAGACGGAGACGGTCGTCAACCTCCACGTCGGGTCCTCCGGCACGGTCCACACGCCGGCGCCCGACGCACCCGCCGACGCCGCGCTCGTGCTGTTCCCCGTGCACGGCATGAACGCCCTGGTGAACTGGGTGTACGCGCGCATCCCGGTCCGGTTCCCGCGCCTCAAGATCGCGCTCTCCGAGGGCGGCGTCTCGTGGGTACCGATGGTGATGGAGCGCTTCAAGCGCGCCTACCGCACGAGCGATCGCGGGAATTGCTGGGATCCCGCCGACGGCGACCCGGTGGACCTGGTGCGGCGCAACTTCTGGTTCACCTCGATCGAGGACCCCTCCGCGTTTCGCGTGCTCGACACCATCGGCGAGGACCGGGTCATGGTCGAGGTCGACTACCCACACGGCGACACGTCGTGGCCCGACACGCAGGAGCTCCTCCGTGGTGAGCTGTCGCACCTGCCGGTCGCGACGATCCGCAAGGTGTGCTACGGCAACGCGGCCGCGCTCTACCAGCACCCCGAACCGCCCGAGGCCCTGATCGCCTCGTCGGTGATCGGCGGGCTGCCCGAGCACGCCATCCCCGCGGACGCCGTCCCGGCACGCCACTGACCTCCGAGATCTCGTGGCCGGCGGCGATCGACGAGCCCGAGCCGGCCGGCCCTCCGCGACCGAGCGCGCGTACGAGTACGCCAAGGCACAGATCATCTCCTGCGCGTTCCCTCCGGGTGAGCTGATCACCGAAGGGCAGGTGTCGGAGGCCCTGGAGGTCTCGCGCACGCCAGTGCGCGAGGCGTTCATGCTCCTCGCGGCGGAAGGTTTCCTTCGCCTGTACCCGAAACGCGGCGCGCTCGTCGTCCCCGTGACGTGGGTCGAGGTCGACGAGGTGCTCGAGGCCCGACGCCTCGTCGAACGTTGGGCGGTCGAACAGCTCATCGCCATGCGTCCGGCGGGGTTGGAGTCGCGGCTCCGCGCCGCGCTCGACGACCTCGAGCGCGCGCTCCACGCGGCATACGACAGTTCTACGAGAGCGGACGCGCCCTCAACGGCGTGCTGGTGGGCGCGACGGGGAACGGGCTGGTCACCGCGTTCCATGATTCGCTCCTCATGCGTCAGATGCGCGTGAACCGCGTCGCGGTCCGCGCCGACCCCCGCAAGTACCCCGCGGAGGACGTTCTCGCACACCACCGCGCGCTCGTCGAGGCGGTCTTGGCCGGCGATCGTGACCGGGCCGGGGATCTCGTCGACCAACACGTCCGGCGTACCCGCCAGATGCTGGGTCCGGATGTCGACGGGTCGTGCGGGGTGCCCGTTGACGGCTCCGCACCTTAGATACAAGATAGGTGCATCAGCTGGCCGACTTGGTGGGCCGGCCCAGGGGCCAAACCCGGGGGGTGGTGTGGTGCTCGACGTCCTCATCAAGAACGGAACCATCGTCGACGGGACCCGGCTTCCCCGCTACCGCGGCGACGTCGGGATCAAGGATGGCCGCATCGTCGAGATGGGCTCGATCCACGGCCGGAGCGCGCTCCGCGAGATCGATGCGACCGGCCTCGTGGTCGCGCCCGGCTTCGTGGATCTCCACACCCACTACGACGCGCAGATCTACTGGGACCCGTACTGCACGATCTCGGGCTGGCACGGCGTCACGTCGGTCGTGCTCGGCAACTGCGGCTTCGGCTTCGCGCCCGTGGCCCCCGACCAGCGCGAGCGGGCGATGCTCATGATGAGCAGGAACGAGGCCATCCCGCTCGCGTCGATGCAAGCGGGAATGCCGTGGGACTGGGAGACCTACCCGGAGTTCCTCGACAGTCTCGAGCGCACCCCGAAGGGCGTGAACTGCATCAGCTACTTCCCGATCTCCCCCCTGATGATCTGGGTGATGGGACTCGACGAGGCGAAGAGCGGGCGTCCGGCGACGGCTGCCGAACGCGAGGAGATGTGCCGGCTCCTGTCGGAGGGCATCGACGCGGGCGGGTGCGGCTGGTCGGTGCAGAAGCTCGGCGATTGGAGCTTCCAGCGCGACTACGACGGCACGCCACTTCCGACCGACCTCATGGACGACGAGCTGTGCTTCGCCCTCGCCGACGTGCTCGGCGAGCACGGCACGGGCTCGATCCAGGTCTCGCAGCACCCCGCACACCACGAGACGCTCGAAGAGAAGGCCGCGCACTGGAAGCGGATCTACGCGTTCCAAGAAGAGCTCGCGCGTCGCTCGGGCCGGCCGATCATCCACAACGTGATCATGCCGAGCGACCAGTACCCGCAGCTGTTCCGCGAGAAGCTCGCGTGGTTCGAGGACTGCGCTCGCCGAGGATTGCGCGTCATCGGGCAAGGGCAGAACCGCGTCTTCTTCACCTTCAGCCTCGACAACTGGAACCTGTTCGACACCGCACCCGCGTGGGCGGCCGCGCTGCAGGGAACACCGCAGGAGATCCTCGGTCGTCTCGCCGACCCTGCGATCCGTGCGGCGATGGTCGCCGACGCCGACGCGGGACGCATCTCGCCCGATCAGATCGGCGGCCGCACGCCCGTCGGTCTCGTCGTCGACCGCGTCGGCGGGCACCACGAGCTGGATCACTACCTCGGTCTCACCGTCGGCGAGATCGCGAGCGCCGAGGGCAAGCATCCCGTGGAGGTGATGCTCGACCTCTCGATCGCGAGCGACCTGGAGGTCGAGTTCCGGACGCCGACCGCCGCGAGCCAGGATCCTGCGCTGCACGCGGAGATGTTGAGGTCGGAGTTCGTGATGGCCGGCACCTCCGACGGGGGTGCGCACACCAAGTTCTTCGTCGGCGGTTCGTACACCACGGAGCTGCTCACGTGGCTCGTGCGCGACAGCGGGGAATTGTCGCTCGAGGACGCGCATTGGCACCTCAGTTACCTGCCCGCGCAGATCGCAGGCTTCAAGGACCGCGGCTTCCTGCGTGAGGGCGCCCCGGCCGACATCGTGGTGTACGACCTCGACGCGCTCTCTCGCTCTCCGGAGAACGACTACGAGTTGGCGTGGGACTTCCCGGCCGGGGAGTGGCGACGGATCCAGCACGCCGAGGGGTACCGGTTCATCCTGGTGAACGGCGAGGTCACCTTCGAGGACGGCAAGGAGACGGGTGCGACTCCCGGACGCCTGCTCCGTCATGGTGTCGGCTGATCGCCGCGCCGGACGCTGAACGCTGATCGCCGCGCCGGACGCTGAACGCTGAACGCGCAGAAGCGACGCTGCGCGCGAAATGCTTGACCTTGGAGGGCCCAGCGGCCAGGATCGCGGCCCGATGGCCCTCTCCGCGCGCGATCGCGCGATCCTCGACTTCGAACGCGCCTGGTGGACGTACCCCGGCCCGAAGGAGGCGGCCATCCGCGAGCACCTCGGACTCTCGAGCACGTGCTACTACGCGCGGCTCCGTGAGATGGCATTCTCGGTCGACGCGTACGCATACGACCCGCTCACCGTGCTGCGCGCGCGCCGGCGCACGGTCGATCGGCGCCGGGAGCGCTTCGAAGGCCGTCGGGCCGGCCCGGATCGGAGATGACGTCACCGACACCCGGCCGCGGCGGGGGTCCGGTCGCGCCTTCGATGCGAGGGGCGGCGGTGGTGGGCCTCGCTGTGATCGCGGGGATCGTCGGGCTCCAGGCGCTCGACGACGCGAATCCCTCTGCGGGATCCACCTCGCCGACGACGAGTACGAGCGTCGTCGCGTCGGGAGGCGCCAGCACGTCGACGGGATCCGGCCAGTCCACCGCGACCACGAAGAAGGCGTCAGGGAAGTCGACGTCGACGACCAAGGCCGCCTCGACCTCGTCGACCGTCGCGGCGCGCGCGCCGAGCGAGGTCGGCGTCTACGTCTACAACGGATCGGGAGTCACCGGCGCGGCCCAGACGATGAGCCAGAAGCTCAAGGGGCTCGGGTACAACACGCTCGGCATTGCCAATGCCGACACGCGCACGGGCACCGTCGTGCAGTGCCGGACCGGCTACGACAAGGAGGCGACGATCCTCGCGACCGACATCGGCAACGGCGCCAAGGCCGAGGCGTTCCCCTCGAACTCGCCGACGGGGTCGGAGAACGCGAGTTGCCTCGTCGTCCTCGGCAAGTAGCGCCCGCGGATCGACAGGCGGTGCTCCGGTGACCGTGCCACGCCCGCTCCGGCCGCTGCTCGAGGAGCCCGAGCACTCGGTGCTGATGCTCGACTTCGACGGCTCGCTGGCGCCCATTGTCGACGATCCGGCGACCGCCCGTCCGATTCCCGGGGCGGTCGAGGCGCTCGAGCGTCTCGCCCGGGATTTCGGCACCGTCGCCGTCGTCAGCGGGCGGCCCGCAACGTTCCTCCAGCGGGTCGTCCCGGTACGGGGCGTCGACCTCATCGGCCTCTACGGGCTCGAACGCGTGATCGACGGGACGGTGGTCGCGTCCGCGCAGGCACTCGAGTGGCGCGACCGGCTCGAGGCCGCGGCCGACGCCGCCCAGGCGCGGCTCCCCGGGTTGCGGCTCGAGCGCAAGTCGGGGATGAGCTTCGCGCTGCACTGGCGCACCGAGCCGGCCCGCGAGGCATCGGCGCTGGCGTGTGCGACCGAGGTCAGCCGCGAGTTCGGGCTGCACCCGCCCGAGCACGGTCGCATGACGGTCGAAGTCCGCGTGCCCGTCGACGTCGACAAGGGCTCTGTGGTGGACGAGCTGGCGACCGGAGCGCGCGCCGCCGCGTTCGCGGGCGACGACGTGGGCGACCTCGTGGCGTTTCGAGCGCTGGCGCGACTGCGGGCCGAGCGCGAGCTCGGTCATGCCGCGACCATCGGCGTGCTCTCGTCGGAAGGCCCGTCCGGGATCGCGGGGGCCGACGTGGTGGTCGAGGGTCCCGACGGGCTGACGGCGTTGCTCGACGAGCTGGCCGCCACGCTGCCTCACTCCGATCTTGGCGCCTGATCCTTGGGTCGTTCGCTACGGGTCGGGATACCCGACCCGTAGCGCTCACTCCCGAAGGCGCCGGGGCCGCGAGGCCCCGAGCCAGCCTTGCTCTCGGCGGGCGCTCTCAGCGCACTTGAGCGAGCAGCTCCTCGAGCCAGCGTCTCGGCGTGTGCTGCGCCGCGGCCGTGCGCAGACGCTCGGCGCGCTCCTGGCGTACCGCGGCCGGCATGACGAGGGCGTCGTGCAACGCGGTCGAAGCCTGTTCCAGGTCGAACGGGTGCATGGGCAACACCGCGTCGCGCAACTCGTCGAACGCGCCCGCTTCGGGCGACAGGCACACCACGCCCGACGTCCGGTTCACGAGGGGCCCTTCCTTCGCCACGAGGTTGAGCCCGTCCTTCACGGGGTTCACGACGAGCACGTCGTAGCGCGCGAAGCCCGCGACGCTGCGGGCGAAGTCGTCGCGCAGGTCGAGGACGATCGGCTGCCACCCGCGGGTGCCCCAGCGCTCGTTGATCTCGTCGACCGCGTTCACCACCTCGTTGTGGTACGCCGCGTACTCGGGCAATCCTGAGCGCGACCCGTTGAGCATCGCGACGAACACGACGCGCTCGCGCAGCTCGGGATATCGCTCGAGCATGCGCTCGTACGCGGCGGAAGCCGCGCACGATGTTCTTCGACGGTTCGATGCGGTCGGTGCGCAGGATCAGGCGACGATCCCCGACGAGGTCGTCGAGCACGTGGCCGGCCGCGGCGGCTTCATCGCTCGCGGCCACCTTGGCGAGGCTCTCCGCGTCGGGTCCGAGGGGCGCGACGAACGTTGGTGCGCGGTCGGCGCCGCGACTCAGCACCTCGCGCACCGATGCGTCGTACCCGCGTGCCCAGCGAGTCGTGTGGAAGCCACAGGGCACCGTGCTCATCGACTCGCAGATCGCGCGGCTCACCCGATCGGGGAGCACGCGGATCGAGTTCGGACCGCAGAACGGTGTGTGGGTGAAGTGCACCAGCCGCAGATCGGGACGCGCGGCTCGGAGGAACGCCGGGACGAGCAGGAGGTGGTAGTCCTGCACGAGCACACGCTCGTCGGGCTCCGCGGCCTTCGCCACCGCGTCCGCGAACGTCTCGTTCACCGAGACGTAGGCGTCCCACGCCTCGCGAAAGTGGGTGTCGAAGCTCGGTGAGCGGGTGAGGTCGAACAAGCCGTGGTGCAGGAACCACAAGGTGGCGTTCGACACCACGTCGTAGTGCAACGCGTGCGTTGCGGGATCGAGGAGGAGCAGCTGTTGGTCGACGCCCCGGACCCCGGCTGCGCCCGCGACCACCGCCGCACGGTCGTCCGGGCCGATCGCCGCTGCGATCCAGCGGATCGGCTCGTCGCTGGTCTCCCCCAGCAGGGGAGCAAGGGTGCCGGCAACTCCTCCTGCCCCCCGCCGAAGGGTCCAGGAGCCGTCTTCCGCGCAACGGAACTGCCACGGCCCCCGATGCGAGACGAGGATCATCCGCGCGTCGTTCCGATCAGCCGCAGCCAGTCCTCGAGCTCACGCGTCGAGAGGAAGTTGGATCGCACGCGCTCACGGCCGCTGCGCGCCCATGGCGTCGGCGGTGTCGGGATCGCGGAGGAGCTCGATGGTGCGCTGTGCGCACGCGTCCACCGAATCGACGAGATAGCCGCACTTGCCGTCCTCGATCTGGAGGGTGATACCGCCCGCGTAGCCTCCGACCACCGGACGGCTCTTCCACAATGCCTCGCTCACCGTCAGCCCGAAGCCCTCGCGCAGCGACTTCTGGAGCACCACGTCGGCGACGCGCTGGAACGCGTTGATCTGCACCGAGCCCACCTGGTGGAGGTTCGACAGGAGGAAGATGTCGGGGTCGCCGGCGCGGGCCGCCTCGACCTCCTCCCAGACCTGGAAGCCCTCGGGGTCGTCGGTCGCCATCGAGCCGGCGAGCACCAGCTGCGTGCCGGGCACCTCCTCGCGCACGGTTCGGAACGCCTCGATGACCCCGATCGGGTCCTTCCACGGGTCGAAGCGACTCACCTGGCACACCATGGGACGGCTCACGTCGATCCCGTATTGCCGAGTGAGCTCGTTCGCAAACGGCAGCGCGAGGTCGAGGTTCTTCACCGACAGCGGGTCGATGCACGGGGGCGCGGTGACGACGCGATCCATCGTCAAGGACGCGGGCACGAACTCCGGCATCGTCCAGACGGACGCGGTGTGCAGCTCGACATAGGGACGGAAGAACTCCCAGACCTTCGGGTTCGCGTCGGTGAGATCGATGTGACAGCGCCAGATCCACGTGCCGCCGGCCATCCGCGGTCGACGTGCTCGGAGGCAGCTGAGCAACGCCGCGGGCTGCGGGTCGTGGATGACGACGAAGTCGTATTCACGATCGATATGGGTCGCGTTGTCCGCGATGCGCTCGAGGTAGACGCGCTGCATCTCCGGCGTCCAGTCGACGTCGGCGCCTTGCAGCGCGTTGTGCACCGTCTTGGTCACGTGGAAGAACTCGTCGCTGCCGTGGAGCACGGCCCACTCGCGCGTCGAGGCCGACGTTGCGCAGCAGTCGGCACGTGCGTCGCGAGGAGCTCGGCGACGCCGCCCCCGTAGGCGGTCGCGTTGATGTGCAGCACGCTGGCGCCCTGGAGCGGCGCGGCGAGCGCCCGGATCCGTTCGATCGTCTCGTCGCCGACCACGGGCGCGTAGTCGTCGAGCTGCTTCGTGGAGGAGCGGGACGTGCTCGAGCACCGGAAGACTCCCGCGGCGTTCGGGGGCTGGGTCGTGCGCCAATCTATCGGCGATGCCGAACGCCCTCGTGTGCCCCGACAAGTTCCGGGGAACCCTCGACTGCTGCGACCGTGGCACGAGCCATGGCGTGCGGTCTCGAGCCGCGGGGTGCGACAGGTGCGGCGGCTGCCGCTGGCCGACGGTGGAGAGGGCACGCTCGACGCGCTCGCTCGCGCGCGCGGCGGATCACGCCGCAGCGCGCAGGTCACCGGTCCGCTCGGCGATCCGGTCGACGCCGAGTGGGCGCTGCTTGCCGGGAGGCGTCGCCGTGGTCGAGATGGCGCGCGCAAGCGGCTTGCGCTCGTTGGCGGTCGCAACGATCCGTTGCGCGCGTCGACCCGAGGGACGGGCGAGCTCATCGCCGCCGCGCTCCGCGCGCGGCGCGGCGAGGTCGTCGTCGGCGTGGGAGGGAGCGCGACGCACCGACGGCGGCCTTGCCGCGGTCGAGGCGCTCGGGTGGTCGCTCGGCCGGCGCCGAAGGTCACCGTCGCGTGCGACGTGTCGACGCCGTTCCTCGACGCGGCCGCGGTGTTACGGACCGCAGAAGGGCGCGAGCGACGCGCAGGTCGGGCTGCTCGACGCGCGACTCGAGCGCCTCGCCGAGCAGTACCAACAGCGCACCGGGGTCGACGTCTCGACCATCGAGGGCGCCGGCGCGGCGGGAGGTCTCGCGGGCGGTCTCGCGGCGATCGGCGCGCAGCTCGAGCCGGGGTTCGACGTGGTCGCGGAGGCCGCCGGGCTCGAGGACGCGCTCGACGGCGTCGAGCTCGTCGTGACCGGTGAGGGGCGGCTCGACGCGACGAGCTTCGACGGCAAGGTCGTGGGGGCGTGCTCGAGTGGGCGCCGACGCAGGGCGTCCGCACGCGCGGCGTGATCGCGGGTCAGGCGACTGCGGAGGCACGCGAGGAGCTTGGAGGTCGTCGCGGGCGTGCGCGCTCTTCGTGCTCACCGACCGCGTGTGGCAGAGCGGCGAAGCGTTCGCCCGCGCCGCCCTGCTCGTCGAAGAAGCCGCTCTGGAAGCGGGTAGGGAGACATAGCGAACGCGCGCGGTGAGCACCGACCCGACGCGGGGATCCCGGCCCGCAGCGAACGAGCGAGATATCAAGCGGAAAGTTCCCTGCCGAACTTGGTGCGGTAGGCGGGGATGTTGACCATCGGTGGGCGCTCGCGGACCTCGACCGCGACACGCTCGGGAGCGAGGTCGTCGTCGAAGCGGAGCAGCGCCGCGGTGGGTCCGTCGAGGACCAGCCCGGCGCGGCGCAGACCGGTGAGCAGCACCGCGAGTCGCCTGCGGGCCGAGCTCGTGCGAGCGGGCGGTTGCGGTGCTCGCGCACGCCGAGGTCGGCCTGCGCGATCGACGTCCAGCCCGAAGCGCGCCGCGATGTCGACGAGCAGTCCGAGCTCGACGCCGTAGCCCTCGACGAACGGCACCGCCTCGAGGATCGACGGCGGCCCGCGTACTCGCCTGCGAGCGGCTGGATGAAGTCGCGCGAGGTGGGGGAACAGCGCGGAGATCAGCGGCCGCGCCACGAGCTCCGTGACGCGACCGCCGCCCGCTCGGCTCGCCGTGCAGCGGCCGGCGGTAGTAGCCCTTGACGAAGCCGACCGTCGGGATCCGTCGAGCAAGGGCGCGAGCAGGCTCGGTGACGAAGTGCGGGCCGAAGTTGCGGACGTCGGCGTCGACCCAGCAGATGACGTCGCCTTCGGCCACGAACAGCGACTTCCACAGCGCGTTGCCCTTGCCGCGATCCGGGCCGCAGCTCGGGCAGCACGTCGCGCACGCCGCACGACGCGGCGCCCGCCCAGCGGGCCGCGTCGGCCGTGGCGTCGGTCGATCCGTCGTCGAGCACGACGACCTCGTCGACCAGGCGGCGCCGGTCGACGAGGTCGCGCCGGACCGTCGCCACGATCTGGCCGATGGTCGCTTCCTCGTTGCGTGCCGGCAGGCACACCGAGACGAGGTCGCGCAGCCTGCGTTTGGCGGCGAGCAGGACGGCGACGTCCGCGTCGGTCGGCATGCTCCGAGCCTAGGTGCGGGGAGGCGGGATCCCCGGCTGGTCGTGCTCGGAGCCCGTGCTACCGTCTCGGAACACGCTCATCCAGAGCGGCCGAGGGACAGGCCCTACGACGCCGCGGCAACCAGCATCCGGCGTTTGCGTCCAGCACGCCGGTGAGCCAGGTGCCAATGCCTGAACGATGAGCAGCCAAGAGCGGTCCTCCGCTCGAGGCGCTCGAGAGCGCGTCGAGAACGCCCGACACGAGGGTCGGGTGGACACGGAGGAGCCATGGCGTACGTGCACGGGTCTGCAGTGTCGGGAGTGCGGTCGCGAATACGACGTCGCCCCGATCTACACCTGCGAGTGGTGCTTCGGCCCGCTCGAGGTCGCCTACGACTACGACGCGATCCGGCCGCGATCAGCCGGGAGCGCGATCGCGGCCGGGTCCGCAGTCGATCTGGCGCTACGCCGACCTGCTGCCCGTCGAACCCGACCCGGCGGTCGACCTCGGTGCCGGGTTCACGCCGCTCGTGCGCGCCGACCGGCTCGCCGCCGAGCTCGGCCTCGGCGAGGTGTGGGTCAAGAACGACACCCGCAACCCCACGAACTCGTTCAAGGACCGCGTCGACGTCGGTCGCGCTTGTCGAAGGCGCTCGAGTTCGGCTTCAAGGTCGGCGGCGTGCGCGTCGACGGGCAACCTCGCGAACTCGGTCGCGGCGCACGCCGCGCACGCCGGGCTGCGCAGCTTCGTGTTCATCCCCGCCGACCTCGAGCAGGGCAAGATCGTGACGACCGCGGTGTACGGCGGCAACGTCGTCGCGATCGACGGCAACTACGACGACGTGAACCGGCTGTGCGCCGAGCTCGCGGGCACGTACCCGTGGGCGTTCGTGAACGTCAACGTGCGCCCCTTCTACGCCGAGGGTTCCAAGACGCTCGCGTTCGAGACGGCCGAGCAGCTCGGCTGGCAGGCGCCCGACCACGTCGTCGTGCCGATCGCAAGCGGGTCGCTGCTCACGAAGATCCGCAAGGGCTTCGACGAGCTCTACAGGGTCGGGTTGCTCGACGACGAGCCGCGCGGTGCGGGTGTCGGGCGCGCAGGCGGACGGGTGCTCGCCGGTCGCGACCGCGTTCGCTCGAAGGGAGCGACACGATCCGGCCGGTGAAGCCCGACGACGATCGCCAAGTCGCTCGCGATCGGCAATCCGGCCGACGGCTACTTCGCGCTCGACGCGGTGCGTCAGACGGACGGCGGGTCTCGCGGCGGTCACCGACGACGAGATCGTGGACGGCATGCGGCTGCTCGCCCGCACCGAAGGCATCTTCGGCGAGACCGCGGGCGGCGTGACGGTCGCGACGCTGCGCCGGCTCGCGTCGGAGGGCATCGTGCGGCCCGACGAGCGGGTCGTGGTCTACATCACCGGCCACGGGCTGAAGACGCTCGACGCGGTCGCGCCCGTCGGTGGGCCGACGCGCGGCCATCGAGCCGACGCTCGACGCGTTCCACGCAGCCGTTCCTATCCCGAGACGGTCGAGGACTGAGAGGAGCACAGATGGCGGTCACCGTTCGCATCCCGACCCAGCTGCGCGAGCTGTCCGGCGGCGCGTCGGAGGTCACGATCGAGGCGCGGCACCGTGGCCGACGTGCTCGCAGCGCTCGGAGCTGCGCACCCGGGCTTCGCCGAGCGGCTCTTCGACGACACGGGCGAGCTGCGCCGCTTCGTCAACGTGTTCGTCGCCGACGAGGACATCCGCTTCCTCGACGGGCTCGACACCCCGTCGCCGAGGGCAGACCGTCAGCATCGTCCCCGCCGTCGCCGGCGGCTGAGCGAGGGAAGAGGTCACGCGCCGCGGCGGCGGAGCTGCGGAGCAGCGGAGCCGCTCGCCAGCGAGCGAACGCCCACGAGGCGGGTATCCCGCCTCGCAGTGAGCGAGCGAATTAGCCGGGACCACCCACATCAGGTGCGCGAGGTCGCGGGGGACGACCTGCTCGCCGGCGGTGGTCTTCACGACGACGCCGTCCGGATCGTTGCTCACCACCTGAGGTCGGATCCCGGCACGAGGCTGGCGCCCGCGATCAGCCTCAGCGCAGCGTCGTCCAGCTCGACCTTCTCGCTGATCCGGCGACCTTGAAGGTCCCGGGCGCCGCGTGGACGAGCGGCGTGCGCGTGGCGGTCTCGGCCCGGTGCAACGAGCCCGGGATCGGGTTGCCGTGGGGGCAGGTCGCCGGGTCGCCGAGCAGCGCCACGAGCTTCTCCTCGACGTCGGCCGAGATCGCGTGCTCCCAGCGGTCGGCCTCGCGGTGCACCTTCTCCCACTCGAGCCCGATGACGTCGACGAGGAGGCGCTCCGCGAGGCGGTGCCGGCGCACGATGGTGACGGCGAGGTCGCGGCCCTTCGTGGTGAGGCGCAGGGTGCGGTCGTCGAGCAGCTCGGCGTAGCCCTGGTCGACGAGGCGGTTGACCGTCTCGGAGACGGCGGGCGCCGAGAGGCCGAGGCGCTCGACGAGCCGGGCCCGGATCGGGATGACGCCTTCTTCCTCGATCTCGAGGATCGTCTCGAGGTACTCCTCGGTGGCGTCGTGATGCTCGGCCACGTTCGCTCCTGCTGGGGCTTTCCAGACTACGCGCGGCGTCGAGTTGCACTCCGGGGCCACGAGTGCCAACATGGTTAGCACTCGGTAGCCTTGAGTGCTAAAGCCGATGCCGGACCGAGCCCGGACCGATTGCCGTCTCGACGGCGCCGGCACGTGGCCGAGGTGCCGAAGCCAGTCCAGAACCGCAAGATCGACCACCAGCCAGCCCGCCACCCATGCTCCCAGGGGGTACCACCTGATGCCGAAGCAGATCGCCTACGCGGAAAACGCCCGCCGCTCGCTCGAAGCGGGGATGAACAAGCTTGCCGACGCCGTCCGCGTCACCCTCGGCCCGAAGGGCCGCAACGTCGTGCTCGAGAAGAAGTGGGCGCGCCGACCATCACGAACGACGGCGTCTCGATCGCCAAGGAGATCGAGCTCGAGGACCCGTACGAGAAGATCGGGGCGGAGCTCGTCAAGGAAGTCGCGAAGAAGACGGACGACGTTGCCGGTGACGGGACCACGACGGCGACGGTGCTCGCCTGGGCGATGGTCCGCGAAGGCCTGCGCAACGTTGCCGCCGGTGCGAACCCGATGGTCCTGAAGGGCGGCATCGAGCGTGCGGTCGAGACGGCCGTCGAGTCGATCCGCAAGGACGCCAAGAGCGTGAAGACCGACCCCACGCAGATCGCGAACGTCGCGGCGATCTCAGCTGCCGACGTCGAGGTCGGTCGCATGATCGCGGAGGCGCTCGAGAAGGTGGGTGCCGACGGCGTCATCACCGTCGAGGAGAGCCAGACGTTCGGTATGGAGCTCGACCTCGTCGAGGGCATGCGCTTCGACAAGGGCTACATCTCGCCGTACTTCGTAACCGACCCCGAGCGCATGGAGGCCGTCCTCGACGACGCCTACGTCCTGCTCGTGTCGTCGAAGATCGCGGCCGTGAAGGACCTCCTTCCCGTGCTCGAGAAGGTCATGCAGTCGGGTCGCCCGCTGGTGATCATCGCCGAGGACGTCGAGGGCGAGGCGCTCGCCACGCTCGTGGTCAACAAGATCCGCGGCACGTTCAAGTCGGTCGCCATCAAGGCCCCCGGCTTCGGCGAGCGCCGCAAGGCGATGCTCCAGGACATGGCGATCCTCACCGGCGGCCAGGTCGTCTCCGAAGAGGTCGGCCTGAAGCTGGAGAGCATCGGCGTCGACTTGCTCGGCCGGGCCCGCAAGATCGTGGTCACGAAGGACGAGACCACGGTGGTCGAGGGTGGAGGTGACAAGCGCGACGTGCAGGGTCGCATCGCGCAGATCCGCGCCGAGATCGACAACACCGACTCCGACTACGACCGGGAGAAGCTCCAGGAGCGTCTCGCGAAGCTGTCGGGTGGTGTCGCGATCATCAAGGTGGGCGCGGCGACCGAGGTGGAGCTCAAGGAGAAGAAGCACCGCATCGAGGACGCCGTGCAGACCACGAAGGCGGCCGTCGAAGAGGGTGTCGTGCCGGGCGGCGGTGTGGCGCTGCTCCGGGCCCAAGAGAAGGTCGTCGCGCTTTCGGCGACCCTCGAAGGTGACGAGTCCACGGGCGCCAAGATCGTTGCTCGTGCGCTCGAGGAGCCGCTCAAGCAGATCGCGGTCAACGCCGGCCTCGAAGGCGGCGTGATCGTGGAGAAGGTGCGCAGCCTCAAGGGTGCGAATGGCCTGAACGCGGCGACCGGCCAGTACGAGGACCTCGTGAAGGCGGGTGTCATCGACGCGGCGAAGGTGACGCGCTCGGCGTTGCAGAACGCGGCGTCGATCGCGGCGCTGTTCCTCACCACCGAGGCCGTCGTCGCCGACAAGCCCGAAGACAAGCCGGCGATGCCGGGTGGCATGCCCGGTGGCATGGACGGGATGGGCGACTTCTAGACCGTCCTCACGGCTCGACGAATGGGGCGCCCTTCGGGGCGCCCCATTCGCGTCACGGGCCAGGCAAGGGACGACGGCGCGAACGAGCCGGGTACGCTCCGATCCGTGGACGCAGTCGAACCGTCGGTCGGCTGGGGTGTGCTGCACCTCTTCTTCGTCGTCGACCGTCGAGCGCGCGGCCGAGGAAGCGGGCGGCGCCAAGCGCGTGGTGGACGCGATCGGTGCGTTCGCCGACGACGACCACCAGGTGCTGGCCTTCGCGGTGCTCGGCCACAAAGCTGATCTCGGTCTGATGGCGTTGGGGCCCGACCTTGCTCGTCTCCAGCGTCTCCAGCACGAGCTGATGGCTGCGCCGCTCACCCTCGTCGACTCCTACCTGTCGCTGACGGAGCTCTCCGAGTACACGTCGACCGAGGACGACGAGCGCACCCGTCTCGCGCACGAGGAGCGACTCGACGGCGAGGGGCTGGAAGCGCGCTTGGCGGCGTGGCGTGAGCGGATGGCGCACTACCAGGAGCAGCGCCTGCACCCGCGACTCCCGCGGAAGCGCACCATCTGCTTCTACCCGATGTCGAAGCGACGCGCGGTCGGCGCGAACTGGTATGCGCTCCCGTTCGTCGAGCGCAAGCGCCTCATGGCCGGGCACGCCCACGTCGGCCGGACCTATGCGGGGCGGGTGCTCCAGCTCATCACGGGATCCGTCGGGCTCGACGACTGGGAGTGGGGTGTGACCCTTCTCGCGGACGACCCCGCGGTGCTGAAGGAGATCGTCTACGAGATGCGTTTCGATCCCGTGTCGGCCGGCTACGCGGAGTTCGGACCCTTCGTCGTCGGGCTGCTGTTGGACCCACCGGACGCGCTCCACCGCGTCGGCCTGGACTGAGGAGCCGCGATGGAGCACCTGCGGATGTTCGTCTCGTTCCCCGAGGAGCTCGTCGACCGCCCGATGATCTACGAGGTCGTCAAGCGCTTCGACGTCGTCCCGAACATCCGTCGGGCGAATGTGGAGGAGCACTCGGGGTGGGTGATCCTCGAGCTCGCGGGCACCGACGAGCACCTCGACGCAGCCGTGCGCTACCTCGAGGAGGTCGGCTGCACCGTGAACCGGATGGAAGGCGACGTCATCGAGGGCTGAACGCCCCGCCAGGTGACGCTCGACGACGGCCGCACGTAGTCTCGGCGTCGTGGACGATCCGAACCCCTCCCTCATCACCGCAGCCGATCTCTTGCGTTGGGCGGAGACGTTGTCCGGCGTCGCGCGCACCGGTTTGGGCTTTACGCAGAGCTTGTACGAGCAGGAGCGCTTTCAGGAGGTCCTGAAGGTCGCCGCCGACATCCGCTCTGCTGCGCTGACCGAGGTCGAGGCCGACGTCCTGTACCAGGAGTGGCTCGACACGGTGGGCGAGGGTGTGGCGGGCTACATCACGCCCAAGGTCGCGGTGGCGGCCGTGGTCGGGAACGACCGCGGGGAGATCCTGCTCACGCAACGGGCGGACTCGGGCTTTTGGCTGTACCCCGTCGGTTGGGCCGACGTCGGCTATTCGCCTGCCGAGGTCGCCGTGAAGGAGGTCTTCGAGGAGACCGGCATCGAGGTCGAGCCGGTCGCGCTCCTCTCGGTGATCGACGGCCTGCGCCACGGCTTCGCGCGGCTGCCCCTGTACTCGCTGGTCTTCCACTGCCGCATGATCGGCGGTGAGCTCGCGGGGCACCCGTTGGAGACGCGCTCGGTCGGGTTCTTCGCGCGCGACGCCCTCCCGTGGCCGCTCGCCGGCGCGGAGCTGTGGCTCGACTACGCGTTCGCGGCCATCGACGGACGCACCGAGGCGTGTCACTTCGACCATCCGCGTACCCCGCCGTGGCGTGGCGAGCTCGCGTCAGAGGCGTAGCTGTTCCAGCACCAGGTCCGCGAGCGACACCGTGCCGGGAGCGCGCTCCCAGAGGTCGCCGATCGCGTCGTGGTCGACGAGTCCGTGCGCGTCGGGAGCGCGGCCGAGCGCGTCAGCCGCAGCACTCGCGAGTGGCGCCGGTTCCACCTCGTCGCCGTACGCGGCGAAGCACTCGAGGCCTCCCCACACGGACGGCAGCTCGCGCGGTGTGCCGCCCAGCTGCACCGTGGCGGCGTCGGAGGCGCCGAGCTGACCGAGCACGTCGTCCCACAGCTCGTAGTGCGACATGGCGCTCGGGAGGCGAAACCCGGCCGCCGGGTGCAATCGCCACTCCAGCGTCGTCGTGCCGGGCCCGTCGTCGGTGAGCCAGGTCTGTGTGCCGTTGACATAGCTGTCGACGGGCTGCCCGAGCTGCGCGTCGAGCGCACGCAGCAGATCGGCGTCGACATGCCAGATGCAGGTTGCGGTCAACGATCGCACGCCGCGCAGGGTATCCCCACGTGACCGCGAAGCTCTCGGCGCTCGACGCCAGCTTTCTCCAGCTCGAACGACCAGAGTTCCCGATGCATGTGGGGGCGCTGGCCGTGTTCGACGGGGTGCCGCTGCTCGATGCCCACGGGCGCCTCGCGCTCGACGACCTGCGTGACTTGGTTGCCCGCGCGGATCCCGCTGTGTCCCGAGCTGCGACGGCGTCTCGCGCCGGGGCGCGGGCCGGGCACCCGCCCGACGTGGGTCGAGGACCATCACTTCGACGTGCGGCGCCACGTCCGGGCGACCACGCTGTCGCGAGCTGGCCGCTCCGAGCTGCTCGCGCACGCAGCGACGCTGCACGCGACGCCACTGCCGCGCGACCGACCGCTCTGGGACCTCCACTTCGTCGACGGGCTGCCCGACGATCGCGTCGCACTCGTGATGCGGGTGCACCACGCGATGGGCGACGGCATCGCGAGCGTCCGCGTGGCTGGCCTCCTCCTCGAGCCGGCGCGTGCAGCTCGGTCGTCGGGTGCGCCGGGCGCCGGCTCCGTGCTTCGAGGTCCTGGTGGTCTCCCTGCCATCGTGCGCGGCGCCGGGCGGCTCGCGCGCGCTGCGGGCAGCTTCGCCGGGCCGACGATGCTCGCTCCCCGTCTGTCGTTGAATCGCCCCGTCGGTCCGCTCCGAAGGCTCGAGACGACGGTGTGGTCCCGCGCCGACATTCGCTCCGTGACGGGCGCGACGGGCGCCGGCCTCAACGACGTCGTGATCGCCATCGTCGGAGGTGCGGTCGCACGTCTGCTCGCGGCGAGACACGAGCTCGGCGCGCAGACGGTCGTGAACGTCGCCTGTCCCGTGTCGACGCGCACGGGTGCGGAGCGATACCAGCTCGGGAACCGCGTCTCGATGCTCTTCGTCCCCGTGCCGGTCGGCATCGACGACCCGATGGTTCGGCTCGACGCGGTGCGGGATGCCGCGCAACGGCGCCGCCGCGCCGGACAGCATCATGCGGTCGCGGCGATGCTGGGCGCAGGGAATGCCGTGCCCTGGGCGCTGGCGGGTGGGCTGGTGCCGCTCGCCCACGCGCAACCCTTCGCGAACCTCGTCGTCACCTGCATCCCGGGGCCCCGCGCCGCGCAGTCGTGTCTGGGCGCGGCGCTGCTCGAGGCCGCGCCCGTCGTGCCCCTGGCGCAGAACCTGTCGCTCAGCGTGGGGGTTCTCTCGTATCGGGACCGGCTGGGCGTCGGCGTGCTCTGCGATCCCGTTGTGCTGCCCGACCTCGACGTGTTCCTCGATGGGCTCCACGCCGCAGCCGACGAGCTCGTGCACGCGGCGGCCCACCGAGCGGCGCGCGGGGTGGCGCGTAGTCTCCGATCGTGACGACGTCGACCGAGCAGGGCAGCGAGCCGCGTTGCGCGAGCGACGTCGTCCGAACGCTCCGTGAGGAACGCGAGCCGGCGTCGGAGGACGTCGTGGAGGTGGCGCGGGGCGTGCTCCGGATGCAGCTGCCCGCGCCGCTTCCCGGGATCGGGCACGTGAACATGTACGGCCTGATCGACGAGCGAGGCCTCGCCGTCGTGGACCCTGGGCTCCCCGGCCCGGCCGCATGGAAGGCGGTGGAGCAGCGCCTGGCCAGTGCCGGCTTTGCGGTGCGTGATGTGCACACGGTCCTGGTGACGCACTCGCACATCGACCACTACGGCGCAGCCGGGCATCTCGCCAAGGCCGCCGGCGCGGCGACCGTCACCCATGCCGCGTTCACGACACCGATGCACGAGTGGCTTCCCGAACGGGTGCGGTCCCGTTGGGCGGCGCGGCGCGTGGAGGACGACGTCCGCTCGCTCTCGAGCGCGATCGACCACTGGGACGAGGAGCCGCCCTACGACGTGGAGCTGTGGGGGCCGAGTGCCCGCGACCAGCAACGGCGTCAACACCCGCGGCTGGTCCGCACGGGATGGGGCACGCGGCGCGATCTGCGTTCGGCACGCCGTGTCCTCGGCATGCGCCTCATGACTCTGCGCTCGACGCTGCCGCGACCGACGAGCAGGGTGCAGCACGGGCGGCGCGTGCGACTCGCCGGGCGCGAGTGGACGTGCCTCCACACACCCGGTCACACGGTCGACCACCTGTGTCTCTACGACCCCGAGGACGGCGTGCTGCTCACCGGGGACCACGTGCTCCCGACGATCACGCCGCACGTGCAGGGCATCCGCCGCGGCGCCGACGCCGTCGGCGCCTACCTCGAGGCACTCGAGCTCGTCGCGACGGTCGGCGACGTCCGGATCGCGCTCCCCGCTCACGGGCATCCGATCGCCGACCTCCCGGGCAGGGTCGCGTCGATCACCCGTCATCAGCTTCGCCGCAGCGCGCGGGTCCGCGATGCTGCGCGTGCGCTCGGGCCGACGACCGTCGTCGACCTCGCACACGAGCTGTACGGCTCGCGGTACCGGGGCGTGGCGTCCGAGGCGGAGGTGCACGCGCACCTCGAGCACCTGGTCGCGGCCGGGCGCGCCACGCGAGACGGCGACCGCGGCACCGTGCGCTACCGCGTGGTTGGGGAATGAGCATGCGGGACGATCCGACCGCGGAGGTGACCGATCTCCTCCAGCAGCTGATCCGCAACCGCTGCGTCAACGACGGCCAGGTGTCTTCGGGTGGCGAGACGCGCAGCGTCGATCTGCTCGCGCAGTATCTCAACGGCATCGGCGATCATGAGGTCTTCGAACCTCAGCCGGGACGACAGAGCCTCGTGGTCCGCCTCGAAGGCAGCGATCCGCAGGCGCCGTCGCTGCTCCTCATGGGGCATACCGACGTCGTCCCGGTGAACCCCGACGGTTGGACCCGCGACCCGTTCGGTGCCGAGATCGTCGACGGCTTCGTGTGGGGACGAGGCGCGGTCGACATGCTCAACCTGACGGCGTCCCAGGCCGTCGCGCTGCGCCGCCTGGTGCAACGCGGGTTCCGTCCCCGAGGAACGCTGCTGTTCCTCGCCGTCGCCGACGAGGAGGCTCAGGGTCGTTGGGGCGCCGATTGGCTCGTGGACCACGAGCGCGACGCGGTGTACGCCGACTACGTGCTCACCGAGAACGGCGGCGTGCCCCTGCCCACCCCCGCCGGGCCGCGACTCCCCGTGCGGGTCGCGGAGAAGGGCACCTATTGGACGAAGATCCGCGTCCATGGCACGCCGAGCCACGGCTCGCAGCCGTACGCGACCGACAACGCGCTCGTGACGGCGGCCGACGTGGTGCGCCGCCTGGCCGACTACGCGCCACGTGCGCAGATCCATGATGCGTGGCGACGCTTCGTCGACGGCATGTCGTTCACGCCTGAGCTCCGTGAGGCGCTGCTCGACCCCGATCGCATCTCGGGCGCGCTGGCCGAGTTCCCGGTGGGCTTCGCTCGGATCATGCACGCGTGCACGCACACGACGTTCGCGCCCACCGTCGCGCACGGGGGGACCAAGACGAACGTGATCCCCGATCTCGTCGACCTCGACGTCGACATTCGCACCCTTCCCGGCCAGAGCGGGGAGGACGCCGCGACGATGCTCCGTGACGCGCTCGGCGATCTCGCCGACCACGTCGAGATCGCGTCGGATGACAACCCGTCGACCGCGTCGCCGATCGACACGCCACTCTGGGACTCACTGGCGCGCGTCTCGCGTCGCCTGTGCGAAGGCTCGGCGCTGCTCCCGTTCCTCATGGTCGGAGCGACCGACAACCGCTTCTTCCGCCGCGCGGGTTCGGTGGGATACGGCTTCGGTCTCTTCTCGCAGCGGCTGTCGTACGGCGACTACGAGACGATGTTCCACGGCAACGACGAGCGCGTCGACCAGGAGTCGCTGCTGCTCTCCACCGAGCTGTGGGAGGCCGTCGCGCGCGACCTCCTGGGTTGAGAGCTGAGCGTGCGCGGCTCAGGTATGCCGGCCCCCGTTCAGGTCGCGTCGCCGTCAGCGCCGCCCTGGCGGCGCAGGAACCGTTCGAGCTCCGCGGCCAGCTCGTCGCCCGTGGGGAGCGTCCCCTCGCCGCGCTCGCTCTCGTCGTTGCGCTCCTCCAGGGAGCGCACGTAGTCGCTGAGCGCGTCGTGCTCGCTGACGGCCTGGTCGATCTCGACGGTCCAACGCAGGGATGCCTCGCGGAGCGCGGTCACGTCGATCGCCACCTCCGAGACGTCCGCGAAGCCGTCGAGCAGCGCGACCGTGGCCGGCGGATTCGGTGGTGCCGCTGCGTAGTGGGGCACCGGCGCCCACAGCGAGACTGCAGGCACGCCGTGGGTGCGGCACTCCGCGTGCAGGACGCCGACGATCCCGGTCGGTCCTTCGTACATCGAGGGCGTCAGGGACACCGGACCACGCACGGCAGCGTGGGTGGCCGAGCCGGTGAGCTCGACGGGTCGCGTGTGGGGGGTGTCGCCGAGCAGCGCTCCGAACGTCACCACCATCTCGGTACCGGTACGGCGCACCACCTCGAGCACGTTGGCGCAGAACGAACGCCAGCGGATCGTGGGCTCGACGCCCGCGAGGACGACGACGTCGCGCTCCGCGAAGGCGACGACGTGGTACCGGTTCGCCGGCCACGTGATCGACCGGGCGACGCCGCCCACGACCTGGACGTGGGGCCGGTACACCTGGTAGTCGAGGTGCTCGTCGGGTTCCACCTCGGCGAGCACGGTGGACGGCGCGGCCTCGATCAGATGGTTCGCTGCGCTCGACGCCGCGTCGCCGGCATCGTTCCAGCCCGTGAACGCGGCGACGAGCAGCGGGCGCCGCAGCGGGCGCGCCAGATCAGACGCCCACAGGAGACCGTCGCCCACGACCACGAGTGTACGAGGGCGCCGTCGCCCGACCCGACGACGAGCGCCGCGAAACCGGAGCCGCGCGGGTGGCGTGGGGCTGGATCAGGCGACGCGCGGCGTGCGCGGCTGCACCGGCTCGCCGTTGCCCTTCGGGTAACGGGCGACCCGGCCCACCGGCATGTCGACGCGGAACCCTGCCGCCGCGCGCTCTTCCTCCGACTCCCCACCCCAGAAGCCGTACTCGCGGTGCTCGCGTGCCCAGTCGCGGCAGGCGATGACCACGGCGCACGCCGTGCACACGGCCCGTGCCTTCGCCTCGCGCACCTGACGGGTCTCGGGTCGCTCACCCGCGGGGGCGAAGAAGAGGTCGTTCTGGCCCCGGCACGCCGCGTTTCCCGTCCAGGTGAGGGGGCCGGTGAAGATCAGGTTCGAGACAGCTTCGGCAGCGGGCACCGAGAGACCTCCGCGAGAAATGTTGAGAGAGTCGGCGGGACCGTCCAGGTGCCGTGCCGACCGCTGCGAGCGGGCCGGTTCCAGCCTCGGGTGATCCAGCGCGTCGAGTTTCGCGGATGCAGCGGAATCTGTCCAACAGGTAGCCTCGATGGTATCCATCGTGAAGAGAGATGGTCTCTGATCGCCGCCCGGCGGTGGTCGTCGCCGTCCCCCGGGCCCCGGACAGGAGCGAGCCATGGAGCTGCGCCACCTCGACACCCTGCTCGCGATCGCCGACAGCGGCTCGTTCACGGCCGCGGCCGACATCCTCGCCACCGTGCAGTCGAACGTCTCGGAGCAGGTCCGTCAGCTCGAAGCAGAGCTGGGAGTGCCCCTGCTCCTGCGCAGTCGCCGCGGGGCCACCCCGACCGAATTCGGCCTCGTGGTGCTCGACCGGGCACGCCGGGTGCGGCGCGAGCTGGAAGCGATGGAGACCGACGTGTCGATGCTGCGCGGGCTCGAGGCGGGATACGCCCGCATCGGGGTCGTGGGGACCGCCAGTCGCTGGCTTGCGCCGGCGCTGGTCGCCGACCTGCGCGTGCGCGCCCCGGGGGTGCGGCTGCGCGTGAACGAGAGCGCGTCCGAGCGGCTGTTCCTCGAGGTCGCGGAGGGCGAGCTGGCCCAAGCCGTCGTCACGGAGCCGGTCAGTGACCGGCGCCTGGTGGTCACGCCGCTGCTCGAGGAAGCGCTCGTCGGTGTTGTGGGCGCCGGGATCCGTCTCCCGAGGGAGCCGGTCCCACTGGCTGCGCTCGCGCAGTTGCCGATGGTGCTCCCTCCCGCGCAGAACCCGCTCCGCATGGAGATCGAAGCTGCTGCCGCGGCCGAGGGGCTGACGTTGCGCGTGCCCATCGAGGTCGAGGGGATCCGACTCATCCCGGACCTCGTCGCGACGGGAGGCTTCGCGTCGGTCCTGCCGGCGACGGCGGTTCCGCCGGACATGACGAGCGCGCGGGTCGTGCACATCGCCGGGATGCCGCCGCGTCGCTTGGCGATCGTCAACGCGCGGGACGCGGAGTTGTCGCTCGCCGATCACTCAGTGCGCGAGAGTGTGTATCGGATCATCGCTGCGCGGCCCGAAGCACGGCCGGTGCGTGGGCCCGAGGGTCGACGACCGGCGGGTCGCACGACCGAGGAGGGGGACCGTCGATGATGGAGCACGAAGGTGGTCAGCACGCCGAGCGCGACGCGAGCGGGCGCCAGCGCGGGCGGGACCTCAATCCCAAGGTGGTCGCGGGGCTCGTCCTTGCCGCGTTGCTGGTGCTGTTCGGCGTCTTGAATGGTGACAAGGTGTCGGTCGACTTCATCGTGACGACCAAGCGGGCGCCCCTCATCGCCGTCATCGCGCTGTCTGCCGTGCTCGGCGCCTTGATCACGACCCTGATGCAATGGCACGCCCGCCGGCGTGACTGACCGCGACCCGGACGTCAGCGGGCGCCGAGCGCCGTCGCCCAAGCCGGCTTCCGGCCCACCCTCGTGAGTCGACCGGCGAGCAGCCAGCCCACCGCGAGCACGAGGAAGCCGCCCGCCGCGTCGAGGAGGTAGTGGTTCGCCGTCACCAGGATCGCCGTCACTGTCGCGACGGGATAGAGCGCCGCGACGACCTTCGCCCACCGTGCCCGCACGCGAGGCACCAGCGCGCATGCGCACCACAAGGCCCATGCGCAGTGCACGCTCGGCATTGCCGCGTACTGGTTCGAGACCTTGCTCATCGCGCCCGAATTGAACGACCAGAACGCCGGGTCCTTCGCGAGCGTGTCGACGAACCCGGCCCCCGGCAGCAGGCGTGGTGGCATCAGGGGGAACAGCACGAACCCGATCAACGCGAGACCGGTCGCCCACGCAAGGGTGTTGCGCAGGCGAGGGAAGTCGTCGGTCCAACGGCGGTAGAGGAAGATCAACACGCCGGTGGTCACGACGAAGTGCAGCGAGCCGTAGAAGTAGTTGGCGCCGATGATGAGCGGGCGAACGTGCAGCGCCCACGATTGGAAGGCCTGCTCGTGGTTGATCCCGAGCGACCTCTGCAGGTCGATGACGAGATGGGCGTGGTGGCGCGCCTCGGCAGTCCGGTCGGTCCGTGCGTTCCTGACCGCCGAATACACGAAGTAGAAGACCACCGCGGTGAGCCATTCGACCCACCAGTACAAGCGGCGGCCGTCACTGATGATGCGGGCCCCCGGCAGCCGACGACGCGCACGCGTGACGACGTTCCCGACCGGAACCTCGGCGGCATCCTCGACGACGCTCATCGCGCGATGGTCTCGCCGGCCTCTGGGTGCGCGGGCTCGGTGTGGGGTCGTGCGTCGTCGACCCGGCGGCCGTCGCGCCGGTGGTGTCCCATCGCGAACGCGGGCGCGCCGAGGAGGCTGACGACCAGGGTCATGCCGTACCACAGCAGCCCCACGCCGATGGCCTTGCCCGTCGCGACGTGGAGCGGATGCAGCAACAGCACGAGCAGACCTTCACGGATGCCGAGCCCCGACAGCGAGACGGGCAGCACCTGCGCCATGGCCACCGCAGGCACGAACGCGAGCACTGCCGCGTTCGGGACGTCCACACCCAGCGTGTGGACGCCGCACCACACCGCGGCGGCGACCGAGAGCTGATACGCCAGCGCGGCGACGAGCACGCCGAACGCCTGGCGAGGACTACGCCGGAGGCGGTCGACGCCGACGTGCACGGCGCCGACGAATCGCATCCAGTTCTCGTGGTCAGCGAAGCGCCCGGCGAGCTGGGGGTGCGCGGTGACGAAGAGGATCACGGTGAGCGCCACGAGCGTGCAGCCCGCGATGAACGGCGCGAGCCACGCGTGACGGGACTGCACCAGGGACGGCTCGACGACGATGCCCACCGCAGTGAGGAGTGGCAGCGCCACGAATCCGCTGAGGCGCTCGATGGCGATCGATGCGAACGCAGTGTCGGCGCTCCCGATCGATGTGGTCAGGCGACTCGTGCGCAACACGTCGCCGCCGACGGTCGAGGGCAAGACGTTGCCCACGAACTGCCCGGCGAGGGAGTGCTTCACCAGCACGTGCAGCGGCACGTGCACGTCGAACGCGTGCAGCACCCGTTGCCAGCGCCACGACGAGAGGACGAAGCCGAGCAGGGTGCACGCGAGTCCGCACGCGAGGAACGCGAGCGTCCCGAGGTGCCAGTTGCGCGGCCGCATGCTGTCGGCAGGGATCTTCTCCACCAAGAGGGCGAGCACCGCGACGCTCACCGCGACCCGCAAGCCCAGCTTCGCTCGGCCCGAGAGCTGGATGCGACGGATCGCGGCCCGCCGCGAGCGCTGGACCCGCGCCGCGGGCGAGCTGGCCATACGGCTCGTATCTTACGAACCGGTGGCCAGCGGATGAACTCCAGCCCCCGCGCTCGGCGCCTGATCTCTGGGTCGTTCGCTGCGGGTCGGGATACCCGACCCGCAGACGCTCACTCCCGTCGGCGCCGGGCCGCCTGGGCCACGGATCGCGGCGCCGCAGGGTGCCTGCGTCGCGGCCGCTTTCCCGTCCTCGCGCGGTGCTAGTTGCCGGAGGCCTTCTCGAGGAATCGGGCGCGCTCGACGATGACCCGGGTGATGCGGCCGGCGGCCACGAGGCCGTGCCCGTCGCTCACGGACACGCGGAACGTGAGCCGGCGCCCCTCGATGGCTTCCAGGGTCGCGTCGGCGCGGACGCTTCCGCCCACGGCGGTGGGCGCGAGGTGGTCGAGCTGTACGCGGTACCCGACGCTCGTGGTGCCGTCGGCGAGCTCGCCCGCCACCGCCTTGATGCTCGCCTCCTCGGCGAGGCTGATGACGCGAGGCGTCGCGAGGACGGGTACGTCACCGGTGCGCAACGCGAGCGCGGTGTCACCCTCTGCGACGACGAGCTCGCACGTGCCGACGAGACCGGGCCGAAGAGGCATCGGCCTACGATAGACAACCCTGCCCGGTTGGAGGCGATTTGTTGGTCGACGACGCCCTCATGGAACGCACAGTTCACCGTGCGTTACGCCGGGGCGGTGATTTCGCCGAGGTGTTCGCCGAGGACCGTCAGACGACGACCGCCCGGCTCGACGATCGGAAGGTCGAAGAGCTCGTCTCGGGACGGCTGCGCGGCGCGGGGATCCGCGTGGTGCGCGGCGACACCACCGGTTTCGCGCACACGGCCGACCTCTCGGAGGACGGCCTCGCCGCGGCCGCCGACGCGGCCGCGGCCGCGACGCTCGGGAGCTCGCACGGCGCGCCGACGATCGCGCTCGACGGCCTCGCCGGAGCGCCGGCGGTCCCGGCGCGCGAGCTGCCCGAGGCGGTCGACAAGGCGGTGAAGGCGTCGGTCCTCGAGCGTGCCGACGCAGCCGCGCGGGCCATGGGCGACAGCATCCGTCAGGTGAGCGCCGCCTACGCGGACGCTCGGCGCCGGTTCGTCGTCGCCAACTCCGACGGTCTGCTCGCGGCTGAAGACCGGGTCCGTACCCGGTTCTCGGTGAGCTGCGTCGCAGCCGGCGATACCGGGCTCCAGACCGCGACCGAAGCGCCGGGCCGGACCGTCGGCTTCGAGTTCTTCGACGACATCACCCCGGAGGACGTCGCGGTCACCGCTGCCCGCCGAGCGTTGACGCTCCTGCGAGCACGACCGGCCCCGCGGGGCAAGCTGGCGGTGGTGCTCGCGCGCGGCGCGGGCGGCGTCCTCTTCCACGAAGCCTGCGGTCACGGGCTCGAAGCCGACCTTGTCGCGCGCGATGCCTCGGTCTTCCGCGGTCGCATCGGGGAGCAGGTGGCATCGCCCTTGGTCACGTTGGTCGACGACGCGACGCTCTCGCGGGACTGGGGCACGAGCGCGATCGACGACGAAGGCGCGACGGCGCGCCGCAACGTCCTCATCGATCGCGGCATCTTGGGCGACTACATGTGGGACCTCCTCCGCGCCCGCAAGGAGGGCCGCGCGAGCAGTGGCAACGGGCGGCGCGAGACGTACCAGCACCTGCCGATGGTCCGCATGACGAACACGTATCTCGTCGCCGGCGCCGACGATCCCGATGACATCGTGCGTGACACCGAGTACGGCATCTACTGCGTCGCGCTGGGCGGCGGCCAGGTGAACACCGCGACCGGCGACTTCGTGTTCGGGATCACCGAGGCCTACATGATCGAGCACGGCCAGGTGACCGAGCCGATCCGTGCCGCGCAGCTCATCGGCAACGGACCCGACGTGCTCCGGCTCGTCGACGCGGTCGGCTCGGACTTCGACACCTGGGCCGGGACGTGTGGCAAGGACGGCCAGGGGGTGCCGGTGTCGGCTGGGCAACCGACGCTGCGCGTCGCGGAGTTGACGGTCGGCGGCACCGCGGATGGCTGACGGCGAGCTCGGGCAGGTCGCGGACCGAGTGGTCCGGGCCGCGCGCGACGGCGAGGAGATCGAGGCGTACGTCGCTCGAACGCGCGAGACCGACCTCAAGGTCTTCGGCGGCGAGGTCGAGTCGCTGACGGTCGCCGAGACCGAAGGGGTCGGCGTACGCGTCGTGACCGGCGGACGACAGGGCTACGCGTGGGCTGGCTGCCTCGATCCGGCGGTGATCGACGAGACGCTCGCCGACGCCCGCGACAACGCGAGATTCGGTAGTCCCGATGAGCACGCCGGGCTCGCCTCACCCGCCGATGCCGCGGGCGTCGACGTCGCCGTGCTCGAGGTCTGGCGTGACGACCTGCTCGGGGTCTCGACGAGGGACAAGGTGGCGCTCACACTCGAGCTCGAGCGGATCACGCGTGCACTCGATGCGCGGATCCGGGGCGTGGAGTCGTCGACCTACGGCGACGCGGCCACCGAGGCCGCGGTGGCGACCTCGACGGGCATCGCGGTCGCCACCCGCCGCACGGTCGCGTCGTGCTGGGTCCACGCGCTCGCCGGTGAGGACTCGCAGACGCGTAGCGGCGTCGGATTCGCCGCCGGCCGCGCGTTCTCGGACCTCGACCCGCACGCCGCGGCGGGTGACGCGCGCGAACGCGCCGTTCGGCTGCTCGGCGCGCGACCGATCCGGTCGCGACGGCTTGCGGTGATCCTCGACCCGCTCGTCACCCGGTCGTTGCTCGGCCTGTACGGCGCGGCGCTCAGCGGCGAAGCCATCCTCAAGGGTCGCTCGATGTTCGTCGGGCGCGCGGGGGAGCAGGTTGGCGCACCGACGGTCACCCTGGCCGACGATCCGACCCAGCCGGGCGCGCTCGGTGCGTCGACACACGACGCCGAGGGCATCCCGACGCGGCGGGTGGGGCTGGTGTCGGGTGGCGTGCTCACGGGCGCGCTCCACAACGTCTTCACCGCCCGGCGCGCGGGTACCAAGACCACCGCCTCGGCGGCGCGCGCCGGCTACCGCTCGCCCCCCGGTGTCGGCGCGCGCGCCTTGCACCTCGAGGCAGGGACGCGAACGCCGGACGACATCGTCGCGACGGCGGACGAGGCGCTCTACGTGCAGTCCGTGAGTGGGCTCCACTCGGGCACGAATCCAGTGAGCGGTGACTTCTCGGTCGGCGTCGACGGGGTGATGATCCGCACGGGCACGTGGGCCGAACCGGTGCGCGAGGTCACGATGGCGTCGACGCTGCAACGCATCCTGCTCGACGTCGTGGAAGTCGGGTCCGACCTGACGTGGCTGCCGGGCTCGGCCGCAGGCGTGACCCTGCTCGTCGACGGGATGACCGTGAGCGGATCCTGATCGCAGCGTTCATCGCAGACCGGTGGCGAACGCCACGATGACGGCGGCGCCGAGTGCGACTCGATAGATCACGAAGGACCGGAACGAGTGCGTGCGCAGCAATCGGAGCAGCGCCGCGATCGCAACGAAGCCGCTGACGGCCGACGCGACGAAACCCCACAGGAACGCGCCGCCGAAGCCGGCGGGGATGCCACCGCCGGTCGCGAGCTGCGTGCCCTTGTAGAGCGCGGCGCCGGCGATGATCGGGAGGCTCATGAGGAACGACACGCGCGCCGCGGCGCCGCGGTCGAGCCCGCACCAACGTCCTGCACTGATGGTCACCCCCGATCGGGAGACGCCGGGCATGAGCGCGAGCGCCTGGGCGGTCCCCGTCACCACGCCGTCAACGGGACGGATGTCGGCGATCGCGCGGTGGCCGACGCTGCGATCCGCGATGTCGAGCACCACCGCGAACACGATCAGGTTCACGCCGATGATGATCGGATCCGAGAGATGCTCGTCGATGACGTGCTCGAAGAGCGCACCGACGACGGCTGCGGGAACCGCGGAGATCGCCAACACCCATGCCACGCGCTCGTCGACCGTCGTGACCGCGCGCCGGCGGAGGGATTGCCATGCGGCCTTCACGTACGTCACGACGTCGCGGCGGAAGTACCAGAGCGCGGCGACGAGCGTTCCCGCGTGCAACGCGACGTCGAATGCCTTCTCGAGCGATTGGCGGTCGTCGAGCTCGTGCCACCGCAGCAGGTCCGGAACGAGCTTGAGGTGCCCGCTCGACGAGATCGGGAGGAACTCGGAGAGGCCCTGGACGATCCCCAGGACGATCGCGTGCAGTAGCGACACCAGCGTGCTCCGGGGCTCGGATCGGTCGCCGGATACTAGAGGCGAGTTGCTCCGGCCCCGCGTGCTCAGCGCTGCGTCGAGCTCTCGGGCGGTGCGAGCGCCAGCGTCACGACTGCGGTCGCGGCCGCTCCGGCGACGTCCTCTGCCTCGTCGGGAGTGACCAGCAACGTGACGCCGACGGTGGGCGTGCTTGCGCCGGTGGTGTGCGCGTCGGACGCGAGCACGAGCACGCCGGACGCGACGGTGATCGTCGTTGGACGACCCGACGAGGCGTCGAAGGTCGCGATGAGGTCGACGACGGCGCCGGCGCGCGGGCGGAGCGTGCCCGTGGCGTCGATGCGAACCGCGCGCATACCAGTCGGCACGAGACCGTCGATGCCCGAGCGGTGCGAGTGCGCCAGGTGACGCGTCGACACATACTGGCCGCGCAACAGGGGAACTGCGATCGTGCGTCCCATGAGCCGGCCTGGCGACGTGACGGTCCCCGGAGGCAGTTGCGATCGGAACACGCGGCGCACGCGGAGGTCGCCACTCGCGACGGTCGCGCCCAACATGAGGTCGTGCGTGGCGACGACCGCGCCGACCTCGGACCCGAGCCCACGGGCGCGGCGGTGGAGCGCGGCCAGGTCGCCCGCGACGAACCACGCCGTGGCAAACGCCACGGTCACCGCGGCGAGTCGCAACACGAAGACTCGCGGAGAACGACGGAGCATGCACCGCCCCCTGGGACGCGGCCTCGGCCGCAGCGGGAGGGGGAAGGCGGGAGGGGGAAGGAAGGTGGGGGACGCGAGGGTGAAGGTGGTGATGCGCGCCGGGCCGGGGCCCGGCCGGGTTGCCTCAGCCGGCGGCGGCAGGCGCCGGCTTCGAAGAACCCTTCGACTCCTTCGTCGACGACGTGCTGTCCGACTGCTTCGCTGAGGGGCCGGCGGAGTCCGAGGTGCTCGCGCTCTTCGACGCGCCCTCGCTTCCGTTGCGTTCGCCGGAGTCCTTCCTGGCGCCGGCCGAGCCGACGGAGCCCGACCGGCTGTCGGTGCGGTAGAAGCCCGAGCCCTTGAGGACGATCCCCACGGGTTGCAGCACCTTGGCGAGCTTTCCGCCGCAGCCCGAGTGTCGCTTGAGCGGAGCATCCGTGAACGACTGCCACGCCTCGAGCTGCTCGTCGCACTTGGCGCACTGGTAGACGTACGTCGGCATCCGGTGGTTCCTCGCTCCGCCCCGCACGGGCGGCGGGCTGGCACTCGACTGTGGAGAGTGCCAACGCTAGCGCGCTCGGGGGCATTCCTGAAGCGTCGGCTCCGCGTGTGGGCTGCGCGCGGCCGGTCCTGGCATGACGGAGAATGTGGCCGATGTCGGACCTCGGCGTGGTGCTGCTCCTGGTGCCGGTGGCGTATCTGCTCGGCACGCTGCCGAGCGCGGGGCTCGCGACCCGTCGCGCCGGCGTCGACGTCACTCGAGCGGGGTCTGGCAACCCCGGTGCGTCGAACGTGTTCCGTGTGCTCGGGTGGAAGGCCGGCGTGCTGGTGTTCGTGCTCGACTGCGCGAAGGGTGCCGCCGCAGCCGGGGCGGGACTCGCGGTCGACGGCCATCGCGGTGCGTACGTTCTGGGCGCCGCATCGATCGCGGGGCATCTGTGGCCGATCACCCGCCGGTTCAAGGGAGGCCGCGGCGTCGCGACCGGCGCCGGGGTCATCCTCGTCGTGTTCCCGCTGCTGGGGCTGGGCATCGCCGCGCTGTGGGGCGCGGTGGTGCTGCTCACGCGCAAGGCGTCGGTGGCGTCGCTGACGGCCGCCGTGGGGTTTCCGGTTTCCGTCGCGGTGAGCGGCGGCGGATGGGACGACGTTGCGGTCATCACCGCGCTCTGCCTGGTGGTCGTCGTGCGTCACTGGCCCAACCTGCGGCGCCTCGTGCGCGGTGAGGAACACGAGGTTGCGCCGCGTCGCGTGGATCCCACGGGTCCGGCCTCGGACGGTGTCGCGGCCGACGGGTAGCGTTGCCTCCCATGGCAGAGCCGGTGGCAGGTCCCATGACCGCGGGCGTGACCAAGGCGGTGATCCCGGCCGCGGGGCTCGGCACGCGGTTCCTCCCGGCGACGAAGAGCCAGCCGAAGGAGATGCTGCCCATCGTCGACAAGCCGTCGGTCCAGTACGTGGTCGAAGAGGCTGTGGCTGCGGGTCTCACCGACATCCTCGTGATCACCGGCCGCGGCAAGCGGGCGATCGAGGACCACTTCGACCGCAACTTCGAGCTCGAGCACTACCTCGAGCAGTCGGGGAAGCACGAGCTGCTCGCCGAGGTGCAGTGCATCAACGACATGGCCGACATCCACTACATCCGTCAGCGTGACCCGCTCGGCTTGGGCCACGCGGTGAGCGTTGCGCGCGAGCACGTCGGCGACGAGCCGTTCGCGGTGCTCCTGGGCGACGACATCATGGTCGACGACGCGGTGCTGTTGCGCTCGATGCTCGCCGTGCACGCGCGCGAACGCGCGTCGGTGCTCGCGCTGATGGAGGTGCCCCGCGAGCAGATCAGCGCGTACGGCTGCGCGAGCGCCGATACCGTCGAGGACTCGCTCGTGCAGGTGCGCTCGATCGTGGAGAAGCCGAGGCCCGAGGCGGCGCCGTCGAACCTCGCAGTGATCGGGCGCTACGTGTTCACCCCCGGCATCTTCGACGCGCTCGATCGCATCACGCCGGGCGTGGGCGGCGAGCTGCAGCTCACCGACGCGATCGGTTTGCTCCTCGAGGTCGAGTCGGTCTTCGGGCGCGTGTTCGTGCACGGCCGCTACGACATCGGGCGCAAGATCGACTTCCTCCGCGCGAACATCGAGCTCGCGCTCAAGCGCCCGGATCTCGGTCCCGAGCTGGGTGAGTTCCTCGCCGAGCTCGTGCGGCGCCGCGAAGGCTGACGGTGCGCGTCGCACCGTGCTTCCTCTCGTCATGATCCCGTACGAAGACGTGCGCTCGGCCATCCTGGCCGCGGTGCCGCGACTCGACGTGGTCGACGTCGCTCCGCGGGGCGCGCTCGGTCTCGCCCTTGGTGCCGACGTGCGCTCCGCCGAGCCCGTGCCACCGTTCGCGAACACGGCGATGGACGGCTATGCGGTCCGCGCTGGCCGACACGACCAGTGCGTCGGAGGAGACGCCCGTGCGGTTGCGCGTCGTCGGTGTGCTCCCCGCGGGGCACGTGCCGACGACTTCGGTCGGTCATGGCGAAGCGATCCGCATCATGACCGGCGCTCCGATGCCGCCGGGCGCCGACGCGGTGTCCATCGTCGAGCTTTCCACCCCCACCGACGACGACGGCGTCCTCGTCCGCCACACAGTGAAGGTCGGCGATCATGTACGCGGCGCCGGCGGTGACGTGCAGGCCGGAGAGGTGGTGTTCCGCGCCGGCACCGTGATCGGCCCGGCGCACCTCGGTGTCCTGTCGAGCATCGGCGTGGAATCGGTCGCGGTCGTCCGCCGGGCGCGGGTCGGGGTGATCTCGACGGGCGACGAGCTCGTCGAGCACGGCCCGCTCACGCCGGGCAAGATCCGCGACTCGAACCGCCCGATGTTGCTCGCGTTGCTTGCGGACGCCGGCGCGCAGGCGCTCGACCTCGGTATGGCGCGCGACGACGAGGCGTCGATGATCGCCACGCTTGCCGACGCATTGGAACGTTGCGACGCCGTGGTCACGAGTGGAGGCGTCTCGGTCGGCGACTTCGACTTCGTGCACGTCGCGTTGCGCACGTTGGCGGCCGACGGCGGTGGTTCCTTCGACGGCTACTCGGTCGCCATCCGGCCCGCGAAGCCGCTGGCGTTCGGTGTCGTGCGCGGCAGGCCGGTGTTCGGTCTCCCCGGGAACCCGGTCTCGTCGCGCGTGAGCTTCGAGCTCTTCGCGCGGCCCGCGCTGCTGCACATGATGGGACATCCGCATCACCTGCGGCCCGAAGTCACTGCGCACGCGGCGGAGCCGCTGCGTCGACGGGTCGACGGCAAGGTGCATCTCGACCGCGTCAGGGTGCGCGTCGCCGATGGCGGCTACGTGGCGGAGTCGGCCGGCGCCCAGGAGAGCAACGCGCTCGCGGCGACCGCGATCGCCAACGGGCTCGCGCTCCTCCCCGACGGCGAGGGCGTCGCCGCGGGCGAGGAGGTCACCGTGATGCTCCTCGACGCCGCGCCGGACCACTGACGGCCGCGCGTCGCGAGCCTCCTTCGGACGACGAAGCGCCCGGGGATCGCTCCCCGGGCGCCTGTTCCCCCGAACCGCGGCCTCCGGCACCGCGTCCGTGAGCTCGTCCCCCGCCCAGTTCCCAGCCCGCCCCGAGTTGGGGCCTCCCAGCCCGCCCCGAGTTGGGGCCTCCCAGCCCGCCCCGAGTTGTGGCCTCCCAGCCCGCCCCTCGGTCGTCCTCCCAGCCCGCCCCTCGGTCGTCCTCCCAGCCCGCCCCGATTGGTTCCCAGCCCGCCCGTGCCGCCAGCTCCTGTCCCCGAAGGAGCGGCGCGTGAGAAGTGGTCAGCCCAGCGGTCAACCCCCAGCGATCAGCCGACGGAGCAGGACTGCCAGCCTTCGGCAGTCGAGTGCGCGGTCAGATCACGCGAGACGACGAGCGCCGAGGACTGGATGGCACCGTCGGTCACCACGCTGCTCACGCAGGTCTGCGTCATCGGCGCGGGCGTCGCCGGGTTCTGGGCCCGGGCGGGGACGGCGGTGAGCGTCGCCGTCAGGAAGGTCGCGGCACCGAGCGCCGTCGCGGTGAAGCAGCGGCGGATGGGGTGGGTTCCGAACCACAGGGTTGCGGTCATGGGGGGAGATCCTCTCCAGAAACGAAACAACCGACCCCTTGAAGGAAGGGGCCGGTTTCGCTCTGACTCCCCAGCAGGCTCAAGCGACCATTGTTGGCGCCTGCGGATCAACGTCTCCCCGATTGGGTGGCTCGGTGCTCGTCTCGTGCGGTAGTGGTGTGTGCTCCTGTGAGGTCGTCCCAGCTGCTACAAGCAGTGCAAACTCTGCCACGCTGAGTGGTAACTGTCAAGAGCGTCCTGGAGTGCAGCTCCGGGGCGGGACGTAAGCTCAAGCCATGGCCTCGCCGCTCATCGACCCGTTCGGGCGCCGGGTGACCGATCTGCGGCTGTCGATCACGGATCGGTGCAATTTCCGGTGCACCTATTGCATGCCCGAAGAGGGCATGCGCTGGCTGGGGCACGACCAGCTCCTGACCTACGAGGAGCAGGCCCGCGTCGTCCGGATCTGCGTCGAGCGGTATGGGTTCGACTCGGTGCGCATCACCGGAGGAGAACCGACCGTCCGAGCGCACTTGCCGCGGCTGATCTCCATGCTCGCCCCCCTCGGCATCGACATCGCGATGACGACCAACGGCGTCAAGCTTCCGGAGATGGCGCACGATCTGGCCGAGGCGGGTCTCCGCCGGATCAATGTCTCACTCGACTCCCTGCGGCCCGAGGTCTTCCGCAGGCTGACCCGGCGCGACGACCTCGACCGGGTGCTCACCGGGATCCAGGCCGCCCTCGAGGCCGGGCTCCGCCCGGTCAAGGTCAACTGCGTCGTGATCCGGGGTGTCAACGACGACGAGGTGATCGACCTCGCCGCGTTCGGCCGCCAGCATGGCGTCGGCATGCGCTTCATCGAGTTCATGCCGCTCGACGCCGATGGCGAATGGAATCCGGAGCACGTCGTCCCGGCCCGCGAGATCCTCGAGCGGATCCACCTGGTGTTCCCGCTCGCTGAGGTGCCGGTCCCGGGCAGCGGGCACACCGAGCCGGCCGAGCGGTTCGAATATGCCGACGGCCAGGGCGACGTCGGCGTGATCGCGAGCGTCACCGAGCCCTTCTGCGGCACGTGCGACCGGGTGCGCATCACCGCCGAGGGGAAGTTCCGCACCTGTCTGTTCGCGCTCGACGAGTTCGACCTGCGCGCCATCCTGCGCGGACCGGGGACGGCGTCCGAGATCGACGACGCCCTCGCTGCGGAGATCGCCCGGGCCGTGGGCACGAAGTGGGCGGGGCATCACATCGGCAAGGTCGACTTCGTGCGCCCGAGCCGGTCGATGAGCCAGATCGGCGGTTGAGAGCGGAGCGAACGGCTGCGGGCCGGGTATCCCGGCCCGCAGTGAGCGAAGCCGGTATCAGGAGCGAACGGCTGCGGGCCGGGTATCCCGGCCCGCAGTGAGCGAGCCGCTTTGAGGGGCGTCCGCTTACACTGGCTGGCATGTCGGCCTCGGAGTTCACGCATCTCGACCCCCTCGGACGTGCGCGCATGGTCGACGTCACCGCCAAGGAGGCCAGCCATCGCCGGGCGGTGGCCCGGTGCCGGGTGTACATGGAGACGGACACCGCGGCGAAGATCGCGTCCGGGGCCATCTCCAAGGGTGACGTCCTGGCGGTCGCCCGGGTCGCAGGGATCCAGGCCGCGAAGCAGACGCCCAACCTCCTGCCGCTGTGTCATCCGCTGCTCGTGGGGTCCGTCTACGTGAACTTCCGCATCGAGGACGCGCACGTCGAGGTCGAGGCCCAGGTCGACACTGTCGACCGGACGGGGGTCGAGATGGAAGCGCTGACGGCCTGCTCGGTGGCCGCCCTCACCATCTACGACATGTGCAAGTCGCTCGACCGGGGGATGACCATCGGCGACCTGGCCCTCTGGGAGAAGACCGGCGGCCGTTCCGGCACCTACCGCCGCGCCCGGGACGACTCTGATTTCGATCTCTAAGACCCGAGCGCCCCACGCCGGGCGTTCAGCGAGGGGCCCACTCCGGCTTGACGCCCGCGCCGGAACCCGGGCTAGAGTGCCCGCTTCACACCTGCCGAGGTCCGCGTTCGCGCGGGGTGGTGGGTACCGTGGGCGGAGGACCGAAAATCGGAGGCGGTGGCTTTGACGATTGCGGTCGTTCTCATCTTGGCAATGCTCTGGATCGCCGTGCTGGCTCCGCCGATCCTGCGAGCCCGTGACCGCCAGGACCGAGCCGACTCGGTCGGGAGCTTCTCGCACCAGCTGGGCCTCCTGGGCCGGGCGAACGGCACGGACCGTGACGGACCCCCGGCGAAGCGCCGGCTCACGCCGCTCATGGGGCCCATCGTCGGTACGCCACGGGCGATGACGGATGCGCAGCGCCGTCGCCGTGACGTGCTGCTCGCGTTGTTCGCGGTCGCGGTGCTCACGTTCTGCGCGGCGATCGCGTTGCGTTCGACCGTCGCCTTCGCACTGCACATCGTCGCCGATGTCGGGCTGATCGCGTACGTGTATCTGCTCGTGCAGCACAAGCAGCGTGCGCAGGGAAGCCGTCCGCTCTTGGCGCGCGGTGGGGTGGCACCCATCGCGCTGTTCGCGGAGCACGAGCGGCGCTACGAGCCCGCGGTGGTGCCGCGACTCGTCCCGATCCGCCAGACCGCATCGCGCTGAGCCCGCGCGCGGCGCTCCCGCGCGAGCGCTCCACCCCACGCGTCGTCCCGTCCCCGTCGAGGTAGCGGCGCGGGTTTCGCACGTCGCTCGGCAGGAGTGCATGGTGAGCCGAAGGCGGGCCGAGGCGCGCTCATTTGCTCGGCAGTGCTGTCGGAATCGGGCTGCGAATTCGATTGCGCAAGTATTCGACATCATGTATCGTGCGCGGCAGACGTTCGGCGTGGGCTTGTCCGAACGCTTCAGGCTGCCCGGGGGGCAGGGAGGGGGAGCCGTGAGACGATTTCGGCGTGTCTTCGGCGCGGGCGCGCTCTGCGTTGCACTCGCCACTGCAACGATGGCGACCACGGCCGGTGCAGCATCGCCAACGGCGAAGAAGCTCACCGGCGACCCCGTGGTCATCGGCTCGATGTTCCCGATCAACTCGAACATCCTGACGTTTCCGACGCTCAACCCGATGGCCCAGATCGCGGTCGCCAAGGTCAATGCCGGGGGCGGCATTCACGGGCGACCGGTGAAGTGGGTGTCGTGCGACGACAAGAGCGACCCGGCGCAGGCGGCACAATGCGCCAACCAGCTGGTGAACACGGACAAGGTGATGGCGATCATCTCCCAGACCGGCGTCCAGACCGCCGCGCTGTGGCCGGCCATCAAGGCCGCGAACGGCAACGTGATCGCGTGGTTCAACACGCCGATCCAGCCCGACGACAGCACGAGCCCGTTGTCGTACCCGGCGGGCGTCGGAATCCGCAGCATCACGCAGACGGCCGCGCTGGCACCGAACGGCCAGTTCAAATCGGTCGACTGCGTTGGCCAGGACACCGCCTTCATCCCGCTGATCTGCGGCTTCGCGAAGGATGCACTGGCTCCGAGGGGCGTGTCGGCGTTCAACATCGTCAAGACGCCCGCCGAGGTCACCTCGAACTACCAGCCGTACATGGCGAAGATCGCGGCTGACAACCCGGACGCCGTCACGTTCGTCAGCAACGACGCGACAACGGCGCTCTACCTCCAGGCCTATGCCGACGCGGGGCTCAAGAAGCCGGTCCTGCTCGCGAGCACGAACGTCGGGAGCGCAGTGCTGAAGGTCGTCGCTGACAACGGCATCGACGTGCGCGTCGTCGGCACGTTCGGCGTCGACTCGAAGGTGTTCCCAGCCCGCAAGAAGATGCTCGCCGCGATCAAGAAGTACGGCAAGAAGGTCGGCGCTCCGGCGGACATGGACACGCTGTCGGACACTGCGTTCTCCATGTACATCGGCATCGTGACGTTCGCCGAGATCATGAACAAGGCGTCGGCGGTGACGATCCCGGCGTTCCAGGCTGCGCTCGCCGCCAATGGCCCGCTGAAGACGGGGATGTCGGCTCCGTACGACTGGAGCAAGAGCGGCCCGCTCTCGGACGCCCCGCGTATCGTGAACGTCTGGGGCACCGTCGAGAAGGTGAAGAAGAGCCGCCTCGTGTCGAGCTCACCGGAGTTCGTATCGGGCTTCCCCGGGGTGACCACCACGTACCAGAAGTCGCAGGTGCTCGCGAAGTAGCCCCTTGCGGACCACTTTCCCCTCAGGAGGCGGGCTCGGCGAACGCGCCGGGCCCGCCTCCGTGAGTGCGGGGGACAGTTCGGTCGGGGACAGGCAGGGCTCGACCGGGGAGGAACGGGCACCGTGCACGAGTTGTGGTTCTTTGCAGTCGCCGGGCTCGCTGCGGGTGGTGCCTATTCGCTGACCGCGGTGGGCGTGGTCACCGTCTATCGCGGCTCGGGCGTGCTCAACTTCGCCCACACGGCGATCGGCATGGCCGGCACGTACATCTTCTGGGAGTGCTTCGACAACGGCGGCCACTCCCTGCTCTCCCTCGGGGTCGCGCCCACGATGGCGGTTGGCGTCCTCGGCGGTGGGTTGATCGGGCTGATCGTCTACCTCGCGGTCATGTACCCGATGCGCCGTGCGAGCGAGCTGGCCCGTGTGATTGCGACGCTGGGCGTGCTGCTCCTGCTCCAGAACATCGCGTTGCTGATGTACTCGTCGGAGGCAGTCGTCGTGCCGCGGTTCCTCGGCACCGGGCTCACGCTCGTGTGGGGCGCGCCGATCCGACACGACACGCTGTGGGTCATTGGCGCGACGCTCGTGCTCGCCGCCGGACTGTCGCTGCTCTTCCGCAAGACGCGCCTCGGGCTCTCCGCGACTGCGTTGCAGGTGCGTCCGGTTGCGGCCTCGGCCATCGGCATCTCACCGCACCCGACCGGGATGGCCGTGTGGGGCCTGGGCGGCGCGCTGGCGGCCGCGGCAGGCATCTTCGTCGTCCCGACGATTGGCCTGTCACCGTCGCAGCTGACCTTGCTAATCAACTTCGCCTTCGCCGCGGCGCTCTTGGGCAGGTTCCACAACTATCCCGTGACGATCGCGGCCGGCATGCTCATGGGTGTCGGCGTCTCCGTGATGGTCGGCTACGAGGTGCCGGGATGGATCCAGCTGTCGACGCCGTTCGTGGTGATCATCGTTGCGCTCGTCATCGGCGGGAGCGCGGTGCCAGGCCGCGGCTTCGCAGAGGCGAGAATGCCGAGCGTCGGCACGGGTGTGCCGAGGTGGGGCTGGATCGCCGGCTTCTTCGTCGCGATCTTCCTGATACTGACCGTGGTTCTCGGGAGCAGCGGGACCGACCAGGGCTGGCACATCGCGTTTCACAGTGCCACGATCGCTGCCCTCGCCAGCCTCTCGATCGTGATCGTCACCGGGTACGCCGGCCAAGTCAGCCTGGCGACGTTCGGCGTCATGGGCATGGCCGCGCTGCTCGCGGCTCGCGCGAGCGGCACGTGGAATTTGGGCTCGGGGATCTCGATCCTGTTCGGGATCGGCGCGGGCGCGCTCACCGGATTCCTCATCGGGCTCCCCGCCGTGCGCGTGCGGGGGATCGACCTGACCGTGGCCACGCTCGGGGCCGGCCTCATGATCTCCGGCGCGGTGCTCACGTGGCCGGGATTCGCCTACGACAAGGGGATCGCGGGGAGCGGCGGCCTCCACGTCTCCGCGATGCGCGTCCTCGGCATGAGCTTCGAGCCTGCCCGGCATCCCGAGCGGTTCTCGCTGCTGTGTCTCGCGCTGCTCACACTCACCTGCCTCGGGATCGCCAACCTCCGCCGGTCGCGCGCGGGTCGTCGGCTGCTCGCCGTGCGGGCCAACGAGCGGGGCGCCGCCGCGATCGGCATCTCCGTGGGCGGCGCCAAGGTCGCGGCCTTCACGCTCGGCGGCGCAGTTGCGGGCCTGGCGGGGGCGTTGTTCACCTTCCGGACGTCGTCGGTGTCGTTCAACAACTTCGACGTCTTCCGCTCGATCTTCCAGCTGGCGTTCACCCTCGTCGGTGGGGTCGGCTTCGTGCTCGGTGCCCTCTACGCGGGTGCCATCACGCTGGGTGGGCCGTTCGCGTATGTCTTCAGCGGCGGCGTGTTCCGGGTGTCGACGGAGTTCGACAAGTGGCTCGCGATCGGCTCGGGCGTTCTCGTGATCCAGATCATGCTCCAGAGCCCGGAGGGCATCATCTCGCTCGTCGGCCACCAGACGGCCGGACTCCGGTCGCGGCTCACGCGGGGGCTCTGCGCCCTGCACCTCGCCGGATCCCTCGGCGGGGCGCGCCCGACGTTCATCCCACCGGCCGAGATCCGGCCGGTCGCGCAGGTGGGCACGTTGCAGCTCACCGTCGAGGGCCTCACCGTGGACTATGGAGCGGTGCGCGCGGTTGACGGCGTGAACCTGGAGGTCGCCGCAGGGCGGATCCTGGGCGTGATCGGTCCGAACGGCGCAGGGAAGACCACGTTGATCGATTGCATCACTGGGTTCGCGCGCGAAATGCAGGGCGCGTCGTGCTCGACGGACGCGACATCACACGCTGGTCGATCCGGCGGCGCGCGCGTGAAGGCCTTGGACGTACCTTCCAGAACCTCGAGCTCTTCGAGGATCTCACGGTGCGCGAGAACCTGCTTGCCGCAAGCGACTCGCGTGATCTCGTGGCGTTTGCCACGAGCTGGGTGCATCCAGGGTCAATGGTGCTGCGCGATACGGCCGCGCAGGCGGTCGCCTTGCTCGATCTTGGTGCGCTGTTGGACGAGCGCATCTCTAACTTGCCGCAGGGGACACAACGGCTCGTCGCGAATCGCGCGCGCGGTCGCTGCCCGACCGAAGGTCGTGTGCCTCGACGAGCCCGCGGCCGGACTAGGCGAGCAGGAACGTGCGGCGATGGCGGCCGCGATCCGTACCCTCGTGTCCCAGCTCCACTTGGGCGTGTTGATCGTGGAGCACAACATCGATGTCGTCTCGGGCCTGTGCGACGACATCGTCGTGCTCGACTTCGGTGCCGTCATCGCGAGCGGCGACCCGGCCGACGTTCTGCGGTCCGACGTCGTTCGCAGTGCATACCTCGGGACCAGCGGGGGCGGATTCGGCAATGCCGCGATCTCAGTCGGCGGGATGCCGGCGTGATGCTGCGCACGGGCCGCGAACCGGCGATCGCTCGAAGGCCGCGCAAGGCCCGGTGGTAGCCTCGCGCCTCCCGACGGGGGTGTAGCTCAGCCCGGTAGAGCGCTACGTTCGCAAACCGGCGGTCTGCCTGGATCTGAGCGCACTACCTGCACAAGCTCGGGGGGTGTAGCTCAGTTGGTAGAGCGCGTCGTTCGCAACGACGAGGCCGACGGTTCGAGTCCGTTCACCTCCACTCGCATCTGAAGAGCAGACAACATGGCCGCACCGGCCGGGCGCGCTCGCATCGGGTTCGTTCTGGCGTGTCCCCGATCGGCACCTTGGGGCGATGCCCCACCTCGATATCTATGCGCATTCTGGGACAGCCGACGGCGCGGCGGGCGCGTCCGTATCCGTCTGATCTGCTCGGTCGCCGGTCGCGGCAGGCGAAGATGTGCTCTCCTAGCATGGGCTTGTATGGCGAACGAAGAGGTGAAGAACGCGAGCCGAGATGTATGGGACGCGATGGCGGCTGGCTGGGATGCTCGCCACACTTGGTTCGAGGAGATGGCCCGACCGGTCACCACCATGATGTTGGAACGCGCGGCCGTGCAAGCAGGCGACCGGGTGCTCGATCTGGCTTCCGGCACCGGGGTCGTCGGCCTCGCGGCGGCGCCGCTTGTGGGTGGCGAAGGGAGGGTGATCCTTAGCGATTTTGCGCCGTCGATGGTGGAGTCGGCCCAACGTCAGGTGGAGCGATTGGGATTCGACAACGTCGAGTGCAGGGTCCTCGATGCCGAGGAGCTCGACCTGCCCGATGCCGACGTCGACGCCGTGCTCTGCCGCTGGGGCTACATGCTGATGCCCGACCCCGGCGACGCCTTCAAGGAGACGCGGCGGGTTCTTCGCGCTGGCGGACGCCTTGCGTGCGCGGTGTTCTCCGGTCCTTCTGACAACGCGTGGGCGGCGGTCCCAATGAAGGTACTGGTGGAGCGGGGGGCCGCCGCGCCGCCGCAGCCGGGGTCCCCGGGAATCCTCGCGTTGGCCGACATCGACCGGCTTCGAAGCCTTATGCAAGACGCCGACTTCGAGAACATCGAGATCGAGCCCGTGCCGCTGCAGTTCCGGTTCGTTGACGAGGATGAGTATTGGGGGTTCATGCTGGAGGCGGCAGGCGCCATCGCACCGCTCATCAAGGCGCTCGAACCGGCGGCGCAAGCTGACGTGCGGGCCGAAGTCGTAGCCCGTTTGTCCGAGGTTCGAGGATCCAAGGGTTTCGAGCTCCCCGCGGTCTGCCTGGTTGCGTCGGCCGGCTGACCGGCCGCCGCCTACTCCTTCGTGCTGTCGGCGGGCGTGGCGACTGCTGCTGGTTACGTACCACCCGGGCGGGCTCGATGCGGCCGGGAAGGAGTCGGCGCTCGGGGCGGTCGGGCTCGCGAGACCGCGAATGACGTCCGTCGTCTACGCGCGGTCTGTACGTCACCTATCGCCGGGAGGAGCCTGTGCGCCGGCGAGCCGCGGCGGTGAGTGGCACGGGTCCGTCACTCTGGCGCAAACGCCATTCTCACCTCCAACCCGGCGTGCGGCCCGCCTCCTCGATCCAATGGTGCAGCTCCGGTCGCTGCACCTCGTCCAGGGTCGTCACCTTGAAATAGCGGGTCCGATCGGTGGTTCCGAGTGGCGGTGGGCGGTCGAAGTCCGCACCGCCGAGAAAGACGACGTTCACGGAGACGTCGTAAGCAGCCAGCTCGATGATCCACCCGAGCCGTCGTAGTCCGTAGTACGGCCTCTTCCATTTGACGGCGTACTGAAGGGCCGGGATCGTCGCGCGGATCGACTTGTCCAACAGCTTGACGATGGGCTGGAGATGCGGCATTTGGCGCAGGGTCCAGTCGTCGATGTCGGAGTGGCTCGCTGATGGTTCTGGCGGCTTGCGCGATGCGTTTCCCTTGATTGCCTTCGGCATCGTGTCCTCCTCCGACGAGCGGCTGCGCCCGATGACCAAGATGACGAACTCGGACCTACCAGTCAGTGGTCGTCGTCTCACGCCCCAGATTGACGGACCCGCCCGGACAGCCGGGGTGCCCCCATCGCGGGGTTGAAGTCGCGTCGATCTGCTCGCCGCGTTCTGGCGGGCGGACGATGCTCTCGCCCCACGCACCTCGAAGTTCTGGCGGGTCACCGACGCCGGCGGCGGCCGATGGCGAAGTACAAGACTGGCCCGATCGGCTGCACGACGAAGGTGAGCACCCACAGTGGCTTCCGACCACGCACGTCCGCCGCAGGACGACGCACGAGGTCACGCAACGCGATCGTCGTCATGATCAACTCGACCACCGCACCGACGACGATCGCAGCCTGTTGACCCGCAGTGAGGTCCGACCACTTCTTCTTCGTTCGCACCGACCGCGGGGGGACGTCCCGTGACGTGGTGTAGATCGGCGTAGGGGTCCACCGGTTGGTGGGCCACCGGCGTGATGCTCGGTGTGACCTTGCCGGGTACACGAAGGAGACCACGCCGGTGACCTTGTTCCAGTCTGACTTGTCCGAGTTGCTTGACGCGATCCCGCGGGTGGTGATCTTGATGTGATCCGCCGGAGTGTCGAGATGGTGCTCCAAGCGTTGATCGAGGCAGAAGCGACCGAGGTGATCGGCGCTGGTCCCCACGAGCGGTCAGCGACGCGCACGAATCAACGCAATGGGCATCGTGCTCGGCTGTTGTCAACCAAGGCGGGTGATGTCGAGCTCGCGATCCCGAAGATGCGGCGTGGGAGCTTCTTCCCGTCGGTGTTGGAACGCCGTCGGCGGATCGACCGGGCCCTGTTCGCGGTGGTGATGGAGGCGTACGTGCACGGGGTCAGCACCCGCAAGGTCGATGATCTGGTTGGGGCGCTTGGGCTCGAGGCGGGGATCTCCAAGAGCGAGGTGAGTCGCATCTGCAGCCAGCTCGACACCGAGCTGAACGCGTTCCGGGCTCGGTCGCTTGCACATGTCGAGTTCCCGTATGTGTTCTGTGATGCCACCTACGTCAAAGGGCGAGTCAACGGCCGGGTGGTGTCGCGCGCCGTGGTGATCGCCACCGGTGTCACTGCGACCGGCGACCGCGGGACTGCTGCACGATCTGGTGACAGGTCGGGTTAGGCAGCTTCTCTCGCGTGCGGGGTCATGATGATCTCGTATTCGATGGGGGTCAATCGCCTGAGCGAGGCCTGACGGCGACGCCGGTGATAGGTCCGTTCGATCCAGGTGACGATCGCGATTCGCAGCTCGTCGCGGGTCGCCCAGCGTTGGCGGTTGAGCACGTTCTTCTGCAGCAGCGCGAAGAACGATTCCATCGCGGCGTTGTCGGCCGCGGAGCCGACCTGGCCCATGGAGCCGACCATCCGATGGTGAGCCAGCGCGCGGTGGACCTTCCGAGCGCGAAATTGACCAGGCTCAATCGATCGAAGCAACACCGGCTGATTGCACAGAGCGTAAGTGTTCGTCGAAGGCTTCGGCAGGTGTCTTCCATCCGAGTGTCTTGCGCGGCCTGGCGTTGAGCGCGGCAGCGACGGCTTCATCTCTTCGGCGTTCCAGCGCGACAGGTCGGTGCCCTTCGGGAAGTACTGGCGCAGGAGCCCGTTGGTGTTCTCGTTGGTGCCGCGCTGCCATGGGCTGCGCGGGTCAGCGAAGAACACCGGGATGCCGGTCTCGACCTTGAATGCGACGTGCGCGAGAGCTCCTTGCCGCGATCCAGGTCAACGAGCGACGAAGCTGTTCGGCAGCGTGCTCATCGTCGCCGCGAGCGCGTTCTTCATCGTGACCGCGCCGTAGCCCGCGAGCGCGGGCCCGTTCTTGGGTGTCTGCTTGTGGCGGTAGCCGTCCTCGTGTGGCAGATGGATCAGCATCGTGAACCGGGTCGTGCGTCTACGAGCGTGCCGATCGCCGAGCGTTCGAGACCGATCAACAAGTCGCCTTCCCAGTGGCCGGGAACTGCCCGATCCTCGCCTCGGCCGGCCGCTGCGAGATCACGACGTCTCGGTGACATGACCCCAGGGCTTGCGCCGGGACCGAGCTCGAGGGATTCGCAACGCTCGACCGGTGCGCAAGCACGCCACGAGCTCGCGACGAAGCGCCCCTCGGCCCTGCACGTAGAGGGCCTGGTAGATCGCCTCGTGGCTGATCCGCATCGACTCATCATCGGGGAAGTCGACCTTGAGCGGCTGCGAGATCTGTTCCGGGCTCCACGCCTGCGCCCAGCGCCGATCCCCACGATGAGGCTTGTTCTTCCCTGCCCCTCCGGGCCCGGCGCGGGCCCCACGGCACGACCGTCAGGAGCGCGGACCTCGCCCGCCAGTCGCTCCTGGACGTAGTCGCGGAGCCGTCGTTCTGAGCCAGCTTGGCCGCCTCGGACGTCGAGCACGCGCTCGGCATGCCATTGCGCGAGCGTCGCCTTGTATTCGAGCCGCCAGGTCCGCGTCGACACGTCGCGGCGTAGCTCACGCGAGATCGTCGACGGCGACCGGCCGACACGGCATGCAATCTCGCGGACACCAGTGGCCTTGCGCTGGAGCAACGCGATGTCTTCGCGTTCGGAGAACGACAGGTAACGGCCCGAGACTGTTGCCGGAAAGCGTGGATTCACGCCACCAGCGTGACGGAACCACCGGTAGCCGACAGGGGATGACACCCGGCTTCCACAGCCGCGACGTCGGTCTTCACGCCCCGCGCGATCCAGCCCAGAACCGGACGCGGACCTCGGGCCACGAACCGTCGGCGACCTGGCGAAGGGATCTGCCCCCGATACAACTGGACCTGCTTCTGACGCTCCCGCATCGTCGCCATCGACACCTCCACGATCGAGGTGTTGCGACGGCCGGTTGAGTCCGCCCTGCACGCCGTGATCCGCGTGCACGATCGAGCCCCGCTTCACGCTGCGTTGCCCGATGGCCATCTCGAGCGCGGCGACGACGAGCCGGGCTTTCATGCGTTCGTCGATCGCCCAGCCGACGATCCGGTTCGAGCACACGTCCTTGATCGCGACAGGTAGAGCTTGCCCTCGTCGCTGCGGTGCTCGGTGATGTCCGCGAGCCACAGCTGGTTCGGCGCGGCTGCGGTGAACTCGCGACGGACAAGGTCGTCGTGCGCGGGTGTGCCGGCTTTCGATCGCTTGCGGGTCTTCTTCTCCCGAACGTCGACCACCAGCCGTTCTCCGAACAGCGTCGCCACACCGTGCGCTCCGACACGACGAAGCCGGCCGCGTGGACTTCGTCGGCGAGGAACCGATACCCGAACTCGGGATCGTCCCGATGCGCGTCGAACAACGCGTTCGCCAAGTGCGCCTCGTCCCACTCGGCATCCGACACCGGACAAGCGAGCCACCGGTAATAGGGCTGGCGAGCGAGCTTGAGGACCCGACACGTCACCGTGACGGGAATCCCGTCCGCAGCGAGCTCGCGCACGAGCGGGTACATCATTTTCCCGGCAGGTTCGCCTGCGACAGATACGCCGCCGCTCGGCGCAGCACCTCGTTCTCCTGCTCGACGAGCCGCAACCGTTTCCGCAGCTCACGGTTCTCGGTGAGCTCGTCGGAACGAAGGCCCCGTATCGGAGGCCGTCGTCGCGGTCGGCCTGGGCGAGCCAGTTGTTCAGACACGACTCCGAGATCCCGAAGTCGGACGCGAGGCGGACTCAACCGGCCGTCGGAACACCTTGATCGTGGAGGCGTCGATGGTGACGATGCGAGAGCGTCAGAAGCGGTGCAGTCCTACGGGGGCAGACCCGTCGCCAGCTGCTCCGACGGTCGCGTGGCGCGAGGATCGTGTCCGTTTCCGGGCGGCGATCGCGTCGGGGGTGAAGACCGAGGTTGCGGCCGCGGAGGCGCGGTGTGCACACCTGTCGGGTACCGGTGGTTCCGTCACGCTGGAGGCGCGAATCCATGTTTGCCGGCAACAGTGTCGGGCCGCTACTGTCGTTCTCTAAGCGTGAAGACATCTCGTCGTTGCTTGGCTGAGGGCCTTGGCGTGCGCGAGATTGTGTGTCGTGTCGGCCGCGGCAGCCGTCACGATCTCTTGTGAGTGGCGCCGGACGCGTCGACGTGGACCCGGCGGTCGAAGACAAGGCCACGCTCGTGGAGGCATGCCGGCGGCGGGCCGACGTCCGAAGGTCGCGGGCTCGCCACCAACGAGCGGCTCGCGAGACGTCCAGGACCGACTCGGGGCGACGTCCGCGCTCCTGACGGCAGCCTTTGTCGGGGCCGGAGTGGCAATGGCAGGGAAAACAAGCCTCATCGCGGCGATCGGCGCTGGCCCAGGCGTGGAGCCGGACAGATCTCGCACCGCCGCCGGTCGACTTCCCCGATGATGAGTCGATGCGGATCAGTCACGAGGCGATCTACCAGGCCCTCTACGTGCAAGAGCCGAGGCGCGCTGCGTCTCGAGCTCGTCGCGTCCGGCGCACGGACGAGCGACGCGAGTCCCTCGAGCTCGGCCCCGGCGAAAGCCCTGCGGACATGTCACCGAGGAGTGGTGATCAGCGAGCGAGCAGCCCAGCCGAGGACCGTGCCGTTCCCGGCCACTGGGAAGGCGATCTGTTTATCGGCCTCGACGCTCGGCGATCGGAACACTCGTGGAGCGGATGTCCCGGTTCACGATGCTGATCCATCTCCACGCGAGGACGGCTTCCGCCACAAGCAGAACCAAAACGGTCCCGCGCTCGCGGGCGACGGCGCGGTCACGATGAAGAACGCGGTCGCATCGACGATGAGCAGCTGCCCGACCAGCTCCGTCGCTCCTGACCTGGGACGTGGCAAGGAGCTGTCCGCGCACGCGCGTTCAAGGTCGAGACCGGCATCCCGGTCTTCTTCGCTGACCCGCAAGCCCATGGCAGCGCGGCACGAACGAGAACACCAACGGTCTCCTGCGCCAGTACTTCCCGAAGGGCACCGACCTCGCGCGCTGGAACGCCGAGGAGATCGAAGCAGTCGCTGCTGCAACGCAGGCCGCGCAAGACCCTCGGATGGAAGACACCGGCCGAAGCCTTCGACGAGCACCTACGCTCTCTGCAATCAGCCGGTGTTGCTTCGATCGATTGAGCCTGGTCAATGTCCTTCAAACGGGTCCCGGGTTCACGCCTGCGGGCGACTCGGATCACGTCGTCACGGAACTCTCGTGGATAAGGCCTGGGCATGGTGCACATCCTTCCAGCAGTGCCTCCCGGCACCACAGATCAGATGTCACCTCACCGTGCAGCAGTCCCTGCCAGTGACAGATCTCTGCGTCGTTGATCAGGGTGTCGATCCGTCCGAACCGGTCGAGCGCCTGCTCGACCACGTGTCGGGCGGTATCGACGTCTGTGATGTCACCCTGCACCGTGAGAAAGTCGGACTCGTCGGAGGCGGGGATCGCGAGCGAGGTGGCGACAACGGCGTATCCAGCACGACGGAATGCGGTTGCGAGACCGGCGCCGATTCCCCGCTCAGCGCCGGTGACGATCGCGAACTTTCTGGTGACTCGTTCACGACGAATCTCCATGCTGGATACGGCGGTCACTACGCAGCAATCATCCGGACGAGGTAGGTCTCGTAGATCACGCCTGTGGCCTGGCGGCCGGCGACGCTGATGAAGACACCCTTGTTCAGCCAGTCGAGATCAGGGGCGGCGGTCTCGATCTGCGTTGCGGTGCGGAACGTGTATTCGCTGGCGTCCACGTCGTCGCCGTGCCCGAGACGCGTGAAGCACCTCCGCGCGGCCGTGGCGGACACCTCGCGACGCTGGACGTAGAGCAGATCGCCATCGTCGGTCTGCAGCGTGTAGCGGAGGTCGCCAAGTGCGGTGCCGTCCGGTAGGACGATCTGCCAGTCCGCGCTGGCGCCGGGGAGCAGCCTCCCG